>DASZJE010000164.1:0-18910 GCA_035948445.1 Trebonia sp. | reverse complement strand
ACCGGCCTGACTCTCAGAGATCCGCCGTACCCAGTCAAATCATAATTATCATCATTCACCATATTATTGCCGCCTAATCCAATAAAAGTTATCGTCATGGCACAGCGGAATTCCACCCGCGACCGCACGCGCATCGGAGGTTCCCGCATGACCAAACATCTCCGCAAACTTCTTCTCTATCCGCTCGCCGCGGTATTGCTGGCGCTTGGCCTGATGACCGGCCTGGGCGCCGCCGCCGGGGCGAGCACTACCCACTCCGCTCCGGCGGCGGCCACCGCGATCGCAAAGGCGGCGATCAAGGACCTGGACATCGGGCAGCACGGCACGGTCCACCGGGCGGCCCACCTCTCGAAGAAGATCGACGGCCAGTCGGTAGTCGAGACTTATAACTGGTCCGGGTACGCGGACACCGGCAGCGGCTACAACGAGGTCAGCGGATCCTGGACCGAGCCTTCCGCGAGTTGCGGCAGCGAGCTGACGCTTGCCGCGTTCTGGGTCGGCATCGACGGCTACAACGACGGCACCGTCGAGCAGGACGGCACGCTGATCGAATGTTATGAGGGCACTGCCTACCAGTACTCGTGGTGGGAGATGTACCCGACTAACGCCGTCCAGATCGTTGGCGGATCGGTGGAGCCAGGCGACCTGATTACCGCTTCGGTAAACGCGAACGGCTCGAACTACCTGCTCACCGTCCTCGACAACACACACCCGGCGAACGACATCTCCACGACGCAGAGCTGCTCGGACTGCGACAACGGCAGCGCCGAGTGGATCGCTGAGGCCCCCAGCGGCGGCGGCGGCATCTACCCGCTGACGGACTTCGGCACCTGGACGCTGACCAACTCGACCGTGGACGAAGGCTCCGCCTCCGGTGTGATCTCCACGTTCCCCGATGACGAGATCGTCATGATCGACAGCTCCGGCAATGTCGAGGCGCAGCCCGGACCGCTGACCATCGGCGGCAGTTCCTTCTCCGACACGTGGGAAAGCTCCTCCTGAGCATCAATTAATTCGATTGGCGATGGCGTCATCGCTTCCTCGGCACGAGGGCGCGATGGCGCCATCCGCTAGCGTTTTCAGGTCGGCTCGCGTTTCCGCGGAAACGCCTCACGCAATTGCGCGAACGTTTCCGCGGAAACCATCGTAAGAGGAAGGTTGTCAAGCCGGTGGTGTGAAAGCAGTGGTTTGTGCTGCGATCCGGCTGGCGTCCGCTCGAGTTGCGCGAGCGCCGTTGGCGAGGACACCACTATGGCGCTGGCAGCCACCGTGATCGCAACGATAGCCAGGGTGAGCGCTGGCCGCTGCCTGAGCCGAGGCATGTCATCCTCCATGCGGGCCGGGGGCGTTCTCCGGACGGATACAGCTCAGACTCAGAACATCGCTCAGCGTATCCACGCTGTTATCGGCACGATCTCGACGGCCCTAAGTGCACGGCCCGTACAGCTCATAGGACGCCCTAACACGAGTTCCACAGCGCCGGGCATCCTGCCCAGCTTTGGCTCGCGACGCCGATCACCGGTTGCCTGTCTTGTCAGCGTGCATACTCTCAGCCACACCGACTCGTCAGCTACAACTTTCGTTGGAACCAACGCGTCAACCTAAAATTTTTTGGCCAGAAAGTTATAGGTTGCTGTCGTGGACCCATCCTCAGCGTTCTAGACCCGGAACGCGAGCCCATTGCTCCGTGACGCTAGGCCCCTGCACCTCATTATCAGTGCTCACCTACGGCCTCCTTCAGCTCACGGAACGCCCCGGTGATGCGAGGTAGTGTCCATTGAGCGTTGAGGCCACTGGGGTTCGGGAGAATCCAGAGGTGTGAGGAGCCGAGCATCTCGGTTTGCGGCCCGACGGCGGCGCGGGGGCGCGCGAATGCCGTTCGGTACGCGGTCATGCCCGCGACGGCGACGAAGCGCGGGCGGCGGTGCTCGACGAGATCGGCCAGACGTGCGCCGCCCTCGCGGAGTTCGGCATCGGTCAGTTCCGCCGCCTGGGCGGTGGCGCGCGGGGCGACGTTGGTGATGCCGAGGCCGTAGTTCCGGATCTGGTCCTGCTCGCTCGGGTCCACCTGGCCCGGGGTGAAACCGGACAGATGCAGCGCCGGCCAGAACCGGTTGCCGGGCCGGGCGAAGTGCCAGCCGGTAGCCGCCGAGTACAGTCCGGGGTTGATGCCGCAGAACAGGACGTGGAACTCGTCGCCGGGACTGGGCAGGACGTCGGGGATGGTGCGGTCACGGGCTGCGTCGAGATCCAGCTTCATGCGCCAATTGTGCCCGCCGGCCGCCCTTGCGCTTGACCTTGAACCTGGGTTCGATGTTTACGCTGGCAAGCATGACAGGTCTTCGGGTCTCCGAACTCGCGGCACGCGCCGGGGTGAATGCGTCCACGGTCCGCTTCTACGAGCGCGCGGGACTGCTGCCGGCGGCCCGGCGGGCCGGGAACGGCTACCGCGTGTTCGACGATTCCGCGATCGAGGATCTGGCCCTCATCGGCCGGGCCAAGAGCATCGGGATGAGCCTCGGCGAGATCACGAGCGTGGTCACCGCCTGGCGCGGAAGCAGCGGAAGCAGCGGAAGCAGCTGTCAGGACGCGCATGCCCTGCTGCGGGAGCACCTGGCCGCCCGGACAGTGCGGCTGAACGACCAGATGGCCGAGTTGGCGGCTTCCCGTCAGCAGGCACAATCCGCGTTCGGCCGGCTGACGGCACGCGAGCCCGGCTCCGGACGGTGCCACGCGGACTGCGCCTGCGCGGGGGCCCTCGCTCCCGCGCCCGACGACGTGAGTTCGCGCCCGGACGGGTGCACACTGGACGACGACGAACTGGCCTGCCGGGTCGGTGAGTGGCGTGCACTGGCCACGACGGCCCTGTCGGCGGAACGAGACGGCGCCGTCCTCCGGCTCACCCTGGAACCCGCCATGATCCCTGCCGCGGCGGCACTGATCGCGGCCGAGGCAACCTGCTGCCCGGACGCGCGATTCACGCTGGAGGTGACGGCGGGCCGGGCGTTCCTGACCGCTGAGTTTCCCTGCTGAACCGGCGGCCCCAGTCGGCGACGAGGGCGCGCAGTTCGGGCGGCGAGACGACCTCGAAGTCGGCCCCCACGACGCCGAGGGCGAAGACCGGCCAGTCGAGCGAGTCTGTGGTCATCCGGAAGCGGCAGCGGTTGTCACCGGCAGATTCCACCGAAGCCCAACGGCCAATCTTCTCTTTAACGACGCTGGTCCCTGCGTCGATCAGCACCTCCACCTCGTGGGCGGCGGACACACGGTCGATACCTGCCCGGACGAATGCGGCGGCGTCGGCGGCGGGCAGTTCGCGGGGGCGGAAACGAGCGCCGGTCGCTTGTGGCGGGGCCGTCATCCGGTCGAGGCGGAACGTGCGCCAGTCGCCGCGATCGAGGTCGTAGCCGACGAGGTACCAGCGGCCGCGGAGCGGCACCAGCCGGTGCGGTTCGACGTGCCGCTGCGCGGACGCGGCGCGCGTGTCGGAGGCGGAAGCTGAGGTGTAAGGGAAGCGGATGCGCTCGGCGTCGCGGCAGGCGAGGGCGATCGCGGTCAGGGTGGCGGGATCCACCGCGGCCGCGGGATCGCCGCCGCCCCGTCCCCAGGTCGCGGGCACGGTCATCGCCGTCAGCGCCTCTACGCGGCGGCGGAGCCGGGCCGGCATCACCGCCGCGATCTTCGCCAGCGCCCGCACCGAAGACTCGGAGACGCCCGCTACGGCGGAGTACGCGGCAGCCGACTGCAAGGCGACGGCAACCGCCACCGCCTCCTCGTCGTCCATCACGAGCGGCGGCAGCGCCGCGCCCGCGGCCAGCTGGTAGCCGCCGTCCACGCCGCGGTGCGCCTGGACCGGGTAGCCGAGCTCGCGGAGTCTATCCACGTCGCGGCGGAGAGTCCGGGGCGACACGTCAAGGCGCTCGGCCAGCTCGGCGCCTGGCCAGTAGCGGTGGTTCTGCAGCAGGGACAGCAGGCGGAGCGTCCGGGAGCTGGTGTTCGCCATGCATTTAGCATGCCAGGCCATAGAGGTCAGAAAGTGGCCGCTATTGCCCCTAGCGTAGGTGTCATGAGCGGAAACGAAAGAACAGACCTGCTGGCCATGCTGGCCGAAGCGCGCTACTTCCTCCGTCACACCACCCGTGACCTCACCGACGACCAGGCCAGACAGCGCACCACCGTGAGCGAACTCTGCCTCGGCGGGCTGATCAAGCACGTCGCGGGCGTCGAGCGCAACTGGGCCGACTTCATCGTCAACGGCACATCGGCGCAGCGCGGGTTCAGCGAGATGACGCCCGAGGACTGGGCGCGGCGCGCCGACGGGTTCAAGCTGCTGCCCGGCGAGACACTCGACGGCGTGCTCGCCGACTACGCGGAAACAGCCGGGAAAACTGACGACCTGGTCCGGACGCTGCCGGACCTGGACATCGAGCACCCCCTGCCGGAAGCGCCCTGGTTCGAGCCCGGCGCCCGCTGGAGCGCCCGCCGCGCGCTGATGCACATCATCTCAGAGACCGCGCAGCACGCGGGCCACGCGGACATCATCCGCGAGTCCCTCGACGCCGCGAAGTCCATGGGCTAGTTCGACGCCCCGCCGGAGACAAGTCCGCGTCGCAGGCCCAGATCACCGCGCCGTTAAGCGGACAGCGCCTCGCCCATCCGCCGGATCATCTCGCTCAGGATCGGGCGCGGCGTCGCGAACGTGAGCCGGGCGAAGCCACGGCCCGCGTCGCCGCACGCGGCGCCGTCGGTCAGCGCCACCCTGGCCTTGTCAAGGAAGAACTCGGCGGGGCTGCCGTCGATGCCGAGATCACGGCAGTCGAGCCAGGAGAGGTAGGTGCCTTCCGGCGGCCGGTACCGGACACCGGGCAGGTGGGCGGTCAGCAGGTCCGCCAGCAGGGACCGGCTCCCGTCGAGGTAGGACACCACATCGGACAGCCAGTCACCGCCGTCGGTGTAGGCGGCTATGCTCGCGCGCACCCCGAGGGTGCTCGTGCCGTGCTCGTAGAATTCGCCAGTCTCGGCCCACGCCGCGACGTCCGCGTCAGTGCCGAGGACGAGCTGCGCGCACTTCAGGCCCGGGAGATTCCAGCCCTTGGACGCCGACGTCGCGGTGATGGTGTGCGCGGCGGCGGCGTCGGAGACCGACGCGTACGGGATGTGCCGGCAGCCCGGGTAGACGAGCGGCGCGTGGATCTCGTCGGCGAACACGCGCCCGCCGTTGCGGGAAACGACCTCGGCGACCGCCGCCAGTTCCTCAGCCGTGTACACCCGGCCGACCGGGTTGGCCGGGTTGACCAGCACCAGGAGGTTCCCGCCGGCCTTGAAGGCGGCGTCGATGCCGTCGAGGTCCAGGACGTACCGGTCGCCGTCCCGCGCCATCGGCACGCCGATGATCTCCCGGCCGAGATGACCCGGCAGCGTCAGGAACGGCATGTAGGCCGGGGTCGGCAGGATCACCGGGGAGCCGGCCCGGGAAAACACCGTTATGGTCGCCTCGAGGCACTTGACGACATCGGGGAGAAGCCGGGTTCGTTCGGGGGAAACGGGCCAGTCGTGGCGGACCAGCTGCCAGTTCGCGAATGCCTCGGCCAGCTCGGTGGCCAGGTGAAGCGGCAGATAGCCGAACTCGGCGCGCGCGACCGCCTCGCGCAGGGCCGTCTCGATTGCCGGTGCGGCGCCGAAGTCCATCTCGGCGATGAAGGCGCCGATGACATCCGGGCCGCCCTTCGTCCACTTCACGCTGCCGTGGCGGCGGAGCTCGTCGATGGTAATGCGGTCTGCCGTCTCAGTAAACGTAGGCACATAACAACCGTAACAGCGGGGCAACCGGGACTGCGGAACAACCGGGACAGTTGGGCCGGACAGGATGAAACCATTACGAAACACGCGCGACATCGTTCGGTTGCGGCGGATCACGAGCGCTCCGGAGGGCCGCAGCTGCGGCGCCGGCCTGCAATCAGCATTAAGGCCTAATCATCACACCTAATGCGGAACGGGCAAGCGGCACGATAACGTTTCCTGGTGACGATCACGAACTGGGCGGGTAACGTCGTTTTCGCCGCTTCATCCCTTCTCCGTCCGCGATCGGAAGACGAGCTACGCGTCCTGGTCGCGCGCAATCCGAAGATTCGCGTGGTGGGCGCCGGTCACTCGTTCAGCGCCGTGGCCGACTCAGCGGGCGCGCTGGTCACGCTGGACGACATGCCGCGCGAGATCGAGATCGATTCGGCGCGGTCCACGGTGAAGGTCAGCGCCAGCATCCGCTACGCCGACCTCGCGCCGCGCCTGCAGGCCCACGGGTTCGCCCTCGCGAACCTGGCGTCCCTGCCGCACGTCACGGTCGCCGGCGCGACCGCCACGGGCACGCATGGCTCCGGTGACGGCAACGGATCGCTCGCCACCGCGGTGGCCGGAATCGACCTGGTTACCGCCGGCGGAGACCACGTCCGGGTCCCGGCCGGCGAGGTAAACGCCGCGGCGGTAGGCATGGGGACGTTCGGGATAATGACGGGTCTCACGCTCCGTCTGGTCCCGTCGTTCGCGGTCCGCCAGTGGGTGTACGACGACTTGCCGCGCGCCGCGCTCACCGGGGACTTCGACGCGATCTTCGCCAGCGCCTACAGCGTGAGCGCGTTCACCACCTGGCGGGATCCTGGAATCTTCGACCAGCTGTGGCTGAAGCGAGTGTCGCCGGAACAGGCGGGGGATCACCCGGATGGGGCCGCGCCTAACGTCTGGCACGGGGCCCGTCTCGCCGGCCGGCAGCGGCACCCGGTGCCGGGGATGCCGACCGAGTTCACCACCGCGCAGGGCGGCGTCGCGGGCCCCTGGCATGATCGGCTCCCCCACTTCCGCGCCGAGTTCACGCCGAGCGCGGGCGATGAACTGCAGTCCGAGTACCTGCTGCCCCGCGACGCCGCCGTACCCGCGCTCGCGTCCCTGGACGACCTCGCTCCCCGGATAGCCGAACTTGTCCTGGTGTCCGAGTTCCGGACCATCGCCGCCGACGAACTCTGGCTCAGCCCGGCGTACGAGCGTGACACGGTGGCGTTCCACTTCACCTGGCGCAACGATCCCGTCGCGGTCGCGAGGCTGCTCCCGGACATCGAGGACCGTCTCGCCCCGTTCCGGCCGCGCCCGCACTGGGGCAAGCTGTTCACGCTCCCCGCGGCGCGGGTCCGCGACGTCTATCCGCGAATCGCGGACTTCACGCGTCTCGCGAATACCTATGATCCCGGCGGCAAGTTCCGCAACGATTTCCTGACAGGCATCTTGGAGGCATGACGATGACTACAGCACGACGGGTCTGCGTGACGGGAGCCACCGGGAAGGCGGGCCGGACAGCGGTCCGCGATCTGCGCGAGCACGGCTACGACGTGGTGGCGACCGACACCGCGGTAGGCCCCGGCGACCTCGCCGGCGGCGTGCTGAAAGCCGACCTCACCGACTACGGCCAGGCCACCGAAGTCCTCCGCGGCACCGACGCGATCGTCCACCTCGCGAACATCCCGGCGCCCGGCCGCACGACGCCGGCCGTCACGTTCAACGACAACGTATCGATGAACTTCAACGTGTTCCACGCGGCGGCGGCCCTCGGCCTCACGAAAGTCGTGTGGGCGTCGAGCGAGACGACGCTTGGCCTGCCGTTCGGCGGCGGCCGGGAGCAGTTCCCCGGCGGAGAGGGAGTCGCGCCGCGCTACGCGCCCGTGGACGAGTCGCACTTCCCGCTGCCCGCCACGACGTACGCGCTGTCCAAGGTCACGAGCGAGACGATCGCGGAGCACATCGCGCAGTGGTCCGGCATCCCGTTCGTGGGCCTGCGCATCTCCAACATCATGGAGCCCCACGACTACGAGCGGTTCCCGTCGTACTGGCCGGATCCGCACCGGCGCAAGTGGAACCTGTGGGGCTACGTGGATGTCCGGGACGTCGCGCTCGCCTGCCGGCTCGGGCTGGAAGCCGACGTCAACGGCAGCCAGAACGTGATCATCGCGGCGGCGGACACGGTCATGAACCGCCCGTCCCGCGACGTGCTCGCCGAGGTCTTCCCTGGCGCGGAAGTGACGCGCGAGATCGGCGAGTTCGACACGCTCCTCTCGATCGACCGCGCGCGAGACGTCCTCGGCTACGAACCGCGCCACTCCTGGCGCGACGAGCTGAGGAGCGCGACGAGCGCGACGAGCTGAGCAGCCTCGTCTCGGCGTAGGCTGTCGGCATGGGATTCGACGGGTGGCCCGCGGAGGCGCTCACGTTCTACGAGGGACTCGAGACGGACAACTCGAAGGCCTACTGGGGCAGTCATAAGGCTGTCTACCAGGAGTCGGTTCTGCGGCCGATGGAGGAACTTCTCGAACGCCTGGCGCCGGAGTTCGGCGAGCCGAAGATCTTCCGGCCATACCGGGACATTCGCTTCAGTCACGACAAGACCCCGTATAAGACGCATATCGGCGCGACGATCGGCGGCACGGGCTACGTCCAGTTTTCCGCGGACGGGCTCGCCGCCGGCGCGGGCATGTGGCACATGGAACCGGACCGGCTCGCCCGCTATCGCGCGGCGGTCGCGGCGGACAGCAGCGGCGCCAGGCTCGCGGAGATCGTCGACGCCCTCGCGAACGCCGGCATCGAGATCCACGGCCACGGCGCGCTCAAGTCCGCGCCGCGCGGCTACACCGCCGGCCACCCGCGGATCGGCCTGTTGCGGTACAAGGGCCTGACCTCATGGCAGGGCTGGGCGCCGGAGCCGTGGCTCCATGAGCAAGAGGCCGCCGACCGCGTCGTAGCGTTCCTTCGCGCGAGCGCCGATCTCTGCGACTGGCTCACCGCGCACGCCGGCGCCTAGGCCGCGCCGTCTCGCTGCCCGAGATCCGGATGAGCCGCCCGCTCTAACGTGGCGGGTCCTGTATGCGCCGGCGAGCTTTCACGCGTCGGCGAATTCGGCGCGGACGCCGAGCAGGCGCACCGGCTTCCCCGGCTCGAACCGTTCCAGGGCCTCGAGGGCGGCCGTCTCGAATGCGTCCGCGTCGGCCGCCTCCTTGAACGGAACGCCATGGGTGACTGTCACGAAGGGCGCGTAGCGAACTTTGACCACGACATGGGTCACTGGTCGCTCGGCTATCTCGGCGCAGACCTGCCGGGCGAGGGCCGCCACTTCCTCGCGGACCCGGGCCCAGTCGGCGATGTTCTGCTGGAACGTGACCTCGCGGCCGTGCGAGCGCGGGACGTAAGGGGTGGGGTCGACGTCGCGGTCGCCTCGGCCGCGGCCGAGCAGGACCAGCCACGGGCCGGTCGTCGGGCCGAACTCCCTGGCGAGCCGGTCCGGGTCGGCGGCGGCCAGGTCGCGGACGGTACCGATGCCAAGGGCGGCGAGCTTCGCCACGGTTTTCGCGCCGATGCCCCAGATCGCGTCGGGCGGACGGTCGCCGAGGACGTCGTACCAGGTCTCGCTTGTGATGCGGAAGACGCCCGCCGGCTTGCCGAAGCCCGTCGCGATCTTCGCCTGCAGCTTGTTCTCGCCGATCCCGACCGAGCAGTCGAGGTCCGTGGCGGCCTTGACATCGGCGGCGATATCGCGGGCGAACATCTCCGGGTCGGGGACGTCGACACCGACGAAAGCCTCGTCCCAGCCGAGGACCTCGACCGGGGACCCTGTGTCGCGCAGCACGTCCATGACGCGCGCCGACACTTCCAGGTACGCCGGCGCGTCCACCGGCAGGAACACGCAGTCGGGGCAGCGCTTCCTGGCCGTGCGCAGCGGCTGGCCGGAGTGCACGCCGCGCTCGCGCGCCTCGTAGGAGGCGGTCGACACGACGCCCCGCTTGGCCGGATCCCCGTCGCCGCCGACGACGATGGGCTTCCCGCGCAGTTCGGGATGCCGCAGCACCTCGACGGCGGCGATGAACTGGTCGAGGTCCACGTGCAGCACCCAGCGGGTCACGACTTGGTCTTACCCAGGGTCTCACCCGGAAAGTCGCGGCCTGCCGGGGTCACGGCCTGCCGCCATTGGACCCGCGGTCCGCAGGTGATCTGCGTTCAGTAATGGACCCGCCACGTTGCGGCTGGCCGACGAGGTGCTCCGCGTGGATAATCGCGGTCATGGCGAACGTAACGGAGTTCCGGCCGGACATTCCCAGCACGGCACGAATGTACGACTACTACCTGGGGGGCAAGGATAACTATCCGGCGGACCGGAAGGCCGCCGAGACAGCCATCCAGATGATGCCCGACGGCGTAGTGCGGACCTCCGCGATCCAGAACCGGCGGTTCCTTATCCGCGCGGTCCGCTACCTCGCGGGCGAACACGGGATCCGCCAGTTCCTGGACATCGGCACCGGCCTCCCCACGATGAACAACGTGCACCAGGTCGCACAGGACGCCGCGCCGGACAGCACAGTCGTCTATATCGACCACGACCCGATCGTGATCGCCCATGCCCTCGACATGCTCCACGCCGTGCCGAACACCACGATCCTGCGGCATGACCTGCGCGAGCCGCAGGCCATCGTGCAGGATCCCGTCCTGACGTCCATGCTGGACCTGGACCGGCCTGTGGCTGTGCTGCTCGTCGCCATCTTGCATTTCGTCGAGGATCAAACGGATCCACGGGGCATCATCGATACGCTCATGGCCGCCGTCCCGCCGGGGAGCTGGCTCGTCATCTCGCACTTCACCGCGGACAGCTACGCGCAGGCCGACGAAGCCGCGCAAGTCTACAAAAGGGCCACGTCGACCCTGAACAGCCGGACCCGCGAGCAGGTAACGGAGATGTTCGCCGGATGCGACCTCGCCGAACCGGGCGTGGTATGGACGCCGGAGTGGCGCCCCGACGCCGAGACCGGGCTAGAGGGCGACCCGGGCAGGTCCTTGTTCTGGTGCGGCGTCGCCCGCAAACGGGGTTAGCGCTGGGCGCGGTCCAGCCACTTGTTCACGGCAACCGGTGTCCAGGCCGCCAGCCGGTCCAGCAGCCGCGCCGGGTCGCCATCCACGACCACCATGTCGCGGTGGGCCGCGTGCACGAAGCCAGCCGTCACGGCGCCGTCGAGCAGCGTTCGCAGCGGCGCGAAGTACCCGGCCACGTCGAGCACGCCGCACGGCTTGGCGTGGATGCCGAGCTGCGTCCACGTCAGCGCCTCGAAGAATTCGTCCAGCGTCCCGAAGCCGCCCGGCAGCATGACGAACGCGTCCGCCGCGTCGGCCATCGCGGCCTTGCGCTCGTGCATGGTCGCGACGACCTTGAGGCTGGTCAGGCTCCGGTGGGCGAGCTCCTTCGCCTCCAGCGCCCGGGTGATCACGCCGTAGGTCTCGCCGCCGCCGTCGCGCACGGCATCGGCGACGGCGCCCATCAGGCCGACGTGACCGCCGCCGTAGACGAGCCGGATGCCGCGTTCGGCCAGCGTCCGCCCGAGGAGCGTCGCGGCCTGCCCGAACGCCGGGTCGGTTCCCAGGTTCGAGCCGCAGTAGACAGCCACTGAAGACAACTGTGCAGGCATGGACCGAAGTCTGGCATCCAGCGGGCCTCGCAGGCGAACGAATTTGCCAGATTGTACGTCTTTGCCGGATTCTGCCCGGTTACCCGATTATCGGGGCAGGCGGAGCTTGGCTTCCTCGTAGACGTCTGCGGGGAGCGGGCCCTGCTCGGCGACCTTGATGTTGCCCAGCAGGTGGGCCGGGCTCGATGTGCCCACGATGGTCGAGGACAGGCCGGGATGGCTGAGCGTGAAGCGCAGGGTGAACTCCATCTTGCTCAGGCCGCTTTGCCGCAGGAGGTCATCCAGGCCGCCCGCCTCCCAGTTCCGCTGGCCCACGCCCGCGGCCTGGGTGAGCGGGCCGGTGCTCCAGTTCTTCTCCTCCGACGGGGCGCCCCGGGCGGCGCCGCCGCGGATCAGCGTGCCCGCGCCGTGGTCGACCGCCTCGGTGATCAGGTCCTCGTGGTCGCGCTGGACCGCCGAGTACGGGATCTGGAAGACGTCGAAGACGTCCATGGCGATGTGGTCGGCGAGGTGCGGCAGGATGCCCGACATGCCGATGAAGCGGACCTTGCCCTCTTCCCGCAGTTCCCGCAGCGTCTCGACGGTGCGGTTTTCCTCAAGCTGAGCCTTGCTCGGCGACATGTGGACCTGCACCAGGTCGAGACGGTCGGTGCGCAGGCGGCGCAGGCTCTGCTCGACGTCGGCCCGGACGTTGGCAGGGCTGTAGTCGTGCGGGTACGGCGGCGTCGCGTCGGCCGGAATGTCGACGAGGCAGCCGCACTTGCTGGCGAGGAAGAACTCCTCGCGGCGGTGGCCGACGAAGCGGCCGATGAGCTCCTCGCTGCGGCCGTAGTCGGGGGAGGTGTCGATCAGGTTGATGCCGCCGTCGAGCACGGCGTTCAGCAGTTTCCCCGCCGTCTCGTCATCGATTTCGGGACCTCGCGGAAGTCCGCGCAGTTCCATCGCCCCGTAACCGAGGATGGTCACGTCTGCCTTGGTCCGCCCGAGGGCGCGCGTCTCGATCGCCATACCCACTACGCTATCGGTTCGCGCCCGATTCCCGGCGCGCCGAGGTCCCCGGGGCCGACGCCGGACGCGCCGGCCGGCGCGCGACGGTGAGCGCCGGGATCCCGGCGAAGCTCGCGAGTCTCGGGATGCGGCGAGAGGTCAGCACGGCCCAGGCGCACAGTGCGAGCGGGTAGACGAAGTAGCCGAAGCGGCTTGCCGGGCCGAGCGCGAACAGCGCGGCAAGCCCGAGGGCGATGCGGATCGCCGCCCGCCGCGGCGTGGACGGCGGGGCGAACACCACCGAGGCGGCGAGAGTCAGGCCCGCGATGGCCAGCAGCCCCAGCGCCGCCGCGTGCCCGGCGGAGCCGAGTTCGCTGAGCATGTGGCCGGGCAACGGGCTCTGCGCGGGGGAATGCGCGCTGGTGAGGCCAAGGGGGTAGTCGACCGTGTTCAGCAGGACGGCATGCAGGTTGGCGAAGGCGGCGGGAGCGAACGCCAAGGCAAGGACGAAACCGCTGACCACCGCGGCCATCGTGAACTTCACTGCCGCGAGCATCCCATCGCGGGCCGCGACCATGACCGCGATGATGAGCAGCGCCGGCCACGCCGTGTACTTCATCGCGGCGGCCACCCCCATGACGACGGCGGCCCGCAGCATGTGCCGCGGTTCGGTGATCAGCGCGAGCGACAGGCACATGAGGGCGATGATCGGCGGGTCGGTAATGCTCATGGCGAGCGGGAACGCCATGATCGGCGAAGCGAGCAGGAACGCGGCAAGGCCAACCGCGGTCATCGGCAGCGTCATGTAAGCGGCACCGGAGCGGGCCGCGACGCCCCGCCTCGCCTGCAGGCGCCTGCTGGTGACCCTGAAGGTGAGATACAGCACACCGAAAGTGGCCGCCGCGAGCCATGGCCGAGGGTCGCCGAGCAGACCGGGCAGCCCGAACGCCTTCGGCAGGCCGAAGACAGCCATGACCGGCAGGTACGGGTTATAGGCGAGCCACCCGCCCGCCGCGAGTTGCGCGGCCGGCAGGTAGGGGACGCCGTGGTGCAGCAGCAGGACGCCCGACCTCGCCACGACCAGGGAGTCCGAGGTAACGGGCTCGCGGACCGCCAGCCAGATCAACGGCGCGACCAGGGCGCCGAGCACCGCGACCGTGAGCGCCGCGTACTGGCCGCGCAGCGTCGGCCGCCATGCCGCTATCGCGGCCGCGACCGCGTAGCCTCCGACGGCCCAGGCGCCCCACATGTGATCCAGCCCAGGGCCGCTGAAAAGCGCCACGCAAGCGGCGTAGACGGCGAACCCCGTGTACCACGCGGCCGATCTCAGATAGATACGACGCAGGCCGCGGGTTGACAACGGAGTCATGAGCAGCATGGATACCAGTTTCGCGGGCTAGGGGGCGGCTGACGATGGAGCTTTCTCCCGAATATATGCGGGGCCTGGCTCCCCAGGCAGGAGGAGAAAGTCCCCCATCCGGAGGTGGAGTCCGCCTCAGCGCTCGGTATCCCCAAGCGCGCTAGCGTCCGCGGGGACGTCGACCGAGTGCTGCTTCAGCGCGGACAACGGCACTATCTCCAGCGCGCGCTCGTGCGTCGAGGCTAGCACAACGGGCGCGGCCAGCCCGTCCTGGTGCGCGCGCAGCCAGTTCGCGGCCGTGACGCACCATCTGTCTCCCGGCACCAGCCCAGGAAACCGGAACTGCGGCACGGGCGTTGTCAGATCGTTGCCGATACTCCGCTGATGCTCCAGGAACTCCGCGGTCACCACCGCGCAGATGGTGTGGCTCCCCCGGTCCTCGGTTCCGGTGTTACAGCACCCATCCCGGTAGAAACCGGTCAGCGGGTCAGTTCCGCATGGCTCAAGTTTGCCGCCGAGTACGTTTCGGTCGCCCATCCAAGCAGTATCGGCAGCATGGGCACTGTCCGCAAGGTACATCCGAAGATCGCCAACGATCGTGTCGTGCTCACGTCGCGCTCACGGTGGTCACCGCCATTATGAACGTCGCCATGGCCAGGAATCCGTGGGCGACCGGGACGAGCACCGCCATGTTCGGCCGGATGGCCTGCTGCCGCCGTTCCGGGTAGGGATCGGCCAGCAACTCGGCGATCATCTCGTCGGTGACCTGAAATGGGTCGCGGCCCGCGTCGGGGACCATCATTGCCGTCTCCGGCGCCGGCACCCGCCGCTCTCCCGGCTTAGCCGTCGGGTACGGCGTCCAGAGCGTGACCGTGCTCAGTCCCAGCCCCGCCGCCACCATCAGGCAGGCGATCGCGGCCCAGGCCAGCGCCCGTTCGCCGGAGGCCGCGAAGCTTCCCCACAGCACCAGTCCGGTGAGCGCCAGCGTCGCGTGGCCGAATATCAGTTGCGGCGGCAGTCCGCCTTTGCGCGCGCGTTCCCGGCGCAAGCCGCCGCGCGTGACCCAGGTTCGCAGCATGTAGCCGCCCAGGGCGGCGGTCACTGCCCAGGTGATCATCGTCGCGAGCCGCACGGCTTCCTTCCCGCTCCTTCCCGCTCCTTCCCGGTCCTTCCCGGTGCAAGGTGACCTCAGCATAAGCCCGGACAGCCGGCCAGCCCAGGGTCTGGGGAATCGGGTCGGAGAATCGAGTCGCCGGCGACGTTAAGCCAATCGGGTTCGCTTGAAGGCATATATGCCCCAAACTAGGCGATATGTCATCTTGATCTATTTTGTTCACATGTGATTTACCTGACACACAGATGACAGTTACCTCAAAGGTTCATCTTAATCTCATGAGACACAAACGCTTCCTGGTGGCCGGGGTGGTGCCGCTGCTCGCCGTGTCGGCAGCGGTGACGTCGGCGACCGCGGCGACAACCCCGCATGCCGCGCCGTCCGCCACGCGCACGCTTACCGCCAGCAGCACGACCGGGGGCATCCCGAATTCCCCCATCAAGCACGTGATCGAAATCATGATCGAGAACCACACGTTCGACAACCTCTTCGGCAGCTTCCCCGGCGCCGACGGGATCCCGAAGAACGCGTCGTTCCTCAACCCCGACGCCTACTTCGACTCCGCGCCGAACGTCTCGCCGGTCTGGGCGACCCCCAACGAGGGCGACGTGCAGGGCGCGATCAACAACTCCCGGGTCGCCGAGCAGATGGCCATGGACTACGTGCCCGGCAAGGGCTACCAGATGGACCACTACACGACGTTCCCCCAGGACGGGATGTCGGCCATCACCGAGTTCGGCCCGAGCTTCGACCCGAACGAGCAGTACCTGGCGTCCGACTTCGAGCTGGCCGACCACAACTTCCAGCCGGTCATCTCGCCGACGCAGCCGAACGTGATGACCGCGCTCAACGGCACGGCGCACGACTGGTACTACAACAACCTGGAGCCGGGCGCCACGCAGCCGTGGAACTCGATCTTCGACGAGCTGAGCGCGCACGACCGCAGCTGGAAGGTCTACTACGCGCTGCCCAACTCGGTTCTCGACGGCACCATCTGGGACCAGATCGTCCCGGCCGGCGACACCTCGGACCTCACCACCGGCGACCAGTTCTTCACGGACCTGTCCGACGGGCAGCTGCCTGACTTCTCCTTCGTCCGCCCGGGGGTCGGCTACAGCACCGAGCCGCCGGAGGACATCGGCGAGGGCGATGCCTGGATCGGCCAGCTCGTGAACGCGGTCGCGCACAGCCAGTACTGGGACTCCACCGCGATCTTCGTCACCTACGACGAGGGCGGCGGATTCTGGGACAGCGTCGCCCCGTCGTACTCGAGCGGATACGGCACGCGTACCCCGATGATCATCATCAGCCCGTACGCGAAGAAGGGCGTCTTCCACCAGCAGACGACGAACGTATCCATCCTGTCGTTCATGCAGAAGCTCTGGGGCATGGCGCCGCTGACGAGCCTGAACGCGAAGCAGAACGACCTGATGTCGGCGTTCGACTTCACGCAGGCCCCGCTCGCCGCGCCGGCGCCACCGGTCGCGCCGACGGACACGATCGGCTTCCATGGCACAGGCGGCATCCTGACCGACATCGGGACGCCGTCAGTCAACAACTCGATGACGATCAACCTGGAAGCGGAGACCGGCGGCCTGTCGCTCGACTCCTCGGTCAACGGCCCGGTCACGCTGACGGTTACCCCGCCGGCCGGCGTCGCGGTGCCGTCGTCGTTCCCGACGTCGGCGACACTGGCCGACGGCCAGGCGGACATCAGCGTCAAGTTCCCGACCGCCGGCTATTACCGGATCGAGGCACACGGCCCGAATGGCAGCCTCGGCTACGTCACGGTGGACGTGGGCGTCACGCCCAACACGGCCCCGTAGGCCGGCCGCGGGACTTACCGCGTTAGCGCCGTTATCGACGGCCCGGGCCTGCAGCGCGTCCGGGCCGTCGGTAACGACGTACGCGCGGACGCCCTGGACATGCGGACGCCCTGGACATGCGGTAATGCCCGACTTACGCTTCACCGCATGGTCAGTGAGCATCCGGCCGCGTTTCCCCCGGCACCGCTGCGGCGGGGCGCGCTGGCGGAATCACTGCGCCCGTTCGGGGAAAGCCGCATGCTGCCGCCCGCGGCGTACACCGACCCGGCGGTGCATGAGTGGGAGCGGCGGCATATCTTCGGCGGCGGCTGGATGTGCGCCGCGCGGGGAGCGCAGTTGCCCGTGGCCGGCGACCAGTTCGCGACCGGCGGCGGCGTCCTGCTGGTCCGCGGTGAGGACGGCACCGCGCGGGCGTTCGCGAACACCTGCCGGCACCGTGGTCACGAACTGCTGCCCGGCGGCGCCACCGCGCGCGCCACGATGATCGTGTGCCCGTACCACTCGTGGACGTACTCCTTGAGCGGCGAACTGCGCGGCGCGCGCGGCCTGCACGCCGCGCAGGACCGGTGGCCGCTGGCCGCGCTCCCGGCGATCGAATGGCACGGGCTGATATTCGTCGATATGTCGGGCGGAGACGCGGGCGCTCTCCCCCTGGCAGGTCTGCGCCCCCTGGTCTCCCCTTATGAGCCCGAACGATCCGTGGTGGCTGCGACCCGCACCTATGACGCGGCGGCGAACTGGAAGATCCTCACCGAGAACTACCACGAGTGCTACCACTGCCCGGCGATCCACCCGGAGCTGTGCCGGGTCAGCCCGCCGCGCAGCGGGGAGAACTACGCGGCGTCCGGGTCGTGGATCGGCGGCTGGATGTCACTGCGCGACGGCGCGGAGACGATGTCCCTGGACGGACGCAGCGGCGGTGTCCCGTTCCGGGGCCTGTCCGGTTCGGCGCCGCGCACCGTTGTCTACGTGGCGATCTTCCCGAACGTCCTGCTCAGCCTGCATCCCGACTACATCATGACCCACATTCTGCGACCGGTCGCCGCGGACCGGACGGTGATCGAGTGCAGCTGGGCGTTCGCACCGGAGGCGGTCGCGCGGCCGGACTTCGACCCGGGTTACGCGGCGGACTTCTGGGACCTGACCAACCGGCAGGACTGGGCGGCGTGCGAGTCGGTCCAGCGCGGGCTCTCCTCGCCGTTCGCGTCAGCGGGACCGCTGGCGCCCGACGAGGACGCCGTCTACTCGTTCGTGACGACGGTCGCCCGCGCCTACCTGGGCGAGCGCGTCACCGAGCGGCCCTTGCCCGAGCCCGCCGGGCTGACGTTACCCCTCGTGCGGACGGCAGCGTTTCATGAACGGCCGGGGCGAACCGGACGACGAGATCGGCCAGGCGCCGAGACACGAATTCCGGCTGCCGTCCGTGCCTTTCCTGCCGCACTTGCCATACCTGCCGTCCCGGCGCTGGCGGCTGGCGCCCCGGCGCTGGCGGCTGGCGCTCGGCGCCGTCGCGGTGGCATGCGCCGTCGCGGTCGCCGCGGCCCTCGCAGCGGGTCGTCCCGGCGGCCGCGCCACCGCTAGTGCCGCCCGTGCCGCTAGTGCCGCGCCGGGGACGTTCCTGTTCTCGTGCGGGTCAGCGACCGGGAGCAAACTCGACGTGGACTGGCGAAAGCGGAGCGTGCACGTCGGCGATCTGTGGTTCGTCGACTCCGCGGAACTGGGCGACGTGCGGTACGGCCGCCCGGACAACACCGGCAACCCCGCGTACGGCCGCGACTGGCCGCTCAGCTTCGGGCCACTGGTCATAGTGTTCTCGGGCAAGACCGCCGCCATCGTCAGACCCGCTCCGGAAGCGCTTTCCTACTTCCGTCTCTACAGCGCCTTCAGCCCGACGGGGGCGGACGCGCTGCCCCGTGGCGACACGGGGTACACGTTCGCCCCGTGCCCTTCCGCCGCCCCCGGCCCGGATGGCCAGGCGTTCACGTTCTACCTCCCCTTCTCCATCCAGCCGGGCCGCGAAGCCGCCGTGGAGGTGTGGACGTCGCCGAATGCGCGCCCAGCCTGGCTGACGTTCAGCGCCCCGGCACAGAACTGACCGGGACGTTAGGTCAGGTAACGGGCGGGCTGCGGTGCGGCC
>DASZJE010000163.1:0-93967 GCA_035948445.1 Trebonia sp. | reverse complement strand
CCCCGGACGGGTCGGCGACAGCGGCCCCCGGCGAGCTGGCACCGAGACGGTCAATGCGGGACACGAGCGTCGACTCCACGCCGATCAGCTGACCCAGCTCGTCCGCGACGGCGCTGAACACCTCGGCCGGCCCGGCGCCCGCGGCGACCAACGTGGCCACCCGCCGCAGCGCGGGCTGTTCCTCGGCGAACTGGCGTGGCCGGGCCTCGTCCGGCTGGCGTGGCCGGGCCTCGTCCGGCTGGCGTGGCCGGGCCTCGTCCGGCTGATCACGGCCCGGCCCCGCGGCGGCGGTGCGGCCCACGCCGGTTCCGGCGTCTGGCGTGCTCACAAGGCCGACGGTAGCCCGATGCCCAGCGCGAAGCTACTCCGGACCGGGCGCCGGTATCTCGATCTGGCTTCTCCTGCCCAGAGGTCCGGCGGCCGTCTCAGGCATGCGCGCGAGACATCTCCCATGGCGCCTGCGGAAGGACCTCGCCGGTCTCAAGCAGCGACTTGAGGTTCGCCAGCACGGCCGGCCATCCGTGCGAGATCCCGCCGAGCATCTCCAGGTTGGCGAGATTCTCGTGGGTCACGGTCAGGCGGACGATGTCCTGGTGTGGTTCGACGAGAAAGGTGACGACCGACGGTTCTCTTGGCGATTCGGCGTCGGGGACGTCGTCGAAGGTGATGACCAGGCGCGTCGGGGGCTCGGTCTTGATCACCCGGCCGACGGCATCGACGACGCCTGATCCGTCGACGCGCTGGTGCTCCCAGGCCGAGCCCGGCTGCCAGTCCGAAATGTTGGCGTGTCCCCAGTAGCGCGCCGTCAGGTCTGCGTCCGTCAGGGCTCGCCATACCTGCTCCGCGCTTGCGCGGATGTAGGTGACATAGACGTAGGCCGGCACGGAGGTGGGTGCGTTGGTCATGGCGTACTCCTCTGCCTGGTTCTTGATGGCACTGATCGCTTGCAGGCGGGGCTTGTCGAACCCCGAGATCCAGCGCTCTTCGATCTCGTGGATTGGTGTCGGGTTGAGGTAGTGAAGCCGCTCCCGTCCGCGTCGCGCGACGGTCACGAGGTTGGCCCGCTCAAGGATGTCGAGATGCTGTGTCGCCGACTGGCGCGCCATGCCCAGGCGTTCGCACAGTTCGCTCAGTGTCTGGCCGTTGTGCTCGCGCAGACGGTCGAGCAGGAGTCGTCGGGTGGGGTCGGCCAGCGCTTTGAAGACCGAGTCCATCGCTGTCGTTTCGGGGCTCACGCTTGACATTATGCAGGTAATCACCTGCATAATGTCAAGCGTGTGAGCCATCCCGGCGGCACTGTCGCCTTCGACTTCGCCTCCGCCTCCGCGCTGCGCACCGACTTCAACACCAAGACCACCGCGGCACGGCCTCGCCCGCTCGGCGGCACGCCTCACCATCGCCACCATTCCGCACAACAAGCACAGTAAGCCGCGTGGCCGCGGCGATGATGACCACGCGCAATTGACGTCCATGCCGCCGGCGCTAGCCTCGCGACAACCCTGGATTATGGCTGCTACTTGAACTGGATTATCTGGAGGTAGTTCCCATCAGGGTCTACGAACGTCCCGAAACGGCCGGAGGGGCGATCCGCTACGGGATTGAGCCAGTCCTCGCCGGCCGCCTGCAGTTGTGCCTCGACGGCGTCGAAGTCGTCCACGTGGAAGTTGAGGATCATTCGGCCTGGCTCATTGTTCGTCGCGGAGACGTCGTCGCGCTGCTCGATGACCAGCAGGAAGCCGCCGAAATTGATTGGCCCTTCGCCCTCGTATCCCGGTGCGAGCACCTTGCGATACCATTCACGCAGTTCCGCGGAACGGGTGGTGCCGAGAAGGATGCTGCCGAGTCGCGGTGCGGTCATTCCAAATCTCCTCATCGTTGTATGCGGGTGATTCCAGGTTCGGGTCGGGTCGGCAGACCCAAGGTCCCGATCACCCCCGGTACGCCACGATGCAGATGACATGCACGAAGAACCCGATGAACAGCGCAGGGAGCAAGATCGCGAGCGCCAGTCGGCTGGCCGTGAGGAACACCAGCGGGAGTATCTACTGCTTCCCGGGCTTTTGGTTCCACGCGGAGCGGGCCTCCTATATTGAACACCAACTGCTGCACACAGTTGCCGAGTACGTCATCATGCCCATCGTCACCAGGTCGCGGAGGAACATGTCAAGGCCAAAGCGACCCGCATCCAAACCCATCGTATGTACCGGGACCATAGCGGACTTCTCCTATATTGCTCACGCTTGGCTGTTCGATCCCGAGATGTCTGTCAAGGGCTTCCTGAGGATGGAATTGTCGACATATTCGCGCCAGCTGGACATTCTGAAATGGCGATTGTTTCTGATCAGAGGCCCCGCCGGATCAGTTTCCGGCGGGGATCTATAGGGTTCTCCCAGGCTTAGGCAATTCCCGAGTAGGCGGCGCCGACGCGGGACGGGAAACTTGACGTAGACGGTGTACAACGTGCGTCCTACCGCGACGTGGAACTGTCGCCGTGCCCCTGCTGAAATCATCATTGTGAGGATCGCGAATGACGTCTCAATACGACGACATCATCGTAGGCGCGGGATCTGCCGGGGCCGTGCTCGCCGCGCGGTTGACCGAGGACCCATCCCGGCGGGTGCTGCTTATCGAGGCCGGCCCGGACTACCTGACGCGGGACGAGACGCCCGCCGAGATCCGGTACGGCAGGTCCATGGTCTTCGACGGCCATGACTGGGGGTTCCGTGCCGACGCCCGCGACGGGAAGAAAATCCGGTTCCCGCGCGGCAAGGTGACCGGCGGCTCGTCCTGTGTCGGCGCGACGGTGGCCCTGCGCGGAACGCCCGAGGATTACGACGCGTGGGCGGCGGCCGGCAACCCCTCCTGGGCCTTCTCCGAGCTGTTGCCTTATTTCCGGAAGCTGGAGGATGACCGGGACTTCGGCGGTGCGGAGTATCACGGCCAGGGCGGCCCGTTCCCGATCCGCCGCTGGCGTGAGTCGGAGGTAGAACCGGGCCAGATCGCCTTCCTCGAGGCATGCCTAGAGGAGGGCTTCCCCGAGGAGAAGGATCACAACAGCCCGGAGTCGACCGGCATCGGCCCGATTCCCTCCAATAGGTGGGACCTGGAGTACCGGGCCACCACGGCGAACGCGTACCTCGACCCGGTCAGGCACCGGGAAAATCTCGAGATCCGGGCACAGACGATCGTGGACCGAGTGGTTTTCGAGGGGTCGAAGGCAACCGGAGTGCTCGCGTCAACCGGAGGCGGTGGCTTCGAGTTGGTAGCGGGGCGGCGCATCATCCTCGCGTCCGGCACGGTCTCCTCTCCGATGATCTTGATGCGTTCCGGCATCGGATCGCATTCGGAGCTGCGCCGGCATGGCATCGACTGCCGTGCGGACCTGCCTGGTGTCGGCCAGAACCTCATCGACCACGTGCGCACCGGCGCGTTCCTGGTGCCGCAGCCGGGAGCCCTCGACCCGACCAAGGCGTTCCTGCAGGAAATCGTCCGCACGACATCCCCCGTCTCGGGCCATTTCAATGACCTCCAGTACTACATGGTCAACCACTTCTCACTAGACCCGTTCCCCGAGCTGCAGATGCTGGCCGGGACGACCGACATCCTCGGGGTCATGGTGGTGTTGCAGCAGCCAGATTCACGCGGGCGGCTAACGCTGACCTCCGCCGATCCGCTGGCTCCGCCGGAGATCGAGCTGAACTTCCTCTCCACGGAGAAAGAGATGGACATACTCGTCGATGGCGTGCGGACCTCGTGGCGCCTGGCGAATCACCCCGGCATCCGGAGTCTGGGCCAGGGCTTCGTCGTGCTGCGCGAATCGACGATCGACAACGACGACATGGTGCGCCAGTACGTCAAGACGAGCATGGAGAGCGTGTATCACCCGGTGGGGACGGTCCGGATGGGCTCTGCCGATGATCCCCTGTCGGTGGTCTCGGAGAAGTGCGCGGTGCACGGGCTGGAGTCCCTGTACGTCTGCGACGCGTCGATAATGCCGAGCACGGTCTGCGCGAACACGAACGTGACGTCGATCATGATCGGCGAGCGCACCGCGGACTTGCTCCGTTCCTCCTAGCCCGGCAGCTCTTCCGGGGCGCGTCCTCCCAGGTCTCCTGGCGCCCGTAGACCGTCAGGTCCATGAGCGCGTAGCTGTAGTCGAAGGAGAGCCCCGAATGGCGATGACCCTTGTTCTGGCCGGCGGCGGTCCCGCCGCCGGCGCGCGGGAGCTTGGAGTGCTGCGCGGACTGGCCGACGCGGACGCCGGACTGGCCCAGACGGTTGATTCCTTGCGACCACGGGACCAATCGGGGTGCCTGCCGGGCCTGCTGGTCAGGGGTCAAGCGGCGGATGCCGGCGGCTGGTCAGCCGAAGAGCCGGGCCACCCGGGCGGCGGCTGTCCGGCCGACGGCGCGGCCGGCCCGGGCGGCCGGGGCGCGGGTGTCGATGGCGAGCGGGTTGCCGAGGAATGCCATGGAGTCCTGGTCGGCGTAGATGACCTCAATGCGGGAGTTGCTCAGTGCGTCGAGTTCGGCCCGCAGGTCGCCCCCCAGACTCGGCGCGGGTGCGTCAGCCCGGGTGGGGGTGATGAGCAGGATCTGGTCGGCGTCGGCTGCCAGGTCGGCGTTGGTGCTCGAGCGGACGCCGCCGTCGACGTAGCGGCGGTCGCCGATACTGGCCGGGGGCCAGATACCGGGAACGGCGCAGCTGGCGGCGACCGCGTCAACCAGCCTGACGCCGCTGTCGCGGGTGAAGATGACAACCTCGCCGGTGACCGCGTTGACAGCGGGGATCCGCAGGTCCCGCTCGGGCCAGTGCGCGGCCGGCAGCCGCGCGGCGATCACTGCGCGCCGTTTGGCCTCCGGCACTGTGGTCGCGGCCAGCCCGAAGGCACCCACGCGCCGGCGCCGGTCCATCTCATCGACCGCACCGGCGATCGCGGCGCCGAAGCGGCTAATGAACTCGGTCAGGTCGAGCTTGACCTCGATTTCGGTGGTGCCGGCGGAAAGCTGAGCGTCATGCAATTCGTCCAGCGGCGTGCCGCTGGTGATCTGGGCGGCCACGCTGGAGCCGCCGGAGGTGCCGATCACAGTGTCGGCGTCGATGACCTTCTGGGCCAGTCCGGCGTCCGCGTCGGCCAGTCCCCGCAGCACTCCAAGCTCCCACGCGAGGGCGGCGGGACCGCCGCCGGCC
Organism: Trebonia sp.; assembly: GCA_035948445.1. GTDB lineage: Bacteria > Actinomycetota > Actinomycetes > Streptosporangiales > Streptosporangiaceae > Trebonia. Next base: position 88,777 of record DASZJE010000163.1, on the reverse strand, counting down.
AGAACAAGGGTCATCGTCATTCGGGGCTCTCCTTCGATCAGCTGAGGTGCACTGCTGCGGCCAGCCGGGGGGCGAGTCCTCCCGGTTCTCCTGGCGCCCGTAGACGGTCAGGTCCATGAGCGCGCAGCTGTAGCCCACTGCCTCGACGCCGCGTCGGGTCGTCCAGTAGGTTCCGGAGACGCGGTCGCCGTCCCGTAGGTAGCACACGAGGTGCATCATACCGATGCGGCGCCCGGCGAGGAGCGTGTCCAGGGAGGCTTGTGCTGAGTACCACGGCATGTCCCAGCCCATGAAGTCGCGGTAGCGGATGCTTTCGCCGTAGGGGCCCGGTGCTGGCGTCTACCTCGACCATGGGCAGGCGCCGCCGGGCGCGGCGATCGCGTCGCCTTCCCGCGGACCGCTGCCCCGCACGTCTGGCGGGTGCAGCGGCTCGGCGGGCCGTCGAATGATCAGCAGGCTCCAACGTTCGCCGCCCAGGTCCAGGGCGCCGTCCGGTGCGCGAGCCGGAATCAGGGCAGCTTCCGCAGCCCGGCCCCGCTCAGCAGGTAGGAGGAGGCGACATCGCCGGCGTCCGCCTGCGCCAGTTCGACCAGGGCGGTGCCGGCGATCTCCGGGTTGAGCAGCGGGCCCTGCCCCTTGAGGAACTCCTCGAGTGGCAGGCCGGCCAGGGCCGCGTACGCCTGGACCGCGGGCTGACCCACGCCGGTCATCGGCGCGAACTTGGGCAGCACCGTCGTGAAATGGATGTCCAGGCCTGCCCGGTTCGCCTCGCCCTGCGCGTAGCCGGTGATGAAGCGCTGGGTCGCCTTGGCGCCGGCGTACCCGCCGCTGAGCGGTGAACCGGCCAGCGCGGCGCCACTGCTGACCACGATCACCCTGCTGCCCGGCCGCAGCGGCTTGAGCAGGACCTCCCGCAGCCAGCAGAACGAGATCCGGACGTCGGTCTCCCAGTTGGCTGAGAACGTCTCCCAGGTCTGCTCCTGCAGCGGGCGCATGTGCGGGGTCGCGCCGGCCACCTGGACGATGATCGCCGGCTCATAGCGGTCGATGAGGCGGGCCGCCGCGGTGGCGTCCGTGGCATCGGCGATTTCCGGCTGGATCGAACCGGAGCCGCTGGCCGGCTCGGGGAAATCCGCCGCCGTACGTGAGACCGCGATCACCGGGGCGCCGGCCTCGGCGAAGGCCATCGCGACACCGTGCCCGAGTCCGCGGCTCGCGCCGACGACGATAGTTGTCTTGTCTGATAGGTCGCTCATAGCATCTCCCTGGTCATCCTCGTGTCGATTACTCAGACGGCGGCGTCCTTGAACCTTGTGCCGTTCCACCAGTTATCGCCGGGTCCCGTTGAGTTCTCGTCCTCATACCGGTCCTTGTACCGCCACCAGTCCCAGGGGTGCCCGATCTCATCCTCTTGCCGCCCCAGGATGGTAATGTCCAGATAGTTGTAGAAATTCTTGAAGATTTCTCCGCCGCGATCGTATATCGAGTATGTGTGAAAAATATCGGAACCGTCGCGGATGAACGCGCTCACCCCGGGCGAGTCGCCAAGTTCGGTTGTGACATCGTAGTCCACATTGAACTCGTCACCGATCGCCGTGTACCACGGAATCGTCCAGCCCATGCGAGCGCTCCAGGCCTGGAGCTTCGACTGCGAGGCGCGTGACACCATGGCAAAGGTAGTGTTCCGTGCCCATATGTGCTCTAGCGCGCCCACGCTGTCAGCCTGCATGGAGCAGCCTATGCAACCTTCCTCAGCGTCCGGGCCGAACATGAAGTGGCGGACGATGAGCTGGCGTCGTCCTTCGAACATATCGAGAAACGAGATCGTGCCGCCCGGTCCTTCGAAGAGGTAATCCTTCTCCACCTTGACCATAGGAAGCTTGCGGCGTTCCGCTGCTATCATGTCGCGCGCGCGGGTGACCTCTTTCTCTTTCTCAAGCAGCACCTTACGGGCCGCTAGCCACTCTTGCCTGGTGACAACTTTCGGCAGGTTCATCAGATCTCCTCTGAGCTATCGGCGAGGTAGCCGGCCGAGTTGGCGACGGCGTAGTTAGCTGTACTCCCGCTGCTTGAGGCTGCGGCGCTCTATCTTGCCGACCGGGGTGCGCGGGATCTGGTCGATGAACTCGACCCGCCGGATCTTCTTGTACGGCGCGACGCGTTCGGCGACGTAGGCCATGATCTCTTCGGGCGTAGCCGGCTCCTTCGCCACCACGAAGGCTTTCGGCAGCTCGGAGGCATCTTCGTCCGGCACGCCGATCACGGCCGCGTCGGCGACCTTCGGATGCGACACGAGGAGCGCCTCGAGCTCGACGGGGGAGACTTGCTGCCCCTTGTACTTGATGAGCTCCTTTATGCGGTCGACGATGAACAGTTCCCCGTTATCGTCGACGTGGCCGAGGTCGCCGGTGTGCAGGAAGCCATCCGGCTCCAGCGTCTTGGCCGTGACCTCCGGGGCGCTGAGATATCCCTTCATCACATGGGGACCCCGGTACAGGATCTCGCCGTCGCGGTTCGGCCCTAGTTCCCCGCCCGTCGCGATGTCGACGATCTTGCACTCGATGCCGGGGGCGTTCCGCCCCACCGAGCCGGGCGCCGCGTCGTCATGCTGCATGAACGACGGCAGCCCCTCTGTCAGTCCGTATCCCTGGCCGACACGGCAGCCGAGGCGCTGCTCGCAAAGTCGGCTGATCGCGGGATCCAGCGCGGCGCCACCGGAGACGATCAAGCGAACCGAGGAGAGGTCGTAGCGGTCGACCAGCGGGCTCTTGGCGAGCATGACGACCATCGTCGGCACGGCGTAAAGCCGCGTGATGCGGTGATCCTGGATCGCCTTCAGGAAGGCCTCGGGCTCAAAGCGCGGCATGGTCACGATCGTCGAGCCCTGCAGCAGGCCGGCGTTCATCACCATGCTCAGGCCGAACGCGTGGTGGAACGGTGGCACCGCGAGAACCTTCTCGTCCGCGGCGCTGGGTGCGATCAGGCTGGTCTGCAGCGCGCTGGCGGCCAGGTTGCGATGCGTCAGCAGCACGCCCTTGGGGTAGCCGGTGCTGCCGCTGGAGTGCAGGATCGTCACCACGTCCCGCGCTGGATCGACAGCCGGCTCTGGCGGCGCGTCGCCGGAGAACGAGGCCAGCGACGAGAACGGCGTCGCGCCGTCCGCGTCGCCGAACACGATGATCTCCTCCACCTTCGTCCGCCCGATCAGCGCCGCCGTCTTGGCCACCTCAGACGGCACGGTCACCACCAGGCGAGCGCCGGCCTCGTTCAGGTGCCGGGCCAGGTCATCGGCGGTGTCGAGCGGGTTGAGCGCGACCACCGTGCCGCCCGCCAGGGCCGCGGCGTGGTAGGCGATCGGGTACTCGGGCAAGTTCGGCGCGAGCAGCGCCAGGACGTCGCCCTTCCGGAAGCCGCGGACCCGGAGCGCGCCTGAGACGCGGCGCACCGCCGACTCCAGCTCGGCATACGTGTACTGGCGCTCGCCAGCGACGTCGATGATCGCGACCCGGCTGCCGTACCGCCTGGCATGACGCAGCACGTACCACGTGAGCGGGATGCCGGGCACGTCGACGGGGGGGTACGGGCTGGCGAAGATCATCAGGCGACTTCCGCGCGCTGGTACGTGCTGCGGCCGGGCTGGTAACTGCGCTTCTCGAACTGCTTCAGCGCCACGTTGATCCACTCGTTGCCGGTGAGCCGGGCGAGCTCCCAGAGCTTCGCCTGGTCGTAATCGATCGCCGCCGGCAGATCGGTGGTCCTGTTGTGCTCGTAGACCTGCTTGGCCAGAGTGAGGGAGACGGGGTTCTTCTTGACCAGCTTGCCGACGATGCGGTCGACCTCCGCGTCGAGCTGCTCTGCCGGCACGGCCTTGTTCACCAGGCCGTACTCTTCCGCCTGCTTCCCCGTGAGCGTGTCTCCGGTCAGGATGTAGTACAGCGCCTGCTTGCGGGGCAAGTTGTGGGCCATCGCCCAGGTGGCGCCGCCCGCCGGGAAGATCCCGAAGTTTATCTCCGACAGCCCGAATTGCGCGGTCTCAGACGTGACCGCCAGGTCGCACAGCCCCGTTATCTCCACCCCGAGGCCGAACGCGAACCCGTTCACCTTGGCCACGGTCACCGCGGGAAACGCCTTCAGCCGCTGGAACCACTGAAGCGCCACCATGTTGGTCCGGTAGAACAACTGCGGGTCCTCATACGGGCGCAGGAAGCACTCTTCGAGGTCCATCCCGGCGCAGAAGCTGTCGCCGCGACCGGTGACGACCACCACCTTGACGCTTCCGGCATCCTCGATAGCGTCGAGAGCCTGCGCGATATCCCGGTGCATCGCAGGATGCGCCGCGTTCTTCTTTTCCGGCCGGTTCAGCTCAATCGTGGCCTTCGGGCCGTCGATCTGGAAGTTAACGTACTCCAGCGTGGGCATTCCTGATCCTTCCCTTCTCATGGAACTAGTTGAACGGTAATGCCCAGTCGACCGGCGTGCTTCCTCCAGATTGCGGTACCGGCACGATTTCTCTCCTGTTGCCGTTAGGTGCTACTCCGCACGTGGATTCGTGTAGCACACATGGAGAAGAACATCCTAGCCAGCCCCCGGATACTAAAGGTCAATTGGAATCTCGGCTGTATTTGCAGTGCCATACGGTTCCGGGAGGAGAAGGGATGAGCTCCGTGGACGAGGCGAACGGTCAGGTGGGTATGAATAACGCGCGGATCGCAGTTGTGGGCATCGCCCTGCGTTACCCAGATGCCAATAACCCAGATGAGCTCTGGAGCAATATCCTGGCCGGCCGTCGGGCTTTCCGGAAACTGCCCGATGTGCGCATGCGAGCCGACGACTACTATTCATCAGACCGGAACGCGCCAGATCGGCACTATACGCGCAAGGCGGCGGTGCTCGAAGGCTTTGAGTTCGATCGTGTCAAATACCGGATAGGCGGGAACACCTTCCGCTCTACGGACATGACCCACTGGCTCGCTCTCGACACAGCCGCCCGGGCCCTCGAGGACGCCGGGTTCCCCGCCGGCCAGGGCTTGCCGAAGGAGTCGACCGGCGTCATCATCGGGAACACCCTCACAGGCGAGTTCAGCAGGGCGAACATCATGCGGCTGCGCTGGCCGTATGTCCGCCGCACGGTCGGCGCGGCGCTACGCGAGCGGGGCTGGGATGACCGGGAACTCGGCGACTTCCTCGGCCAGCTTGAGCAGCGCTATAAGAGCCCGTTCCCGCCGATCAACGAGGACTCCCTCGCCGGCGGGCTGGCCAACACGATCGCGGGCCGGGTCTGCAACTACTTCGACTTCGGCGGCGGCGGCTTCACCGTCGATGGTGCGTGTTCCTCTTCGCTGCTGTCGGTGTCCACAGCGTGCAACTCGCTCGCCGCCGGGCAGATCGACGCCGCGGTGGTCGGCGGTGTCGACCTCAGCATCGACCCGTTCGAGGTGATTGGCTTCGCCAAGACCAGCGCGCTGTCCACCAAGGAAATGAAGGTATACGACCGCGACTCCAATGGCTTCTGGCCAGGTGAGGGCTCCGGCATGCTCGTGCTGGTGCGCGATGAGGACGCGGTGCGGCTCGGCAGGTTCCGGTACGCGACCATAGTCGGCTGGGGGTACTCCTCTGACGGCAAGGGTGGCATCACAAGGCCCGAAGCACAAGGGCACCGCCGTGCGATCAGCCGCGCGTACGAGCAGGCCGGATTCGGATTCGAGACAGTCTCCTACATCGAGGGCCACGGCACCGGAACAGCCGTGGGGGACACCACCGAACTGGAGGCGTTCAGCGAGGCCCGCAGGAGCGCCGACCCGGATGCCCCGCCGGTGCCGATCGGTACCGTCAAGGGCAACTTCGGGCACACCAAGGCGGCCGCGGGCGTGGCCGGCCTGATTAAGGCCATCCTCGCGGTGCGTCACCAGGTCGTTCCTCCGGCGACGAGCCACTATGTCACCCACCCCGTGCTCGCGGGAGAACGGCCCGCGCTCCGGGTACCGGCCACCGCCGAAATGTTCCCGGCGGACGCTCCGGTGCGGGCCGCTGTCTCGTCGATGGGATTCGGCGGCATCAACGCGCACATCGTGGTGGAGCACGCCGACGGCGATTCCCGTGACAGCATCGACGGGGACACCCTGCAGCTGGTCCGCTCGCGCCAGGACGCCGAACTCCTGTTGCTCGACGCGGCCAGCATCGCCGAGCTGCGCGGCCAGATCGCGCGGCTGACCACACTCACACCACAGCTGTCTTTCGCGGAACTCGGTGACCTGGCCGCCACGCTGTCCGGCTCGCTAGCAGGCCGGCCGATCCGCGCCGCGGTGGTGGCCCGTTCACCCGAAGAGGCCGAGGAGCGTCTCACCAAGCTCCTGACCCTTCTCGACAGCGGCGCGCGCTCGGTGCTGAACCCGGCGGACGGCCTGTACCTCGGCAGCGCCGCCGTCCTGCCCAAGATCGCGTTCCTGTTCCCCGGCCAGGGTGCGGGGCGGCGCGGTGATGGCGGCGCGTTGCGGCGCCGCTTCGAGGAGATCGACGAGCTGTACCGGCGGTCGGGCCTGCCCACCGAAGGCGACCTGGTCGCCACCGAGGTCGCGCAGCCGCGCATCGTGACGGCCTCCGTAGCCGGGCTGCGGGTTCTGTCGGCCCTCGGCATCGAGGCGGTGACCGCGGCCGGCCACAGTCTCGGTGAGCTGACCGCCCTGCACTGGGCCGGCGCGATGGACGAGCAGACGCTCCTGCGTACCGCCGCCACCCGGGGCAAGGTCATGGCCCAGGCTAGCGACGGCGGCGGAGCGATGGCCGGCATCGCGGCGCCCCCCGACCAGGTCACGCCGTTGCTGGCTGGTGAGCCGGTAGTTGTCGCCGGCTACAACAGTCCCACGCAGACGGTGATCAGCGGCCCCGCGGACGCGGTCGACCGCGTGTCCGGCCTTGCCCAGGCTCGCGGACTAGGCGCGACGAGGATCAACGTCTCGCACGCCTTCCACTCTCAATCTGTGGCGCCAGCCGCGTCCGCTTTCCGCGAGTACCTCGGCACGCAGCAGTTCACGGAGCTGGGGCGCGCCATGGTGTCGACGGTCACCGGGGCGAAGCTCCCGGCAGGCACCGACGTGCCGGACCTGTTGTCCCGGCAGGTGATCGACCCGGTCCGGTTCAGCGACGCTGTGGCGGCCATGGCCGTGGAAGCGGATCTGTTCATCGAAGTAGGCCCGGGACGCATACTCCGCGGCCTGGCCGCCGAAATCGCACCCTCCGTTCCGGCGATTTCGATCGAGGCGGACAATGACTCTCTGGCGGGACTGTTCAACGCGGTCGGCGCCGCGTTCGCGCTAGGCGCCCCGCTGCGGCACGAGGTCCTGTTCCGCGACCGCTTCACCCGGCCGTTCTCGTTGGACAAGGAATTCCTGTTCCTTGCCAGCCCATGTGAATCCGCGCCCGAGGGAGACTTCGCGGTCAGCGCGCAAGGCGCGCCGATCCAGCCTGCCGGTCCGGATTCGCCGGATTCCGGTGACTCCCCGTCCGGGACGGCCGCACCGTCGACGGCAGGCGAGGCCCGAGACAGCCTTGAGGTGCTCCGCAGGCTCGCGGCCGAGCGGGCGGAGCTGCCGCTGGAAGCGGTCGAGCCGGACAGTAACCCGATCGACGAGCTGCACCTGAGCTCGATCACTGTGGGACAGATCGTCAACCAGGCGGCCCGTGAGCTTGGCCTGGAAGGGGTGATCGCCAACACCGCGTTCGCCACCTCGACGCTGGCGGAGATCGCCCAGGCGCTCGACGAGCTAGGCCAGACGGCGCAGTCCGGGGACGGAGCCCGGGCCACCGTCGCCGGCGTCGGTCCCTGGGTCCGTGCCTTTGACGTTGATCTCGTGCCCGCCGATCCCGGTCCCGCCGCCGGGCCCGCCGGCCGGGGCGGCTGGCAGCTGTTCGCGCCGTCACCGCACCCGCTGGCCCAGCCGATGCTGGACGCGCTGCGGGCGGCTGACCTCGGCGACGGCGTGCTGCTCTGCCTGCCAGGCGAGGCGGACGAACGGCACGTTCCGCTCATGCTGGAGGCGGCACGCGCGGCGCTGGCACTGACCGGAGACGTCAGGTTCGTCGCGATCGGCGGCCGCAAGGGCGCCGCGGGCCTGGCCAAGACGCTGCGCCTTGAGGCGCCGAATGTCGCGACCACGGTGGTGATCCTGGCGGAGGACCTGGCGAGCACGGTCGACGAGACGGTGGCGCGTATCAGCGCCGACGTAGCGGCGACCGAGATCTTCAGCGAGGTTCACTACGACTGCGACGGGGCGCGCACCGTTCCGGTCCTCCGGGCGTTGCCGCGGGCCAGCCGCGAAGACCGCGCCGTCGCCACCGCCGCAGACGCACTGACCGGGGACGACGTTCTGCTGGTGACCGGCGGCGGCAAGGGCATCACCGCCGAGTGCGCGCTGGCGCTCGGCAGGGCGACCGGCGCTTCCATCGGGATTCTCGGCCGCTCCGACCCCGCCGCCGACGGCGAGCTCGCCCGCAACCTGGAGCGCCTGCGGAAAGCCTCGGTGAAGTTCCACTACGCGCAGGCGGATGTGACCGACCAAGACCAGGTCAGGGCTGCCGTGGACCAGATCAGCGGGACGCTCGGGCCGGTCACCGCGGTGCTGCACGGTTCGGGCCGCAACGAACCGCAGGCACTCGCGCAGCTCGACGAGTCCTCGTTCCGGCGCACGCTCGCACCGAAGATCTCGGGTCTTGAGGCCGTGCTTGCCGCGACCGACCCGGGCTCGCTGAAGCTCCTGATCAGCTTCGCCAGCATCATCGGCCGCGCGGGCCTGCGCGGTGAAGCGGACTACTCCACGGCCAACGACTGGCTCACCGACCTGACCAAGCGAGCCGGGGCGCGCAATCCCGGCCTCCGGTGCCTCTCGCTCGAGTGGTCGGTGTGGGCGGGCGCTGGCATGGGCGAGCGGCTGGGAGTGCTGGAGGCGCTCATCCGCGACGGGATCTCGCCGATACCGCTGGAGGACGGCATTGCCATTCTCATGGAACTGCTCGCCAATCCGGACACCCCGGATTCCGTTGTCATCATGGGCCGCGCGGAAGGACTTCCGACGATCACGCTGGAGGAGAGAGAACTGCCGCTGACCCGGTTCGTTGACCGTCCGCAGGTGCACTACTCCGGTGTGGAGCTCGTCGTCGACGCCGACCTCACCGCCGAGTCCGACCCGTACTTCACCGATCACCAGCTCGACGGTGACCTGCTGTTCCCGGCGGTGCTCGGGATGGAGGCGATGAGCCAGGCCGCGGCCGCCGTCACCGGCCAGGCGGCGGCGCCGACGCTCGAGGACGTCGAGTTCCTGCGGCCGATCGCCTTCCCGCTCGGAGGCGGCACCACCATCCGCACCGCGGTGCTAGCGGAGAGCCCGGACACGGTGCGTGCCGTCATCCGCAGCAGCGACACCGGATTCCAGGCCGATCACTTCCGGGCGACGCTGCGGTATCCCAGTAGCCCCGAGGCACCAGCGCCGGAACTGACGGCCGACCCATCCATCCAGCTCCCCGTGGATCCGGCTACGGAACTTTACGGCAGCGTCCTGTTCCAGGGCAACCGCTTCCGCCGTCTGCTCGGGTACCGGAAACTGGCTGCCAGGGAATGCGTGGCGGACATCTCCAACACCGCCCCGCCCGAGGGCTGGTTCGGTGACTTCGTCGCACCGGACTTGGTCCTGGCAGACCCCGGGACCCGAGATGCCCTGATGCATTCGATTCAGTGCTGCGTGCCCGACGCGACCCTGCTGCCCGCGGGCATCGAACAGCTGCGGCTAGCCGATCCTGCCCGCGTTGCTGACGTGACGCAGGTGATCTTGCACGCTCGCGAGCGGTCGAGGAACGGCGATACCTACCTGTACGACCTCGACGTCTACGATCCGGACGGCAGCGTGGTCGAGCAATGGCGGGGCCTTCGCCTGCAGGCGGTGCGCAAGCAGAGCGGCTCAGGCCCATGGGTCCCGGCGCTGCTCGGACCGTACCTCGAGCGCAATTCGGAGCCGGCTCTGGGTGGCGGCCTGCACACGGCGATCCACTCCGACGACGGACCGCTGGATGGCGTGGAGTCCAGGCGCCGCCAGACCGCGAAGGCGCTCACCGAGGCGCTGGGCCAGCCGGTCGAGGTCAGCTACCGTCCAGACGGGATGCCGCTAGTGGAGGGCCTGCAGGTCACCTCATCCCACGGCGCGGGCGTCACGTTCGCGCTGGCCAGCCACCGGCGTGTCGCCTGTGACGTCGAGCCGGCCACATCCCGGTCCGAGCAGGAATGGGCTGACCTGCTCGGACCCGACGGGCTAGCGCTGGCCCGGCTGCTCGAATCCGGGCACGGGGAAAGCCTTTCTCTCGCCGCGACACGGGTGTGGGGCGCTGTCGAGACCCTGCGCAAGTCCGGTCACGCGACCATAACCCTGGCCGACGCGTCCGGGCCGGAGGCGGATAAGTGGGTGGTGCTGAGCAGCGGCAGCGCCCGGATCGCCTCCTTCGCGACGAACCTGCACGGGGTTACCGACCCCGTGGTGTTCACCATGCTGGCAGAGGATGGCAAAGCCGAATGAAAGATTACTACGAGTACCTGCACACCGTCGGGTTCGAGGAGACGAACCTGGAGGGCACGGTCCACTTCGTGAACTACGTGCGGTGGCAAGGCCGTTGCCGCGAGATGTTCCTGCAGGATCACGCCCCCGAGGTGCTAGCGGATATCCGTGACGACCTGAAGCTCTTCACGCTGAAAGTGGGCTGCGAGTACTTCGCGGAGACCGGCGCTTTCGACGAGATATCGATCCGGATGCGCCTGGACAAGGTGACCCAGACGCAGATCATCTTCACCTTCGACTACGTGTGCGTGAGCGGCGGGGAGGAGCGATTGGTCGCGCGCGGACGACAGCGGATTGCCTGCATGCGAGGCCCGAACCAGGACACTCGCCCCGCGATGGTGCCGATGACGCTGCGCAAGGCCCTGGAGAACTACACGGCAGAGGCCGCGGCGGCGCCGCAGGCCGCGTGACACCGAGATATCCGACCACTCGATGATGGATGACAAACCATGACGCTCTTCGGCAAGTCTCAGCATCTTAACGGGATGACACGATCCGATGGGCAGCCAATCGCTGCCGCGCTGCCTGATGCACGGGAATTGCGCAGAACCCTCGGCAGGTTCGCCACCGGGATAACCGTGGTGACAGTCGGCCGGGAGGAACCGCGCGGCATGACCGTCAACGCCTTCTCCTCGCTATCACTCGACCCGCCGCTCGTGCTGGTGTGCGTAGTGCGCAACGCGACCCTCCACGACCTCATCCGCGAATCCGGCTCCTTCGCGGTATCGGTGCTGGCCGCCCACCAGGAACGGGTGGCGCGCCTGTTCGCCGACCGCACCCGGGCCCGGGGGACCGAGTTCGCGGAGGTCGACTCGATCCCCGGCCCCTACACCGGCGCTCCGGTGCTGTCCGGGGCGCTCGCCTGGCTTGAGTGCAAGCTGACCACCGTCTACGACGGCGGCGACCACTCGATCTTCATCGGTGAGGTCCAGACCCTGCGGTGCGGTGAGACCGAGGATGCGCTGCTCTTCTACAAAGGCGGCTTCCACCGGCTGGAACAAGACATCCTCATGTCCAGCACGGTATAGCCCGCATTCACGCGGAACGTGCTGTGGCACATCAGGTCATCGCAAATCAGGTCAACGTGCATAATCTGACTCGAGGAAGTCGGGACTGCTGAGTTCCTCGAGCCTCCGGTGACGGGTCTCGCGGCCAGTCCAGACGAAGATCACTAGACCTACGACGACTGGTACCGCGCCCACGATCGCGGTCAAGGCGATGGATGGCGTAGTCGTGGTAGCGACAGCAAGCGCGATGATCAGCACCCCGCCCAGCTTTGTCGCTCCCGCGGCGAACCCCGTCCCTCGTGAGCGGATCCGGGTGGGGTAAATCTCAGCGGCATAAACGATCGCGAGGGCGGCTACAAGGGTGGTCCCGGACAACGGAATCACGAGCAGGGCAGTGAGCAGCCAGTGATCGCGGGCCACGGAATCACCTGCGATGGCAAAGCAGAGGAGGGTGAGCGCGATCAGCCCGAAGGAGATGATGATGGTCTTCTTGCTGCTCCAGAAGCCGTAGGCGACCGCGGCGATCACAGCTGGAATCAGTCCGATCAGAGCCGCGTTGCGCACGATGTAGTCGGAATTAACGGCGGTGTAGCCCAGATGCTGAAGGTTTGTCGGGATCCACAACTGGAACCCGTACGTAATGAGCCCTACCGCGATCGCGAGGAAGGCCAGCGCCGTGCTCGCCCCCGTGAACGGCCGCACGAATGCCTGACGGAAGCTATCGCGCTCCGACCCCGCGGCCTGAGCGGATTCTTCCGTGTCGTCCACGACAGCGACACCGAAGTGCCGCATGATCTTCTCCGCCTCGTCTCGCCGGTCGATGGCGAGCAGGAAGCGGGGCGATTCGGGGATCCAGTAGTTCAGCGCGAGCAACAGCACGCCGGTCGGCAATCCGATCAGCCAGAGTATCCGCCAGCTGTAGTGCGGAGTCAGCGCCCCCGCGAGCCAGCTCGTGAGGGCATATCCCGCACTCGCGACGCCACCGCCGATCAGGATCATCAGCCAGCCGCGGTGCCGGGCGGGAACCGTCTCCGCCAGGAGAGCGAAGGTAATGGGCAGCATTCCGCCAGCTCCGATGCCCATCAAGAAGCACATGAGCAGGTTCCAGGTGAATCCCGGCATGGCGCCGCAGATCGATGTGGTCACGAACAGCAATCCGGCGAGCAGGATCGAGGAACGCCGGCCGATGCGGTCAGCCATCCAGCCCCACATGAAGGACCCGAGCACGGTACCTCCGATACCGCACAACGGCAGCAACGAGACGGGAAGCGTCCCATGCGGGTTCGTTGCCGCTTTAAGCCCGTACTCTTTTGCCATGCCGGGCGCTACGAAGGACAGCGCCGCTGGCTTCATCGCGTCAATCACGACCGCCACCGAGATGACAAGGAGCAGCGCCACATGCTGCGGGCGGACGTGGCCGTCGTCCAGCGCCCGGACGCGGATACGCGCGGTCTTCTTCTTAATTTGCGCGGCTTGCGCGGGCACCAGCCCATACACCGCGGCGATCAGGCCGGCGCCGATCAAGGCCATGCCGACGATCATCGCGGGGTCGGGCCGCATACCGGCCATCCGGTATCCCATTCCGCGCGCGTCATAGTACATAGGGATATGCAATATAACCCCTGCGGTACAGGCGGCGGCGCCAAGCCAGAAAGCGATGGGGTGCTCAAATCTCTTCCACTTCGTATTCGAAGAGATGGTGCCGTCTGACATACTTACTCCTCGTGATGTCCGGGCGGAGACAGGCAGATTTCGCGGCTGGGAATAAACCTGGAACGTGATACGCATTCCCCGCAGCCGGATATCTCTATTGACGCCAGCTCCGGGAGCCTTACAGGCTGCGCCAATCATTCGGCGCCACACGGTGGCAGCGTATCGTCGGCCAGCGAAAGCGTCTTCTTCGGCGTTGCTGAAAGCTGAGTGGTGCCGTCAACCACCACAAGGCGCCGATGCGGAGCAGTAGTCACTCCCCGGGTGAATGAGGGACCCCGCGGTGGCGGCTTGCGGTCACGCCCCGAAGCCGGCCTCGGCGAGCAGCGCGTCGCGGTTGGCGAGCACGAACTCCTTGAGCACCGTCGGCTTGAGGTCGATCGCGTCGAGCGAGTCGTCGCGCAGCGGCACGTAGTCCAGGTCATAGCCGCCGCGCTCGGGCCTGGCGAACTCCGGCCCGTACCGCTCGGCCAGGTTCAGCGACGTCAGCCGGGCGAGGAAGAAGTGCTGGATGGCGACGCCGGCGGTGGCGTCGCAGTCCTCGACCCCGCCGCCAGGGGAGGTCCAGTACGGGTCCTGGCCGGGCTTGGCCCGCTTGATGAGGACCAGCCGGCCCTCGTCGTCGATCACGATCCCGCGGGCTGCCCGGCGACCCACCGCGACGGCCTGCACAGCGCTCATCTCGTGCCCCCATCTCCGTGGGCGGACGGGGCAATATCGCCCCTCCCGGCATTCACCACGCTAGCGACCGCAGCCGCGCAGTGCAGCCTCCAGACTTGCCGGGGCGGACCACGGTGGCTGGGTCCGCAGACCGTCGGGCCCGGACCCCTCAGCCTGCGCCGACGGCGCCCGGTGCCACCGTAGCCCTGTCGTCGGCAGGGTCGGCAGGGTCGGGTGCGATCTCCAGCCTGACCGTCTCGCGCGCGATGGCTATGGTGCGGAGCACGGTCGCCCTGTCAGGGCCGTGCACCGAGGCGCTGACCGGAATGCACATGCTGTGCTGGGTAATCGGCACGTGGTCTCCGGGCCGGAACCCCACGAACACATCAGCGACGCCGGGCAGGGCTCCCAGTTCGTCCAGCCCATGCACGGCCACCAGCGTGCCGGGTACGTCGTCGTTGCGGATCACAACGGAGCCGAGCACCGCTCCGAACCCGTGATCCCCGTCGATCATGTGCGGACGGCGGCCGAGGTAGCATTCCACGGCGTCGCGGAACGGCCGCAGGTCAGAGTGCCTGGGCCACATCTCCACCGCGGGCCCGCCCGAGAACCGGGCCGCGAGCTCGATGAGGTAGACGTCTTCGTCGGCACCGCATTTGACCTCGATGTGGCTGGGTCCCCGACGGATGCCGAACGCGTCGAGCACCTGCCGGACAAACCGTTCCACCGGGGCGTAGTCGGGATGGTCGTCGCCGATCTGGATGATGTCCCACAGGGGAAAGTCGTAGTCGCGGTCGTCGGGCTGCCGGTACTCCCAGATGTCGATCAGCCGGTGTTCACCGTCAGCGCTAAAGAAATTCACCGCGTACTCGCGCCCGCGTACGTAGCGCTCCACCAGCCATTCTGTGACCGGCCGACCGAGCCGGTCCACCGTCCGCACCTTGTCTGCCTCGTCCAGAGCCGCCGCGTCACTGATTAGCGAAACGCCGTAGGATCCCGTTCCCATCGTCTGCTTCACGATGACGGGAAAACCGATGTCCCGTGCGGCCTCCGCTACCTCACCGAGGGAGTGCACCTGCCGGAACTCCGGAATACGGACCCCCGCTTGCGCGGCCCTGACCCGCATCGCCACCTTGTTTCGCCGCGCCCAGCCCAGAGTGGGGTCGTTTCCGGGCATGCCGAGCCGCGCCGCGATCTCGTCAGCCACGTGGAGGCTCGTCCCATTGGCGGGGACGACGCCTTGCAGGTCGAACCCAGCCGCACGGACCTGCCGGACGGCGTCGTCCACGTCGCTGACGTGCAGCGACATCTCGCCGATAGAGTCGGCCGGGAGCTTGGTCAGGCCGGTGAACAGCGAGAGCGCGCCGAAACCAAGATCGCGTACGGCGGTCTTGTACTCGCGTCCGGTCCTGGAGTCGGGGGGGTCGACCAGCAGGATCACTGGGTCTCTCGGTTCCACGGAAACTCCTCTCGGGCCAGGCGTGCGAATGGTCAGGGGCGGGTGAGGGCGAGCAGCTCTGCGCGCAGCGTCACCAACGTCCGTAGCGACGGCAACTAGCGCGCACCCATGGCGTTGGCGACTTCCCTCACCATGTCCTCCGCAGGGTGTACCCGGTCGATGTCGGCGACCGCGGCCATCAGCTCGAAGACGTCGACGTTCGCGATCTCGGCGCACCTGCTGATCAGCGGGAAGAAGCTCGAGTGCGTTCGGGTAATACCGCCGACGAGCTGGTACGTGCGGTCGTCGTGCAGCCGCTCCAACGGGCGGATGACGGACTCGCTCAGCTCCCCGAGAGCCCGGAAGTCGTACGTGTGGTGTCCCTGGGTGTAGAGGGCCGCTGCGAACGTCTCAGTGACGGTGTTGCCGGCTCCGCGGCCGATGCCGTCGAGCGTCGTGTCGATGAACTGTGCTCCGCTCATCGCGGCCGCGAGCGCGTTGGCGTTGGCCAGGCTCAGGTTGTCGTGGCCGTGGAAGCCGAGCGGAAGCGTCTGCGACTGACCGGCCTTCTCGAACAGCTCGGTGACATCCGACGGCAGGTAACCACCCGCCGAGTCGACGAGATAGACGGCGTCGGCGCCGTACTCCGCGCACTGCCGTACCGCGTCCGTGACACCGTCGGTGCTGAGCACGTTCGTCTTCATGAGATTGGCGAACGCCGTGACGCCGAGGTCCTTGGCGAGGGCGATGAAGGCCTCGGCCGGTGCGACGGCAGAGATATCCACGCCAACCCGGACGAACTGCATGCCGGCGGCCACGGCCTGCCTGAGGTGATCCAGCTCGGCGATTCCCGGGATGCAGAACATCCCCCAGTTCGCGCTCGTCAGCGCCTCGGACGCGATGCGGAAGCACCGCGCGTCCGAAACACGGGTGGGATGAGGCGTGCGCTCGGCGGCGTTGAGGCCCAGCCCGTGACCCAGCTCGATGAACCGGACACCTGATCCTTCAAGACCGTTCAGGACGCTCTTGATCGTATCTTCGGTGAACTGGAAGTCCACGGCGTAACTACCGTCGCGGAGCGTGCAGTCCAAAATTTCGACTGTAGATGATCGCTGGTCCTCTGCGACCGCCGGCGATGTCTCTGACATTAAACACCTCAAGTGAGGAGTGCGGAGCAAGCGTTGCTTCGACACTAATCAAGAAATGCACATCCGTCAGCGGCAGAAGCCCGGCAGAATATCGCACATTGAGTGACTCAACTGCCTCCCCAGATATGCGAGCCATGGCTTGCGGCAAATGACGGTGAAGTGTACGAATTGGCAAGGTAAGGGCGCAGAGTTGCACCGAGTCGTTGAAACCATCTCCTAGCCCTGTTTGCCTCATGGTCGTGACGTATGAGCCAAGGCGGCTATGCGCGAGTCCCGCAGCGGTCCCCGTCGCACCGTCGGAAGACCACCTGACTGTCGCATCCCACCGCCATCTGCTCGGGAAAGGACATGCGAGATGACGATTTTCACCGCACTGGAGTCCGAGGTTCGCAGGTACAGCCGCCTGTGGCCGGTCGTGTTCGACCGGGCCGAAGGTAGCCGGCTGTACGCCGAGGACGGCACCGCCTACCTCGATTTCTTCGCCGGCGCTGGCGCCCTCAACTACGGGCACAGCAACCCGTTCCTCAAGCAGGTGCTGCTGGACTACATCATGCGGGACGGGGTCTCGCACGCGCTGGACATGTTCACGGTGGCGAAGCGGGACTTCCTGCAGGCGCTGAACGAACTCGTGCTCCTCCCACGCGGACTGGACTACAAGGTGGCGTTCCCCGGACCAGGGGGCGCCAACGCTGTCGAATCGGCGCTGAAGCTGGCACGCCGGGTGACCGGCCGGCAGACTGTGGTGAGCTTCACCAACTCCTTCCACGGGATGACCTTGGGAGCGCTGGCGATCAGCGGTAACACGACCAAGCGTGCCGCGGCCGGAGTGCCGCTGACCTACGCGCATCCGTTGCCGTACGACGGATATCTCGACGACGTCGAGCCGGGACCGCGCTATCTGGACCGACTGTTGTCCGACGCTGGCAGCGGGTTGGACCTGCCCGCCGCCGTCGTCGTGGAGACCGTGCAGGGCGAGGGCGGACTCAACGCGGCCGGCATGCAGTGGCTGCGCGATCTCGCCGAGGTCTGCCACCGGCACGACGTCCTGCTCATCGTGGACGACGTGCAGATGGGTTGCGGCCGGACAGGGCCGTTCTTCAGCTTCGAGGACGCGCTGATCGTGCCGGACATGGTCTGCCTGTCCAAGTCCATCGGCGGTTACGGCCTGCCGCTGGCGCTGACGCTCATCCGGCCGGAGCTGGACGTGTGGAAGCCGGGTGATCACAGTGGAACGTTCCGCGGCGTGAGCTCGTCGATGGTGACCGGGGCCCAGGCGCTGCGCTCCTACTGGAGCGACGGGACGCTGGAGAATTCCACCCGGGCCCGGGGCGAGCGGGTTATCGCCGCTTTGACCGAGCTGGCCGGGTCCGACCCGGATCTCGACGTCCGTGGCCGGGGTCTCGCGATCGGGCTGTGGTTGCGCACCCCGGGACTGGCGCACCAGGTGTGTGTGGCGGCGTTCGAACGCGGGCTGCTCGTGGAGACCTCCGGGGCGCGGGGCGACGTGGTGAAGCTGCTGCCTCCGCTGACCATCGGCGACGACGAACTGGACGAGGGACTGGACATCATTCAGACCTGCGTGAGTGCCGTGCTCGCGCGGGTCAGGTGAGGCGAAAGAACACGGTGTCCGGCAGGAACACTGTGTCCGGCAGGAAACGGCCGGGTGCGGTCAGCCGCACCCGGCCGTAGCCGACGACGCCCCTCCTGCCTTTCAGTCCAGCACGGCCAACGCCCGCGCGGGCGCGCCGTCGCCGCCGAGGACGTTGAGGACGCCGACGAACAGCGTGCACCACCGGTCCGAGATCTCCCGCAGCACAAGGTTCTCCAGGATCAGCGTGCCGGCGGCCAGGAGCGTGCGGTGCACGTCGTAGGGGAAGTCCGGCGGGCGCATGCCCATCGGCAGGTCAGGGCTGATCGTGTCCATGCCGATGAGCCGAAGTCCTGTGGCCACAGCCCATTCGGCAGCGTCGACCGCGAGGTACGGGTGTCTGTCCACATAGGCCGGTTCGGCGTAGCGGTCGTCCCAGCCGGTGCGGATCAGCAGTGCGTCACCGGGTTCGAGGTCAATGGCGGACTTCAGGTCGGCCGCCGTGATCGGATCGGGACCATCCCGCAGTACCTGAAGGCAGTACGCCCGACCGACCAGCGCCGACGGGGGCAACTGATCAACCGTGGCGCCGTCCTCGACGAAGTGCGACGGGGCGTCCATATGGGTGCCGATGTGGGTCGGCATGTCCAGTCGCATGACCCGCATCCGGTGTTCCGCCCATGTGCTGGTGGGCGTGAACTCGGGGGCCGGGATCGTACGCGCGTGCGGCATGCCCGGTTCCAGCGGGCGTGAGAGATCAACTGTACGTGACATGCGGTGCTCCCTCTTGACGAAGCTACGCGATTCGGACTCGCGCAGCGCGTAAGCTTGCCTCGATTTAATTGGCTCGTCGATCGTCCTGCAGGCCATAAATTCGGCGCAGCCTGCGGCTGGAGGTGGTCTCTTGGAATGGTCGGCGGCCGTGGAGCATCCGCCGGTTGTCCCACAGCAGGCCGACACCGCGTTCGAGCAGCACGGACCCCGCGTTTCCCGCCGCAGAAGAAGATACCTTGTCGAATTCGTCCATGGCCGCAAGAAGCTCTGGCGGCACCGGCGTGTCCTCGGCGGCAAACCCCTGCTCAATGTACATGCGGACGTAACGCAGCTCGTAGCCGTTGGCTGTGCGCTTAAGCACGGGCTGCCGTTTGATTTTGATTCCCGCCATCTGGTCCTTCACGTCGAATGGTACGGGCTGGCTCAGTTCGGCGATGTGCGCCGGGTTGATCTGGGTAAGCTGCTGAACCAGGCTGTTGACGTCCATCAGCAGGGTCTCCCCGCCCGTCCCCGCGGACAGGCCAAACAGAAATGCAACGTCAGGTAGCTGCGGCAGCAAGGTGCCGTCAGTATGATAGTTACCTGCTTTGCTCGAACTCGAGTAGTGACTGGTATCCGCGGCTCCTGCCCTAACCTCGACGGGATAGATGAGTTCGCCGGAGCTGTACTGCGGGACTGGACGGAAAAGCGCCGTGAAGAAGTTCCAGTAGAGGGTGCAGATTTCATGGTCGCTGAGTCCCTCCGGGGCGACCCGCACGATGGCGCTGCCCGCGTCCCCACGGATAGCTGCCAATATTCCGTCACCCAGCGCCAGGATCTCCGTGCTTGTCGTCCGGAGAGCCTCTGTTGGCCAATTGTCCAGAGGCGTGTCCGTGACTATGTCCCGCGCCAACAGCGCTGAGGTCGCCGTGCCGGGGATCGTGAATTCCGGGATCGTGAATTCCTTTTCCATCTTGACTGTCCATTTCTGTGATGAGATCAGGTCCGAGTGTGTACGTGGCGATCGCCCCAAACGCCTAACCAACACGTACGGTCCGCGCCCGCGCCCATTCCGTGCATAATTCCTATTCGCGATGACGCGGGTGAATATCGTTCACGCATCAAGCGGCCACCTCCTATAATTACCGGACGGTATTCGCAGCACATCACGTTCGACAAGTTGCCAGTCACTTCGCACAGGTGGTTGCTCGGTCCTGCGACGTTCGCTCATCCGGCTCCGATGGAATTCGATCACATCGGCGGTGAACCTGAGCCGGCCGGTGTTCAGGTATCGCACCGCGCCCTGGACGTCTCGAGCCGTGAGCACCTCGCCACGGTTGTAAACGCTGGGTGAGAAGGGAACGTCCAGGTAACCAAGCGCGAACGCCTTCACCACGCCGTCCGTGAGGCTGCCGCCGCCGGCCAGCAGGACACTCTCAAGGATCTGGTCCACCTCCTCCCGCAGGATGGTGGCCTCCTCGCCTACCGTTCGCTCGTCCACCTCGATGCTGTTCGCCTCAATCGCGCCCAGCCGGCTCAGGCGCAATCCCTCCTGGTTGTCGGCCACCGACGGAATAGTGGTCGCCTCGACCGGTGTCTTGACGATCAGCCGCGAAGCCCCGGACAGTAGACCGGTGGCGGCAGAGGCTACGATCAACTGCGTCGCCCGCGCCCGGTCCCGCGGAAACGCTGCCATGTGCTGGTGGAACACAATGTTGACCTGAACGCCTGGATAGCCCAGGTTGGCCAGATACTTCTGGCCTAGCTCGCGCAGGACCCTGATCGCCGCGATGTCCTGGGATCGATTGCCTTGTTCGGCGTATCCTAGTGAAACCGAGCTTACGCCCTGGCTGGCTGCCAGCATTGCCTCGATCACGTTGACGCCGATCGCCAGACTCGGCGGGACCAGGACCGCAGTGAGGGTGCCGAAGAATTCACGGTCGATAACCACGCCGAACTTCTCGCGGTAGAGGCTGACCAGTCGATCGACGTACTGCCACCTTCTGAGCGACTGGGCCAGCGAGTAGTCCTTGAAGTAAGGAATGTTATACGTAATTGCGCCGCCCTCGAAGCCAGTGACGCCGCCAGCACACGAAATCTCGGCGAGGAGTCGCGGGTCGCGCGTACTGTGGCGGGTTTGCAGCGGCGTCCGTACCTCTGCGATCAACTGCCGGAGAACGTCGACCCCGTGATTCACCATGGGAAATCCGTTGAGCGTGGAGGCACCGCGTTCCCGGCTCTCCGCGATCGCGTCGCCAGCCTTCTGGTAGTCATTGTTTCTGGTAAGAGAATCGATCTGGTAGGACAGCACGTCTGCGCCGGCCCGGCGTAGGGCCACGAATGCCGTGCGCTGCTCGGCGGCGAGCGCCACGCCTGAGCGCGGCTGCAGTAGGAACGGTCGTTCCGCCCGGAGGCGCGGTGAGTGCGCGTGAGCGAACGACGGCTGCCGGAGGAGAAACGCCGCGTTGTCCGCCAAGTCCCTCGCACGAGCGCCGGTTGGCCAGGACTGCAGAACCGCGGGTCGCTGCCGTTGCAAGTCAGCCACGCTGAGCCGCTGGTCGGGCGGCGCCGTGCCAGGCTGGGCGGGCCAGGGGGGAGCAGCGGGTTTGCCGCGTACCGCGGGAGGCCTGGTCAGAAGATCCTCGGCCAAGACCGAGAGAACCGTCGGAATATCAACGTACGTCGGAAACACCCGTCGAAAGCCCAGGCGGCGCGCTTCACCGTGTATCCGTTCGGCACTGCCCACGTCGAGGTTTCCGCCTGCATACCAGATCGCATCGATATCGGGATACCTGAGCGTCAGGTCCGGAAATCTCTTCAGATAGTGGCGCAGATGACCGTCCATACAAGAAATCATCACAACATCTGCGTCGGCCGCATGCCTGAAAAAGTCGTCGAGGGTGTTCTGCGTGCCCATGAAGTTGACCGCATGGCCTGCCTCATGGATGGCGTGTTTCAGCAGAGTGAGACCGACCGAATGAGCGTCGGCGCCGATCCCGCCGAGCACGATCGATCTTGGCGTCGACAATCTCATGCTTTTTCTCTGTTACCTTTCGGTAGTGCGTGAGCGACGAACCCAATTACCGCACCTGAGCAATACCGGGGCGTCACATGCGCTCCACGACGGGTGCAGTGAAGTGATCCCTGTTCAGGATCGCGTCGACACCGAGCTCCCCGAACACCGCCGGGGGAGTGCGGGGCGAGCGTTGCTTCGACACTAGCCAAGAAGTGCACATCCGCGAGCGGCAGAAGCCCGGCAGAAGAGCGCACATTGAGTGGCTCAACTGCCTCCCCAAACGGCGAGGAATGTCTTGCGGCAAGCGACAGTGACGTGTACGAATTGGATCGTAAGAATCTGCGGGAGCTACAAGGTTACTGTACGGAAGGGTTATTCGATGGGCAGTATGCTCAGCCAGCGGCAGGTCGATTTCTACCGTGAGAACGGGTTTTGCGTCGTTGACGGGATATTCGACAGCGGGCTGGTCGAGAAGGCGCGAGCCGTCGTCGACGGCCTGCTCTCCACCGCCGACCTCGCCAGTGTGGCCGAGGCCGAGCCGGAGGACGGCTCCAAAGCTCGCCGCATCTGGGCTCCGACCTCGCGGGACCAGCTCTTCGCCGATATCGCGGAGGATACCCGGCTCCTCGACGCGGTGGAGCAGGTGATCGGTCCCAACATCGTGCTGCAGTACTCGAAGCTCAACGTGAAGCCGCCGCGCGTAGGCAGCGTCGTCGAGTGGCACCAGGACTTCTCGTTTTACCCGCACACGAACACCGACCTGGTCGCCTCGCTGATCTATCTCGACGACGCGACCCGGGAAAACGCCTGTCTGCGGGTCGTCGCCGGTTCGCACCGGCATGGCCTCCTCAGCCACGAGTCGGAGGGCCATTTCGTGGGCAAGGTCTCGTCGCCGGCGGACGTGGGCCTGGCTGAGTCGGCGATCATCGACTGCGAGGGGCCCGCGGGGTCGGTGGTGTTCATCCACCCCCTGCTCCTGCACTCGTCTGAGAAGAACCTCTCGGATCTGTACCGCCGTGTCTTCATCCCGTCCTACCGCGCGGCCGACGCCCTTCCCATCTACTACGGTCCGCACGCCGCGCACAACGAGCCGACGGCGAAGCTCGTGCGCGGAAGGGCGTCCAGGACCGTGCGCAGCGAGGCCGGCCTGTGGAAGCTCCCGATTGCGGCAGCGGAGTTCAACTCTCTGTACCAGGTTCAGGAAGGCTCCCACCTGAGCGACGGGACGAAGTCGTCGACCGGATATTTTTCGCACGAGAGCGGCGCGAAGGACACGTCGGGCGCCTCCATGTGAGCCGGCACCGGCTGCCGATGGCGGGGCGTGGCCGTGGCGCTGGCATAGGTGCTTAGGAGGCTAGCGGGACAAGGCAGCTCGCCCAGTTCCGGCACCGGCCTTGGTCATGCCCGACAGCGGCGCCAGCAGGCATTGGACGAGAAGCCACAAGGAGCATCATGACCAGCTCACTAAGCGGAACACCCGCCGTTGTGCTAATGGATCCCGGTCGGCAGGGCTTCAATTTCAAGCCCCAGGTGGCCGAGCGCGGAATGGCCGTGATCTCCGTTTACACGATGCCCCGCGAGCACATCCAAACCCGGTGGCCCGACCACACGGTGGGTGACACCGTCAGCCTCTACGCTGCGGAGCTCGGCGAGATCCGGGCGCAACTCGCCGGGCTGGGCGCCGACATCCGCGCGGTGGTGCCCGCCTCCGACGTGTCCGTGGACAAGGCGGACACGCTGGCTGAAGAGTTCGGCCTGCCGGGGAACGGCGCGCGGCTCGCCCTCGCCCGCCGGGACAAATCCGTGATGCGGGAGACCGCCGCGCGGGCGGGGATTCGTATTCCCCGGTACGTGATAGCCGAAGACGCGACCGACATCGCCCGTGCCGCGCGCGCCGTGGGCTTCCCCGCCTTTCTCAAGCAGACGACCGGGGCCGCGTCGCACGGCGTCCGGCTGCTGAGCCGGCCCCAGGACACGGAGGACCTTTCGACCCTGGAACGGACCGACCACTTCGGACGGCCGGTCCAAGCCTGGCTGGTCGAGCAGTACGTGCGCGGCCGGGAGCTAGGCGTGAACTTCATCTCGCACGACGGCGCGCACCACGTCGTTGACATCTGGGAATACCGGCAACCCGACGACCGGGATTACTCGTTCCCCTACTGGGACTGGGCGCAGATCCCCCAGGACGACCCCGACTGGCAGACTGCCGTCGACTACGTGCGGCAGGTGCTCGACGCGTTCGGCGTGCGTCTCGGCCCCAGTCACACCGAAATCAAGATCTCGGCCGGCGACGCCTACCTCATTGAACTGGGCGCTCGTCTGCCCGCCTACCCCATGATCGACGGGTGGATCGCGCGCAGCGATCTCGACCCGCACCGCCAGGCCCTGGCCTGCCGTCTGGGCGAGGTGCCGAAGATTGCGACCGAGCCGGTGAGGTTCGACGGCTTCTGCGGCGCGAACGCCATTCGCAACGACGGGCCGGCCGGCCGCCTGGCGGAGATCCGGGGGCTGGACAAGGTGGAGCGACTGCCCGGCGTGGACAATCTGATGATCGGCTATCGGGCGGGTGACATGGTGCCGACGACCGAAAGCATACGCACCATTCCGGTCAGGGTGCTGGTTTCCGCGCCGGACCGCCAGGCACTGCTCCAGCGCCTGGCCGCGGTCCGCGACACCGTGGAACTAGTTGTTGGACCGGTCTGCTGATCCCGATGAAGTTCTTGTCCTCGTATCGGAAGCTCTTCTCTCTGCCCAAATTTCGCTCATCTCTGTTCGCGGCTGTCGCAGGCAGGCTCAAGCCTGGAATCTCTTCGCTCGCCCTCCTGCTCGAGGTCGAGCATTATCGGGGCCTCGGCCACGCAGCCGTGGTTGTCGCCGTGTCCGCGCTTGCCGGAGCCACCCTGCCGCTGAGGGGCAGGCTCATGGACCGCCGCGGCTATACCCTGGTGATGTTTCCGGGCCTCGTGGTGTATCTGGTCGCGCTGACTGTCCTGGTGCTGAACGATCGCATACATGGACCGTTCGCCACCACGGTGGTTTGCGCATTCGTCGCGGGGGTGTCGGCTCCGCCCATCCAGACCGTGACCCGGCTGATGTGGCGTGAGATGACCACGGACGCGCTCCGGACAACCATCCTGTCGCTAGATACCATGTTGACCGACGTGGGGTTCATCGTGGGTCCGACCATCGCGGCCTTCCTGGTGGTAGTCGTGGCGCCCTGGGCCGGCCTGGCCGCCTCCGCGCTGCTGAGCACCATCGCGACCCTTCTGCTGCTCTCCCGCCGGCTGCCGCACCAGCGCGAACCGGCGCAGTCCGCGGAACGCCACTGGCTGGGCCCACTGCACAGCCGCGTGCTGCGCAGGACAATGGCGGCGGCGATGTCCTTCTTTCTCGCGGTCCGCGTGATCGAGTTGGCCTTTCCCGCCTGGGCCCAGCAGCACAATTCACCGCTGATGAGTGGAGTGCTCCTCAGCTGCATGGCAGTGGGCAGCGTGGCGGGCGGCCTCACCCTGGGAGCGTTGCCGGCACGGAAGTCGGCCAGGGCCACGTTGCCTGTCACGCTGGGCGTGCTGTGCCTGGGGACCCTGCTGGTGGCAGCGGCCAGCTTCACCTGGACGGCGGTCCTGGTCGTGGCCGCGGCTCTCATGGGCATCGCGCTGGGGCCCAGTTTCGTGGCCCTGTGGACGACCGTTGTCGAGCTGTCTCCGGCGAACATGTCTGCGGAAACCCAGTCGTGGATCAGTTCGTTCATGTCGCTGGGCGGAGCCGCCGGGGCGGCGGTCGGCGGTGTGATCGCCCAATCGCTCGGGCCAGGGGCGCTGCTGCTTCTCGCGGCCGTGTCCCTCGCCATCGGATCCGGGCTTGCGCACTTGGCCATCAAAGCCGGACCAGTGACATCGGAACAGGCACCGGGAATCGATACCCTTGTCGCCGTGAATGCGGAGGAGTAGTGACTCGTCAAAGGGTAGCTCTTTTGAGCCACGTCGGTTACGACGCTTACCGCCACGATGATGGCAGCCCCTTCTTCGAGCCGGACGAATTCGACATTACCTTGCTCGCGCGACCTCGCGATATCGCCCCGTTGACTCCCGGGCAGGTAAGCCGCTGTATCCCCGTGGACATCCACCCCTCTGGCGAGCTTGCGGTGTCGCTGCCCGCACTGGTCGGTGACTTCGAATTCGACTGGGTGGTGGCGACCCAGGAGCGGCTGCTGCTGCCGGCCGCGCGCCTGCGCGAGGCCATTGGCGTAGGCGGCATGGGAACCGAGCACACGCTGCTGCTCCGCGATAAGGTGGCGATGAAGCGCCATTTTTCGGTGCACGGAATCCGGGTTCCGGAGTTCACGGAAATCTCCGAACCCATCCAGGCAACGGAACTGCTCGACAAGTTTGGCCAAATTGTCATCAAGCCTGTGCATGGCGCCGGTTCCCTGGACGTGCACATTGTTCGTGACAAAGACGAGCTGATCCGCTTGCAGCGGCAAGGGTTCGCCAGTCCAGACCGGTACGAGGCCGAGGAATTCATCGCGGGGCGCCAGTTCCACATCGACAGCGTTGTCAGCAACGGCGTGCCGGTTGCTGTCTCCGTCTCGGAGTATATGGACTCGCACGAAACGTTTCCGCTGAATGGACAGATCCGGTCGCACACCCTCGACGATGGGCCGGACCTCGAACTCCTGCTAACGTTCAATCGCGCGGTACTCAGGTGCATCGCCTGGTTCAGTGGCGCCGCGCACCTCGAAGCGTTCCTCGATGACCGCGGCAGGCCGGTGTTCTGCGAGTTGGGCGGCCGTCCCGGCGGTGCCGGAATAGAGGCTGCCTTCCGGTATCGCCACGGGGTTTCGCTGCTTTTCGCCAGCGTCCTGCCGCAGGTCGGGCGCAACGTCTTGGACAGCGGCGCTCAGGCGCGCATGGACCAGCCGGCGACCGGCTGGTCCATGATCTATCCGCCAGCGCTGGGCCGCTTCCGCGGGTATAACGCGCTTCCGCAGGCTGACTGGCTGCTTCAGCTCACGACGCCTTACCGTCCGGGTGACCCCGTCAGGCAGCCCAGGCGATCAACGGACGCGGTCGCGGCAGCGGCCGTCTGCGGTAAGGATTCACGTGAAGTCATTGGCCGGCTCGCCGAGGTCAAGAGCGAGATCAGCGTGTCAATCACCCCGGAGTGATCTGTTACAACTCGGGCTGTGCGCCGCCGTCGCAGCGCACGAAGGCTTGGCTATGGAGGATGAACTGATGATAGAGAACATGACGGCAGAGAACATGACGGCAGACTATGTCACGAGCGAATATCTGAAGCGATGCCAGGCCAATGAACGATTTCGGTCTGTAATGTCGACCAGTCACATACCGGCGTCATTCCGGAACGCGTTCGAACTCTTGCCCAGGCCATTTTTTGCCGATCGAAAAGCGATGGACGTATTGGGTTCCGATCTCAAGAGTATATTCGACATCATTATCTCATTGCCTGAGCGGTTGTTTAATGATGATATCAATAAATACTGCTCCGTAATTGGACTCGATGAACAACGCACAGCGTTGATTAGCCGGCTGCGTAATGTCGAGCCTCCGCGATCTGGACGTGCAGACCTGTATCGAGACGGGTCGGCCTTCAAACTTCTTGAGTTCAACGTGAACACCGGGATTGGCGGCGCAGAAACAGTTGAGGTGAATCGCGCTCTAATGGCGGATGAGCCTTTCACCGGGTTCGCAAGAGAATTTAATATCGATTACACCGACACTATGGCAGCAGGAGCCGGTCGACTTCGCGGTGCAGCTGCGACAGTATCAGGAAGCCGGGAGCCCGTCATCGCCGCTATAGAGACGGATGGCGGGTTTTCAGGTTGGAAGGATAATTTTCGGGCAATTCGGGATTCGATGGCGGAATATGGGGTGCGGCTTGTCCCGGGAGAGCTTGGCCAGCTAAAGCAGAAGAATGGCCGAGTGTACCTCGACGGCAAGCCGCTCGACCTCATACTGCGATATTTCATGGTTGAGCAATTGATCGATGACGTGAGCGGGCAGGCGGCGTATGAAATGATTTGCCGGATGCACGAGCAAGGTAATCTCGTACTGCACACGCCGCCCGCAAGTCACCTGTTTAACGATAAAGCTACGTTGGCCCTATTGTCCGACCGCAGATATCGAAATTCATTCTCCGGGACGGAACGGGAGTTGATCGATCGAATTCTTCCATGGACGCGCCTCCTGCGTGAAGGATGGACCCAGTTCAACGATGAACGCGTCGATCTCATGAGCTTCTCAATCGAACATCAACAAAATCTAATTCTCAAACCGGGCGCAGGTTTTTCTGGCATCGGCGTCGTGGCAGGCTGGGAGACCGAAAGCGGCGAATGGGAGAAACTGCTGCGTCGCAACGCCGGTGGGCCCTTCATCATCCAGCATCGCGTAGATTCCACTCCCGAAGCTATTGTCGACCCCGACAGCGGGCGACTGGAGCACGTGGCGCCGGTGTGGGGCGTATTTTTTTCAGAAAATGGATTCGATGGAGGGTTTATTCGGGCAGCGTCTCATCGCGGCGCGGTAACTAATTTTGCCACCAACCCGAAAACCTCGATCATTGGGGGGCCGAGGACGCGAAGGACCGGTTTGTTTACCTGCGACGGCCAACGAGGCCGTGCCTAACCTCGATCTTCGCGGCGCTGACGTGCTGGCCTGAGGTGTACTGCTTCGATACTCTGCGCCCGCCCCGGCCGGCCGGAGCCGGTCGGGGCGGGCGGGGCTGCCTCGTGGCGGCGACTGACGGGGCGGGTTACTGACCGGCCGTACGCCCTTCCTCTGGCATGTCATGGCCCCCGGCGTCCGCCTTCACCGCGCGCACCCACACCTGGTCCTCGGTCAGATACCGATCCGCCCTCAGCCCAGCCTGCTTGAGTGCCTCCTCGAACTCCTGCCTGCGCAGGGGCCGGGACAGGAAGGTCCGTGTCCACGCGACGTCGGGGAATTCGTACTCGACACGCACCTGGCGCACTCCGTTCCCGACCGGTTCCGCGGACAAGATCCGTCCCGTGTAGCCTCCGGGATCGACCCACTCACGCGGCACGTTCGCGAAGAAGTCCTCCTCCCCCTCGCGCTGGATGAGCACGCACCCGCCATCCGCCGTATGCCGGGCGCATGTTCTGAGCATTCCCCGCCGCACCTTCTCGTCCCCCGCGTTCACGAGGAACGACGCCAGCAGCACCACGTCGAACGTCTCGCCCAGGTCGAGAGTCTCGATCGGGCTGCACACCGTGCGTGCGCCGCGGACGCGCTCCAGCATCTCCGGGGAGTCGTCTACCGCCGTGACCGTGAATCCGTGCTTCAGCAGAGGATGGGTAATCCTGCCGAGCCCGCTGCCCAGCTCGAGTATGCGCGCGCCCGCCGGCACGGCCGCAGCCACGATGTCCGCCTCGTCGCCAGCAGATAGCCGCAGGTAAAAATCGATCGACGTCCCGTCCGGCGCGATCGCGCCGGGGCCTGTGCCTTGATATCCCTCTCGCATGTTATTCATGCCTGCCTCACGGATGTCCTGTGCGGGTGGTTGGTAGTTGACTTGAATGTGGGCCGGGTTACTCGGGCTTGGATTGTTCACGACAAACTTCGATGCCTGACGTATTGCGGCACGCCCATGAAGTGCACGATCTCCTCGTGGTTGGTGGAGAGTACAGCATTGAGCGCCCCGCTGCGGTAGTAGAGGTCCACCTCAGTCGGGGTGGGGGACACATCAACGCGTTGGCTAGCTCGCAGCTGGGGAAGCAGGGCTGGCAGATCGTAGCCGAGCAGCACGCCCTTGCGGACGTAAAGGTCCCGGTCTCGGAGTTCCTCCACGTTCGGGAAGACCGGATCGGCGGCAGGCCGGCTGCCCGTGTCGGCCGTCGGGCAGACCGGCTGGGTGAGCAGGTCGTAACGAAATACCTCATCCAGGAACGCGCGGTGCGCGGCGGGCAACTCCGGGCCCACCGCTTCTTCCCACCAGTGCCGCAGGGCACTGCGTCCGGCCGGATTGGTGAACAGGTAGCCGATAGCGGTCGCATACGCAGGTGCTCCGCCGCCATGCGCCCGAGCGGCCGCCTCCCGCAGCGGCGCGGCCTCGGGCCTGGGAGACGTGTCGGCCCAGTCGGCGAGACTGCCAAGTACCCGGGACTGCTGCCAGCCAGCGAACTTCCGGAGCGGCAGCCAGCAGTAGCGCAGTACCGCATTCTCTGCCACCACCCGGGCCCAGAACAGAAAGCGCTGCATGCGGGCGTTGTCCGCGAATGACATCGTCCGATGGGCGAGTACGTACTCGAAATCGTCCTGATCACCGCGCAGCGCGATGATCCCATGCACATCCTTGTTGTCCGAGTAGTCGGTGTTGGGCAGCAGCATCGTGTCGAGCGCATCAGGGCTCAGGCTCTGCAGCGCGAGAGTGAACGAACTGCGCAACTCCGCGTCCTTCATGCGGTGCACGATCTCGTAGAAAACTTTGGACTTGTTTTTCGCCCAGGACGTCTCAAAGGCGCTCGGGAAGCCGTATTTTTCCTTGATCTCGATCAGGTCCTCCACCAGTTCCAGATCAATCGGCATCATCCCGAAGTTGGCATCACAGGCGACTACGGTATGGACTTTCAACTTGGCGAAAAGCTCCAGTTCGGCGCGGAGCCGGGAGCGAGAGAAGGCTCGGACTCGCTGACCCACCGCCCCTCCCCAGTAGCAGAAGGCACACTTGTAGGGGCAGCCACGGTTGGTTTCGACAAGCGCCACGTCGTAGAGAAACACGCCGTTCTCGTCGACCAGGTCAATGGCCCCGGTCAGGAATGGGGACGGGATGACGTCCAGGTCCTCAATGCGGGGTCGGTCCGTCGTGGTGACCGGTGTACCGGTGGGGGACTGGTAGGAGATGCCCTCGACGTCGGCTAGGTCGGTACGGTCGCAGCCGCCCATGTGCGCCCTGACCAGTTCCCGGAAGGTGATCTCGCCCTCGCCGTTGACGACGATGTCCACCGCCGGGTTCTCGCGGAATACCCGCTCCGCCTGGCGGGTGACGTGCGTTCCGCCGAATACTGCCCATCCTTCCGGTTTGAGCTGCTTGAAGGTCTCGGCGAGCGCGCCGAAGGCCCGCACATTCCATCCGAACACCGAGAACGCCAGCACGTCGGGCAGTTGACCGGAAAACAGTCTCCGAGCCATTTCGCCGTGCGTCACACCACCACGGAAATTGACTATGTCAACGGATACCCGGGCACTCAGCTCCGGATCGTCGAGAATCATCGCCTTGAGATATCCAGAAGCCAACGGCAGGGACTCAAGCGGCATATCCCAAACGCCCTGTTGGACCAGAGTCACAGTAACTCTTGACACTTCTGACATGAATGATCACCCCTCTATAAAGGTGACTCGGTTTTCTTGCTCCGGAGTGGCCGCAGGCCGCTCCCCGCACGCGATCGAATCGGACTGAGCGCTGGACCGCACCGCAGATGACCGCTAATCGGCAGCTTCACGGAATGAACTCGACAGTGACAACATGGGCCGACCGGCAGCGCCAATAACGAGAGTTCGCCAAAGACGCCATCGGCCTGAGTTATTTCGAGACTGAGCTTCGCAGCGAGCGCTCGGGCGCACAAGTGACTTCGGGCGGCACTCAGAGGCGCTTTGATCTGCCGTGCTGGCGCTAGCTGCCGGTATTCTGCCGCTCCGCCTCGCCTCGCCGGCGAATTCATTGGCGCAGCAGAAGCTCGTGGATGGCCTGGTTAGTCCCGTCGTCCCGCCAAGCGGCGAAGTAGTAGTACGTCGCGCTCTTCGGCGGCCAGATCGTGCGGCAGGTATAACGGTGTCGGCCCCGCTGTCCGGAGAGGCAGTTGAGCCGCTGAATGTGCGCTTTTCTGCCGGGCTTCTGCCGCTGGCGGCCGTGTGCTTTTCTTGGCTATTGTCGGAACGCAGATCATGGCGCTCACGCAGAACTCCATACCCGTGCATCGACGGCGCAGGTTCTCAACCGTGACGAAGAGAAGGTAGTCGTGACTGAATCGCATCAACCCCGTCGGCTGGAAGAGCGCGGTACGTTCCTACGGGATGGTGTCGTTCCTATCCGTAATTTCCTCACGGAAGCCGAAGCCGGCCGCCTGACTGGCGCACTCGAGCGATTCATGCGGGAAACCGCCCCCGGCCTCACGGACGGCTCGGTTGTCACCAGCCAGACCGGAGCCATAAGAGCTCTCGACAACCTGACGGCCGATCCCTTTTTCGAGTCTCTGGGTCGTTCGTCCAAATGGATGTCGCTGGCCGCCGAACTGCTCGGCCATCCGGTGTGTCCCGCCGTCAGGGACGAGTACAGCAACTGGGGCTGGCAGGCGTTCTTCGCGGTCCCGCCCGGCGCTGCGGATCCCACCCCTCCGCACCAGGACAACTATTACTACCGGTGGGAGCCATCCGACACGCTCTCCCTCTGGGTGGCGTTGGACGCAGTGGACGGCTCCAACGGAGCTGTACGCTACGTCCGTGGCTCGCATCTCAAAGGCCTGCGACGCCACTCCTTGAGCGAGCACCAGGCATTTTCCCAGACCGTGGCTGATTACGGCCCCGACGACCGCATGGCCGAGACCTCTTTTGATCTTGAACCCGGCGACCTCGTCGCCCACCACGGGGAGATGATTCATCGATCGCTCCCCAATGTCTCGGGCCGGCGCCGGTGGGCGTTTGCGATGTTCTTCCGCTCCACCGACTGCAAGCGCGACGAAGAAGCTTATGCCGCCTACCAGAGGGACCTCGCCGAGCACAGCCGTTGGCGGCGAACGGTGGAACTACGTGCGACTGAGTAAGCCGAGCACCGCCGCGGTGCAGCTCCCCGAGGACATCCGGTTCCAGATCTCAGCGGTGCCGGAATAAAGGCTGCCTTCCGGTATCGCCATGGGGTTTCGCTGCTTTCGCCAGCATCCTGCCGCAGGTCCGGCGCAACGTCTCCGACAGCAGCGATCAGGCGCGCACGGACCAGCCGGCGACCGGCTGGTCCCGCTTCGAGGCCACGTCGCACCCATCGGCGCGGTCAAACCCCGCGGCGCGCACCCCAAAGAAGCGTGTGCAGACGGGTGGTGATGTTCCACCCGCGGTCGATGACGTCGGTGGCCAGGTCGTCGAGATGGGCACCGATCTCCGCGCTGCTCTGCCCCTCAGGCATGATCCAAATCTGCTGGAGGGCGAAGCGTCTCACGAGTTCATCCACCTCATCCAGGTCCTTGACGTCTCGGCAAACGAACTTGAACGCTGTGCGCGGCGTGCCCGCGAGCGCGTGGAGCGCCGCGGGAACGATCCGCCGCCGATCCGGGTCCCCAGAGTGGGAGAGCTTGGGTGAGACGTTGAACCGCACACTTGCGGCGACCAGCCGAGGATCCGGACTGTGGGTGCCGTTCGTCTCGATCTCGACGTTGATACCGCCTGCGGCGAGCAGATCTACCAGCGCCACGAGCCGGCCCTGCTGCCCGAGCGGCTCTCCTCCGGAGATCACCACGAGATCAACCCCGAGCGCGGAGACCTCGGCTGCCACGTCCGCTACGGGACGGCGGTGCAGTTCGACCTTGGGGTCGTAGGCGACCCCTGTGTCGCTCGTGCCGGTCCAGTCCCAGGTGTAGGGGGTGTCGCACCATCGGCATGACAGGTTGCACCCGCCGAGCCGCACGAACGCGCATCGCCGGCCGAGGGATGGGCCCTCGCCCTGGACTGTCGGCCCGAAGATTTCGTTCACCACGAGTTCGGCTGCCATCATCTCTCGCCTCTCCGTGAGCACCGGCCGGATCCACGGGCGCGTGGTGCGCACCGGAGCCCTCTCAGCAACGTTGCGGCGAATGGTCAGGGGCGGGTGAGCGCGAACAGTTCCGCGCGGAGTTCGGCGTCGCTGTCGAAGGCGCCGAGGTAGGCGGTCGACGTCATGTGGGCACTCGTCTTGATCCCGCGCATCGTCATGCAGAGGTGCTCCCCCCGGGCGAGGACAGCCACGTCCGGGCTGCCGGTTATGGCGCAGACGTCCGCGGCGATGTCGCTGACCAGCCGCTCCTGCACTTGCAGACGATGGGCGTGGCGGTGGGCGATGCGCGCGAACTTGGACAGGCCGAGCAGCATCCCGGCCGGCCGGTAGGAAATGGTGATCGAGCACCGGAAGGGCAGCAGGTGGTGCTCGCACAGCGACCACACTTCTATGTCGGAGACCGTGACCATCTGGTTTCTCGTCGTCGTCTCGAACAACTTCGAGATGGCTCCGGGATCGTAGTCAACGAATTCCCTCCACCATCGGGCGAAGCGCTCGGGAGTGTCACGCAGACCGTCACGCTCCGGGTCTTCGCCGATCTCCTTGAGCAGCCGCCGACCGATGTCGACCAGGGGGTCCTCGCTCCCCGAGTCGCTTCGGTCGCCCGCCTGGTCCTCCGTGTAGGCCGTCGACGACATCCGTGGTCTCTCCTCTCCAGCTGCGGGCAACGCCGGGTCGCCGCCCTTCACGGGCGGTACTCGGCCCAGGTCTTCGGCGTCTCCGAGACGCGGACACAACTCAGCTCGGGCAACTTCCCGGACCATTCCTTGTACAGCCACACCGCGATGTTCTCGGCCGTGGGATTGTCCGTCAGGATGTCGTTGAGGTGCTTGTGGTCGCAGGTCTTGTCCATCCAGGTCTTGAACACCGCGAGATCGCCGTAGTCACGGACGAACCCGGTAGGGGTGAGCTTGTCGATCGACCCGCTCAGCTCAAGTTCGACGACGTAGTTGTGCCCGTGCAGCCGCCCGCACTGGTGATCCTCCGGGAGACCGTTCAGCTGATGGCTCGCCGAGAACTCGAATTTCTTGCTGATTCGCAGACTCATCTCTCACCTGCTCCTCTCCTATGTCGCGGGGGCACTGGGCCCGCCGGCGAGCTCCCGATACGGAACCGGATCAGTCAGCCCGAGACTCGCGAACGCCCCTCGCCGCTCGGTGCACGCCGCGCAGGCGCCGCAATGCACCTCCTCGCCACGAAAGCAGCTCCACGTCTGCTCCCAGGGGACCCCGAGCTCGTCGCCGAGTGCGACTACCCCGGCCTTGGGCAGCTCGATCAACGGCGCCAGCAGCTCGATCTCCGATCCGACCGATCCACGCGTCGCCACGCGTTCCATCTCCGAAAACAGCCGCAGAAACTCGGGCGAGGTGTCGGAGGGCCCGACGTCCCCGGCCATGACCCCCACCGCCACGGCCCGCGCGGACACGCTGACCGCCAGGGCGAACGCGACCGACAGCAGCACGGCGTTGCGGTTGGGGACGATATTAGGGTTCCCGGCCGGCGTGGATGGCTGGTCCGGCCGTGGGACCGCGACCGACGGATCGGTCAGCGACGACCCGCGCATGACACCGCGCAGCGCCCGCAGGTCGACCTCCTCGTAGGAAGCGTCGAGCCGACGGGCCGCCGCGGCCGCGAAGATCAGTTCCCTCCGGTGACGCTGTCCGTAGTCAACCGCCATCAGGTGCAGCTCGTGGCCCTGAGCGGCGAGATGGTGGGCCATGACGACGGAGTCGATGCCGCCAGACACCACGGCCACGATCCTCATCGGCCGTCCTCCCCGCCCGTCGCCACCCCAAGCTTGTCCAAGACGGTCTGCCGGGCCCGGGCGGGAGCCAGGCCGCGCCCGCCCCCCATCGGCGCGGGCAGCGGCTCGATAATCGTGTCGGGATCGGTCTCGAAGAAGAACACTAGGGAGAGCAGCTCCTCGTCCGGTGCGCTGGGACTGGGCGGGAGCACCCGGTGACGCAGCGCCCGCCACCGCCCATCGGTCCAGAGTTCCATCAGGTCGCCGAGGTTGACGATGAACGAGTCGGGGTCATGCGGGGGCGCGAACCAGCCGGCGTGGTCGTCATGGCCCTGCAGGCACCCCACCCCGGGCTGGCGGCTGAGTACCGTGAAGGTGCCAAGGTCGGTGTGGGGCCCGTTGCGAAACTGGCCTGCGGCGACGCCCCCAACGGCGTTCAGCGAGGGATACAGGCTCAGGTTCTGGGTCCACGTCGCACGCTCGGCCCGCGCGGTGAAGAAGTCGGCGGGCAACCCGAGCGTGACAGCGAGTAGTTCGTTGACTGCCCGCGCCACCCGCAGCAGGCAGCCGGTGTAGACCTCAACGGCGGTCCGCAGTTCAGGGAGTTCTGCGGGCCAGCGG
Organism: Trebonia sp.; assembly: GCA_035948445.1. GTDB lineage: Bacteria > Actinomycetota > Actinomycetes > Streptosporangiales > Streptosporangiaceae > Trebonia. The sequence goes on along the minus strand of DASZJE010000163.1, from coordinate 52,722 downwards.
TTGGCCGGGTAGTTGACCCGGTCCCGGTCCGGGGTCCCGGTACGGTGTCCCGGACCCGCGTAGAACGACTCGTGCAGGTCGGGTGCGCCGGAGACCTGGCCGTCGTCGATCTCCACCCCGACCCCTCCGGGCGGGTGCATCCCGAGCCACCCGCCGTCACAGGCGGCCTCGACCGCGTAGCGCGCCTTCACCTCCCGCGGCAGGGCGAAGAACTCCCGAGCACGCCTGCGCAATTCTTCGACTACCTCGCGTGGCACCCCGTGGGAGCGCAGTAGGAACATGCCGGTTCGGCGCAAGGCCTCATCGAGCCGCTCGCCGACGGCCGCGCGCTCGGACGGGGGGCCGTCCTGCCAGCGGGCGAGGTCGATCGTTGGTACGCATGGGGACATGGCGGGGCCGGTGCTCCTGATGGTCATGACGTGAACTCCTCGGTGCATGCTCGCTGGCCGAGAACGCTTCCGACACAGTGGTCGATGATCTGCAGGCCCTCGTCCAGCTCGTCGCCGTCGACGATCAACGGCGGCAGCAGCTTGATCACCTCGTCCTGGGCGCCTGAGGTCTCCACCAGTAGACCGTGGTCGAACGCCGCTGCGCAGACCTTTGCGGCGGTTCCCGGTTCGCCGGCCGTGCCGAGGTCCAGACCCCAGGCCAGGCCACGGCCCCGGACCTTCAGGCCTGCCGAGGGAAAACCGGCCGCTGTGCGCTGTAGCGCGGCGCCGACGTGTTCGCCCTTTGCGCGGGTGGACTTCTCCAGCACGTCGTCGCTCCAGTAGGTTCGCAGCGCCTGCGCCCCGGTCACGAACGCGGGGGCGACCCCACGGAAGGTCCCGTTGTGGTCGCCGGGCTCCCAGACGTCCAGCTCGGGACGGATCAGGGTGAGCGCCAGCGGAAGGCCGTAGCCGCCTATGGACTTCGACAGGCAGACCATGTCGGGGACGATCCCGGCGTCCTCGTAGCTGAAGAACGGGCCGGTCCGCCCGCACCCCATCTGGACGTCGTCCACGATCAGCAAGATGTCATACCGCCGGCACAGCTCCGCCAGCCCGCGCAGCCACTCGACGCTGGCGACGTTGATCCCGCCTTCACCCTGGACCGTCTCAACGATCACCGCGGCCGGCGCGTCCAGGCCGCTCGCAGGGTCCGACAGAAGCTGTTGGAGGTACTCGAAGTCCGGCCGGTCGCCACGGAGATCGCCACCGAGGTATGCGTCGTAGGGCATGGACACGACGTTGGTCAGCGGCACCCCGGCGGCGGCCCGCTTGCGGGCGCCACCGCTGACGGCCAGCGCACCCAGGGTCATACCGTGGAACCCGCGCGTGAAGCCGATGACGAGCTGGCGGCCGGTGACCCTGCGGGCGAGCTTGAGGGCGGCCTCGACGGCGTTGGTGCCGCCCGGTCCGGGGAAGATGACCTTGTAGTCGGCTCCGCGGGGCCGGAGGATCAGTTCGTCGAAGGTCTCCAGGAAGTCACGCTTCGCCGTCGTGAACATGTCCAGGGCGTGCGTCACACCGTCGTCGGCGATGTAGTCGAGCAGCGCCCGCTTCTGGGCCGGTTCGTTGTGCCCGTAGTTCAGGGCGCCCGCGCCGGCGAAGAAGTCCAGGTAGGGGCGGCCCTGCTCGGAGTACAAGCGGGCGCCGCGCCCGCGGCCGAACACGAGCGGCCAGGCCCGGCTGTAGCTGCGGACTTCGGACTCGAGAGCCTCGAAGACAGTCACTGATCCCCCCGTCGAGCGTGCAGCACGAACCAATGTCGATCCATGAGGATGCCGTGCTCCCGCGAGGCGGCCTCGACATACCGGTCCAGCAGCTCCCGGTCCCGCACCTCGTCGTAGTCCTCGAAGATCGGCACCATCTGGAGGAAGCGGTTGAGGTCTGCGGCTGAGTGGAAGTACTCCTGGTAAGGGACGGCCTGCTCGAGCAGCACGGTGAAGCCCGCCCGCTGCAGCCGGACCCGCTCGTCCTGGGAGACGGGGTTGCCCTCCCAGCGGCGGTAGAGCTGGCCGCGCCCGAAGACCTCTTTGAGTTCGCGGACGTCCAGCTCGCCGATACCAAGGTGAACCAGGGCGCCGCCGGGTCGCAGCAGACGGTAGAACTCCTCGGCGAACAGCGGCCCGCGCCGGGAGGTGATCACGTCGAAATAGCCGTCGGGGAAGCCGGTGGCGGCGGCGTCGCGCGTCGAGAACTCGACGTGGCGCAGCCCCGATGAGGCCAGCGAGCGTACCGCCGACTCGAGCATCTGCGGTGCGAGGTCGATGGCGTGGACGTGGCCGAACGACGGGGCGATTGCGAGCAGGTTGCGCCCGTCGGCACACCCCACGTCCAGCAGCCGCGCTGCCGGTCCACCCAACCCTGTGGCGATCCGGTCGAAGAGAGCCTCCGGGTCACCCTCGGGATAGACCGCCGTTCGCCGCGCCCCACTGGAATAGCCGCCGAACTTCTCGGCGACCTTGGAGTAGAACTCCGGATTCATCGGACCGTCTCCTCCTTTGCATGATGCGGGCGATCGCTGTCCGCGCGACGGACGAGGGTACGGCTATCACGCCGGCGATCGCGGCGAGTAACAGAAAGACGGGACTGCCGAACTCGCCGGTGTGGGCGGCCTGCGGCTCCGATCCCGTCCTCTCGACCTCGCAAAGGGTGTTATCGACATCGTCGGCGTATGCGAACGGGATCCAGCAGCAGAACTCCCCGGACACCATGAGCTGCTCTGGCGATGGCGGATCTCCCTTCTACCGGCGGCTACTCATTGAGCGTACGGGCCTGTCGGGCAGCAACTCCATAGGAGGAACGTTAAATGCCTCGAACCTTCCTATTCTGCCTCTTACTGCCGCCGTCTTCGGCGCGAAGGGAATTCATGGACGTATCTGAAAGCGCAGGAAGCCGCGTGAATAAACCACAAATTCCCTGTCCGTAAAACGCGGGGCAGCTCAACCTCGACCGGCAGTCCTGAAAGCAAAGGGCCCGGCTGACGGCCTTGGTGATGCGTCGGGGAATACCAGCTCTCTACGCTCGAGGAAGCCTCGATCCTGTCGGGGGCGGGCCGTGCACCCGGGCCCGCCCATGTTTCCAGCGGCCGACGGCGAACCACTCTCCATGGCCCGGGTGGCGGCGCCGTGGTAGTGAGGCAGGCGGACAGAGCCTTGTGCCGTCCGGAGCGCAGGCTGCCTTACCGCACCCCGATGAGGACCGGGTAGCGGCCGTAGGGCAGGTCAGGCACGCCCACCTCCGGGTTGCTCGGCAGGGTTGAGCCTGACGGTGTTGCGGAGGTCGCCGACGCCGTCGACACGGGCTTCTACAGTGTCCCCGTCGTGGATTACGCCGGCGCCGGGGGTTCCCGTGGCGATCACGGCTCCGGCTTCGAGGACCATGCCGCCGGAGAAGTAGCCGACCAGCCAATGTGGGTCATACATCATGGCAGATACCCGGTTGGACGCGATTGTCTTCCCGTTAACGACGGTGGAGATCTGCACGGCGGAGAGGTCGGGGATCTCGTCGGGGGTGACGACCCAGGGGCCGAGGCTGCAGAAGGTATCGAAGGCCTTCGCCCAGGGAATGTGGCGGGGGTTGACCCGGATCGCGTCCTCGGCGGTCATGTCCAGGACGGTGGTATAGCCGAAGACGACGGACGGGGCGTCCTCAGGTGACACGTCGCGGCAGGTGGTGCCGACGACCACGCCGAGCTCGGCTTCGGCGGTGACGCGCTGCGACTGGCTGGGAAGCAGGATGTCGTCGCCGTACCCGATCACCGTCGAGGACGGCCGCAGGTAGGAGCCGGGGGCGTCGCTCGGCTGTCGTACCCCCAGGTCGTCGGCGTGGCGCATGTAGTTCAGGCCCACACCCCACAGCTTCGGCGGACACCGGTAGAGCGGCCCGAATTCCGGTTCGGCCTGCGCGGCCAGCACGCCGGGGTCGGGCAGGGAGGCGACCGTGGCCGCGAGCGCGGCGGCCTCGCCCTTCAGGATGATGTCCAGCATGGTGGGACCGTAGAGGGTTCTTGCGGTCGCGTTGATGAGGTTCAGTGTGGCGATCCCGCCGGGGACCGACACGCCGACGTCCTCACCAGTCTCGGTGCGAAGAGTGCAGAGTCTCACTGTTTCATCCTTCCTGGTGGTGCCCAGATCATGCGGCTGCGTTCTGTCCGGTGATGCTGACGATGTTGAGTACCCTGAACATCGCCACGTCGTGGTGGTCGACGCGGCGAAGGATGCCGAGAATAAGGAGGTGGTGGATGTCGTCGGCGCATTCCGCAGCCGTCAGGCCCAGCTTGTCCGCCACCTCTGGTACCGACCAGTAACCGTCTATTTCGCGGGACGTTTTGCGGGACATGGTCGATAGCAGGTCGCGTTGGCGGCTGCTCAGCGTGGCAATGGTGTGGTGGACCGACGCGAAGGCGTCTGGCTGCTGATGGCCGCGGTGGGGTCGTCGCACAACGGTGAGCGGCTCGATGGTGAGTTGGTGGGCGAGCTGCCGCAGGGAGTAGATCAGGCTCCAGTGCGCGGCGGATTCGAGAGCAGCGGGAAGGCCGTCGAGTGCGCGGCAGATCCGGGCGACGTCGGCGAGGATATGAGGGTCGGGACGGAAGGCCGGCTGAATTCGCTTCGTCTGGGCGAGCAACAGCGCCACCGACGCCACTTTGCCCAGGTCCGCAGACTCGGTGTCGCATGGGGGCACCGGAAGCGGTGCGAGGGGGAAAAGGGTGTCGAGGGGTATATGGACAGGGTTTCTCGTCGTGACGAGAACCCGCAGCCGGGGGCATGCGGCCACGAGATTGGCAGTGATGTCCGCCACCTCGTCCTCCGGCCGGGCACCGTCGAGGACGAGGATGCAGTTCGACTCCCCGATGGTCTCGACGAGGCGCCGACGACTGTCGGGCCCGGAGCGCATGACCTCGCGCAACCACGTGGGCTGCTCCGGAGCCGCAACCGGCTCCCTTCCGCTCCGGAGCTGGTCGTCTTCGAGGGGCAGCCAGAGGACCGTCGAGTGCTCGGCTGCCTTGAGTGCGTGCGCCACCTCCAGTGCGAGCCGTGTCTTGCCGACGCCCTCGATCCCGGTGATCGTGACCAGGCGGTGGTGCTCGGCGCCGAGCATCGTCGTCAGCGCCGCCAGCTCCTGCTCCCGGCCGATGAACGGGCCGCTCACGGCCGGCTCGGCTGCCCCCGCCAGGAAGCCGGGCGAATGGTCGTTCGTCAGCCGGTCCATCTGGGGGGCGCTGAGACCAAGGGCGTCGGCGAGAAGGCGCAGGGTGTCCGCCCTGGGTTGCCGTACCTTCCCGTTCTCCAGATCGCGTATCGCTCGAACGCTGAGAGCGCTGGAGCGCGCCAGCTGCTTCTGGGACAGTCCGATCTGTAGTCGCAGGTTGCGGAGTCGTCGGCCGAAGGCCGCAGCCCCCGTCCCGGCCCCGTTACCGTTCACAGTGATGGCGGGCGACTCCGACAGTGAGGGGTTCTCCACATCCGAGGTTGACACTGTCCGGTTCGCCGGGCAGGCATCGAGGCCGGTCATCGATCGGTGCTCCTTATCCTGTGCTGACCAGGGAATGGCGGTACTGCTGCGTCCTGGACCAGTGCGCTTCTGCGGCCTCACACCGCGGCGCGGTCGTCATCGACCGCCGCTACCCTCCGCAGGACACCGCATACGAGCAGGCTCCGGCGGTTCATCGGGCCAGAGGCAAGTCTCGATCATCTCGACCACGCAGGTCACCGATGCTGCTGGCACCGATTGTGGGTCTGTGGCAGCGTGGTGAATAGGTACCAGGGTTGGACCCTGTGCGGCCGGACCAGGGCTTCGGTTCCTCACGAAAGGGATCCGGACCTCGATTTCTGGCAAATCGCCTCGATCTGGTCGAACTCGGGCTGTTCGCCATGATCAGGCCCGAGCGGTGGGGTGGATTAGCCAGCTTCATGTGCGGCGAGCTGGACCTCGATCCGCTCGGCCAGGCGGGAGCGGTCGAATCGCAGCCAGCTACCGTTGTGCACGTTGCCGGTCAGCTCAGGTACCTGTTCGGCGGTGTCCAATGCGCGCTGGCAGCGATCCAAGTCACCGAGCCCGGCGAAGGTCTCGGCCTGCACCGCTGCGACCCAATAGCGCATTGCCAGGGCCGGGTCGCCCCGGCGGGCAAGGTTCCCAACAAGATCCGATATGGGGACGGTGCCAGTGAGGTGGCTGTCGTAGACACCGACGAACGCATGGCGGGTGTGCGCACAGTGCAACTGTACCGTCAGGGTTACGAAAGTGTAACTGGTGTCTTCTGATTTGTTGGTACTTTCGCATTGCGTGATGCTGGTGGTGTCAGTCTTCCTGTGTTTCATTCACCCACCAGCCGTTCCCGTGCATGACCTCGAGCCGGTTCGATCTCGTGTACTGGGTCAACGGATGATGTCGTCGCCATCGATCTCGGCATGAAACTTAGGGGTGCGCATCGGGTTGCCTGCTAAAGACTTTCCGTGTCACCCTGCTTGGCGTGCCTCAACTTCCCGCCGAGCCGGGGCCCCGGTTGCTGGCCCTCAGCGACCTGCACGTGGCCTTCCCGGAGAACCGCAAACTTGTCGAGGAACTGCGCCCGGGAGCCGTCGGGGACTGGCTGCTGCTCGCCGGCGATGTCGGTGAGGTGTTCGCCGACATCGAGTGGGCGCTCGGCACGCTCAGCAGCCGTTTCGAGCGTGTCATCTGGGTGCCGGGCAACCATGAACTGTGGACCCATCCCGAGGACCCGGTCCAGGCGCGTGGCGTGCGGCGTTACCAGCTCCTCGTCGACACGTGCCGGAGTCTCGGGATCGCCACCCCGGAGGATCCGTACCCGGTGTGGGACGGCCAGGGCGGTCCCGTCGCCATCGCTCCCCTGTTCCTGCTGTACGACTACACGTTTCGGCCGGAGGGTGCGCTCACCAAGGAGGAGGGACTGGCCCGAGCGTACGAGACCGGGGTCGTGTGCAGCGACGAGGTAATGCTGCATCCGGACCCGTTCCCGAGCCGGGAGGCGTGGTGCCGCGCCCGGGTCGACGTGACTGAGCGCCGGCTGGCCGAACGAGACCCGGCGCTGCCCGTCGTGCTCGTGACGCATTGGCCGCTCGTCCGCGAGCCCACCGACGTCTTGCGGTATCCCGAATTCGCTCAGTGGTGCGGCACCGCGCGGACGCGTGACTGGCACGTGCGTTTCAACGCGGCCACCGTGGTCTACGGCCATCTGCACATCCCGAGGGTGACCTGGTACGACGGTGTTCGGTTCGTGGAGGCCTCGGTCGGCTACCCGCGCGAGTGGCGGGACCGTGCGCCGTGGCCGGGTGTGCCCCGGCCCGGCGTCCCGCGGCAGATCTTCCCGGTGCCGGCGGGCGAGAGCGCGCCGTCCGCGGGGTACGAGCGCTGATACGGGACATCCTGCGGCGGGGATCATCCCGCGCCCGGCAGTGACCAGGTCCTCGGAACGGTGACCAGCCCGGACGTGCGGCATCCGCGATTGTGTAGGACATCCGATGCCCGATGTGGTTGTATTTGTGCGACAACGTCGTGGGCGGTGAGGTGTCGGGAGTGGCGCAGGCAGGCGGGGAACTACCGTGGGAACCCGTGATACCAGTCTCCGAGCGCATCTACCAGTTCCCCGCACAGGCGTTCGCCGCCGCCGATCCGGCGGTCTGGTGCCACGGTGAGGCCGCCAGGCTGCTGGGGCCGAAGGCGCACCGCAGGGACGTCAGCCGGCTCGGTGACTGCCTCGCCGGGCACCTGGACGTCTTCCGGCCGCACATGCCGCTGGTCGCGGCCGGGCTCTACTTCCAGCCGGGATTCAAGCACCTTCCGGCAGGGGTGACGGTCAGGGTCGAGGCATTCAACATGTCGCAGGTCCACGGCGGGCGGCAGTTCACTATGGCTGACGCCGGTGAAGCGGCCGCCGAAGCCCGCGACGCACCGAGGGACCCGGGCGAGGTGCCGCTCGGCCGGACCGAAGCCGACAGCTACGAGCTGCCCGCGGGTCCGGCGATGCGCCGGCAGCGGTACATCAAGCCTGCCGGATACGAGCGCGCCGTGGCCGCCGAGGTGATCTCGTGGACGATCTGGCCGCCGGGGCCGCCTATCGCGGTCATCATGACCACCATGTGGCTGCAGCCGTACTACGGCAACGTCGCGGCGTCGATCGCCGACGGGATGGCGCGGGGCTTCCGCGTCAAGCCCAGGGATACCGAGCAGGGAACGTAGAAGGAGAACGGTGAGCGAAGCGTTTTCCCAGAAGTACGCGCTGGTCGCCAAGACCACGGCCGGCGGGCGCGTCATCAGCGGGCCGAAGATCCCGGGATGCCTCGTGCGCATCGAACTTGGGGTACTGACGGTCTCCCACGGCCCGCAGGTCGTGACGCAGGCGGCGGTCCAGGGGCTTGAGATCGTCACGCCGCCGATGTACCGGAAGATCGGCACCGGCGTCGTGGTGCGGATCGACGGCCAGCTGTGGTCCATCGAGTTCGACACCGTCTACCAGGCGGAGAAGCTCGCGGCCACGAAGCCGGGTGTCGGCAGGTTCCTCAAGGCGGCGTTCGCTGCAGAGAACATCGCCGCCGTGCCCAAGGGGATGCACCTCGGGAAGGAGATCACGAAGACCTTCCTGGCGGCGCTGCTCGCCGAGGGGGCGGTCGACAAGACCGGCGCCGCGTCCTTACGGGCAGTCCCGGACTCGCCGGTTGCCCCGGGAACAGGCCATGCGCCTGTTCCCGGAGAACGGCTTCGATGCCACCACCGCGGAAGAGTCAGCGGTTGAGAGGCGTCATATCGGCGTAGCGGTCACCGATGGGCGGCTCGACGGCGTTCAGCCGGTCGAGCTGGCTCGTGCTCAGTTCGACGGCGTCGGCGCCGACGTTCTCCTCGACCCGTTCGACGCGGCGCGTTCCCGGGATCGGCACGATGTCGCCGCTCTGCGCGAGCAGCCAGGCCAGCGCGACCTGAGCGGGAGTGGCGCCGGTCTCGGCTGCGACCTGCTCGACTACCTCGACGATGCGCCAGTTCGTCGTGAAGTTGTCCCCCGCGAAGCGCGGACTGGTGCGCCGGAAGTCGGCTTCGTCGAGCTCGTCGGCGGAGCGGATGCGACCGGTGAGGAAGCCGCGCCCCAGCGGAGAATAGGCGACGAAGCCGATTCCGAGCTCGTGCACGAGGGGCAGGATCTCGCTCTCGGGGTCTCTGGTCCACAGCGAGTACTCGGTCTGCAGAGCCGTCACCGGACGCACAGCATGCGCCCGGCGTATCGTTTCCGGTGCCGCTTCCGATAGCCCGTAGTGCAGGATCTTGCCCTCGTCGATGAGCTCGCCGAGGGCTCCGGCGGTCTCCTCGATCGGGGTGGCCGGGTCAACGCGGTGCTGATAGTAGAGGTCGATGCGGTCCGTCCGGAGGCGGCGCAGCGAGCCCTCGACGGCCAGGCGGATGTTTTCGGGCGTACTGTCCAGGTGGCGGACCTTCTCGAGGTCCGCCGGGTCGATGCGCTGGGTGTCGACCTCGCCGCGATGGCTGAGCTGGCCGAACTTCGTCGCCAGCACCACCTCATCGCGCCGGCCGGCCAGCGCCCGCCCGACGAGTTCCTCGTTAATGTAGGGACCGTAGATCTCGGCCGTGTCGATCAGGGTCACGCCGAGGTCGATGGCACGGTGGATCGTGCGGACCGACTGCTCGTCGTCTTCCCTCGCCCCCGTGTAGTACGCCGACATCCCCATCGCACCGAAACCGATGCGCGCGACATCCGCACCGCCGAGCCTTACCTGCTTCATCGCTTTCCTTCCTGCCTATGCCGCAGCGAATCGTGTGAGGCTCCGCGATGCGACGATGGTCGAGAGTGCGGACGCTCCGGCGTCCGTCGCGCGCCAGTCGCGGTACGCCTGATCGTGTTCGATGGATTCCCACTTCTCGATCAACAGCAGATGGGCCTCGTCCTCAGTGTCCGCAAGGACGTCGACTCCGAGGCAACCGGGGAACGCGCGGGTGTCGGCCAGCACGCTCTCGACTGTCGCCTTGGCCTCAGCGACGTATTCCGGTTTGATCCTGAGATCCAGCAGTGCGGTGATGGTAGCCATGGCAACTAAAACTCATCACTGATACTCGATGTTCCTGGAGTGCACTCCGGGGCGGAACGTCCCGGGCTCCACCGTCATGACGCCTGATCCTGGGACGCCATGGTCGCGAAGGACTCGATGCCGATTGCGGAGCAGGCGGCGGATAACCGCGTGCCTGTCGGCGAGCATCCGGGCCCCGATTACCGTCCCGGGGAACGCGTGGGCCAGGTGGAAGGCGCCGCTGTAGTGGTGCACTTCGGTCGGCACGTCCGCCTGGTCGGCGATGATCCGCCCGGTGTTGTCGGCGCCGTCCAGGTTGCCTGACACGAAGCCGCCGCCATGCAGGTAGATCAGCCCCGGAACCGGGGCGGTGCTCCCGGCCCGGGTGTACACGCGCCCGGGGATGTCCGGCGCGTCAGCGCCGCCGGGGATCGTTACGTCGGTGACGGTCAGTGGCTGCCCGGACTGGTATGCGGGTATCTGGGCGTAGGTCTGCGCGGTGAATTCCCGCACACCAGCCACATCGGACCAGTCCAGCGGCGGGATCATCGCCGCGAGCGGCGCTAGTTCGGGATCCAGGTAATAGTCCATGCCTGGTCAACTTCCTGGCGGACGCACGCAATGCGGCCGTTCCTGCTGGGCTATGCGGACATTTCTGAAGTGTGTCCGCCGGCGCGGTGCGCGCGGCGCCACCGTCCCGGAGTCATCTCGTACTGCCGCCTGAAGGCGCGCTCGAAAGCCCTGGGATCGGTGAAGCCGGCCGCGGCGCCGATGTCCGCGACGGGGCACGCGTCGTTGGCCGGGTTCGCGAGCATGGCGCGGGCCGCCAGCAAGCGCTGCGCACGGATGTACCCGCCCGGTGTCGTTCCGATCCGCTCGAACAGGGTATGCACGTGCCGCTCCGAGACATGGTGGCGCCGCGCCAGTTCCGCCACCGAAAGGTGCCGGTCACCCACGTGATCGCGCACGTGCTGGCACATCATCCGCACCAGCACGTCCCGCATGGCCGGGGACTGGGCGCTCAGGGTCCGGGCGGAGTACCCGGTGATCTGCGCCGTCCGTATTGGCACGAGCTCACGGGGGACCTGCAGGGAGACGCTGTTCATCTCCGCCGGGTACACCAGCTCGAACGGCGTGCGCGTCTCATACAGAACCCCGGCTCCGGGACCCACGTCCGCGGCGCGGTCGTGCTGGATGACCCGGGCGGGACCGGAGACGTGGACGCAGAAGAGCAGCAGGTCCCGGGCCGGCCGGACGACCCGGGACCGGGTCCGCGCCCGCAAGGGGACCGCGCGGATATCCGCGATGCTGATGCCGTCGCCTAGTTCCTGCTCGTCCGCCCGCATCTGGAAGCCGGCGGCGGCCGGCGTGACCACCACAGGCACGGTCTGCTCGTAGGCTTCCTCGACTTCCAGGACGGATTTGAAGACGGCGGCCGGCATGCGCTCCAGGCTATGCGAGGTCGGGTTCCGCCGGCTGGTCCGGTGTATCGCGGGCCTATCGAAAGGCGCATACGCCGCCGCAACAGTCTTCCGTCTTTAGTGGAGGCACGGACCACATGGGTGGGTGACCGGTTGCCGATAGCGGTCGCCGGAGACCCGCGACGGCCGGTTTGCCGATCGGGAAAGGACTGTGATCATGGACTCGGATTCCGTACGTGGCATTGGCCGGCGGCGGCTGCTCGGGTGGGGCGGATTGGCGGCCGGCGTGGCGGCCGGCGTGCCGCTGGCGGGCGCCCAGCTTGGCCACGCCGCCTCGGCCGCCGCCGACCCCGAGCCGTCCGGGGACGACCAGATCCCGCCGGGCACCCTGCCCGGCGGAGCCTACGACCGGTACGTGGCGGAGCTGGCCGCCGAAGGCAAGTTCTCTGGCGTGGTGCTGCTGTCGCACCGGGGCCGGACGGTGCTGTCCCGCAGCTACGGCATGGCCGACAAGGAGAAGGGGATCCCCAACAGCGAGCGCGTCGCGTTCAACCTCAGCTCGGCGGGGAAGCCGTTCGGCGCGGTGGCCATCTTGCAGCTGGCGCAGCAGGGCAAGTTGACGCTGTCGGACACGGTGGGCACCTACCTGACGGGCTTCGCCAAGGACATCGCCGAGCAGGTGACCATCCACCAGATGCTCTCCGGCAGCTCCGGGCTGAGCAGCCCGGACGTGGACGTGCAACGCATCTTCTACAGCCGGGAGGAGGTGCAGGAGTACTGGGCGCAGTGGGCCCGGCAGGCAACGCTGGCGGCCGCCCCCGGCACGCCAAACAACAGCCACGAAGGCGCCGATGTGGCCATCCCCGCGCTGATCGTGGAGGCCGTGGCCGGCACGACGTACTGGGACTACGTCCAGGAACACATCTTCGGGCGCTGCGGCATGACCGGCACGGCGTTCTACACCAGGCCGCAGTGGATCGCCGACGAGCACATCGCGCAGCCGTACATGACGCTGGCCGACGGCAGACAGGTGGACGCGGTCCGCAATCTGGATAAGAGCAGCCCATACCCGGGCGAACTAGGCGAGAACCCGGGCCGCACCTTCATCGCTGCCCCCGGGGACGCCGGCTTCGCCACCGCGCCGGACCTGGTCCGGTTCGCGCACGCGCTGGGCGACGGCACGGTGCTGGACCGGCCTTACGCCGATCTGCTGACCGGGGCCAAGTTCCCCCTTGAGGGTGGCCAGAACGGCCAGCCAGCCCTCGCCTACCCGTCGTTCGCGGGCTACGACATACCGGTCAACATCATCAAAGGCCAGTGGGTGTTCGGGCGCGCCGGTGTCGACCCCGGTACCGGCGCTGACTGGAACGTCTACTCGGGTACCGGCTGGGTCGGCGTCGTCCTCGCCAACTGCGACAACGTGCCGCTGGCGGAGATGAGCCAGCAGGAGACACAGGCCGTCACCGGCCAGCCTGCTTCGGGCGGTGGAGGCGGTTGAGGCGCGCGAGCATCGGCTGCGCGACGGGCAGTTGCACCGTGACGCAGAGCCCCCCAGCGGTCCGGGGCGCGAGGGTGAGGATTCCGTCGTGTGCCTGGGCGATGCTTTTGACGATTGCCAGGCCGAGGCCGACGCCCGCGTGGTCGGTGCGTATGCGCTGGGTGCCGCGCTGAAACGGTTCGACCAGCGTGGAAACCAGCTGTGGGGTGAGCTTCTCGCCGGTGTTCTCGACAGTGAGCACCGCGATATCGGGCTGGACGCTCGTCGTGACCCACACGGTGCCCTGTTCAGGCAGGTTGTGGACGATCGCGTTGTGCACGAGGTTCGTAGTCATCTGCAGCAGGAGCGCGCGTGAGCCGATGGTGGGGGTGATGTCACCGGAGGTCTCGATGGTGAGCCCGCGTTCTTCCGCGAGGGGGAGGAGCGTTTCGGCGGCTTCTTCCGCTGCCAGGGACAGGTCGACGTGTTCTCGGGTGAAGGACCGCTGGTTGGCGCGGCTGAGCAGGAGCAATGCTTCGGTGAGGTCGATCGCTCGGGTGTTGACGAAGTGGAGGCGGTCGACCAGTTCGCCGGTGTCGCGGGTCAGATCGTTGCGGGCCACGTCGAGAAGTGTCTGCGTGATCGCCAGTGGGGTGCGCAGTTCGTGGGAGGCGTTGGCTGCGAATCTCTGCTGTTCGGCGACGTGTGCTTCGAGTTGCGTGAGCATGGTGTCGAAGGCGTCGGCAAGGTCGCGGAACTCATCTGTGCGGCCCGGCAGCCGGATTCGGTGGGAGAGCGATCCGGTTGCGGCCGTGCGGGCGGCGTCTGTGATGCGGGCCAGGGGGGCGAGCATCCGGCCGGCGAGAATCCATCCGCCCAGCAGGCCGAATACCAGCAGGAACGCCAGCACGATGGCCGCGGCCGGAGCGGAAGCGCGCAGGACGGAGTCGCGGTAGCCGGGCACGAAGATGAGCCCAGGAGGGCGGTGCCGACTCAGGGACACCCACCCGGCGGCGAGCAGCAAGGCGCCTGCGAGCATGAGGAACCCGGCATAGCTGAGGGTGAGCTTGAGGCGAACACTCAGACCAGGGGCTCTATCCACGGTCTCCTCCCGCACGCGCGGTGCCGGGTGCCGTGTCGATGCGGTAGCCGACGCCGGCCACGGTGGCGATGATCCAGGGTTCGCCGAGGCGTTTGCGCAGGGCTGAGACCGTGATGCGCACGGCGTTGGTGAAGGGATCGGCGTTCTCGTCCCATGCCCGCTCCAGTAGCTCCTCGGCGCTGACGACACCGCCTTCGGCGGCGACGAGGACTTCGAGCACGGCGAACTGCTTCCTGGTCAGCGCGACGTAGCGGCCGTCCCGGTAGATCTCGCGGCGGAACGGATCCAGGCGCAGGCCCGCGATCTCCCGCACGGGCGGCCTGTTGTGCGCACGCCTGCGGTCGAGCGCCCGGAGCCTGAGCACGAGTTCTCGCAGCTCGAACGGCTTGGTGAGGTAGTCGTCGGCGCCCAGCCCGAACCCGGAGGCCTTGTCGTCAAGCCGGTCCGCGGCGGTGAGCATCAGGATCGGCATGCCGCTGCCGGAAGCGACGATGCTCATCGCGATCTCGTCACCGGAGGGCCCGGGAATGTCGCGGTCGAGAACGGCGATGTCGTAGGCGTTGACGCTCAGCAGCTCCAGAGCGGTGTCGCCGTCCCCGGCGATGTCGGCCGCGATCGCTTCCAGGCGCAGCCCATCGCGGATGGCCTCCGCCATGTAGGGCTCATCCTCGACGACCAGCACACGCATGCTCTCAACGCTACGAGCCGGTGTGTATCGTCGGCATACCGAAAACCGCATACGGGCCGACAGGCCCGCGAGGAACTGCTGCGCACGGGCTTACGGGCAGACGCCGTCCTCGCGCAGGAGCCAGGCGCGCTCCAAGTCGACTTCCACGTTCAGCAGGCGCCGCAGCCTGTCGACGGTGATCGGATGGCCGGGAGTCTGGGACGGCGGGCAGGCGGCGCACGCCGTGGTCACCCGGCCGTCACCCTGCCGGTAGGAAAGGCTGAAGGGCGGCTCGCAGAACGGGTCCGGGACGGGGCTGATCCGCAGGACGCGCTGCTTCTGGGCCCGGTAGCCATGCTCGTGCTCGATCACCCGCCCGTACAGGTCGACCTCCAGCAGCCATGTTCCCGCCGCCCACGGGAAACGCCGGCCGGTCTTCCACGCGTAGAACCCGCAGTGGCCGTCCTTCGGCTCCGGGCGCTCGTGCCAGCGACCAGACCTGCGGACGCCCATGACGGTGGACTGCTCGGCGTAACCGCACAGGCAGGTCATCTCGGCCTCAGGTGCGTAGGCGACAGGGCTGCCGGGGACATGACCCGCATGCAGCGCCGTGAACGTGACACCCGAAGGAAGTACGGCCACACGGCCGGCCTTGACTCCGCGCAGCGGCTCGTCATGGACCGGGCTCGCGGTCGGGGCGGCGCTCCGGGCCTCAGGCAGGGACGGCCGCCGGTTCGGGAACGGCGGGCTCGGTCTGCGGAAGCTCATCGGGCACCTCCTGCGGTTCTGGGATGTCATGCGTGCGGACAGGCTCGCCGATCGCGGACATGGACTGGTCTCCGATCTCAGGCATAGGACGCGTGAGCTGCGTGTTAGCACTCCTGAACGTGCTCAGCCTACCCCCCCAAAGTACTTATCTTGCCCCAAGGTTCACAAACATGATGAAACCTGTCATTCACCTGCGCGAGTCCTCCCGGCGCCGGCGGACGCTAAGGTCCTCACCTGCGGTAATATCAGCACATAGGGCGCATATCGCCAGCAGGGCGTATGTACTCCGGCTGGAACGCTCATGCCAGCCCGTTTCCGTTGGAAGTTCCGTCGTCAAGGGGTGTCAGGTCGGTTGAGTAGTACAGCACCCGCTCGTCACGCCAAGCGTCACGGGCACGAGAGTCGCGCTGCCCGCATCCTCGCGGCATACACCTGCAAGAGCTGCGAGATCGAGGGGCAAGACGTCGAATTGTCTCCCGGGCGCGTCATCTGCTGGAATTGCGAAGGCGAGGCCACGGTAACCGCCAGGATCGTCTCTGACGGCGTTTAGCTTGTAGCCGCACTCCTGGACTTTCCCGGACCTGGGGCGGTGGATCCGCTGGTGGCGGACGCTGCCCGAGCGGCCAGCACCTCCGTCTCCACCTGTCGCTTCTCGCTGAGGACCACGGTGCCAGCGTGGCCGTGCTCGCGCCGGTGCCGGTGCCGGTGCCGTCCACGCTGGGCCGAAAGCCGCTACCGTTGCCGTCGCTCCTGTCGCACAAGCCTGCCTCAGCGGCAGCCCTTGACTTGCTTGCGGGCGGGCGTGGCCTGGCTGTCGGCGTGCCCACCCTCCTTGCCAGGCCATAACTGTCTCAAAAATAGACATCTTTCCCGTTTGACAAGCTGTCCCCCCAGAGAGATGGTCGGACAACAAGCACAACTCCACTTAACAAGCGCAGGTTGCATCGAGACGCACCAGTGGTGGCGGAAACGGAGCCAACGGGGCGCAATCGCCAGCCACCATGTCAACGGGGACGCACGGGCAGAGATCTTTGGCCGTAGCTGGCTGCGACAACGCCATTTTTGGGCGTTTTGCGCCATGTAGAGAGAACGCTGTCCGGGCGCTGCCCCGTCAGTTCCAGAGCCGGGCCGGCAAGACCGGCAATAGCCGCAAAAGCGGCGCGGACGACGGGAGATAGCTATGCCGGAAGTGGTATTCAGTGTAGATCAGTCCAAGTCCATGGCGGACCAGGCTGTCCCAGGCCACAACAGGTGGCACCCGGACATACCGGCAGCTGCCTCGGTCAGGCCCGGTGATGAATTCCGGGTGGAATGCCGGGAGTGGACGGACGCTCAGCTAGGTAACAACGATTCAGCGAATGACGTGCGAGATGTGGACCTGCTCAAGGCGCATATGCTCAGCGGGCCGATCGATGTCCAGGGCGCCGAACCGGGTGACCTGCTTGTCGTTGACATCCTGGACCTCGGCCCTGTCCAGCCGCCGCAGGAGCATGGCGACGCTCCCGGCCAGGGATGGGGCTACACAGGCATCTTCGCCAAGGTCAACGGCGGCTGCTTCCTCACCGACCATTACCCGGACGCTTACAAGGCGATCTGGGACTTCCACGGGCAGGATGCCACCTCCCGGCACATCCCCGGGGTCCGCTACACCGGCATCACCCACCCCGGCCTGTTCGGTACCGCCCCGTCGGACCGGCTGCTGGCCGAGTGGAACCGGCGTGAGCAGGCACTGATCGACACCGACCCCAACCGGGTACCGCCGCTGGCGCTGCCGCCGAACCCGGAAGGAACCCTGGCCGGCACGCTGCGGGGGAACGACATGCAGCGCGTGGGCAGGGAGGGAGCACGGACGGTCCCGGCTCGCGAGAACGGCGGCAACCACGACATCAAGAACTTCACCCGTGGCAGCCGCGTGTACTACCCCGTGCACGTTCCCGGCGCCAAGCTCTCGGGAGGCGACCTGCACTTCTCCCAGGGCGACGGGGAGATCACCTTCTGCGGTGCCATCGAGATGGGCGGGTTCATCGACTTCGGCGTCGACCTCATCAAGGACGGCATGAACAAGTACGGCGTGACGACGAACCCGATCCTCATCCCCGGCCGCGTTGAGCCTCGCTACAGCGAGTTCTTGACCTTCATCGGTATATCCGTGCACGAGACCACGGGCGACAACCACTACCTGGACGCCACGATCGCCTACCGGCGCGCCTGCCTGAACGCGATCACGTACCTCACGAAGTTCGGGTACTCGGGCGAGCAGGCCTACCTGCTCCTCGGATCCGCGCCGATCGAGGGACGGGTCTCCGGAGTGGTGGACATCCCGAACGCCTGCTGCTCGCTTTACCTGCCGACCGAGATCTTCGACTTCGAAGTCAAGCCGTCCATGGCGGGGCCGATGTCGGCAGACCGCGGCGCGGCTGCGCGGACTAGCTGAGGCCGCACCGTGCCTGTGTACGTTTTTGCCTGCCATGAGTGCGGCTCGTTCGAGCTGGCACGCCCCATGGCCGAGGCGAGCAACCAGGCGCGCTGCCCAGCCTGTCAGCGTGAGGCGCGGCGGGTGTTCACCCCGCCGCGCCTCACGCGGCTCGCCGCGCCAATGCGGCGGGTGCTGGAGACAGAAGAGGCAAGCGCACACGAGCCGCGCGTGGTGACCGAGAAGCGCGGGCGTCCGCTGCGGCAGCGCCGGGAGCCGGTGCCGCCGTGGATACTGCACTAACGCCGGCCGCCTGGACGGCGCCGGGGCCTAGCAAGAAAGCGGGTGATAGCCCATGACAGGGGTCGTGTTGCTGTATGTGGGGGCCGTCCTCATCGTGAACGGCATCTGGCTGGTCGGCCAGGCAAACGCTGCCGCCATAAGCCGGGTGTCGGCTGCCATGGACACAGTGAGCGTCGGGGCCAGGAGCGGGGGAGGTGGATACGCCGGTGACGCTGCCGCAGGGCAGGAACTCGGCGGGGAGAGGGTCGCGGTGCCGCCTCCGCGGGACGGTGAGGCACATCCGCTGTTCATCCAGAACCGCGAAATCGCGATACTCAACATATTCACCGGGTTCATCGGAGTAGCCATCGCCGTCACCTTCATCGTGAGCGGCAACATCGCCAGCTCCAGTATCCTGCCAAAAGTCGCGGCCGGGGGTCAGGCGGACATCCGTAACGGCGCGGCCGTTCTCCTATTCGCCTTCACTTATCTGTGGGTGGCGTACAACCAGTACGCCAACTCGGGCGGGCGGGGGCTCGGCTGGTATTCGCTGTTCGTCTCCATCACCGCGATCGTGTTCGGTATTTACACGATCCAGAACACGCCCGGCAATAACACCGCTGACCTGTGGCTGGCAGGCAACTGGTTCGCCTGGGCGGTGCTGTGGGGGATGTTCTTCGCACTGCTGTCGCTGGATCTTCCCATCGCTCGCAGCACGGGGGTGGTGGCCATAATTGAAGGCGGAGGCACGTCCTGGGCGCTGGCGATCGCGCTCCTATGGGGCAAGCTCGCCTTCGCCTGATTCACGGGGCGGGGAGCGGTCGGAGCAACGGCATGGAAGTTCAGGCCATGGCATTGCATCCCAGGGAGCGGTGGAAGCTTCACCAAATCGAGGTGATCCTGCGCAAGGACGACCCCGGGCTTGAGAGGCTGCTGGCGGGCCGGCGGCCACTCCGGCGCCCCGGGCCCCGCGCTCAGGCAGCCTGGCTGATGGTGGCTTTCCTCGCTCCCGTCGCTCTTCTTGTCTCAGGGCTGGTCCTGGGCTCCACCTGGCTGATGGTCGCCGGAGGCGTGCCCTGCCCTTTCCTCCCCGTGCTCATCTGCCTGCTGTTCCGCCGCCATTCCGTCGGTGACCGTCCTAGTCATTCCCGAAAACCATGACGTCCGCCGAGGGCGGGAGGGGCGCGGCACAGTCAACGACGCTCCGGCGCCGCGTGACCCTGGTGGCGGCGATAGGTACGGGCGGCGCGGTCGGGGCGGCTGCCCGATACGGGACCGAGCTAGCCGTACCGGCGAGCCCGGCCGGCTTCCCCGTCGCGACCTTGCTCGTCAACGTGGTGGGCGCGGTGATCCTGGGCGCGATCGCCGCCCTGCCGGCCGCCTGGCTGGCCGCCCACGCACTGACCCGGCCGGCCATCGGCACGGGCTTTTGCGGAGGACTTACGACCTTCTCCACGATGACACTCGAGATCTACGAGCGCTGGGCCGGGCACACGCCAGTAGCCGCCGCGTACGCGGCGGTCAGCCTGGTGGCGGCTCCCGCCTGCGCGTGGACCGGGTTTTCCCTGGCGTCCACCGCACTCAGCGCCTTGCGGGAGCGGCAGTCGCCGCCCGCCCCGCAGCGGAAGGTGCAGAAATGACTGCGCTCGTCGCGGTCCTCGTCGCCGGGTTCGCTGGTGCGGTGGCACGCCAAGAGGCGTTCAGCGCCCTTCAGGAACATGTCAGGACCAAGTTCCCTGTCGGCATCCTGGCTGTGAACCTCTCCGGGGCCTTCTTGCTTGGACTGCTCTTCGGACTGGACGTAACGCAGGAATGGCCGCACTGGCTCGCGGTCGGAGTCCAGACCGGGTTCATCGGGGCATACACCACGTATTCGACATGGGCGGTGGACTCGCTGACGCTCGCCAGGGCCGGAACCCCCAGGCTGTCCGTGCTCAACCTAGTGGGCTCATTGATCGCCGGCGTACTGCTCGTCTGGGCCGGAGCCAGCCTCGGCAGTGCAGCGTGACATTCGCACGTGCAGCGCCACTCGCTCTGTCGGGTCGCTCTGTCGGGTCGCTCTGTCGGGTCTGATCGTAATTCCGGTGGTTATAGCCACCGAAATTACGATCAGAAGCGGATGCCAGCGTCAGGCGGCGACTCTTGAGCGCAGGAATATTACTTGCAATGTATGTCTATCGAGCCTCTCGGCGCTGGCCGATTGAGGCTTGCCGTCAATCCTGGCGCTGCCAGGCACCCCGGGACACGGCCGTGAACCCGCCGAATCAACGGGCGTGACCACTAGCTACCAGCGCACGAAGAGGAATCCATGAGCCGAGCCGAATTGCTCATCGATCCATTAGGACGGTCGGCGTGCCCGCGAAGAGCACGTCGTTGCTCCGGTTCGCGCACGCCGGAGTGATGCCAGGTGCGCTTGCTGCTGATGCCCCGCGGGACCTTCGCTGCGGGCGAATCTTCCCGGGCTGATACCGAGGACGTGTTTAAAGTGACGGCTGAGATGAGCCTGGTCGTAGAAGCCGACCGCTACCGCCGCCGTTCGTGGTGCCATCCCCTGAAGCAGCAGCTTTCGGGCTAGGTCCACCCGGCGCCCGATCACGTACTGGTGCGGGCTTATCCCGAAATTCCGGCTGAACGCCCGCACGAGGTGAGCGGGATTGGCATGCAGGATCCCGGAGATCTCCTGGAGGGTGAACTTCTCGCAGAAGCGAGCATCAAGCAGGTCACGTAGCTGATCCGCAATGACCGACGCCCGCTCCAACGTATGGTTGTGCGCCTGGTTATGCAAATAGCAGGTGAGACGGTCAGCGACCAGCGCCAGACGGCTCTCCGCTTCGAACTCCTCACCTGCCCCCTCCAGTGCCTGGTGCAACTGGTGGATGCGATACCGAAGGGCCGGGTCGCGTATTACCGGCCGGTTGACGGCAAGGTGGACAAGACCGTCGTCCAGCTGCGAGGAATCGAGGTAGATGACCCGTTTTCGAAATCCTTCCGGTATGGCTGACCTGCCATTGTGGGGAACATGCGGCGGAAGCAGGGTGACCAGGTCCCGACTGGCGCCGTGCTCGCAATGGTGCAGGTCGTACCTGATGACCCCGTCGTCGACGATCAGCAGCGTCCACGTGTCATGCGTGTGCATAGGGTAGACGTGGTCGGTGATATGAGCATGGTAAACCTCAGTGACACCAGGCAGGCCAGGGTGCCACGCTCGGACACTACCGTAACCAACCATGCATAGATCGTACAAGACACTACGCTGCGGGATGTCATCTAATACCTCTCATGACTCCCGGCACCGAACCAGTGCGTTTCGACACCAAGATCGCTGTCCTCCTGCGCGACGACTTGGAGGTGTGGCGGCGACTGAATGTCACCGCCTTCCTCGTGAGCGGAATCGGACGTAACGCGCCGGAAGTCATAGGTGAGCCCTATTCGGACGCGGACGGAACCGAATACCTCTCGATGTTCCGGCAGCCCGTCCTCATCTTCGAAGGCAACAAGGAAGCCCTTGTCAAGTCACACGAGCGTGCTGTGGCCAGGACGATCCCGCTGTCCATCTTCACCGCCGACCTGTTCATGACAAGCAACGACCGGGACAACCGGGCCGCGGTGCGCGCGGTGGACCGCGAGAAGCTGGACCTGGTAGGCATGGCGGTTTATGGCCCCCGCAATGCAATCGACAAGATAATTAAAGGCGCGCATATGCACCCGTAAAACGCGCGACTAGCGATTCACTGTCAAGTTCGTAATACGCGCATAAGGGGCGTCCCTGCTGGACACGTATATCTATCTGCTTATCACCATGGCGTTCTTTGGAAGCGCATTCGCGAGTTCCGAGGCCGTCGTGGACAGCATGCCACACCAAGTCGCCGCACTCCTGCGGTTCGGTGGCGGCGCGATAATTCTCGCAATCTTCCTCGTGCTGAGCCGGATCCGTCATATTCTTTATCGGCGCCAGTAGCTCAGGGGCCGGCGGAAGACGACTGGAGGGCGACCTCGTCTATCTTCTAGGCGCCGTCGCCTGGGCCCTGTCCAGCATTGTCTCCAAGAAGGTCCTCAGCGGCATCGACCCGTTGCGCGCGACGACCTGCGGGACAGCGGTTGGCGCTATCGGACTGCTGCTCTTTGCCCTGCCCGCTATACCAGCCGTCCACTGGACATCACTGTCGTCTACCACCTGGCTCAATGTCGCCTACCTCGCCCTCGGGCCAACCGCGATAGCATATCTCTTCTACTTCCGGGGCCTTCGCAAGGTCAGCCCATCTACGGCCACGATGGTTATGTTCACCGTCCCTATATTTGGTATCGCATGCTCGGTGGCATTCTTGAAGGAATCGTTTACCGCGACGCAGGTCGTTGGAGGTGTGATCCTGCTCGCAGGTGCCCTGCTCGCCGTGACTCGCGCCCGAGTCAAGCAGGGAGCTACCATTGGCGCGGTCACCAGCAGGCGGCCGACGCGGCCGTGAACACGATGGTGCCGGCCAGCATCCGGCGCAGCCCGCACCTGGTCCCCGAACACCCCCGCGGTGAGCAGCAGGCCGTCCAGGATGATCCTGGGAGGCGGCGTGTGATTCATCGGGAACCCGATCTGGGTTCCGAGCTTAGTGAATCCGGCGAAAACCGCTTGCTGGCCTTCGTCGTGACAACCGATAAGGGGTGCACGGAGTCGGTGATCCGGGACCGGCTTCCCGCGTACCGACCCTAGGAGTTCAACCGTGACCATCAGCAAGCGCGCCCAGCAGTTCCAGGACTGGCTGAACGACAACGGGCACGACCTGACCGTGCAGGAACTTCCGGACTCGACTCGCAGCGCCGATGACGCGGCCCGAACCCTGGGCTGCTCGAAGGCACAGATCGTGAAGTCCCTGGTGTTCCGGGCCGACGCGACCCGGGAACCGGTCCTCGTACTGTCCAGCGGGCCGAACCGGGTGAACGAGAAGAAGATCGCCAGTCTCACCGGCAGCCCCGTCAGCAAGGCGGACCCGGACTTCGTCAAGCGCGTCACCGGCTACTCCATCGGTGGCGTCCCCCCGATCGGGCACCCTGAATGGATCACCACCTTCGTCGACGAGGACCTCCTCAGGCACGACGAGACGTGGGCGGCGGCCGGGACGCCGAACGCGGTCTTCAAGGTGCCGGGCCCGCTGAGCAGGATCCTCGGCGAGCACACCGTTATCTCCATCCATTAAGACGGAGGCCCGATCCCATTGCGTACCTTTCAGGCGAGCACGGTGATCTCCGAAGGAATGTCAAGAAACAGCTGCTGCGAGAGCGCGAACGAGCCTGGTCGCGTCGGCCACGCCGGCGTCGAGGCAGGCGCGCAACGCGACGTCAGGGGCGATCGGCGCCAGTTCTCTCTCGCCGGCCTCAACCGGCCGCGCCAGACCGAGCCGAAGCAGCAGATCCCGGGCCCGGGAAACCTGCTCGGCGGATAGCGACTGACCGCTGGCCTGCTCCGGAGACTCACGGCCCGCGGCCGCCAGGGACGCGCGGTACAGCGCGCTCGCGGCGAGCAGTTCTGCCGCATCTCCCGTCATCTCTTCCCCGGCTGCCACGGGAAAACCTCCCAACCCTGCCTTGTGCGATCTCTCGCAGCCTGCAGATCATAGCTGCCGTATGTTATTCATCCAAGTCATATCTGAGATGTAATAACCTGCTTCACAGCCAGTTTTCCGGGCCGTGAAACCTCACCGACCTGTAAGCTAATGATTCCTGGCCGCCATCCTTTATGCAAGATTTTGACCGTTTTTTCGAAGGGCTGGCGACAGTGAAATGATTCGGAAAATTCTTTCCATAATTTAGCGTATCCGCTTCATTTGTTCCTTGAATCGGACACTGCGAACGTGTAGTCACTTAAGTCATAACCCTAACGTTAATTTCATGTGACGTAGGTCACTAAGATGGTCCGGCGATCACCATCCGCGATTGTCACGGGTACGATCACGCCCCGCCCGCGACGGCAATACCTGCACCTTTTCGGTATGGCCAGCGCTAGCGCCTAAAGAGTTCGGAAAATTAACCGTACGGCGCGTAGTCACCAGCCGAGACCCATCGGTAACCGTCGCAAGTCCGGGTATGGACGCACGAGATCTACGCAGTTAAAGTTGTAACAACACGAATCCGGCCGATGGTTCATGGAAACTATGAGACAGGCTACACGCATGTCATCACACGAAGAAATATCGGACGTAATCGGCCTGGTTAGCTCCTGGCTTGACAGGTCGGCCTGGGAACTGGATGAAACCGTGGACAGCGGTACGCGGACCGCGGTCGCCAATGCGCTGCGAAGCCTCGGCGAGCGGCGCGCGCGCGGCGACCAGAATGCCTTCTACCAGCAGCAACTGCTGCTTTCTCGGATCTACGCGCTCGGCCTGCGACTGCCGGAGAAGGAAACTGCCGAGGGATCGGCCGTCCTGGCCGGGATCACCCGGATGATCGAGGAGGCCACCATTGAGGCGGAGGACGCCCGCGTCCGCGGCGGCCTTATAGATGAGGCCCCGGACGAGCCAAAGGTATTCCTGTCATGGCTCAAGAACATCGCCCGCGAGCATCGCGCCTTCAAGCATCCCTACTATTCCGAGTTCATCAGGAATGACGCCGGCTTTGAGGACATCCGGTCGTATGTCATTCAGGAATCGGTGATCGACGGGCGATTCGATGATCTCCTGGCAATGATGCAGGTGGGAACGAGCGGCGGGACGAAGATGGAGATCGCCCAGAACTTCTGGGACGAGATGGGAAACGGAAACGATTCCGAGGTTCACACCAGCCTGTTCAACCAGATCTTCACGGTGTTCGACATATCGGCCGACGACTTCGAAGAGGCGCTGACCGCGGAGGCCCTGCTCTCCGGGAACCTGGTCTTCATGCTCTGCCGGTACCGTCGGTTCTTCCCCGAGGCAGTGGGCTTCCTGGGGATGACGGAATGGCTAGTGCCGGACCGTTTCGTGAACGTCCTGCACGCCTGGGAGAGGTTGGGACTTCCCCCTTCCGGGATCGCGTATCACCGGCTGCACGTCACCGTTGACGCGGGTCACGCGGCGGGCTGGTTCCGCAATGTGGTGCTCCCTCACGCGGAATCACCGTTCATGCGCCGCGGAATGGCCCGCGGCGCGATATGGCGGCTCAATTCGTCGGCCCGGCACCTGGACGAGCGGCTCCAGGCAGCGGGGGCATCATGACCGGGCCGGCCGCCGTCGTGTTCGAGCCGGGCGTGCTCACGCCGGTCCTGGACGACGCGACGGCACAATACCGGCGGGCATGGGACTGCTTCCGGCGAGGCGACCGCTACCTGCCCCGGTGCTGGGCCATTCTCGTGGGACAGGCACAGCTCGCCGGGCAGGCGCGGGAGGCGCTCATCCTGGTGCAGGGCGTCCGCCGGGCCCGCAACGTGCGCGAGACCGATTCGACGGTCCTGGAGGAGTTCAGCGAGGTAATCGTGCCCTGCTTCGGGAGCGGGTACTCCGACGGCAGGCGGGGCTACTGGTGCGATCCGGCCGACGTGCTGCGGATCTCGCGGGAGGCCGAGGCGGCGGGCATGGATGTGCTCGGCTCGGTGCACATGCATGCCGACATGCACCGGTTCTGGCCGGAGCACGCCGGGGGACAGCTGCTCAGCGAGTGCCCCACCCCCATGGACGAGTACCTGTTCCGGAACGGCGCCTGGCCGCTCAACCTGATCTGCTACCTCGAGGGCAAGGACGAGGACCGCGAGATAGCCGTGCGCCTGGGGGCCTGGGCGGCGCCGCCATTCGGCGACACGGGCGCGCCCGTGGTCCGCATGGACGTGCGCACGGAGCCAGGGCCTGCCGGCGAACCGACGACGAGGGAGGAATCGTGCCGATAGTCAACGTCAAGGTCATCGAGGAGGTCACCCCGGAGCAGAAGCTCCGGCTCATCCGTGGAATCACCGAACTCCTGCACCAGGTCCTCGTTAAGGACCCCGAGCGGATCTACGTCGTCATCGACGAGGTCCCGCTGGCGAACTGGGCGGCGGGCGGCTACAGCGTCGAGGAAATGCGAGCCCAGGGCAAGAACGGCCGCTGCGGCTGCGCGCTGCACACAGAGAAGGAGCAGACCCCGTGAAACCTGCCATCGGAACCAGGGGAACCCCGCGGCGCGACGCCTACGAGTACATCCAGGGCTACGTCCTGTGCAGCGTCATCGCGGGGCTGGACGAAATGGGCGTCCTGGACCAGCTGCGCGAGAACGGGCTGAGCGCCGATCAGCTCGGCGGCAACCGGTTCCTGGCCATCTCGACGCTCAAGTACCTGTCCGACCGCGGGATCGTCCACCCCGACGGAGACGTGTACCGGGTTACGCAGTACGGAGCGGAGCTGCTGGGAGACAGCGGGTACATCTTCTGGGTGGCCGGCGGCTTCGGATTCCCGTTCCACCGGTTCGCGAGCCTCGCGTCCGGGAAATCGGCCTACGGCAAGGACGTGTCTCGGGACGGCCGGCTGGTCGCCATCGCCTCGGCAGAGCTGGGCCGGGAGGACCTGAAGCCGTACGTCGAGGAGCTCCTGAGGGGAATCGAGTTCAAGCGGGCGGCCGATTTCGGCTGCGGGAACGCGCGAAACCTAATCGGCATCTGCCGCGCCGCCGGCGCTGAGGGGCTGGGCGTGGACATCAGCCCGGAGGCCATCGCTGAGGCGCGCCTGGAGCTCGGCCGCGAGGGGCTGGAGGACCGCATCCAGGTGGTGGAGGCCGACGCGTCCGACGTGTCCGGCATCCCCGGCCTGGAATCCGTGGACCTCATCGTGGGCTTCTTCTTCATGCACGAGGTGCTGGAGAAGGGCCGGGATGAGTTCGTGCGGTACCTGCGCTCGCTCGCCGCCCGGCTCCCGAACGGCGCCCACATCCTCGCCGCCGAGGTCACGCCGCCGATACGGGACCGCGCCTCCCAGGAAGTCTTCACTCCGGAGTTCACCCTCATCCACGCGATGATGGGGCAGGGGCTGCTCAGCGAAGAAGGGTGGTGCCAGGCCTTCCGAGAGGGCGGTTTCTCCATCGCGCGGACCGTGCACCCGCATATCCCCGGCGGCCTGCTGCTGCTCGCGCGGAAGGACGGCCCGGCGTGAGCACGCCCGGCGGTGCCCCGCTGTTCCTCGTCCTCATCGCCTACCTCGTCCCGGAGAGCGAGATCGCGCACCTGCGGGCCGAGCATTACGAGTTCGCCGACCGGCACTTCGCGGCTGGGACGTTCCTCTTCGGCGGGCAGCAGGTGCCGCTGACCGGAGGGTTCATCCTGGCCCGGCCGGAGTCCGCCGAGGCCCTCGACGGGATCCTTTCCGAAGACCCTTACCTGAAGGCGGGGCTGGCCCGGCATGACGTCATAGAATTGCGGCCCATGCGTGCGCAGGCGAGCGTGGCACGGGCTCTTGGCCTGCCCTCGGAGTAACTCACGGGAAGAAGACCCTCTTGGCAGATCAGGAAACAGCCGACGTCGTGATCGTGGGCGGCAGCCTGGCGGGGCTGCAGGCCGCGCTTACCCTCGGCCGGGCGGTGCGGTCCGTGGCGGTCATCGACGACGGCCACCCTCGCAACGCCCCGGCCCGGCGCCTGCACAACTTCCTCGCGGCGCCGGACGAGTCCCCGGCACAGTTCCTTGGCCGGGCCCGGGAAGGACTCGCGCAGTACGACGTCCGGCTGCACCAGGACCGGGTGGAGAGCGCGCGGGCCCACCGGGACGGCGTCGAGCTGACCGCCGCGTCCGGGCGGACCTGGCGCGCACGGGCCCTGCTGCTGGCGACCGGGCTACGGGAAGAACTGCCCGGAACGCCCGGCGTCGCGGAGCTGTGGGGAACCGACGTGGTCGCCTGCCCGCACTGCCACGGCTGGGAGGCGCGGGGCGAGCACCTGGCGCTGATCGGCCTGGCCGCGGCGGCGGCCCGGACCGTCCAGCGCGCGCTGCTGATCAGCCGCTGGACGGACCGGCTCACCCTCTACGCCAACGGCACCGAGCTGACCCCGCAGCAGCGCGCGGCACTCGCCGCCGCGGGCGTCGAGGTCCGCGACGACGTGGTGGATCGCCTCGACAGCGAGGACGGGCGGCTCAGCGCCGTGGTCCTGGCCGGCGGAACCCGCGAGGAGCACCGCACGGTCTTCGTCGTGACCCGCCAGTGGCAGCAGACCGACCTGGCCCGGCGGCTCGGCTGCGAGCATGACGAGAAGGGCGGGCCGGCCGACGGTGCGGTCCGCACCGACGCCGAGGGACGGACCAGCGTGGACCGCGTGTGGGCGGCCGGCAGCACGACCGCTCCAGGGCTGCTCGGCATCGGGGCCGCCGGGCACGGCAGCACGGTCGCCGTGGCCATCCACAATGCCCTGACGGACGAAGAACTCCGGCTTTAAGCGATTACCCCTAGCGGGAGGCCCGGTGACTGTCACAGCAACACATCCGCGGGACTCGGAACTCGCCTCCCTGGCGGGGATCCGCGAGGCGGCCCTGCGGCGGCTCCCGCCCGACGCGGCCATCTACCTGGAAAGCGGGGCGGGAACCGAGTCGACGCTGCGGGCGAACCGGGACGCCTTCGCCCGCTGGGCGATCAGGCCCCAGCCGATGACCGGGGTCAGCGACCCGGACACCTCCGCCACGCTGCTCGGGATGCCGCTCGCCATCCCGGTCCTCACCGCGCCCTTCGGCGGGGACGGGCTGTTCTGGCCGGACGGGCAGCAGTCGGTGGCCCGGGCCAGCGCCCGCTGCGGAACCCTGTCCATCGTCCCGGAGGTGGGCACCTTCTCCTACGAGACGGTGCGGGCGGCCGCCCCCGCTGCCGCCCGGATCGCCCAGCTGCACCCGTACGAGTCCTTCAGCGACGTGACCCGGCGGATCCGGGACGCGGGCTATGACGTGCTGTGCGTCACCGTCGACTGCCCGATGACCGGCTACAGGGAGGGCGGTGCCACGGCGCGCGGTATCCCGGACCGGGCGGTATGGTCGGGCAACCACCTCGGCGACGGCACGCCATCGGCGAACGACATGTTCCGGCTCGGCGTCAGCGCCCGCAACCCGGCGTGGACGTGGGAGCGGCTCGCGGAGGCTACCGCAGCCCAGGACCTGCCGTGGATCGCCAAGGGCATCCTCACGCCGGAGGCCGCCGAGGCGGCGCTCGGAGCCGGCGCCGCGGCGATCATCCTCTCCAATCACGGCGGCCGGCAGGTCGACCCGGCGCCGGCCAGCCTGGACATGCTGCCGGAGGTCGCGGCGACGGTCGCCGGCCGCGTGCCGCTGCTGCTGGACAGCGGGGTCCGCAGCGCCGCCGACATACTGATCGCGCTGGCACTGGGCGCGGACGCGGTGGTGATCGGGCGGCTGGCCGCCTACGGCCTGGCGGCCGCGGGCGAGGACGGGGTGCGCCGCACGATCGAGCTGCTCGCCGAGGAACTCCGCACGCTGATGATCTTGGCCGGAATCGGTGACCTGGACTCCGTCACCCGCGCCACCGTGACCCGCCGCTGAGCGGCTGCCATCTCGCGGCGCCGCCGGTAAAGGTAACGCGGACCGGCTCGCCGCTGACCGGGTCAGCGGCGTCGACCTGGCCGTGTTCATCCAGGGTCGGCTGCGGCGAGCGCGGCGCGCAACTGCCCCGTGCTCGGCGCGCCCTGCACCCGGCCCGTCTCGTCCCGGTACAGCCGGCACGAGACGCCGGTGGCGGTTCCCGGAGCGGCGAACGGGTCGCGCCCGTCGATCAGCACGGTGGGGGAGCCGTGCATCCCGTACTGCCCGGCCTCCGTTTCCGTTCCCGCCACCCGCCGCTCCACGGTAACGTCCGGGCGGCCGGCTAGCGCCTCGGCCAGCCGCTGCTCGACCAGCGGGCCATTCGGGCACTCCGGCACCGTCAGCACCTCGATCCGCATCCCCGTCACCTCCCCTCCTGCACTGTGCTTGCCGTTCTCCTGGCACGGTAGACGACCGTCCAGCACGGCGGCCAGCGCCGTGGCGAGCCTGTATCCGGATACCGCCTGACGGCGGTTCCCGCCCCGTCCTGCCGGGCGTGACGACGGGTTGCCCTAGATTTGTTCGGGTGAACGCTGTACTGACGGGTAAGGGGCTGTCCGCGGGGCACGCGGACCGGGTCATCTTCTCCGGGGCCGACGTCGTGGTCTCGCCTGGCAAGGTGATCGGGCTTGTCGGTGCCAACGGGGCAGGGAAATCCACGCTGCTGCGGATGCTCGCCGGGCTGGACGATGGCGCGCGCGATGCCGGGTCTGTGTCGCTGAACCCGGCGACGGCGGCCGTCGGGTACCTGCCGCAGGAACCCGAACGGCGGGCGGGGGAGAGCGTGCTCGCGTTCATCGGGCGGCGGACCGGGGTCGCCGGCGCTGCCGCTGAACTCGATACGGCGACGGCCGCGCTTGAAGCCGGGGAAGCGGGGGCGGACGACGCGTACGCGGAGGCGTTCGACCGGTGGATGAACCTGGGCGGGGCGGACCTGGAGGGGCGAACCGCGAAGGTCGCTGCCTCGCTGGGGCTCGCGGTCCAGCTAGAGGCGCCGATGACCTCGCTGTCCGGCGGGCAGGCCGCGCGGGCGAATCTCGCGTCGCTCCTGTTGTCGCGGTACGACATTTTCCTGCTCGACGAGCCGACCAACGACCTGGACATCGAGGGGCTCGCCATCCTGGAAGACTTCGTCGTGAAGTTGCGGGCCGGGACGGTGCTCGTCAGCCACGACCGGGCCTTCCTGGAACGGACGGTGGACCAGGTGCTCGAACTCGACCTGGCGCAGCAGTCGGTGCGCCTGTACAGCGGCGGGTACCTCGCGTACCTGGAGGAGCGGGCGATCGCCCAGCAGCACGAGCGGGACGCCTACGAGAAGTACGCCGACCAGAAGGCGGCCCTGACCGACCGGATGCGGATGCAGGGCAGTTGGGCGGACAAGGGCGTGCGGCAGGCTAGGGCCAAGGCACCGGATAAGGACAAGAACCGGCTGTCGGCGCAGGTAAACCGTACGGAGAAGCTGGCAGGCAAGATCAAGATCACCGAGCGGATGCTGGAGCGGCTCGAGGCCGTGGACGAGCCGCGCAAGGAATGGGAACTGCGGATGACGATCGCGGCGGCGCCGCGCTCGGGAACCGTCGCCGCGGCGTTGCGTGACGCGGTCGTGTCGTTCGGCGGCTTCACGCTCGGACCTGTGAACTTGCAGGTGAACTGGGCGGATCGGGTCGCCATCACCGGGCCGAACGGAGCGGGCAAGTCCACGCTGATCGGCGCGCTGCTCGGGCGGGTGCCGCTCTCGTCCGGTTCTGCGTCACTCGGCTCCGGGGTCTCGGTGGGCGAGGTGGACCAGGCACGATCGCTGTTCGACGGTCCCGTGCCGCTGCTTGAGGCGTTCGCCGCGCAGGTACCCGGCCAGGCCCCGGAGGATACCCGGACGCTGCTGGCCAAGTTCGGCCTGAAAGCGGACCATGTGCTCCGTTCGGCCTCGTCGCTGTCGCCAGGGGAGCGGACCCGGGCCGCGCTCGCACTGCTGCAGGCGCGCGGGGTTAACCTGCTCGTCCTCGACGAGCCGACTAACCACCTCGACCTGCCCGCCATCGAGCAACTGGAGTCGGCGCTGGACGGGTACCCCGGGACGTTCCTTCTGGTGACGCACGACCGCAGGATGCTGGAGTCGGTGTCTGTTACGCGCAGGCTCGTGGTGTCGGATGGCCAGGTCGCCGAGGTTGACGTGACCTGAGGTTCCGGGGCGGCCGGAATTGTGACCAACTCGGTGCGGCACGGCCGTCGCCTTTCTCCGGAAGATCCTTGGCAAGACCTCCGAAGACGCGACGGCCGCACGAGGCACCGTGCGACACGGTCAGCTGCTGGCCGTGACGGACTGCAGGTAGGCGGCGCTCTTCACCGGGTCCAGCAGAAGGTCGTGGATGTCCGCGGGGTAGGGGAAGAGGTCGATGACCCGCTTGGCGACCGCCGGGTACTGTGCTGCCGCGCCAAGGGCTTGCTGGATGTGCGGCGGCAGCGGGTCGAGCAGCATCTCGGTCAGCGCGATCGAGTTCCTGGCGTGCGCCCAGTACGTGTCGAACGTCGCCTGCATCCACTCCCGGTCGAACGGCAAGTCACCCCGGTCGAGGATAGCCCTGCCGTACATGGCCGCCGAGTGGGACGCGTTGTTGGCGCCCTGCCCGCTGACCGGGTCGTTGACCACCACCACGTCCGCCATGCCGAGGACATAGCTGCCGGGCGCCACCTCGGCAACCGGCTTGCGGATGGTCGTGGTGAACGCCCCGCTGAGGTTCGCCCGCGCGTCGGTGGGCTCAGCCCGCGTGTACCTGCGGCCCTGCCACGGCACGTACTCCGTCAGCAGAGCCTGGGTCCGGCGCAGGTGCTCGTCAGCCGAAGGGCGGTCGGTGAAGATGTCCCATGGCCCGCCGGGCACGGCCTCCATCAGGAACAGGTCGCACGGCCCGGTCACGGTATACGCGGGCATGGCATAGAACTCGCCCACTCCGGGTGCCATGATGATGTCGATCCTGGGATCCATGCCATCCCCGCCCGGCTCGACGCCATCGAGGTACATGGCCGACAGGTGCCGCCCGGGAGCCGTGTATTTCGACTTGGACGCATCCCGGTCGAACATCTCGACGAGCTCGCCCTTCCCTGCCGCGATAATGGTCAGGTCGTACATCGACGCCAGACCGGCGAGGTCGGAGGTCATCACCGTGTGGTAGATGACCCGCCCATCGCGCTCCTCGAACAACTCCAGCCACGTCGACATCTTGACTCGCTGGTCAACCGAGTTCGACGGCTTGTCCCACTCGCTGTAGAAGGAGAGGGCCTGCACCCCGGGCGCCGGAGCGAGCGATACCAGGCATCCGGGCACCGCCAACGTCAGCTCATCCCACAGGTTGAGCTTGTACTCGCGCTCCCGGTCAAGCGCGGGGCCGAACATCGCCTGAGTCGACGTCGGGTACCCGCCGCGGATCTCCGCCGCGGTCCGCGCCGACATCAGCGTGACGTCATACCCTTCGGCTTGCAGGGACAGCGCCAACTGGAGGCCGGCGTGGCCGGCCCCCACAATCAGGATCTTGCGCACGAGGGACTCCTGCTCTTCGTATGTTGGGTGCGCCGGACTGAAGCTAAGCAGGCGAGGCCTACCGGGCAAGGAGCGGCGACGTCTTCTTCAGGGTGTTCTTCAGGCTCGCCACGAGGGTTTGCGCGGCCGACCGGCGGCTGCGGGCGTCCAGGGTCAGCAGCGGCACCGACTCGGCGAGGCCGAGTGCCTCCCGCACCTGTTCCAGGGGATGGGTCAGCACCCCGTCGAAGAGGTTCACCGCCACGACGAAAGGCACGTTGGAGTCATGCTCGAAGTAGTTCACCGCAGGGAACGACACGTCCAGGCGGCGGGTGTCGACGAGTACTACCGCGCTGCTAGCCCCTCGGCACAGGTCATCCCACATCGGCCAGAATCGAGGCTGCCCCGGGGTGCCGAACAGGTACAGCCGCAGATCCCGCGCGAGCGTCATCCGGCCGAAGTCCATCGCGACCGTCGTGGTGGTCTTGCCGTCACTTTCGGCGAGCGGGTCGACGGTCCTGCTGGCCTGTGTTATCCACGCCTCAGTATTAACCGGCGGGATTTCCGACACCGCGCCCACCAGCGTGGTCTTGCCGACGCCGAAGCCACCCGCCACGACGATCTTGGCCGAGCTCATCCCCGGCCCGGGGCGGTCAGGCGTACTCGCGAAGGCCATCGATCACTCTCTTCAGCAGGTGCTGATCAAACGGGGAATCGTACGTCTCGGCGTTGATGCGGATCCGGCCCGTGGACGCCAAGTCCTCGAGCAGGACGCGCGTCACCCCCAGGGACACGCCGCAGTGGGCGGACAGTTCCGCCACCGACTCCGGCGACATCGCGGCGCGCTCGTACAGCCGGCGCGCTTCGGGGGCCAGACGGCCGACGACCATCTGGTCGAACCGGTCCACCGATACCAGGGTGTGCACGTACAGGTGATGCTTCGTCCGGGTCCGGCCACGGGTCAGAACGTAGGGCCGCACCCACGGGTTGGCGGTCATGCTCCTCCTGCCATGGAGCTGGCGGTCATCCGGCGGTGCAAGTCATCGCGCAACTGCGGCGTCAGCACGTGGCCGACCGCGTCGACCAGTTGCGCCATCTGATGGGCCACCACGCCCAGGTTCGCGCCCTCCCGAACGAGGACCGCGAAACCAGCGAGGCTGCCGATCCCCATGAACAGGAAGTGGCCGCCGCGGAATTTGAGCATCATCTGCTCGCATCTCGGCTCGCCGACCTTGATCGCGATGTTGTTCCCCAGGGCAAGGATCCCGCTTGTCATGGCTGCGAGCGGGTCGGCCAGGTCGGGAGACATCCCGGCCGCCGCGACAAGCGGCAGGCCGTCGGAAGAGACGATGAGCGCGTGACTGACTCCTGGCGTCGAGCCGGCGAAGTTGTCAAGCAGCCACCCGAAGTCCTGCGGGCCGCGCGGATCGGGGACCGTCCCCGTCATCTGTAACACCGTCCCTTTCTGGGCGGTCCCGCCGTCGGCGAGACCGCTGCCGTCATCCCAGGGCGCACCGTCCAGGCCGCCAGTGCTGTCGCCCAGCCCAAGGGTCGCCTCCGTGAAGGCGGCGAGCTCGTCAGCGAACGCCCGCCGGGCCGCCGCCTGCTCCTGAGCCGATATCTCGACATCGTCGGCTATGGCCGGTGCCGGTCGGTCGCCACGCAGGCTAGCGCTCTCCCGCCGGGGCAGTCCTCCAGGCAGGGCAGGCGCTGCCGGCCGTCCTTCCGCGCCCGCGAGGCCAGCTGCCTCGCGTGGCCCCGGCACGGGCCGTCTCGCTGCCTGGGCGCCGCCAGCGTCCGCGGCACTGACCGCCACCCGGGCTGTCGGCTGGCTGACCGCATCGTCCTCGGGGATCTCGCACAGCAGGTGCGGCGGCACCGTCACCATGGCGAGCATGCCGCTCCGCGGCCCGGGCCGGGCCGCCAGCCGCACCGTGATCATGTGCCGGCGCGCGATGCGGTGCACCACCGGGAACCCGGTGT
The DNA here is from genome assembly GCA_035948445.1 of Trebonia sp. Taxonomy (GTDB): domain Bacteria; phylum Actinomycetota; class Actinomycetes; order Streptosporangiales; family Streptosporangiaceae; genus Trebonia. The sequence goes on along the minus strand of DASZJE010000163.1, from coordinate 17,580 downwards.
GCCGGCCGGTGCGCTCATCAACGTCCGGGACCGGGCCGGCCAGCAGCTCGTTCAGCTCCGCCACCTGCTCCGCCGCCATGCCGATGCCCCCGTCCTCGACGCGGAACATCACGCCGCCGTCGGCCAGCAGATGCGCGCTCACTGTCACCGACTCCGGCGAGTACTGGGTCGCGTTCTCCAGCAGCGCCCCCATCAGCGATCCGACGTCATCGGCCGCGTAGCCGATGACCGCCAGCTCTGCGACCTTGCTGACCTGCACCTGGCCGTACAGCTCGATCGCCGAGGCCGCCATGCGGATGACGTCAAGCAGCGAGGTCACCGGGCCGTCCAGCTGTTCCTCTCCTTGGCCGGACAACAGCCGCAGGTCACGGCTGGCGCGCCGCATCCGTGTCACGCCGTGGTCGATCCGGTACAACTGCTCCAGCCGCTCCGGGTCGTCCTCGGCGGCCTCCAGCTCATCCAAAGACAGCCGGAGCTGCTCGGCTAGGACCAGCAGGTGCAAGCCGAACTGATCACAGATGTCCGGCCACGCCTCGCCGGGCCGGGCCATCGGGCCGTCCGCCGGGGACAGGGCGGTCGCCGGGCGGGACGGCGGCTGCGGGACTTCCGCCGTGGTCACCGGATAAGGGGCAGCGGACCGACCTGCCGCGCCCGCGAGCTCTCGCCATGGCGCGGGACCCGGGACCACCCAGTTAGGCGTCGTCGCCGGCCCTAGCGCGGGCACCGAACTGGCCTTGCTGGCAGGAGGCCGGCGCCGGCGAAAGCTCCACCTTGTCATGCGATCTTCCTAATTCGTAGAAGAATGAACACAAGTCAGGACTTAGATCAACATTGCCACACGCACGGAGGGCATCGTAGCGCTTTCGCTGGGCTGGCCCGGAGGGGATTTCAGGGAGTCCGCTCGCCGTTTGGGATAGGTTTCAACCTTCCTATCTGGTTTGTGCCGTGTTCGTTATTAGCCGGGTTTGCCTGGTTTACCGATTTTCGTCTGGAATATCCGCCGCGGGGAGCCACGCCGGTATCGCTGCTAAACGCTTCAGGCCGGTGTTATGCCGATGTCGCCGCGGCCGCCGCTGGCCGGCACCTCTTCCGGGAACACGTTGACCAGGCTGTGCGCGCCGCTCACCAGGTAGTCCCACATCTGGCGGTCGAGTGCCGCGTCCAGGCCCAGGTCGTCGAGCGCCGTGCGCATGTGACGCAGCCACAGGTCCCGCTCGGCCGCGCCGATGCGGAACCGCACGTGCCGCCTGTGCAGCCGGGGGTGGCCGCGGCGCTCATTGTAGGTACGGGGGCCGCCCCAGTACTGGACCAGGAACAGCCGCATGTTCTCCTCCGCCGGGCCGAGATCCTTCGACGGATACACGGCCCGGAGCACCGGGTCCTTCGCGACTTCCTCGTAGAACCGATGAACCAGCCGGATGAGCGCCTCCTCGCCGCCCGCCGCCTCATAGACGCTGCCCGGTTCGCGCTCCGCGGTCTCGCTCATGCCAGTGCCTCCCAACTCCCCATCCCCCGCCAGTCACCCGGGCGCCGTGACCGTCATCGCCGGCCGTCAGCGCTCGACGGGCGCGCCTACGAGCGAGCCGTACTCGACCCAGGAGCGGTCGAACGCCGCGGGGGCCGTGATCTTGCCAGTGAACTCATCCGGGGAGCGGACGTCGATGATGTCCTTGACGCCGATCGAGGCGACTACCTCGTCGCGCAGCGACCAGTCCAGCGGCGCGGCGATGTAGGCGGTCTTCTTCCGCACGGGCACGTCGGCGACGAGTTCCCTGTCTTCCAGCTCGACCTCGACCACGGCAACGCGCGGGTCGTCCGCGCGCTCAAGCAGCCAGTTTGCGTCGACGAGTACGTCCGTGCGGCTCACTGCCGACCTCCCTAGTCCCTGACGTCGTCGCTATCTTAGCGCATTAATAATTAATGCACTAATTATTCTGAACGACGCTGGCACATCTGTCCGGGACGCTTCAAGGCGCCAGTGGGCGCCAGTCGACGGCGGCCAGTTGACGGCGGTCAGTTGACGGCGGTCGGCTCGCCGGGCAGGATCTCGGACTCAGGCGTGGGCTGCCGGGCGAGCCTGCCCGGCCACCAGACCCACCGGCCCAGGTCCAGGTTCAGCGCGGTCACCAGCACCGAACGGACCACGATGGTGTCGAGAAGCACCCCGAACGCCACGGCGAAGCCGAGTTCGGTGAGGAAGGTAACAGGCAGGGTGCCGAGCACCGCGAACGTGCCGGCGAGCACGCAGCCCGCCGAGGTGATCACGCCGCCGGTCGCGGCCAGGCCTGTGAGCGCGCCGCGGCGGGGACCTTGGCGCTTGGCCTCCTCGCGGACCCGGGTCATCAGGAAGATGTTGTAGTCGATGCCGAGGGCGACGAGGAACACGAACACGAACAGCGGGAACGAGGTGTCGGCGCCGCCGAAATTGAACACGTTGTCGAAGAACAGCGCACTCACCCCGAGGGCGGCCGCGAACGACAGCACGACCGTGGCGATGAGCATCACCGGCGCGACCAGAGCCCGCAGCAGCAGCGCGAGGATGACGAACACGACGGCGAGGATGATCGGGATGATCAGGTTCCGGTCGTGCGCGGTAGCTCGCTGAACGTCCAGGTTGACCGCGGTGTTGCCGCCGACTATCGCGTCGGCGCCCGGGATCGCGTGCACGGCCGTGCGCGCGCGGTCGATGGTGCCGTACGCGGCCTGACTGTCGGGTGCGGAAGTCAGCGTGGCCTCGATGTAAGAGTGCCCGGCGAGGATGACCGGGCGTGTCACCGAGGTGAGGCCGCCGACCGACCGGAGTGCCGACGCCACTTGCGGTCCCGATGCCGGGTTGCCGAACACCTCGACCGGCTGGCCCGCGCCGCCTGGGAAGTGCTGGTCAAGCACGGCTTGCCCGGCCACAGAATCCGGGGTGCCGCGGAACGACTCGGCGTTGGTCAGCCCATGGGCATGCAGGCCGGCCACGCCGGCGGTCATCACGCCGAGCACGATGACGGTGCTTATCCAGACGGCTCGGGGGCGAACGGCGATACCGCGGCCCACGCGCGCCCAAGTGCCGCGGGTTGTCGGCTCAGCGGATCCGTACGTGGGCTTTACCGGCCAGAACACCCAGCGACCTGTGATCACCAGCAGTGTCGGCAGCAGCGTCATCATCGCGAGCAGCGCGACCGCGACGCCGATGGCCAGGACCGGCCCCAGGCTCTTGGTGGAGTTCAGTTCTGCGAGGGATAGGGTCAGCAGGCTCAGGATCACCGTGCCGCCGCTCGCCACGACCGCGGGCCCGGCGCGGCGAAGCGCGACCGTCATCGCGGCGTGCCTGTCTTCGTGCCGCCGCAGTTCCTCCCGGTAGCGGGCGGTGAGCAGCAGGGCGTAGTCCGTGCCCGCGCCGAACACCAGCACGTCCAGGATGCCCGCGCTCTGCGCGTTGACGGTCAGCCCGTGTTTGGCCAGCAGGTAGATGATGCCCTGGGCGGTGGCCAGGGACACGCCCGCGGAGATGACCGGCAGCAGCCACAGCACCGGGCTGCGGTAGGTGATCAGCAGCAGGACGATGACGACGGCGAGCGCGGCGAACAGCAGCGTGCTGTCGATGCCCTTGAAGGCGTTGCTCGAGTCGGCGGCGGTGCCCAGTGGCCCGGCGATGTGCACCGCCATGCCGCCGGCGCCGGCGGAAGCGATGGCCCGCAGCGAGTTGGCGGCGGGCGCGGCCGCGTTCCAGCCGTTGCTGCCCAGGTCGACGGGCACGGTCGTCTCCATCGCCTTGCCGTCGGCGGCCGGGATCGGCCCGGTGACCTGGCCGCGAAGGACGCCGGGCACGGTGGCGAACTTCGCGGCGTCGGTGACCGCCTTCGCTTTGTCCGCGGCTGTCACGCCGGATGGCCGGTAGTAGACGACAACTGCCGGGTACACGTTGGGCGAGACAGCCTCTGACCGCAGGTTGAGGACCTGCGTGGACTCGGCCCTCGGCGGCAGCCAGGACGAGGCGTCGTTCTTCTCCGCGCCGGTGAGCTTTCCCGACAGCGGCCCGAGGACCGCCACCAGCACAAGCCAGAACACCAGCACCAGCCACTTGGTCCGGCGCCCCGCCGGCAGATTCAGCATGGACCGCAACACGCTCATAACAGGTCCTCCCGTCCCGTCCTCGCAAGCTGTAGGACGTCATCGGGCGCCGAGGATCATCGGAATTCGGGCCGCCAATTTGAACCCGCGTCAAGAACCCCGCGCGGGACGTCACCATTAGCGGAGCGCCAGCACCTCGCCGCGCGGTCTATTGCCCATACTGTGACGCACCAGGCCACCGCGCCAAATGAATTCCCTCTACCGTGAATTAATTTAGTACCCAAAACTAAATTATCCGCACGGAGTCCAGTCCGGGGCACCGGTCGCGCCCGCGGCGCGGTGATCGTCATCGCCGGCCGTCAGCGCTCAGCGCGCGCGCCGATGGGCGAGCTTCGGCTGGATGATGCTGGCCACCGTGCCTGATGACGCTATCTGTGGTTTGCGCTCAGTGATGTCGATCCGCCATGATGGGCGCATGATCTCATGGAAGGGCGGTCTCCGCCCGGGCCGTTGACGGCCCCCGCGCCGGAAGGCGCCGATCTGCTGCTCTCCTCGCTCGGCTTCGCCGCTGGCGTGGCGTTCCCCGAACGGATGGGCGCGCTCGCGCTGCGCGCCCGGGAACTCGACTCCGCCGGGGCGCTTCCCGGCATCCTTCTCTCCCTGATGGGTCGCGGGCCGGATGAGCGGCGCGTCGCGCTGCACATGGCGATGGCGGCCCGCGACCTCGGTTTCATCGCCTCGGTGCTCGCCGGGCCGGACCTGGACCTGCGGCGGGCCGCACTGCGGGCGGTGCGGCTGCTGCCTGTGCCCGACGACGCCGTGCCGCCTGCCCTTGCGGACGCGCCGCTCGCGCTGCGGAAGGCGGTCTACCGGACGTTGCTGCACGGCCGCCGTGCGGCGCTCGCCAGCGCGATGCTGCCCGGCGTGCGCCGGCAGTGGGGCGACCGGGAGGCGGCGCTGCTGCTGCCCGCCTGTGATCAGGCCGCCGTCACCCGGTGGCTGCCGGAGCTCGGGTACGCCGTCACCGCGTGGGGACGGTTCGCGCGGCATCATCCGGGGGCGGTGCTCGACGCGGTCGAACGTGACCTCGCGGACGGGATCTTCTTCGGGCGGGTCTGGCGGAGGTACCGGTCCGCGCTCGCCCGGATCGCGGTGCGTGACCCGTCTGCGGTGCACGCCGTGCTGCAGCGGCAGGACGGCCTGGCCGGGATGAGCGCGAACTTCCCGGCGGCGGCGCAGGCCGCGCTGCCAGACCTGCGGCAGTGGAGCGACGCCGACATCGCTGCCAGCTTCGCGCACCATTACCCGCTGAAAGAGGTGTTCGCGGCCCTGCCCCCTGCTCGCCGTGGCGCGGTCTTCGCCGCGCTGGTCTCGCGGCACCCCTGGCTATCGCGCGGCATTCATGTGCTGCAGCTGCTCGACGTGCTGCCCTTCTGCGTGGCCGCGGCCGAGGCGCGGCGGATGCTGGATTGGCTGAAGTCCGAGTGGCACTCCTCCCGGGAGCACGCGGACAACCCGGAAGTCCCGCTCCGGCTCACCGCCTACCTCCCGTACGCCGAGGCGGCGGACACGCTCCGGGACGCCGCACTGACCGGGGACGCGCGCCGGCGGGGCCTTGCCCGGTCCCTGCTGCTGGGCTGCGCGGCGCGCACCGGGGATCCATCGCTTGTCGTCTCGGTGCTGGCGGAGGTGGCTGAGCGCACGGCGAATGAGCCGGACCCGGTGCGGGAGGCGGCCGTGTCCGCGCTCGGATCGGTCCGGCCCGTACTGCTCACGCCGGCCTGCGTCCCGGCACTGGAGCGGCTTGCCTCGGCGACGGCGGCCCTGGACTGCTCGGCTGGGACCAGGGAGGCGCTGACCCGGCTGGCGTGCCGGGCGCTGCGGCACTCGGCTTCGGACGCGGTCGTGTCGTGGGGCATCGGCGTTATCGTGGCGCTGGTCGAGCGGTTCGGGGCGGACGGGCTGGCCGGGCCCGGGTGCGCTGAGCCTCCGGCTGGGACGGTGCGACGGGGCAGGCGGCAGCGCCGCCGTGCGCGCATGGCGCCGCTGGACTCGTCGGTGCTCTCATCGGTGTCGAAGGGCTGGCTCGAGCGAGGACTGCGGCGCGGCCAGGAGCACGCGCTGCTCGATGCGCTCGGGCCGGCTCTCGCGGCGGCACGGGAGCGGCGTGACCACAAGCTGCTCGTCGCGCTCGCCGGGGCGCTCGGACGGCGGGCCGCCACGCTCCCGGAACTACAGGATGACCTGTTCCGCGCCGCTGCCGACCCGGACTACCAGGGCGCGTGGCTAGCGAGCATGCTGTGGCTGAAGTACGCACCCGACCGGGACGCGCGCACTGCCCGGCTGCTGCGCGCGGCACCGGAGCAGGTGCGGTGCCGGCGGGTCTGGCAGCTGGTCGCCGGCCGCCAGACCGATCTGCTCCTTGGCGCGCTGCGGGAATGCCCGCCGGACGCCGGCTGGACCCCCGTCGTGCTGGCCAGTCAGGCGGGCCGGTGGACCCCGGCCCAGCGGGACCAGATACGCGACCTGCTCAGCGCGCAGGTTGGTGATCCCGGCATCCCAGCCGCCCGGCGGGCGCAGGCAGTGGTGTCGGTCAGCCGGATCCCGGGCAGCGCAGACCGCGTGCTCTCCTGGGCCGCCAGCGAGGAAGCCACGGTTGCGGAGGCCGCCCTGGGCTGCCTCGGGCACGCGGGGCGCTCCGGCGACGTGCTGCGCGTGCTGCTCTCCCGGCGCGGCGACACCTCCCGGGCGGCGACCGCCGCCCTCATGGCCTGCGCCGAGCGGGTGCAGCCTTCTCTTCTGGAGGCCTTGCTGGGGGAGGCCCTGCTCGGGGGCGGTGTCAAGGTCACCATCCGCAAGCAGGCGGCACGACTGCTCGGGTGGCACCGCACCTCCGGCGCGGTCGGCCTGCTGCTCCGCGCCTGGGCCGACCCGGGACTGCACCGGGATACCCGGATCGCGGTCGCGACCGCGATCCGCACGCTATTCGACGACCCGCGTGCCCTGCCCGCCCTCCGGGAGGCGGCGGGCGCGCACGCGTCGGAGCCGATGCTCCGTGCGCTCTTCCAGGCCCAGCCGCAGGACTGCCGGCCCGCTGACCGGCCCGCCTATGCCTCACTGGTGCAGAGCCTGCTGCTCGCGGCGGACGGGCCAGGGGTCCGCTTCCGGGGCAGCCGCGCTTTCGGGACCTGGGCTCGCTGGTACAAGGGCGACCTCGGGAGCCTGTTGGAGTCCGCCGCCGATCCGCGCAACCCCGCCGGACAGGAGTCGGTGCAGATCCTGGTCGCGCTCCTGCGGGATGGCCTCGGGACAGCGGAGGTGATCACCGTGGTGGAGCGCCTGACCGCGCTGCCCGGCGACCCTGGCCTCTCTGGCACGGTCGCGATGCGGCGCCTGGGGGCGATCACCCGCGCGGTCAGCCAGACGCCTGGGCGGTTTCCGCGCGAGGATTGGCCTGCCAGCCTGTGCGCCCAGGTGGTCGCGCTCCTGCGTGGCAGTTCCCGGTTCCTCGGCTATGCCACGGACATCGCCATCGCGCTTGCCTGCCGGCACGCTGATTCCCCGGCCGGGACGGCTTGTCCGGTCTCGGATGCCGACCGGGCTGGCCGGATCGCTGCAGGCCTCGGCGAGGTCGCCGCCCTCATTGGTGACCGCCCCGTCCTGGCGGCCGCCGCCGCTAAGGACGTCGTACGGGCGCTCCTCGGCAACGGGTACAGGAGCCGCCCGCAGGTGGGGGCCGCTGTGCTGCTGGACATCTGCGCGCGCCTCGTCAGCGGGCCAGACCTCGCGTCGGGTTTTTTCGCCTGCGGCCTCGTAAGCCGGGGCGGCTCACAGGCGTCCTGGCCACAGGAGTGGACCGGCCTGCTGGAGACCCTGCGGCGCTCCCCGCATGAGGAGGTGAGCAGGATAGCGTGGGAGACGCCGTAGGGCGGATGCGGCGCGGTCGCGGAAGGACCCGTACCGTAACGCGGACAAGCTGTTCCTGGTTGGTGCGCGACCCACTTGGATTCCAGAGGGACGGTGCAGAACGGCCGTTCGATTGCGCGGGTCAGCGCCACGCTAGCATCGTGCGGACTCATTGGGACTTTATGGTGAGGCGTGCTTGGACAGATACTTCGCGGGCAAGATGGCGGTTATAACCGGAGCCGGGTCGGGCATCGGCCAGGCGCTGGCCGTGCGGCTAGCCACTGATGGTGCGAGGCTGGCGCTGCTGGACCTGAACGGCCAGGCGGTGGCGGCCACTGCACGGCAGTGCGAGGAAGCCGGGGCGCAAACCCGGGCGGAGACTGTCGACGTCACTAACCACGATTCCCTGGCCCGCTGCGCGATGGTGATGGCTAGCGAGCCCGGGCGTGTCGACCTGCTCGTGTGCGCGGCCGGGGTGATCCACACTGGTGTCGTGCAGGGGTCCTCGTGGGACGACACCCGCCGGGTAATCGACGTCAACCTGCTCGGTGCGATGGGAACCGTGCACGCGTTCCTGCCCCTCCTGCGCGCATCGGACGCCGGGCACGTGGTCCTGTTCTCCAGCGGATTTGGACTGCTGGCCATGCCAGGATTCGCCTCGTACTCCGCCTCGAAGTTCGGCGTGCGCGGGTTTGCCGAGGGACTGGCGCAGGAGCTGAGGATGGACGAAGGCCGGGCCCGCGTTACGTGTGTCTACCCCGGCGTGGTCCGCACCCCCATCATGCACCGTGGCACGTTCACCGAAGGGGAGGACCCGGCCGCGAGGGCTGGCAGCTTCGACCGGCTGGCGCGGACGGAACCTGAGCAGGCGGCGGATATTATCCTTCGCTGTGTCCGGCGGGGCAGGGCGCGGGCACTGGTGGGCGCAGACGCACGGGCCGCCTTGTTCGCAGAGCGGGCACTGGGCAGCGCCTGCCAGAGGCTCATCCCCTGGGTCGCACGGCGCGCCCGCAGCCGCTAGCCCTGCTCCTGACGGGGCTGGCGGACATCTCCTTGGCACGCCGGAGGTCGGCCCCCGCCGAGCCTGCGGCACGATGACGGCGGCGCTGAAGCCTGCTACCCGGGCTGACCTGACCTGACATCCGCCAGGTTGACGGTGAAGAACCGCGGCAAGCAGCGCGTCATCTACCTCGATGATGTCACGCTGGAGGTACTCAGCCGCCGCGCCGTCCACGCGGCCAGCCGTTCAAGGCCCGGTACGACGGCACGGGCCAGTGGCTCAAGTGAATCAACATCACCAGGGACCTGCGCAAGTCACGTGCTTACCGGTTGGCCAGTGACTCTCGGGTCATCTACCAGCGCGGCGCCAGCAATAAGGAGAACCATGGGCATGCCCCGTACGCTCACTGTGCTGCCCGGCACCTACGCCATGTGCCGGCTCAGTCCCGACGATGCCGTCCCTGCCTGGGCGCTCGCCCCCGCGGACTTCGTCTCGGTCACCAGGAGCCGAAGCGAGCTGTCGATCATCTGCCCCGCCGGCATCATCCCGGTGGACATGCCCTCCCAGGGGGGATGGCACTGCCTTCGCATTGACGGTCAGTCCGGTCTCGACGAGCCCGGGGTGCTCGTGTCGGCGGCGGCCCCCCTGTCCGAGACCGGGCTCAGCGTCTTCGCGGTCGCGAGCTACGACACCGACCATCTGCTCGTCAGGGACCTCGACCGGGCGATCGCCGCACTGCGCGCCGCCGGCCATCACGTCAATCCGGCCCCCTAGCCGACAGGAGCGGATATGGGAAACCTCTCCCGGCGTTGGCGGCGCGCGGCTCGATGATGATGGCGTCCTGCGAGACGCTGAGGGCGGTGGCGTGCTCTGCGTAGTGGACGGCCTCGCCGCGCGGGAACCGCCCGGCCATGGCGGGCTGTTTCCTCCGGAGAACACCGGCACCGGGAACAGCCCGGCCCGGTACAGGCCGGCGGCGAGCGTCGCGACCCCCAGGTCATGGCTGCCCAGCCCGATCCCGGCTGAGCAGGACCGGAGCTGGTGTCGGAGCTGGTGGTAGTCCCAGATCAGCTTCGCGTCGGCGTGGTGCTGGTCGCTGGTGTCAGCGCGGCTCATGAAGTTCCTAATGAGCCTCCTCGCCGGGCCGGCGGTCGCGCTGCCCTGAGAATTTAGCGCGGGGCCGCGGGCTGCCGGCTGGCGCGTGTCCCCGTCCGGACAGCTGATCCGGCGGCGCCCGGCGGGCGGGGCTGAGCGTCCTGTGGCCGACCGGGTTTAGGCTGCTCATAGACTGGTCGGTGGGCTTTTCGGCCCATTGGCCGCCAGGTCTGAGCGGACGGATTCGACCGCACGCGGCCTGGTGACCATCTCATGCCTTGACCAAAGGAGCGCTTATGCGGGTGGCAGTCCTCGGAACCGGGACGATGGGCGCGGGTATGGCCCGTACTTTGCTGCGGAACGGCTTCGGCGTCACCGTCTGGAACCGCACCCGTAGCAGGGCTGCAGCTATCGGCTCGGACGGAGCAATTGTCGCCGGCACCGCTGCCGAGGCGGTGGCGGAAGCGGACGTCATCATCACGATGTCGTTCGACGAGGAGGCGGTGACCGCCGCCGCCCGGGACTTCCTCCCGCATGCGAAGCCCGGAGCCGTCTGGCTGCAGTCCGCGACCGTCGGCCCGACCGGGATGCGGCGCATCGCCGAACTCGCGGACCCCGCGCGGATCCAGGTTGTCGACGCACCGGTTGTCGGCACGAAAGGCCCGGCCGAAGCGGGAACCCTGATCGTCCTCGTGTCAGGCTCCGCGGCGGCCATCGCCGGGGTACGTCCGGTGCTTGAGGCGGTCGGCAGCAAGACCGTCGAGGTGGGCGAGGCGGTCGGCGCGGCCTCCTCACTGAAGCTCGCCTGCAACGCCTGGATCGCCAGCCTCACCACCGCCACCGGACAATCGCTGACTCTCGCGAAGGCGCTGGGCGTCGACCCGGGGCTATTCCTCAGCACCATCAAGGGCGGTCCATCCGACAGTGGCTACGCGCAGCTCAAGGGCCATCTGATGCTGGAGAGCGACTTCACGCCCTCCTTCGCGCTCGGCGGCCTGGTGAAGGACATCGACCTGATGCTCGCCGAGACGGCGGCGAGCGCCTTCGACGGGGCGCTACTGCGCACGACCCACTCGCTCTTCCAGAGCGCCGTCGCCACGCACGGTGCGGGGGAGGATATCGCGGCGGTCGTCACTAGCTTCGGTGCCGACCGGACGTAGCCCTGACCCGGCTAGGTACAGCCTGCGCGGTTAGCTTCGCCGGTCGCCGAGGCTGCGGCTGACGAGAGCGACCGCCGAGGCAGCGAGGTCGATGCCGGCCGGGATGCTGCCGTCGGCCAGGCCCCGTCTGATCGCGTCTGCGAAGCAGTCACGGAACAGGGCATCGCGGCCGGCGAAGGTGTCCCGCAGGGCCGGCTCCTCGTCGCCTATCGCCGCCGCCCGCAGGCGCGGAAAGACGCGCATGTCCCGCGGGCTTGAGCAGACCAGCGCTAGGTAATCGTCGACGACGCCGAGCACGTGCTCGCGCCCCTTCCTTTGCCGGGATCGGGGGGTGAAGCGGCGCTGGACCGTTCCGGCGAGACGGGCCATTAGCTGGTCACGGCTGCCGAAGTGGTGGTTGGCGATGCCGCGCGAGCAGCCGGCGAGCTGGCCGACCGCCGCGGTCGTGACGGCGTCAGTTCTCTGCTGCCAGTTATGCCGACGTCGGCATAACTGGCAGTATCCGATGCTTTCCAAGCGGGCATGCTGGGTGCGATTCCCGGCGCCCGCTCCAACCGGAACACCCAGGTCGGGCGTGCGCTCATGTCTGGCCACCGGCACGTTCGCGTTCGATTTGCTCGATGGTGGGGAGATCGGCCTGGAGGGAGAGCGCGGCACGCTGTTGGGCGGCGTGGATGCGACCTTTGAGGTCGGCCAGCCAGCTGACGTACCCATCCGGCGGGTGGTGTTCTTAGAGTCGGGGATCACCGAATCGGTCTGTGATGCGCAGGACGAATTGCCATCCTTCATAGGGCGAGAGAGCCTGGCCCAACTCGTCCCAGCTGACGGCATGACCGTCCACGACCAGTGTCGGCGGGCCGAATGGGCCGGCCGTCTCGATTCGGCCGGCGACCTCGTCGCCAAGGCGACCCTCATCGTGACTGATCTCCCGCCGTCCTGAGCCGGTCCGGGTGAGGTTGCGACGGGCCATCTCGGTGTCGGCGCGCGCGGTGACCAGGTCCAGGAGCATTTTCGGGTCGGCGTCATGGTTGCCGAACTCCTCGAACTCGTAGCCGCCGTCCGGTGGCGGGTCCTGCTCGACCAGGCGTGCCGGGATACCAGTAGGCCCGCGTGATAGTCGGTAGATCATGGTGCGGGATGTGCCGCCGGCATCGTTGATCGCCACCGGAGGAGGCGGGTCGGGCAGGCGCGGCAGGCCGGTGCCGGCCACGATGCGATCATCGAAACAGCGGTCACACAAGGGCCCCTCGGCACCGAGGTGCATGTCCGCCGGCAGGCCTCCGCACGATGCCCAGCCTGGCGCTTCGAGATCCTCATGCTAATTTCCGCTAATTTCACCATCTCTCCTTGCGCCGGAGGGCTCACGCGCGGCGATCCTCGCCCGCGCGAGGTAATCGCTATATCACGTATAGTGATCTAGAGATTACCGTAAGGCGTGATCTCGGCGTCTCATGATGCTTACCCGCCGGGCGTCAGCGCTGTCCTTGCTGGTGCTGCGATCGGGGCAGTCAGTTCTGGAGTGAGCGATGACGTCGGATGTGTCGGTACGAGTGGAGGATGTACCGCGACTGGGTCCATAACCGCGATTCTCGTGGGAGGTGTCTCCAGCGGCGCTGCCGCGGGCGCCGGAGGCCTGGTTTGTGGTGACCCTTGCTGTGCCTGATGGTGAAAGCAATTTGTGACGCCCTACGGTCTCGGAAGGATCCAAATGGACAAAATTGAAAAGCTGAAGGCGCTTGGTAAAGAGAACAGCCTCTGGAGAGTTAATAGTTCGGAGGCAAGAATTATCGTCGCTCAGCTTGAGCAGGATGATCGCCCTGTCGTTGTGCTTCCGATGCGCGACGTCTGGATCTCGGGTGTGCGCTTTCGCGGGATGAAGCCAACGGTATGCCTCTCTCGTGAGCGACTGGTGGCGGTAAGTCGTCCAGGCCTTCGAGCTATTTGGGAAAAGGTCGACAGGACGTTGTTTGTCGCCGTGTCTGCGTTTAGCGGCCGATCCTTCGAGATCAGATTGTCGGATGGCCGGGATATCAGGCTGCGGGGACTGATCGGCCTGCAGCGCGTCGATATGATGACGAAGCGCCTTCACTCGGAGATCAGCTCTGGCTTGCAGCGCTCATCCTTTTAGCTCGGTCCTGGCGCTGGACGTGAGCCCCGGCGGATCTGCGGAGTCAGCGGAGAACGAAACGAGCCTCGCGGAGATCTCTCCGGGGGGATTGTGGTCGTTAGGCACGCGGCCCATGCTGGCATGCACGGTCTGCAACGGCCATCGGATCGTTCCGGCGCGTTTCACGACGAATGCCGTGTGCGCCACTCGTACAACACCGGCCGTGAGATTACGCCATGCAGCGTCAGACCCTACATCACACATCGTGACCGGAAAGACCCCGCTGCTCAAGTACAGCGCCCGCTGCTCGCATAGTGCTCAAGTACGAAGTCGAATGCTCATCTAAAGCTGATGCCTACAGACCGTGTAGGGATCTCCTCCGGCAGCGCCGCTGATTCACGCGGTGGTCTTGGTCCCGCGCCACGAAGTCGACTTGCGCTGTACAGGGCCGGCGCTAACTTCTTCTTCTGGCCCTGCCCCGCTGGGGCCAGAACCCCTTGGAAACTTCCCCGGCAGGACGCTTCTCCCCGGTGCCGATGGCCCTGCGGGCGAGCCGTCAGCATGGCCGTCGCTGCAGAACGTCAGCGAGCACTGTTGCCACGAACCTCTTGACGGTTGCCGTGCCCGGCGGACCGGGCTCGCGGTCTGCGAACAGGAGATGGCCTCCCCCGACCAGGGAGAGCGTGAGTGAGTCGATGTCGGCGTCGGCCGCGATGCGCCCTCGGCCGCGCTCGTCAGCCAGGTAAGCGGAAACTGCGGTGACGACCTGGCCGAGGATCGCGGTGCCGCCTCCGGGTCTGGCTTGCCGTAGCCGTGCGCGCAGCTCGTCCCGGAAGGTGATGAGCGGGATGATCGCCGTCGGAACCGGCCCGAACAGTGTGGTCAGCGCGCTGGTGAGGTTGTCGGCCACGGTGCCGGTGCCGGCCGACTCGCGCAGCGTTCCAGCCTGCGCCTCAAGCTGTGTGGCGCGGTCGAGCACAAGCTCGGCGAGGAAGGCGTCGAAGTCGGTGAAGTGCCGGTGCAGGACGCCCTTGGCGCAGCCTGCCTCATCGGTGACCGCCCGGCTGGTCAGGCCGCTTGGCCCGTCCCGTAGCAGCACGCGTTCGGCAGCGTCGAACAGCTGCCGCCGGGCATCGCGCAAATGCACTCCAGTCGGCACGTGCAGATCCTCTCGAAACATCAACCGGCCAGTACCGGTTGCCCTAGTGGGCATGCGCCCACTACTGTGGGCGCGTGCCCACTGTACCGCGGAAGCAACCAGAGCCGCCTCCGGCAGAGCTGCACAAGGCGCGGCTTATAGCCGAGTCGTTCGGCACCGACGCAGCGGGGTACGACCGGGCTCGTCCCGGCTACCCCGACGCCCTGGTGGCGCGGATCGTCGCCGAAAGTCCCGGGCTTGACGTGCTCGACGTCGGCTGCGGCACCGGCATCGCGGCCCGCCAGTTCCAGGCCGCGGGCTGCGCCGTGCTCGGCGTCGAGCCGGATGCGCGGATGGCCGGGTTCGCACGCGCCCGCGGCCTTCCGGTCGAGGTAGCGACCTTCGAAGCCTGGGACCCGGTCGGCCGGAAGTTCGACGCGGTGATCGCCGCCCAGTCGTGGCACTGGGTCGATCCGGTCACCGGTGCCGCGAAAGCGGCCCAGGTGCTGCGCCCGAGCGGGCGGCTGGCGATCTTCAGCCATGTGTATGAGCCGCCCGCCGAAGTGGCCGGGCCGTTCGCCGCCGCCCGCCGGAGGGTGGTGCCGGACGCGCCGTTCGCCAATCTGCCAGCTCGCCGCCCGCTGGACCTCTACCAGTCGGCGTACGCCAAGTTCGCCGACAAGATCCGCGAGACCGGGCAGTTCCGCGAGCCCGAACAGTGGCGGTTCGACTGGGAGCAGTCCTATACCCGCGACCAGTGGCTGGCGCTTCTGCCCACCACCGGCGGCCTCACCCGGCTCCGTCCCGACCAGCTGGCAGACATCCTCGGTGAGGTCGGGACCGCCATCGACGCTCTGGGCGGAGCCTTCACGATGTCCTACACCACCCTGGCGGCCACAGCGGCACGCGTCAGCGCCTCGTGACCCGCGCCGGGACCGAAGCGCTCCCGGTGCTCTTCACCCTGGGCTCGGTGCAGTCGGACTGACCGCGCGGCCAGTCCGACTGGTCAGGGTCCGGGCAGGCTGGCCAGGATGGTGAAGCGCCGGAAGCCGCCCATGTGCCGACCGCAACAGGCTGTGACCGGGACTGCGTCGATGCGGTTACCCGCTCGCTGCTCATGTTGTGCTCAAGTACGGCACCCAGTGCTCATTTAGATCGGTTCCCTACAGGCCGGCCGCCATTCCGCGTCGTCAGCTAGTTCGCATTCCATCCCCGTACCTGCTGACACCGGAACCCCCGTCCCTGGGGAAAGAAGCAGGTAGCGGGCATAGTAAACCTTCCTGTGGATGCCCAGACTGAATACGTGCACAGCTCCTAAAACCGCGGGCAGGGTCAGCCGGACGGCCGCGCCATCCTGCCTGTCCACGGTGGTGGGCATGAGGTCAGCGAGTCCGGGCCGTCGGGCGTCGTCCCAGTCTTCGAGACGGTCACGGAGCTTGGCGAGGGCAGGCGAGGCCGCAGCGTTGGCGAGAATGGTTCCGCTGTCGGTGAGGACGGCGGCGTTATTGCCGCTGGAAAAGCCGATCGCGTTGTCGCCGTCCGCGGTGCCGTGGCTGGTGAGGTTGCTGCCGTGGTCGCGGGCGGCGCAGTAGGCACGGAAGTCCCGCCACGCCTGCCGGAGCCCGGCCATGCCAGGTGCGAGGGTCCATGGCTCGCGGTAGCCCGGTTCGGCGAGTATTTCCAGTGCGCGCCGGGGGTCGTGGCCGACGTGTCGGCCTCGCCAGGCGACGCTGATCCATGTCGGCTCCCCGCGGCAGTCGCGGACGGCGTCGATGTAGAACATCGGCACCTTGAAGCTGGTGTTGATCTGCCCGCCCATGTCGACGTAGGAGGCCGTGCCGAGCGTGATATCGGCCAGGCCACCGCTGGTTGTGACGGTGGCGCAGACGTGCGCGCTGCTCCTGGCGGTCTCGGCGAAATAAACGGGGGTGCAGATCCGGGTTCCTGGCCTGGCCTGGTTCAGCCACGCTCGGGGGATCACGGCAGGGGTGGCCCACGCGATGATCACGTCGAAGGGACCGTAGCCGGGTGCTCCCTTGTTACCGTCGCCAGTGACCAGCGTGATGTTGCGGACGTTCCTCTCAGCGTGCAGCTCGCGGGCCCGGCGGATCAGGGCGGGGTCGATGTCCACGGAGACGACCCGCCCGGAGGGGCCGGCCAGCTCGGCGAGCAGTGCGCCGGTGAGCCCGGTTCCGGTGCCGATCTCGAGCACTGCCTCGCCGGGCCTGACGTCCGCGCGCCGCAGGTCCCGTTCGATGGCCGTTTGCGCTGTGGCCTGCGGGACTGCCCCCAGGCGGGCGTGCGCGACGTAGTGGTCGCGGGGAACGGCGCGGGGGGCGGCAACCTGGTCATCGGCGGCGGTGACATGGTCGGGCACGGGCTCTCCTCTGATGTTGGGCGTGCAGGGTCAGATCCGGACGGTAACGTGCAGTGGCCTGTCGGGCCGGTCCGGCTCGCCCGCCGGCCCGGAGGCGGTTTCGATCCAGGCGTGGGCTTCGGCCGGGCCGAGGCGGCAGCCGATGCACCAGTCCGCCCGGTAGCCGCGCAACGCGAGGGCGATAAACACGGCGAGCGAGTTCTCCAGGCACGCGGCGCGCCCGGGATACCAGCGGGCAGCCCGCCGGCAGGAAGCGATGGCGTCGAGGGGCGCAGGCTCAGTAACGGGGCGGACGCCGAGCCTGCCGATCACGGTCGCGGTGGCCAGGACGGTGCGCAGCGGAAGGCAGCGGAGCATCAGCAGTGCTGCCGCCAGCGCCGCCAAGCCAGTCACCGTCTTGGGCCCGGTGACGTCCGGCCAGGTCTTCGTGCCTGCCATGTCGACGCTCACCGCCGCCGCCTCCACTTCGTCCTGGTGTGCCGGGGGCTGGCATGAGCAGTCGCTTGCGCAGCAGCATCGCGAGGAAGGGGGCGAGGTCCGCTGCGGCCCGCGCCGGGGTGATCTGGTATCGGACGGCGACGGCCTGGCTGGCCTGCCGTTGCGGATGAGTGCTTGATAGTGCTCATGCCGCAGTCCTTCCTTGCGGAGGGACGGTCCCGGTCTTGCCGCGTTGCCGCGTGCCGGGTTGACGTTTCACAGCCACCTGCACCCCAGGGGGTGTCTGACGGTCGGCTC
>DASZJE010000162.1:0-37197 GCA_035948445.1 Trebonia sp. | reverse complement strand
CGGGGTAACCAGCAGCCGCAGTCCCCGGCGCCGCGCTTTCGGTATCACGCTGAGCAGGGCCGCGAGCAGTGCCCGGTCCGCCCAGGTCAGGTGCAGGCGGCGCGGCTGCCGCCGTCGCAGTACCGCGAGCTGGCGGCGCAGGATCAAGATCTCCGCGGTCTGCATGCCTCCTCACGCCGGGACAGCCGCAGCCACATGGCCACCCGCGTGATGAGAAGACAGGCGAACCGCAAGCACGTGACGGCGATCATCACGGACGGGCGCCGGACGGGCAACTTTTGCCGGTCAGAGCCGTGAATGCGATTCTCGGCACGCACAGGGCGAAACGACCTGGGGCAACAGTGCCGCTTTCCAGAGAACGTCGTCGGCCCTTCCCCAGGCTCACCGGCAACCCAACTCCGCATGGCAGAAATCCGCTATAAAATCTATACTTCTGCTATAGCACTCAGCATTAAGAGCGACGAGGCTGACCAGCTCGCCAGGGAACTGGCCGCGGACACCGGCGAGACGTTGACGGAGGCGGTCGTGATCGCGCTCAGGGAGCGGCTCGACCGCGAGCACGCCAGACACGGTGCCAGCATGAGGATGCGGCTGGCGCGCCTCGCGGCGGACGTGGCGGCGCTGCCGGTCGCCGACGGCAGGGCGCCGGAGGACATCATCGGCTACGACGACGCGGGCCTCCCGAGTTGACCCAGTCGCCGCCGGAGCCGGAGCGCGGCCGGAGCCTCGTCGTTGACACATCGGCGTGCGCAGCCGTGATCATCGGCGAGCCGGGAAGCGAGGATCTCGCCGCCTGCCTTGAGCATGCCCTGGTCCGGCTGATGCCCGCTGCCATCCGGGTTGAGCTGGGCATCATCATCGAGGCCCGCCTCTGGCCGGCCGGACAGGATGTCGCAGACCGGTTTCTCCGTGATGCGAAGATCGACATCGTCGCCGTCGACGAGGAACTGGCGGCCCGTGCGATGAGCGGATGGCGGAGATAACGGCAAGGGAAGGCATCAGGCCGCGCTCAACTTCGGCGACTGCTTCACGTACGCCCTCGCCGAGCGGACCGGGCACCCGGTGCTCTGCACCGGCGACGACTTCGCCGCGACCGGCATCCCGGTGCTGCGTCCGCCTGCCGGGAACGGGAGACCATAAGGAGCCGCCAGCCCGTGGCCAGCAGGGATCACGAACCGTGCCGGCCGCTTTCGCCGGACTTCGACCGCACCTGGCATACCGCGTCACCCCAGGCATCCATACCGTCGAAGGAGACCGTCTCGATGCTGCCGCCGGGTGTCTGGAACGTCGCCGTCCCCCGCGCTCCGGCATCCGGTACGTGAGTCTCGTCAAGTGATTTAGCCCCGTTGATCGGCGCGAATGGTGCCCCGGGCTGTCCTGTGTGGTTCAGTGCTGGTTCGCCGGACGTCGGTGTTACCAGTCTTCCTCTGGGATGGGTTGCCCGGTCGTGAGGTTGTATCCGCGCTCGATGTAGAACTCGACTCGCCGTTCGCCTTGCCACGACGAGCAGCGGATGAAGTCCTTCGGCTCGAGTTTGGTGTCGGTGGCGAGCTTGAGGTAGCCAAATCGGTCGTCCCGGCGCATCACGCCGTCTTGGACCGCAGATAGGTCAAGGTACTGGACTTTCGTGGATGAGTCGTCGCCCCAGACGCAGCCCCAGACAAAGCCGAAGTCACCGGCGGCAGGCCACTGGTCGTCGTCCGGGCGCCAGTGCATCGAGCCGGGTAGCTTCTTGCCATCGTGCAGGTCCCACCAGTCCGGGACGTAGAACCCGACCGGGCAGAACCCGCCTGGGGCAGGTTCCTCTGCGGCGATGATCTGGCCGGTGTGGAGGTCCATCACCGAGGTGGCCGTGTAGTGCGTCGAGATCAGCGCGAAGTTGCGGTCCCCCTGCCGGAATGGTTCGAAGGTTTGCAGCATGCTGTAGTTGCGGTCGTAGCCGGCGATCACCGTTTCGCCGTCGAGGACGTCGACATGTACCGTGGCCCATTTGCCGGGTGGCGTGGTCGTGGTGACGCGGACCGCGTAGCGGTCTCGCGGCTTGGGCTGGGGCGGGGGCTGCCAGAGCCCTGTCGTGTCGATCTCTTCGATCCAGTACCGCTGGTTGCGGCCGCTAGCGGCCTCGACTCGCCGCCTGGACTCGCAGCAGGTCCTCGGCTTCTGGGCGGGTGCGGCGGGCGCCGAATGCACGACGGCCACCGCCAGCAGCGCTGGCTGCGCCACCGGCACCACCCTCCTCCTGCTTGTCCCCGAACTTGGAATCGCAGACGAAGCACTCGCACTCGAAGCCGACGGCATCGACCTCGCCGCAGAGAACCCCGTAGCGGAAGACCTGGCCGCAGAAGAAGCACCGGCGCTGGGCGACACGTCGAACTTGCTGCCTGGTTACAAGACGTTCTCCGCCGCCAAGAGGGACCTAGGTTCTCCTGGGGTTGGTAACGTCTTCGATCACACCGTTGAACGGTCGCAGATCGGTCGGAGCGGGTTCGCGCCGGAGGAGATACACAGTCCGTATAACTTCAATTCTGTCCCGGCGGCCCTTAACAGCTCAAGGCGAATTACTACTCAAGCATCCGCCCGTTCACCGGTGGCGGGACGGTCCGCGACCGGCTGACCCGGCAGAGCTTCGCCGACCAGTACGAGTTCGGGATGGACATCATGATGATGCTGAGGAACGGGCTCCCATTGCCGTGAACGGTGCAGATAACGACGCAGTGGCCCTCAGGGCGGAGTATCGCGCCCTAGCTGTCGAATGGGGCGAGGCCAGGGACAGCCTTGACCAGGCCAACCGTACCTTCAAGGCCCACCATGCCCTGTACAAGAGGATCCGCGGCTCCGCGGCTGGGCGGGAGGCGATCACCGGACTGCTCGATGATCCGGTGACGGCCGTCAAGATGCTAGCCGCCACCCACAGCCTCGCCTGGGAACCTGACCGGGCTGCGCAGGCTCTCCTGGAGATCGAGCAGCAGCCGGGTCCGTACGCGGTTGACGCCAAGTGGACCCTGCGATCGCATCGCAACAGCAAGCTGAACCTGGACTGGTGATCTCAGCCGGGCAGTTCGGTGACCTGAACGGGCCGCCAGGCGGTTGCCCGGCCACCTTCGGATGTACAGCCCTTGCCTCACTACCAGGGTCCGGTCCGGCAACTCGGGTTACGGCCGGCCTGCACGAGGCCGCGATCTCGCTCGCCACGCAGACCAACGAGCTGCACCGGCGGCACGATAACCGCCGGTCGCTGGCGTACTCAGGGAACGGTCAGCACCGGAGGGCGCTGGGTCACCTGGCGGACTGCCAGGAAATCCTGACCGGACTCGATGTGCCGCTGGATGTCGCCATGACGTTCAACTGCATGGGCGAGGTGCACCCGCGATGGGCTAGTTCGCCAAAGCCGATTCCTGTCACGCGTTCGCCGCCGAGCAGAGCATCGCGTGCGGCGGCATCGGCGAGCAGGCCAGCACGGTCAAGGGCCAGGCGGCCACCGTAGGCGCGGTGGGTGCCGGCGGGCGCGCGAAAGACCTCTACCAGCAGGCCGCTGTCTTGTTCGCCATCTTCGGCCAAGCGACCGCAGGGAGGCTAAGCAATGCCGCTGATCGTCAGTTCAGATAGCACGCCGCCGCCGATTGGCGGGCTGCACCAGCCAGGTTTGAAGGGGCGGTCCACAGCGGTTACAGTTCCCCGGTGGACAGCCACGCGCTCGGTCGCACCGGTATCAGCATCAGCGAGTTCATTTTCGGGGCCGGGGCGATCGGCGGGATCGGGTCATCCCCCGCCACTCGCGGCCACGGTCTCACCCCCGACGAGGGATACGCGCGCCTGGACGAGGCTGACGCCCTCGGCATCACCGCGATCGACACCGCCGACGCCTATGGCGGCGGGGAGAGTGAGCGCACTGTCGGCCGCTGGCTGGCCGAGCGCCAGCCAGCCGGGCCGCTGGTGTGTACCAAGGTAGGCAGCATCGTCCGGGCCGACGGCACCGGCGGCGTGGACCTCTCCCCCGCTCACATCGAGCGTCAGCTGGCCCAGAGCGCCGGCCGGCTAGGGCGAGTCGACCTGTACCTGTCGCACGTCCCAGACCCGGGCACCCCGGTGCAGCAGACCTTGGAGGCGTTCACACGGGCCAGGGCAACGGGAAAGATCCGGGCCTACGGAGTGTGCAATGTCAGCGCGGCCATCCTCGATGAAATTCTGGCCACCGCGGACCGGGCCGGGCTGGACCGTCCGGGCTGGGTGCAGAACCGCCTGAGCCTGCTGGCCCGGCAGGACGAGCAGGACGTGCTGCCGCTGGCCGCCGCGGAGGGGCTGGGATACACCCCCTTCTCGCCGCTGGCGGGCGGCGTGCTGTCCGACCGGTACCTGGACGGCGCACCGGCCACGCCCGGCAGCCGGATCGCCGTGGCGGGCGACCGCTATTACCCGGGCATGCATACCCAAGCCAACCTGGACCGGGTGGCGGCCCTGCGGGAAGTCGCCCGCCGCCATACGGTGAGCGTGTCCGGCCTGGCCCTGGCCTGGCTGCGGTCTCATCCGCTGGTCACCGCGCCGATCGTCTCGCCCAGCAAAGCCGCGCAGTGGCAGGCCGTGCGCGAGGCGCTGACTCTCGACCTCGCCGAAGACGAGCGGGCGGAGATCTCCGCGATCTTCAGCTTAGGCCGCCGAGCCGGTCACGTCGCAGAACCCGGACGTTCGCGCCCGGAGCGGGATGCGTGCAGGGTTCCAAAACTCGGCGGGCGCACCAACCGGACAGCAAGGCCGGAACGCGTTCATCTCCTCCAGACCTGGCGGGAGGAACCGGCTCGGGGCCGCGTGCGTCGCAGAGTCTCCGAGGGTGACTCCCCGAATTCGGTCCTGTAGGCCCGGGAGAAGCGGCCCGCGTGAGCGAAGCCCCAGTTCATCGCAACCTGCCCCACCGTGGCCTCGCTGGCCAGCAGTTCGGCATGCGCGCGATGCAAGCGCACTTTCTTGAGGTAGTTGCCGGGAGACATGTCGGCCTGCTTTTTGAAGCCGATCTCCAGCGCCCGCAGGCTGATCCCGACCTCGCGCGCGACGTCCACAACCGTGAGATCCGCGGTCTCCTCGGCGTTGATCATGTCGATTGCGCGACGTACCGCGTGGTTCGAGATCTGCGGCGTCGGATCGTAGATCACGCTGGAGTAGTTGTGCTCCAGACCCAGCAGTACAGCCGTCAGTGCCTGGCAGCGGAGCTGACGCTCCACATTCGGTGGCAGGGTGGGGCCCTGTGCCATCAAGGATGAGGTCAGGAGGTGGATCACTCCGAGCATTGTCGTCCTTGTGCTGACCGAATCGACCTCTGGGGCGAACCGCAACGCTCCGATGTCGGTGCTGGGGATCATCCCGCTCAGCATCGATCTCAGTGCCTCGATGTCGGCGCGCAGGATGACGACCGTGGAGTCCTCACTGAGGTGCAGATGCACGTTGTCGGCCTCTGAGAAGACAAGCTGCGTGCCGCCCGGGCCGGCGGTCACCTCCTGGCCCTGATGCGTGGCCTCGACGTTCCCGCTCAGGGGGGTCCACACGGTCATGTATCGGCTCTGAGGGGGCCGGTCGATCGTCACCTCGGCGCCGTACCTCATGAGGTACAGGGAGGTCGCGCCGAAACCAGCCATGCTGTACTTCGCGTCGAAGGCGGACTCTGAGGGGTGGACCCTGAGCCTGTGAGGCGAAAACAGCCGCGCGGCCTGGCTTTGTGCCTCGCCGGGGTCACTGGTCCGGAACCGCTCGAATGGCTCGAACACACGCTCAGCTACGGCGATCGGCTCCCCCGCCGAGCGTTCGAAGTCGTGCGCCCGACGCGCATTCGGCACCTCGACCGGTTCGGTGCCTGCTCTCGTTCTCACTCTTAGTACCGCCATAGTCTCTGTGCGCAGGCCGCCGGATCGGTGATCCACGCCCCGGCCATCGTTGACCTGGAAGATCAGCGGGCCGGCATGGTGGGCTCTGTGCTCCAGGCCGCGGACCGGCTTGGTAGCAGCGACCGCCACGCGGCCGCAATCTCTAATCCGATAACCATCACTGTCTCCTCGATGTTCCTCGACGCGAATCCGCCGTCAATCGGGAACGCCCACGCCGGGGCAGCCATCACAACGAACTACAGCGCCGTAGCCATAAAGCGAAACGGTTCCAGCCGAAATCCGAATGATCTCGCCGCCGCGAACGTTCGGCGGTGATTCGGCTCTCAAGCGGCAGGCACTGGCCGTGTGGCGTCGGCAACTGAGGCTGCGTAAGGAGTTGCGGCGCGCTGGGGGCACGCTATCCTCCAGCAGGCCAAAGCCGGCGAATTACAAGTCTTCTGGACGCCCGGACAGCGTGGCCTGTTTCGCAAAATGGACTTCTGTCGTTCGATTACTGACTTTCGCGCCTGTAATTCCGGCCATACGTTTCAATTATCCGGCCCGCACCCCGAGGGCGGAACCTAGGAATAGAGGGATGCTATGAGCCTTTTGGAGCATGACGGGAATCAGGGGGCACTCGAAGCCCTTATACGCGGGGCGGACATCGAGGTCATCCCGCTTCGAGGTCTAGCTGAGCACTTGGCAGTGGTACCGGCGGGCACGACGCTGACCATTACCTGCTCGGCGAAGCTGGGCCTGGAGCGGACACTCGAGTACACCGCTCTCGCCGCGAAGGCCGGTTACCAGGTGATCCCGCATCTGGCGGCACGCCAAGTTGCCGACGTGGCGGCGTTGCGCGGCTTCGTCGGTCGCCTCGGCGACCTGGGTGTAACAGATCTCTATGTGATCGGGGGAGACGCAGCCCAGCCGGCCGGGGTATACAGCTCGGCGGCCGAACTTCTCGAGGACTTGGCGGGCATCGACCACGGCCTTACGACGATCGGGGTGGCCTGCTATCCGGAGGGTCACCCGGCTATCTCTGACGCCAGTTTGCTGGAGGCTCTTCGGCGCAAGCAGCCGTTCGCCACGTACATGGTCAGCCAGCTCTGCTTCGACCCTGGCGCGATCACCGGTTGGCTGCGCAAGGTCCGCGCGGCAGGCATCGCGCTTCCGCTACATGTCGGACTCGCGGCGCCGCTGCAAACACGTAAGCTCTTCGAGCTTTCCCTCAAGATCGGCGTCGGCTCCTCGATCCGCTACCTGACCAAGCAGCACGGCTTCATCGGGAACGTCCTGCGAGGCAGCTCCTACCAGCCCGACGAACTTCTCCGCCAGATGGGCAGCGACCTTTCATCTGACGAACTCGCTATTGAGCGCGTCCACCTCTTCTCTTTCAACCAGATCGCCCCGACCGTCGAGTGGCAGGCGCGTATCACCGGCCCGGCGACCCGCGCGCAAGAAAGCTAACACCTCAAGTTAACCGGATAGCAGCTATCCGACTGGCAAAGCGGCGGACAGCAGAAAGGAAAGTCGCATGTCCACCAAGAGCGTTGAAGACAAGATCCGCCATATTTACGTTGGCCCGACGATCAGTACCAGCCCCCTGGTGTGAAGATGAGCCAGGTAAGTCTCTTGTCTGAAAGCGTCGGGGAATTCATTGACGCCGTCGCGAGCGACGAGCCAACCCCCGGGGGAGGGGCAGTCTCGGGGGTAGTAGCGGCTCTCGCCGCCGGGCTGGCGGCCATGGCCGGGCGATACGCCCTCGGGCGTGACTCGGATTCTGCTTTGTTCAGTGAGCTCGTCGGCCGCGCCGACGTGCTCCGTTCACGTGCCACGGCTCTTGCCGACGAGGACGCTGAGGCCTACGGCCGTTACGTCGATGCGACCCGGATGCCGCGCGAGCCTGAGCCTCAGGGCCGGCGAGCGGCAATTCGGGCTGCCCTGGACGCGGCAGCCGACGTGCCCTTCGCACTCGGGCGCCTGGCGGCCGAGGTAGCGGCCGCCGGCGAGCAACTGGCCGTCTCTGGCAACCCGCACCTGGCGTCGGACGCGCGCACAGCCACCCTCCTTGCCTCCGCCGTGGCCGCAAGCACCGCGATTCTCGTCGAAGAGAACCTCCGGGGCCGCCCAGGCGACCGGAGGGTAGCAGAGGCCAGGAGACACGCCATTGACGCGGCGAACGCGGCTCGCAGGGTCGTCGCTTCCTATGGATACCTAGAGGATCGGATCAGCGAGTGACCGCGCAGCTAATCGACGGGCGGAAGATCGCCCAGGGCCTGAAAGCCGACGTGGCCTTGGAAGTCAGGCAACTGGAAACCGACGGAATCGGCTGCGGCCTAGCCACGGTGACCGTGGGTGATGGGTACAGCTCGAAGGCATATGTACGCCGTCTAGCGCGCATCGCCGCCGAGCTCGGCGTGCCATGCCGGCACGTTGCCTTGCCTGCCACATGCGCGCAGGACGACCTTGTTGCCGCCGTGCGCCTGCTGAACGAAGACCCGGCCGTGAGCGGCATTCTCGCACTGAGGCCGCTCCCGCACCACATCTCCGAAGCCGGGGTATTCGCAGCGCTGTCTCCCATCAAAGATATCGAGGCGGTGCATCCCGAGAACGCCGGCCTGTTGGCCCTGGGCACTCCCCGCTACATCCCCTCGACCGCCGCCTCGTCATTCCACGTGCTGGACAGGTGGCTGGACGAGACCGGTGAAGACCCGGCTGCCTTTTACCACCGCGCCCTCATCGTCGTTGTCGGGCGATCGAACAACGTGGGCAAGCCCGCGGTCTCCCTGGCCTACGACCGTCAGGCCGCGGTGGAGTCAGTCGATGAGTGGGCCAGCCGGAACGGGCGGCTGGGCTGGCACACCCGGCGGGCCGACGTGCTGATCGTCGCAGCGGGCGTGGCAGGGCTGATCAGGTCCGAGCACGTCCGCGAGGGAGCCGTCGTACTCGACGTCGGCATTAACCCGGTGCGCGATCCGCGGACCGGCACCACGCGCATGGCCGGCGACGTGGACTTTGATGACGTGCTGCCCCGGGTCCGTGCCATTACCCCCGTCCCGGGCGGCATAGGCCCGGTCACCGACGTGTGGCTGCTGCGGAACACAGTGACGGCCGCCCGCAACGCCGCAGAAATGGACAAGACAACACCAAAGGAGAGGCCGTGACAGTCACCTCGGCACCCGCCGCAACCAGGCAGACACCAGCCTCGGATTACGTGCTCACACTCTCGTGCGCTGACAAGCCGGGCATCGTCTACGCAGTCTCGAAGTTCCTCATCGACCATGAGTGCAACATCGTGGAAAGCCAGCAGTTCGACGACCGCGAAACCGGCATGTTCTTCATGCGCGTCCAGTTTCAGCCGGGTCACCCTCCGGACCTCGATCTAGACAAACTGCACCTTGAGTTCGGCCCCGTCGCCACAGCATTCGGCATGTCCTGGCGGCTTCTCGCGGCCGCTGAGAAACAGCGCGTGCTGATCATGGTGAGCAAGTTCGGTCACTGCCTCAACGACCTGCTCTACCGGACGAGATCCGGCTGGCTGAACATCGAGATTCCCGCGATTGTCGCCAACCACCCGGACCTCGGGACACTGGCCGACAACTACAACATCCCCTTCTATCACGTACCGGTCACCGCGGAACGGAAACCGGAGGCGGAGGGAGAGCTGCTCCAGTTGGTCGATGACCTCGGGATCGACCTGGTGGTGCTGGCCCGGTACATGCAGGTCCTGTCAACGGATCTGTGCAAGAGGCTCGAGGGACGGGCTATCAACATCCACCACTCGATGCTGCCCAGTTTCAAGGGTGCCCGCCCTTACCGGCAGGCGTACGACCGCGGCGTCAAGCTGGTCGGGGCCACCGCCCACTACGTGACCCCCGACCTTGACGAAGGTCCCATCATCGAGCAGCAGGTCGCGCGAGTCGACCATTCAATGACAACAGAGGAAGTGACCGCGCTCGGCCGCGACACCGAATCCCTCGCACTGGCCCGGGCCGTGCACTGGCACACGGACAACCGGGTGCTGCTCGACGGCCGCAGGACGGTGATATTCCAATGACCCGCTCCCCGGAATGGGGGGACGCCGGCGCGGCCCTCGCCTACCTGGACGGGCTGATCAGCTACGAGCAATCCGGTCGGCTGGACCATCCCACTACAGAGCGCATCGCCGGCCTTGCCGCTGCCCTGGGAAATCCGCAACGTTCCTATCCGGTGATTCACATAACCGGTACCAACGGGAAAGGCTCGACCACCGCGATGATCGCGAGCCTGCTGTCGACTCAGGGGCTGCGGGTCGGTACCTACACGAGCCCGCACCTGAGCCGGATCGCGGAGCGGATCACCATCGGCGGGGAGCCGGCCGAAGACCAGGAGCTCGCCGAGGCGATCAGCCGGGTCGCGCGGGCAGCAGCGGAGACTGGGATCACGCCAAGCTGGTTCGAGGCGCTGACCGCGGCTGGCCTGTGGCTCCTGGCCGCCCGCGGCGTGGACGTTGCCGTGGTCGAGGTCGGGATGCTCGGCCGTTGGGACGCGACCAACATCGTCAACGGGACCGTCGCCGTGGTCACCAATGTCCAGCTCGACCACACGGACATGGCCGGGCCCAGCCGGGCGGCGATAGCAGCGGAAAAAGCCGGGATCATCAAGCCGGGCGCCACCCTGGTCCTCGGCGAGCAGGACCCGGACCTGCGGCCGATCTTCGAAGCCCGGCGGCCAGCCCGGATCCTGACCGCCGGGCGGGAGATGTCCTGGCGCAACCGCCGGCCTGCTTCTGGCGGAGCCGTCGTCGATCTGGTCAACCCCTGGGGCGCCCGGTCCGGGATCCGCGTCGGGATGATCGGCAGCCACCAGTGCGACAACGCCCTGCTCGCGCTCACCGCCGCCGAATCGTTCACCGGGCAGGCCATCCCCGCCGCGTCGGTGGATACCGCCCTGGCGGGTACACGCGTGCCAGGGCGTTTCGAGATCGCCCGCACAGACCCGGTGGTGGTCCTGGACGGGGCCCACAACCCGGCCGCCGCGGCCGCGCTCCGCCAGGCCATCGAGGAAAGCTTCGCCGGGATCGCGCCTAGAATCCTGCTCTACGGGGCCCTGGCGGGCCGTGACCCGGTCGAGTTCCTTGAACAAGCCGGCGTCCGCGCCATGGACCTCGTCGTTACCACCGAGCCGCGCTCCCCTCGTGCCCTGCCCGCCATGGCTCTAGCCGAGGCAGCCCGAAGTTTCGGGGTACCAGCCACCGCCGTCAGCCACCCCGGGCGTGCCCTCGCCGCGGCCGTGACCGCCGCCGGAAGCCACGGCGTGGTCATCGCCACCGGCTCTCTCCACCTCATCGGCCCCCTCCGGGCCGCCGCCAGCACGCCTCCGCCCGTGGTGAAGTCGTGACCTGGTCCCCAGCTTTTCCGCATCACAAGCCTGCTCCCGCAAGGCAACCGCCACCGGGCGGCGCGCGGCAGCCCTCTCAGAGTCCCCCGCCCGGCACAAGACCACTCGCTTGCTGTAAGACGGCAACCGGGGACGCAGCGTACGGCCAGCGACTCCGCGGACAGGTCCCCGGCCTGCCCCGGCGGGACCGCTGCCTGGTCATGGGAATTGTCAACGTGACCCCCGATTCCTTCTCCGACGGCGGCGCCTACGTGCAAACTGCGCGCGCCGTCGAGCACGGCCTGGTCCTGGCGCGGTCGGGGGCGGACATCATCGACGTAGGCGGCGAATCGACACGGCCGGGCGCCGTCCGGGTGACAGAGGCCGAGGAACTGAAACGAGTCCTGCCTGTCGTGCGGGAACTGGCTCAGGCCGGCGTGATCGTGACCATCGATACCATGCGTTCCCACGTCGCGCATGCAGCGCTGCAAGCCGGGGCGGCCGCTGTCAACGACGTTAGCGGCGGCCTCGCAGACCCTGCCATGGCCCGCATAGTCGCAAATGCGCGCGTGCCGTACATCGCGATGCACTGGCGCGGCCCGAGCAGCGAGATGCACAAGCACGCGACCTACCAAGACGTGGTAAGCGACGTCGTAGAGGAACTCAGGAAACGGCTGGAATCTCTGGTCAATGCCGGCATTAGCCTAGATCGCATCGTGCTTGATCCCGGGCTCGGTTTCGCCAAGAACGCCGCCCACAACTGGGAGCTCCTGGCCCGCCTCGAAGAATTGCGGGCCCTGGGCCAGGCGGTACTCGTAGGTGCCTCACGAAAGTCGTTTCTGGGCAGGCTGCCGGGCGCGGAACACGGAACACGGCCACCTAGCGGCCGGGACGCGGCCACCGCCGCCATCTCCGCGCTGGCCGCCGCCGCAGGAGCATATTGTGTCCGCGTTCACGAGGTGAAATCCACACTTGACGCTGTGCAAGTCGCCGCTGCGTGGACGGCACCGCGATATGAGGATCTCCAACGAGAGGAATGCCGCTGATGCTGGCCGATGTGCAGAACTGGCCCGACGCCCGCGGGATCGGGCTTGACGAGGTGGGTATCAATGGAGTCCGCTACCCAGTAGCGATTTTCGATACTGAGCATGGCAAACAGGACATAGTCGCCACCGTTTCGCTTTCCGCTTCGCTGCCACAGGAACAGAAAGGAAGCCACCTCAGCCGATTCATGGAGATCCTCGACGCCCATGCGGGCGAACTCACTCCTAGTACTATCCCCGGCGTCCTTCTGACGCTGCAGGAACGGCTCGAGAGCACGGCAGCACGCCTGCAAATGAGCTTCCCGTATTTCTTGCGGCGACGTGCCCCGGTCAGCGGGGCGAGCGCGCTGATTGATTACGACTGCGGGTTTACCGCTTCAGTCCGCAGAGGCGAATTTAAATTCCTGATCACTGCCCGCGTCCCCGTCACAAGCGTCTGCCCGTGCAGCAAAGCCGTCAGTGACTACGGTGCTCACAACCAGCGGAGCCACATTACCATTAGCGCCGAGCCGACGGTCGGCGCGAATAACATGATCGCTTCGGTATGGATGGAGGACCTCATCGACACCGCCGAGGCCGCAGCGTCGAGTCCGGTGTTCCCGCTTCTCAAACGGGCAGACGAACGCCACGTCACCATGAACGGCTACGACCACCCGGTCTTCGTTGAAGACATGGTCCGCGGGGTCACCGAACGGCTGCGCGCCGATTCCCGGATCGCGCGGTTCACCGTCGAGGCGGCCAGCGAGGAGAGTATCCACAACCATGGCGCCTTCGCCCGGCTCGCCTGGCCTCCGGAAGGTAGCGGCGACGACCAAGACTGAGGCGTCGTAACCGGCCGCGAGATGCCGCTCACCCCTCGGGACCTGGACGACGAGCGCTTCATCGACTACCTGCAGGGATGGCCGCCCGCAGCGCGGCCGATCTCGCCTTTGCGAACGCGGGCACCGGACGCGTGATCGCATAATCTTTCCCGCGCCGTCCGGACAGCTGCAGCCACCGGCTGAAATCACGGGCATCACCCTGATCGGCACGGTCCCACGCGATCCCGGCCGCCCAGGTGAACCTTCTGTGCACTTTGCGTCGCCGTTCCTGGCAGCACGAAACCAGTGGCCCGAAGCACAGGAGGTGCGCGCCCGTGGCGGTGTGGTCGGGTTGATCGACCACGATGCGCTGTTGCAGGGCGACGCGCAGCAGGCCGCGGCACAAGTACCGGCGGGGCTCGGGAACGCCTGGTATCGAGGCTGGATGATTCCCGGCGATCGATACGCCGCGTTGGCTGAGGCGCTGATCCAGCGCGGCACCGAGTTGCTCGTCACTCCGGAGCGATACCGGGCCGCTCACGAACTTCCGGGCTGGTATCCGATGTTCGTCGACGTCACGCCCGCGAGTGTGTGGCGCCCCACCAACCCTGATGAGATCTTGGCCGCCGAAGACCTGGCCGTCCTCGCCGAGCCCTTGCTGCCGGGCTCGGGCATCGTGAAGGATTATGTCAAATCCCGCAAGCACCAGTGGGAGCAGGCGTGCTTCATTCCCGATCTCGCCGACGCGGTGGGGCTGACACGGGTCGTACGGCGCTTTGCGGAGCTGCAGGAAGAGTTCCTGGCTGGTGGGGTCGTTCTGCGCAGCTTCGAGATGTTCCCGAAGGCAGAGTCCGTCGCGGCTGAAGTGCGCGTGTGGTGGCTGGATGGTGAACCCAGGCTGCTCACGCCCCACCCGGATAGCCCGTTCGGGCGCGCGCTGGTGCCCAAACTTGATCACATCGGGCCCGCGGTGCAGCGCCTGGGATGCCGGTTCGTCACAACCGATGTTGCCCTTCGCTCGGACGGGGTGTGGCGGGTCATCGAAGTCGGTGACGCCCAAGTCAGCGACCTGCACCCGTCGAGCAGCCGAGGCGAGCTGGCCACCCTCCTGGTCGGTCCGTAGCACTCGCGGAAGTAGAGAGCGAAGGCTTTTAGCCTCCTCACCAGTCAACCGCAAGTACGGCTAGCCGTTGCGGACGGCTTCGGCTTGCCTGTCAGAGTCTGAGCCAGTCTTCGGAATCGCGGCATCGGCCGAGTCCGAGGGCCTTCGTCGTCCGCTCAGCTCCCGGCGTCAGCCGTGAGCGTCAATGGTGCGGCTCCTTTTTGATGTCATCGTGCCCGCGCCCCGTCAGCGCCTCTTCAGCGGTGGAGGAGTGGTGTGGACGATGGCGCGGATGCTGCGCATCTTGTGGGCCTCAACGCGCGGCTTGACCCCGATCGCGGATTCGTTTCCCCACAGCACCTCGACCTCGGTGCCGTCCTTGGCGTACTCGTCGTCGATAAGCCCGAGTTGCGCCCAGCCGCCGTAGTTGGTGATGTACACCGGCCAGCTGCCGACACCGATCTGCACGCCGCCGGCGCGGATCTGGTCGTAGTGGGCCATGACGTAATGGGCGGCGGGCATCTCCAGGAACTTAGCGCCGTTAGGGGCGTCGAAGAGGCTGCTGGTGATTGCGTCAGCCGCGTCCCGGTCGTTCCAGCGCAGGAACACCTTGGTCTTGTGCGGCTCGTCCTTGCGGGCCAAAAGCGCGTCGCGACCCACAAACTCGTGTTCGAAGTTGATGACGCGCCCGTAGCCGAGGTCCCAGGGGGTGAGGTAGTAATCCCGGATGTCGTCGGACTCCAGGCTGCCGCCGATGGATGTGTGGGCCTCGAAGCCGTCGCCGGACAGGTGCTGCCGATAGGCCCTCAGTTCGTCACCGAGGTAGACCGCAGGGACCGGCAGCGGGACCCATCCGGAGGCCACGGGGGTCGTCGCGTAGGCAAGCGAGCCTCCCAAGCGCAACCCGAACTCTTCACCGGCCTTGACCAGAGCCTCCAGCACACGCTGGCTCTCGGCGACCGGCCCGGTCATCTCCAGGCCGGTGTAGTCCTGCCCGGGGACGCCGATCATCGTGTGGTTGAGCGCGCGGATCGGCACGCCTTCGATCTGGAACTCGCCCATCTGGAAGAACTTGATGTGGTCAACCGCGTCGCCTGCGACCTTGCGAATGATGTCGAGGCTGCGGGGACCCTGGAGCTGGTAGCGGAACTTCTTGCGCGGGTTCGGGTTGTACGGGGTTGCCGGGTCGGCTTCGACCTCAACGTTGTAGTCGCCGCTCTGGGCGCGGAAAGCAACCCAGTCGGAGGCCGAAGGCACGCCGACGAGCACGTACTGGTCGTCCTCGAAGCCGAACACGATCCCGTCGCCGATGAAGTCGCCTTCGGTGTTGACCGCGACCAGTTGCTTGGCGCGGTTGCGTCCGAACTTATCGAAGTTGTTGACCGCGGTCTCCGAGAACAGCCGCTTGACGTCTGGGCCGGTGAAGTAGACGTCGCTCATGTGGAACGACTGGTCGAACAAGGTCGCCGTGGTAGCCCACGCCGTCTGCTCGTCACGCCAGTTGCTGAACTGCTCCTGGAAGGGGAATTTGTAGGGCGGGGTCGGGTCCTCGCGCAGCATCTTGGCGGGGTTGCCGCCTGCCTGCCGGATCTTGTCCTCGAGGCTGAAGAACGTCATCGTCGTGGTGCTCCTATGCGGGTTGAGCGGTTGACTCACACGCTAGGAAACCCCGAAACAGCGGGATAGCCAGAACGCGAACGGCTTAGGTCCAAATCGCGAATGAGATTCAGACAGGCGTGAGGAGCGCAGCGTCTGGCCTGGCGCTGGAGCACGGCGATCTCCCGCCAGGCCCGCCCGTGACGTGTGAGCACGACCCTGCGGCCTGCCCCCGCGGCGGGAATAGGTCCACCGCCACCGGACCAGCCGCGCCGGTGCCAGCCCAGCAGCGTCCCCGGTGTCACCAGGCGGCTCATCCGCAGCGGCCCGGGCAGCAGCCGCGCCAACGCGGCGAGCACCGCCCGGTCGGCCCAGTCCAGCCTCGGTCTCGGGTGCTGGCACCGCAGCACCGCGACCTCCTGATGCAGCACAAGCAGCTCAGCAATCCTTCGCCGCCGACGACCGCGCCAGCAGCGCCATCCACCCGGCCAGCCGAACGAACATCAGATACAGCATCCGTACCATCACAAGCCTACGATCCTGCCAGCCCACCGGCCATCATGGCTGACGTACTCGCAGGTCAGCTACCTATATCCTGTTTTGGAACCCCACAGGTGATAAAAGGGCGGCTGAGCAGCAGGGCACCTGGCTGGTCTTCGAAGACAAGTCGGCTGGATCTCGGCGTTCATCGTTCTCAGCCCCCTGCCGTCGCACCCTTCCGCATGACAGCGATACCCTCATCGGCATGGGAACCCCCGCCGGAAGCACGGATTCTGCCAGTGCCACTCCCGGTGCGGCCTCTGGTTCGGCAGGCACCGCTTCCTCAGGTCCCGCCTGGCGGTTCGTCTTCGAGCCCAGGTGGCTAGGCTGGCATGCCTTCGCGGTCGTCGCGTTCTGGGGCATGCTGTGGCTGGGTGACTGGCAGTTCCACCGCGCCACGGGCGGCAACGGCCTCAGCTGGGCCTACACGTTCGAGTGGCCGTTGTTCGCGGTGTTCGGCGCGGTCTTCTGGGCACGGACCATCAGGGACGAGTACCGCATCCGCACCGGCAAGATCCCGGACCCGAAGCTGATCCGGGAACTTGAGGCAGCCGCCGCGGAAGCCCGCGCGCTGGCCATCCTCGACCCGACCAGCCCCAAGGCCATCACCGCTGGCCCAGCGATCACCGACATCGGCCTGGGCATCACGCAGGCCGACGACTGGAACAAGCCCTGGGAGATCGAGCCCGAGGACGACCCGGAACTCGACGCGTACAACGCGTACCTCGCCCGGCTGGCCGTAGAAGACATCAATAAGAGAAGACCCCCGACATGAAGACGGCCGTGCCGCGCTACCCGTGTGCTGGCATACATCACCGCTGTGCTCATCATCGTGGCCTTTAGATCGCCCCGGTGAGTCTCGCCCCCGGTAATGACCAGAGGGTGCTGAGCGGCATTATTGCGATCTTCTCTTCCTTGCGGTACGCGAGTTCCCCGAGGTTAAGGACGAACCCGCCTACGAACCTATCGCCGAGACGGTCGCGCAGTAGGCAAGCCCGTTCAGGTCGGTGTCCTTGATCCTGGTTCCGGCTTTGATCTCGAACCCGACGACTCTGCCGTCCCAGGTCTCCAGGACAAGGTCGACCTCGTCGCCGGCCTCGGTGCGGAAGTGCGACGCCGTGATTACTTCATCCGCCCAGCTCACCTGCTTGAGAATCTCACCGACGGCAAACGTCTCGACCAAGTGCCCGAACTCGGTCAGGGCGGCCAGGTTCCGGCTGTTGATCTTCGCCGCGCTGAGCCCGAGCAGCCAGCCTGCCAGCCCTGAGTCGATAACGTGCACTTCGAGTGAGCGGCAAGGCGCTTGCCCAGCGTCTCGCCCCAGGCTGGCAGCCGCTGGATCATGAATGCCGCCTCAAGGAGGGTCGCGTACCTGTTCGCAGTGCTGCTTTCCAGCCCTGCGGCCTGTCCGGCCTTCGCGATGTTCAGCAGCTGGCCCGTCTGCGCAGCGAACTGGCGCAGCAGTCTTGGCAGCGCTTCACGTTGCCGGATGCGCGCGATGTCGAGAACATCCCGCATGACCACCAGGTCCGCGTAATCAGCGAACCAGGACGTGCGCGCCCGGGTAGTTTGCCTTTGCAGGATCATCGGGAAGCCGCCGGTCGATGAAGCGCTCTCGGTGTCCGCGGCTTGCGCACCAGAAACACCACCAAGATCGCGTCGATGCCGCCGAACGCGAGGTTAACCAGCGCGGCATAGGCCGTCAGCGGGCGCGGGTACCGATCGGTCCGCACGAAGCGCAGGCCGT
This sequence comes from Trebonia sp., assembly GCA_035948445.1. Classification (GTDB taxonomy): domain Bacteria; phylum Actinomycetota; class Actinomycetes; order Streptosporangiales; family Streptosporangiaceae; genus Trebonia. The sequence goes on along the minus strand of DASZJE010000162.1, from coordinate 19,162 downwards.
CGGCGATCTCGTGGTGCAGGCCGTGTGCGGACGGTGCCCTTCGCAGGCTCTGGCCCGATCTTGCCGATGAGAAGCAGACAGGCGGCCGACACTCGGTGGTGTGGGTGCCGAAAACCTATGCCACCAGGCGATATTCCGGCTGTCCGCCGTCGTCGGCTACGAGCAGGGCAAGCTGGTCAAGTATTCCCTCTTCGGACATGCTGAGGGTCCGTCTGTCGCGCCGGGTTGGCGTGGTCCAGGTCCTCTCGGTGGTATCGCCGTCACCGACCCGGCCCTTGGATTCGATCCGGCGGCGGCGTACCCGGACACCACCGGAACCTGGGAGCTCTACAGCGGTAACCCGATTTTCGTGCTCGCCGGGCTGACCGCCGCGACGCTGCTGTTGACCCTCGACCCCTACTTCTGGTGGTACGAGCGCTACTGGAAACTGATGGCGCCGCTCGCCGGCATGTTCAACGGAACCCCGTTCAAGGGCCGGTCTGGCGCCTGCTCGGCGTCCGCACCGGCCGGCGCCTCTTCGACGACGGACGCGCCATCGCCGAACGGACGCTGGTGACCATCGGCGACCACTGCACACTCAACGCCGGCTCCGTCATCCAGTGCCACTCGATGGAGGACGGGATCTTCAAGTCCGACCACACCGACCTGGCAGACGGTTGCAGCCTCGGCACTGGAGCCCTGGTCCACTACGGCGTCACCATCGGCCAAGGCGCGCAACTCCGCCTCGACTCCTTCCTCATAAAGAGAGAAAGCGCGCCACCCCACGCACGCTGGGGCGGCAACCCCGCGCGCGCCGCGTGATGCCATTGCCAGTTCTCACGATTGCCTCATCAGCCGCTTGATTTATTAGTGCGTTAACTGATAATATTCAAACCATTAACGCGCGTATCAATTTGATGACCATCAGGCTCCAGGGAAACACCGCAGACGACGCGGCCGCCCGGCCGACGTCCAGCTTCGGGCACGCGTTGCGCCAGGCAGAAGAGAGAGCGAAGTGAACAGCAACCTCACCACGATAGTCATTCTGGTGACGGTGATTCACGTTGCCGTACTCGCGATCATGATCTGGATCCGGGTCCGGCGGACCGAGGGCGACGGCATCCCGGTCGGGAGCGCGAAGATCACGCCATGCGCCGTGTGCGGCGAGCCATCTATCGGCTGGAGCTACGACGGGCTCGACCCGAATGAGCAGCGCAACCCGCACACAGGCAAAGCCTGGTCCCCCGACATGGCCCATTACCGGCCCGTGTGCGCGGCCCACTAAGACTTCCCAGGGGCGGGACAGAACTCGGCGCGTCGAGCATGGTGACCGCGAGGTCGGTCAGGATCGGCGTGAACGACGCCAGCGGCGCGACGTCGTCAACGCTGACCTGGCTGTCGCGCTCACAGCGGGCCAGACCGCTGCTGGCGAACCGGACGGTCAGCGCGACCCGGCCGGCGGCCTCCAGTTCCGGCAGGTGGCTCAGGTGCGCCTCCCATCGAATACCCCCAATACCTGACCGATGAGACCTTCACCCTCTACGGCTACCCCATCGCGACCGCCATCGCGGGGGAACCCTCCACCGCCATCGCCCTCGGCGACCTCAACACCCGCGACCGCGACTCCGCCGGGCGTGCCGACGCGCGAGCCAGCGCAGCACGGTATCCGGACTCACCACCAGGTGCAGTCCGCTTGAGCGTGTCGAGCATGGATGAGGTTTTCGGCAGGAGCAACGGTGCCGCGCACTGCAGGCAAGGCAAAGGCAACGTTGGATAAGTCGAGTTATAATAACTTCAGTTATTCAAGCATGCCAAGCGTGGGAGGCTGGGTCATGGCGTGGAGCAAGCCTCAGGACATGTTCGACCGTGATTTTGAGTGGGGCGAACTGACCCGCTTCGCGGGCAACAGTGCCCCGCGGGCCACCCTGGGCATCGTCTCCGGGCGCCGCCGTCAGGGCAAGACCTTTCTTGTCGATGCTCTCACCGTCGAGGCGAACGGTTTCATGTTCACTGCCGCCGAGACCACGGAGGCGGACTCCCTGCATCAGTTCGGAGAGGCGCTCGCTACTCATCTTGACGAGCCAACTCCCTTCCGGTTCGCCGGGTGGGACGAGGCTATAACCCGGCTGATGCGCCTGGCTGTGAACGGGCCGAAGCCGGTGGTCATCGACGAGTTCCCGTTTCTCGCCAAGGCCACTCCGGCGCTTCCTTCCCTTATCCAGCGCGCCCTTGAGCCGGCCGCCCAGCGGCGCAACACCCCAGTGCGCCTGCTGCTGTGCGGGTCGGCGCTGTCGTTCATGGGAAAGCTGCTGGCCGGCAGCGCTCCGCTGCGGGGCAGGGCGGGACTCGAACTGCTCGTCCCGACACTGGACTACCGGCTGGCGAGGGAATTCTGGGAAATAGGCGACCTGCGCACCGCGATGCTGACGAACGCCATCGTGGGCGGAACGCCCGCGTACCGCCGGGAGTTCGCCCAGGACGACGTCCCCGCCGGGCCCGGCGACTTTGACCCGTGGGTATGCCGCACAGTCCTCAACCCGGGCCGGCCGCTGTTCCGCGAGGCCCGTTACATCCTTGCCGAAGAACCCGACATCCACGACACCGCGCTCTACCACGCGGTACTCGCGGCGATCGCCGAGGGCAACACCACCCGCGGCGGCATTGCCAACTACCTGGAGCGCAAGTCCACCGACCTCGCACACCCGCTCGGCGTCCTGCACGACGCCGGGCTCATCACGCACGAGACCGAGGCGTTCAAGAAGAACAGGTCGGCCTACCGGATCGCCGAGCCATTGCTGACCTTCTACCACGCGATCATGCGCCCGGCGTGGGGGGACCTGGAACGCCCCGGCCGTGCCCCCCAAGTCTGGCGACGCTCGCAGCACGCGTTCCACGCCGCCGTGGTCGGCCCGCACTTCGAAGAGATCTGCCGCCAGTGGGCCCGCTGGCACGCCGGGCCGCAGACCTACAGCGGCGCATACCCGGTTCGCGTCGCCAGCGGAACAGTCTCCGACCCGCAAGCCCGCAAGACCGCAGAAGTCGACGTTGCCGTATTCGGCCGCAGCGAAGGCGACCGCGACGTGCTGCTCGCCATCGGCGAGGCGAAGTGGCAGGAGACAATGTCCGCCAGCCACCTGAAGAGACTCGAGCACATCCGCGAACTGCTCGCGGCCAAGGGCGAACCGGGCGCGCAAGACACGAGACTGCTCCTGTTCGGCGGCGCAGGATTCAGCGACGCGCTGACACAACGAGCGGCAACCGACCCGTCCGTCCAGCTCATCGGACTCGACCGGCTCTATTACGGGTCGTGACCGCCGCGGCGAAGCGCTCCAGGTCCTGGCCGGGCAGCACGACCAGTTCATCGACAGCCTCGCCCCCGCTCGCCGTGATGGCGGCCCAGGCGGATCCTTGCGGGCGGGCGCCGGCACAGCGCTCCCCGAGACCGCGGGCTGAGCACAGCACCACTGTCGTTCGGTAAAAGACCTTTCCTACCGAACGACAATGGTGCATGTCGCCGGCCACATGAAGTAGCGGCCCGGCCGAGAGAACTGCCTCAGGAGATACACCATGTACGCGCAGCTGTGGAACCCTGTCCGGATCGGCGCGATCGAGATGCCGCACCGTACCGCTGACGGGAAGGGCAGCGGCGTTGTCGCCGGGACACGCTGACGTGCCTTACTGGAGGGCGCGGAACTCGTTGACCCAGGCGATGGTCTCGCCGGGCTGGCCGTTGGCCTGCTTCTGGATCGTGTACGGGCAGAACAGGCTGTTCAGGATCCAGGGCGTCGATTGCGGGCCGAAAGGGCGGGCGGCCATGCTCTTGCCCTGGGACAGGCCGTAGAAGGCCACGGCGAGCCGCCCGGTGGCACGGAACTTCGTGACCTGGTTGTACAGGAATTCGCGGTGGCTGGCGAACCACGGGGACATGTCCAGGAAGTCGTTCCACTTCTGCTGGGAGAACGGGCTCTTGAAGGCGTCACCGAGGACCTGCCAGACCGGCGTGCCGGCCGGGAGGCCGTAGCGGCCGGTGAACTGACCGGGAGCGGTGTCGCCCAGGTGAGCCTTGAAGAGGAGCACCAGCGAGAACTCGGTCGCCAGGAACGTCTGGTCCGGCCGCAGGCGCGGGACGACGTAGTCGATGTAGTCCTGGCCCGCGGCCGGCGTTGCCAGGTGCGGGTGCATGTCGGTGCCGTCGAGTCCGGGAGTGGCGCGCACGAAGGACATCCAGCGTTCGGTGGCGGCGGTGCGCCAGGCGGGCTCGTCGAGGTGGTTGAGCGCGCCCATGTACAGGCTGGTCGTCGAGGTGGCGCCGTGCTGCGACCGGTATGAGATGACGCGCTTGGCCAGCGTCTCGTAGAACACGTTGATCGCGGTGCTGTCCCGGTCCTGGGCGCGGCACTCGATGAACGGCTCGTTGCCGACGACCAGGATGTCCACCTTGCCCATGACGGCATCCAGCACAGCGGTCAGCCGCCGCCGGGCGGCGGCCATGGCGGTACTGCCTGGGGCCGGGATGGGCTGGCCGGCGTAGGGGAACATCAGGGACAGCGCGGCGCCGTACCCCTTCGCCCTGGCCTCGAGCAGTTCGCTGATGACCGGCTGGCCGGCCACGTTTCCCTGGTCCGCGTCCCCCATCGGGTAGAACGCCCGCAGCCAGGGCGCGGATACCGCCGCCATGTCGGCCAGGTCCGACGTGCCCGCGTCGCTGTTGATGTTCACGCCGAGTGCGTTCCGGGCGGCGGGCGGGCTGCCGCTGCTCCCCCCGCTCCCGCCGGGAGACGGCGCGCCCGGCACGGACGACCGGGCCATCGCGGACGACGCGGATCCACTGGCGCAGCCGGCGACCGCGGCGAGTCCCAGGGTCCCGAGCGTGGTCAGGGCGCTTCGACGAGAGACCAGGTGACGCACAGAGAACTTCTCCTCTTCCGTATTTCCGGACGGAGTGGCGGGGCCTGGCCTCGCATGACGAAAATCTCGTGCCGGCAAGGGGTTGCGGGCAAGCAAGCGCAGCCTATGAGAACCAAGGTAACCATTCACGCAAGATCGCGGAGAAGCGGATCTTCCAAGTCAGCCGGGAACCTGCTGTCGCCTGATGCCCCGGTACGCCATGCCGGGCCGCCCGTAACGTATGAGCACAACGTCGGCGGAACATGGATGGCCCGGCACTCGTGGGGCCGGGCCATCCGAGGCGATACGATACGCCGCGGTCGCGGCTACGCCGGGGTCGCAACCGCGCTGGCGTTCCGGATGTAGACCGCGACGTCGGCGGGACCGACCGTGGCGATCTGCAGTTGCGGTGCCGGACCGGACTGGCCGGCCGGGGCGCCGGCGGGAATGGCCGCCTGGATCGAGACCGTCTGGAACGAGGGCGTCAACGTCACGGGCATCGAGATCAAGTCCGCGTCTCCGATCCACGCGTCGAGGATCACCGTGCCGGAACCGGCCAACTGGACGGCACAGGTGTATGTGACGCCGTCGGTGACGTCCGGATAGGTGTAGACCCAGTCCTCCTGCGTGTTTCCGTTGAGCACCCACTCCAGCGCCTGGCTGCCCTGGTAGGTGACCGAGGTGAGGGTGGCGTTCTCGCCGCCATAGGCCATGTACCAGCCGTTCGTGCCGTCCGCACCGCTCGGATTCGAGACCAGATTGGTGCCGCTCGGGTAAGCCGTAGCGGGCGGCTGCGGCGGCTGGGACGGGCCGTACGTCACCGCGATCGCGGCGTTGATCGCCTCCATCGCCGAGGATTGCACGCTCGACAGGTACGGCGTCGGCATGCCGTCCTCCGGCCCCTGCCAGAGGAACCCGAACTGCCCGCCGGACACGTCGTTGGTGTAGATCGAGGCCGCGTTGTCCAGGATGAACTGCCGGTACGACGCCTTCGGCACGTACTGGCAGAGCGTGTACAGATACCGCATGAAGATGCCCTTGAACTGCGTCTGGTTCGGGTCCTGCGCGCTGGTCACGGTCAGCTCGTTCAGCACCGGGACCGTGCTGCCGTCGACCGTCGCCGAGACGGTCAGGTACTCGAGCGCCGCGTCGGCGATGTTCTCCGCGACCGTCAGATAGTCGCGGTCCCGGGTGATGTCGTACATCGCCGCCAGGCCGCCGAGGATGACACCCTGGTTGTAGGTCCAGGTGTTCTCCCCGTTGTTCTGGCCCGCCGAGTTGAGCCCGTCGTTGATGAGCCACTCGGAGTTGATCAGGCCGACGCTGTCGAACCAGGTCCACTCCCGCTCGGCCCAGTCGCGATAGCTGCCCGGACCGCTGTCCCCCGGCGTCCGCTGGTGCAGAGAGGCTGCCAGCAGCAGGAACAGCTCGTTGGCGATCGCCTCCTTGTAGTCATTGGTGGTCTCCCAGACCACGCCGCCGCCGTCGACGTCGGTCCAGCCCTGTGTCATGGTCGTGAACAGGCTCTTCGCCATTTCCAGGTAGGTCTCGTCCCCGGTCAGGTCATACGCGTTCACCCACGTGATTCCCCACCAGCCGCAGTCGTCGTAGGCGGTGTCGACGAACCCGTCGGTTCCGGACGGGTTGTTGAGGGGCGCAACCGCGAAGGTCTGCGCGATGTCGCCGAGATAGATCGTGGTGCCCGTGTAGCGGCAGTAGTCGATCGTGGCGTAGAGGCCGCAAGCCGCGTTCCACCAGCCGTCGGTGTTCCACTGGCCCGTCGCCTTGTTGTAGAAGCTCTGCAGGACGGCCATGCCCGTCGCACCGGCGGCGAGCAACGGGTCGTTGCCCTGCCCGGTCGGTCCGAGCGGGCTCCGCGGGCCGGATCCAGCGGATGCCGACGTGGCCGCTGAGGCCCGGCCGGCGCCGAGTACGCCGGCCGAGGCGATCGCAAGTCCGGCGATGGCCGCGCTCTTGAAGAGTCCTCTTCGGGACAGGCGGGCGACGTTCGCCGTCTCCCCTTCACCCGAGGTGACAACGTTGTCATTGATGCTCATGAGAGATCGAGACCCCTTTCGGCATGCGCGTCGGTATGCGCGGCTGTCCCCTCCGGGTGCGTCTCCCACCGCCGGGCCCACGTTATCTGCGCGTTGACATCAGGACGCGAAAGTAACGTACAACGATGTAAATGATTGTGGAAGGGTACAAATGACGTGAAGCAGCTCGTCGGTCCCTGTTAGTGAGCGGCATACGTGCACCGGCCGTGACGGGCCTCTCGATCATCTCGCCCTGCCGCGAACAGTCCCTCTGCGGGCGCGCCCGAATGAAGCCGGGCGCCGCGGACGTCGTCGGGACGACCGAGTTCCTGAATCGCCGGTCGAGTTTCACTGGGCCTTCGGCATCTGTCCGCTGAGCAGCTCTGGCAGGTACGGCCAGAGCCCGGTAAGGCTCTGCTCGATCTGCGGCGCGAAGAACGCGACGTCGTCGGTAATCGTCTCGGCGTAGTCGAGCAAGAGCTCCTTGAATCCCGAGAACTCGTCTGAGTCCAGGTCATAGCGGAAGATCACCTGGCCGAGGAAGGCATAGAAATCCCGAACCGAATCAGCGAACCGGCCGAACCGCGCGAACAGGGTGGAGATGTTCACTGCGGAAACCGAACCTGGCTTTCCGGAAGCTCTGAGTAACCGCCCGTGACATACTGCCATCGAAGGGGCGAGCCGACCAGCCGACCGGGCTCGATGAGGGGCCGTCCCTCGGCAGGCCGCTGGCCGACCGGATCGCCGGGTCTCGGCTGAATAACCTGAAAGAGCTGCGTCCGGGATCGAGCGGAGCGAGCGAGGTGCGGATCTTGTTCATCTTCGACCCGGTCCGGAACGCGGTGCTTCTCGTCGCGGGCGACAAGTCCGGGCGGTGGAAGGGATGGTACGCCGATGCCATTCCGGCGGCGGAAGCGCTTTATGAGGCATACCTGAAGGGACAGCGATGAGCGAGGAGCCTGAGTTCTTCTCCTGCACCCGCGAGGAGTTCCTGGACGAGTTCGTCCACCCCGACGACCGCCCCGCCCTGGAGGAAGCGCGCCACAAGCGAGTCCTGGCAGTCCACGCCGAGTACCTCACCGAGATGCGCAAGCGCGCCGGCCTCACCCAGGCCGAGGTCGCCGAGGCCATGGGCGTCTCCCAGCAGCGCGTCTCCGCATCGAGAACGGCTCCGTCGCCGAGGCCGCTGTCAAGTTTTACCTGAACGCCCGCCGGGAGGAGATGCAGGCCGGCATGCGCGAGCTGCTCAGCCAGCTCGACGGCAGCCGCGCAGCCCGGGTCGCGATGCTGGCCGACCTGACCCGCGAGGAGCTGGAGGCAGTCGGCGGCGTTGAGGAGAACGACTAGCGATGGCCGGGCGGGCAAGGCCCACGCTGCGGTGCCTGCGTGAGGACCCCGGACAGGCGCTGCCGCCTGCCGACACGCCGCTGGACGAGGTACCGCATCCCCTGCTGGCCAAGGCCAGCGAGCGTTTCGCCGACGACGGGACTCCCCGGGAGACCAGCCTGGCCACCAGGCCGAGGTGGACGGCGGAGGCAGCTACTCGCGGCTCGACTCCGTCGGCGGCGAGGCCCCTGCGCGCAGCCAGAGTCGCCCGGACCGGGGCTATACGGTTCAGCAACTGGCCGGGCGGACCGGTCAGCTCGCTGACGGGACGCCACGTCGCGGCCGGCATCACGCCAGGCGGGTGCATGCTCACCATGAAGAACTGGCCGAGGGCCGCCAGGTCCTCGAACGCGCGGCCGTCCCGTCCGGCGGTCAGGGCTGCCCGGAAACTGCCATGCCTGCTCGGCTCGCGGCGGGTGGCATGGAGGCGGCCTAACGGTCGGGCAGGAGTGCCGCGATGGCGGTGCTGGCGAGCTGGTAGCGGATTACCCGGCCGTCGCGCTCGGAGGTGACGGCCTGGGTCGCGCGCAGGTACCGCAGCGCCTGGGAGATGGTGGTGTCGTTGATCCCGGTCGCGGCGGCGAGGTCCGAGACGCTGATCGGCCCGGCGGCCTTGATGCAGGTGAGCAGCGCGAGCCTGGTCGGGTCGCCGACCAGTGCGAACTGGCGGGCCCGCGCCTCGATCGCGCCGGGCTCGCCGAGGGCGGCGATGGCCTCGCACACGCGCTCGGCGTCGATAACGCGGTGGCCCGATCGCTCCGCGGGCAGCAGGTGCATGGCAGGGAGTCTAGTGCCGCCGTGCCGCGCCCGGCCTATATCTGATCATCTGATTAGGGTTGACGTCGACCAGGTGGCATTCGTACGGTTTCAGTGCCCGGATCACCTGTCTGGGTAGCAGCCAGTCCAGCGAAGTCCGGTGCGAGCCCGGCACTGTCCCGCAACGGTCAAGCCCCTTCACGGGGACGAGTCCGGTCGCCTGGCCCGTTTGCTCGCAACCAGTCCTCGAAGGAAGGGCGGTTCGTTGCCTAACCTTGCTCATCGTCTCCATACGATCCGGGCCTCGCTGTCGGCCGCCGAGTGGAGCCGGCTCACCGCGATGTTCGCGTTCATCCTCGCCCTCAACGTCATCGGCTGGCTGATCTTCATCCTGTACGTGATGCCCCACCGCTTCGACTACAAGGGACTGGGCGCCAGTCAGGGCCTCGGCGTCGGGCTCGGGGTGGCCATCACGGCGTGGTTCCTTGGCTTCCGGCATGCCTTCGACGCCGATCACATCTCGTGCATCGACAACACCACGCGCAAGCTGATGGCCGACGGCAAGCGCCCCCTGGGCAGCGGGTTCTTCTTCTCCTTCGGCCATTCCACCGTCATCGTGGCGGTCGGCGTGGGCATCACCTTCGCCGCCCGCGCGGTCTTCGGCGCGATGGTGAACCCCGACTCAGCCTACGAGAGCGCCGGGGGGACGATCGGCACGCTGATGTCGGCCAGCTTCCTGTACCTGATCGCGGTGCTGAACCTGATCGTGCTGTCCGGGATCTTCAAGGTCTTCCGGGAGATGCGCAACGGCTTCTACAACGAGCAGCAGCTTGAGGCCCAACTGCAGGCCCGCGGGCTGATGTACCGGTTTTTCGGCCGGTTCATCAGGTCCGTTAACCACACTTGGCAGCTGTACTTCGTCGGCATCGTGTTCGGCATCGGGTTCGACACCACCACCGAGGTCGTACTGCTGGCCGCCACCGCCTACGCGGCGATCCAGGGGCTGCCGTTCTTCGCCGTGCTGGCGCTGCCGTTCCTCTTCTCCGGCGGGATGATGCTGTTCGACACGCTCGACGGCTGCTTCATGAACTTCGCCTACGGGTGGGCGTTCGCCCGGCCGGTCCGCAAGGTCTACTACAACCTCGTGATCACCGGACTGTCGATCGGCGCGGCGTTCATCATCGGCACCATAGAGATCCTCGGCATCCTGACCACCGAGTTCCACCTGAACGGCGGGCTCTGGAACGTGATGGCCAACTTCAACATCAACGTGGCCGGGTTCTGCATCGCCGGGCTCTTCGTACTCGTCTGGGCGGTGGCGCTGACCTACTGGCGGGTCGGCAAGGTCGAGGACCGCTGGTCGGCCACCGTCCCGGTCGAGTCGTCCCCGGCCCCCGGCCAGGTGCCAGAGTCATGACATCCGACGGCCCGGCGGCCGGTCACGGGCATCATCACCATGACGCCCTGGCAGTCGGCCGAGCGGTTCATCCACCCGCACGCTGTCCATAACCTGCCCTGGGTCGCCGTCGCCGGAGTCGCCGGGTTCGCCGGCAACGAACTCGCCGCCCGCTACCGCATCCGGGTCGGCACCCGCATCGGCTCCGCAGTCCTCGTAGCCGACGGGCACCACGCCCGCACCGACGGCTTCACCAGCCTCGCCGTCGTCGCCGGCGCCGGCGGCGTCGCCCTGGGCTGGCCACAAGCCAACCGTCGTGGCTTGCGCTCTCGTCCCGCTCCTCGGCGTCGAAGAACGCCGAGATCCTGGTTCGGCGTCACGAGGTCGCGGTGCTGCGCCTACAGGAACCTGACCCTGGTGCCGCGTGCGCTATTCTTCACCTGAAATTGCCTTCGACTCGGGTGCTGATACGACCTTAGGCAAGCCCTATCCGTCCAGGTCATAGGAATTTTTCATGTCCGCGAACGGCCGATGCTCATCAGTGGTCACGCGCGACGCTACTAGTTGGCAATCGCCCCTTTGCGGGGTTCGCCGTTGTCTCGCGATGTCCGTATAGTTCCTCGTTGTGGGCGAAAATGAGGGCTTCTTCAGGGTTGTTCGCTCGATAATCCGCCGTGAGCACGTCGGCCACCGACTGCTGGCCGGGTATTACGTGCTCGCGCTTGTGGTCACCGTCGTCGGCTGCGCGCTCCAGCCCGCGTCGGCGGTCATCGTCGTCCCGGCCGCCTTCGTGATCGGCATCCTGCTGCTGCTCGACGTGTCCCGGGCGACCAAGCGCCACCTGCGGCCCCTGCTCGAGCACTGGCCGTCCCTGGCCATCCTGCCGTCACCCCCGGTCGTGGACCTCAACCGCCAGCGCCGGCGCCGGGGCCAGGCCCCGGAACCGCACAAGGGCCTGGGCGGCGGTCTCTATGTCACCGGGCTGATCCTCCTCGCCTTCGCCGGCGGCCTCACCACCGCGTCCGCCGCCATGGTCGACCATCCGGGAGCATCGGAGTCCGGCAACATCGCCTTCCCCAGCGTCATGATCGTCATCGTCGGGCCGCTGTGTTTCTTCCTGTGGCGTTACTACGAGCGGCAGGTCCGCAAGCCGTACCTGGTAAGGCTCCAGTACGCGCTGTCGGAGGCCATGCGCAGCGGCGCGCCCGCCCCCTCGAAACCCCCTGCCCCCGACGCCTTCGGCCCGCATCACCACTGGCGGCGCGGCGAGATCTTCTGGGTCAGCCTCTGGACGCTGCTGCTGGGGCTGCGGGTCGGCGTTCTGATCCTGGCCCTCGTCAGCTCGGTCGCCAGCGGTGTCACCGCCGGCCGAACAGCCGCGTCGTCAGCCCCGGCACCGCAGTACCCATCGACGCCGTACCCGACGCCGCCGGTGGCGCACGGGATCGTCACCGACAAGACGGCGGGCATCACCTACGCGGTGCCGTCCGACTCGGGCTGGAGCGAGGACACCGAGACCATCTACCCGCCGTATGGCGCCGAGTTCACCAAGGTCGTCCCCGGCACGGACGGCAACGACGTAGCAGCGGTCCAGTCGGCTCCGCTGCCGTCGAACATCAGCTACAAGGGCGCGAACGGCCTGCACAATGCGCTGAACGCCTTCTTCCCTACGCTGGTGGGCACGTACGACAACACCCCCCACGATGACACGATCACGATTGACCAGGCGGTGACCGTCTGCGGTCGGCCGGGCTGGCTCGCCGTGGACAAGGTTCACTACACCAGCGGCGGCATCCCGGATGAGACCGACGTCCTTGAGGTCGTCAGCCTGCCCGGCAGCCGCCCGCCGGCCACCCTGTTCGCGAGCATCGCCAACACGCTGGGCGCCAACGCCGCCCTCGACGAGGTCAAGACCGCCCGCCCCATCGGCGGCCACTGCTAGCCGACCGGGCTACGGCCATTGACTTCAAGCGCCTGAGGTCTGCTTTGCCGTCGGCATGACGGCCCTGGTGATCGCGGAGGTGTCGTGGCCGAGGTCACGGCAGACCCGGACCACGCCTCCGGCCGGGCGCGGATGGCTGCTCACTTACACGCCTCTAGCCGTCCGCGCCGGCGAAGTGCTCGTGCCCAAGCACGGCGAGCAACTGCAGCCTTTCGTAGCCCTCGGTGCGCGGGGGCGCGGTGAGTACGAGCAGTGCCTGAGACTGGTCCTCGGTGAACAGCACCTGGCAGTCCAGCTCGATGGGGCCGAGTTCAGGATGGATGAGCGTCTTATGATCCTCGAACCGCTTGGCGACCTCGTGCCGTTCCCACAGCGCGGCGAACTCCGCGCTCGTCCTCCGCAGCGCCTGGACGAGGTCGCCGGCCCGCGACCGCGGGCCCATCGCCCCGTAGGCGGCGCGCAGGTTCGCGACCTGCGCCCGGCTCTGCCGGTCACGGTCGTGCTCGGGATAGCGCAGCCGTTCCGCGGGGTCGGTGAACCAGCGATAGATCTCGCTGCGGGCCAGGCCCGTGTATCCCGACTTGTCGCCGAACAGCGCGACGGCCATCATGTTCTGCACGAGCGTTTCGCCAAGGTTGGACAAGATAAGCGCCGGGGTGTCGCTGAGCCGGTCCAGCACCCGCAGCAGCGCGGGGGCGACATGTGCCGCGGCCGCCACCGGCGTGGGAGCGTTGTGCCCGGCCATCTGGTACAGGTAGTCGCGCTCGTCGCTGGTCAGCCGGAGCGCCCGGGCGAGCGAGGCGAGCATCTGCTCGCTGGGCTGCGGGCCGCGCTGCTGCTCGAGCCGCGTGTAGTAGTCGGCCGACATCGCGGCGAGGGCCGCTACCTCCTCGCGCCGCAGGCCCGGGGCCCGGCGGCGGGCGCCTACCGGGAGCCCGACGTCCTTAGGCTGCAGCGCCTCGCGGCGGTGGCGGAGGAAGTCTGCCAGTGCTGCGCGATCCATGTCTCCAGTATCCGTGCGGCACCGAAGGTCTCACGACCGCGAACCAGGGATCACCGGTCCCCCGATAAGCGCTCTCTGCCCGAGCCGCGAGCGCCGGAACACACTCGAAACATGAACATCTCAGGAAACACCATCTTCATCCCCGGCTCCACCAGCGGCATCGGGCTTGCCCTCGCTCTCGCGCTGCAGGCCAGGGGCAATACCGTCATCGTCGGCGGGCGGCGCGCCGAGCTGCTTGAGCGTATCGCCGCCGAGCATCCCGGCGTCGACACCGTCCAGATCGATACTGCCGATCCCGCGAGCATCGAATCCGCCGCCAAGCAGGTGCTGGCCAGGCACCCGGACCTCAACGTCCTGGTCGCGATGGCCGGCATCATGCGCGTCGAGGACTGGCACCAGACCGAGTCCTTCCTCGCCTCGGCTGAGTCGGTCATCACGACCAACGTGCTCGGCCCGATCCGGCTAATGGCGGCCCTTATCCAGCACCTGCGAGAACAGCCGGACGCGACGATCATCACCGTCTCCTCTGGCCTGGCGTTCGCGCCCCTGGCGGCCACGCCTAGCTATAACGCATCGAAGGCCGCCATCCACATGCTGAGTGAGTCTGTCCGGCTGCAGCTCGCCGACACGGCCGTGAAAATCGTGGAGCTCGTGCCGCCGTCCGTGCGCACCTCCCTGCTGCCCGGCCAGGAGAACAGCGAGTTCGCGATGCCGTTGGAGGAGTTCGTGGCCGAGGCCGTCGCGCTGCTGGAGGCCGAACCGGACGCGGAGGAAATTCAGGTCGAGCGCGTGAAGTTCCTGCGCTACGGCGAGGCGCGCGGCGACTACGACCAGGTCGTGCAGACGCTCAACGCCTCCGACCCGCACGGGAAGTAGCCGAGGCCGGCGGGTTCGATTCCCGTCGTCTCCCGCCACTTGCCGCTCGTGTCCCCGCGGCGGGTCACGGTGATCGGGAACTCGTCAGGGTCGGTGCGATACGGGCTGGAACGCGGAGCGGATGCCAGGCCAGCAGCGTGCCCGGGGTCACGACGCGGTGCAGCCGCAGGCGCCCGGGCAGCAGCGTGGCCAGGCCAAGGGCCGGCCAGTCGGTCCAGTACCCTGGCGCGCTCCAGGGAGCTGATGAGATCCATGAACAGCGCGGCTACCCGGGAGCACGGCAGCAAACGCACCCGGTGGCCTGGCCGTGCTCTCATGCCAGGGCCGTGTCCGCCTCGGCGTCCAGTCCCGCAAGGTAGTCGCCGAAGCCGCGCGGGGCACGGGCATCGAGTCTGGCCGAGGTGACCACGGTGAGCGCGCGGGTGCGCAGTACCCGGCTGCCGGCCGCGGTCAGTGCCGTGACGAGCGCGCGGTCTTCGCCGGTGGGCACGTCAGGGAACCCGCCGGCCCCCAGGTAAGCGGCGGCACCGACGCCGAGGTTGGCGCCGTGCACGTGGGAGTGCGGTCCGGTGCCGCTGCCGTAGCGCTTGCGGAACAGCGACCGCGTTCCCGACTCGCGACCGGACCAGTCGGCTATCCGGATCGTGCCCGCCACCGCGTCCCATCCCCGGTTTGCGTACCGGACCTGCTCGCGGAGCCAGCAGGGCGGGACGAGCGTGTCGGCATCCGTGGTGGCCAGCCAGACGTCCGCCGGGTCCAGGTGCGCGGCGCGGCGCAGCACCTCCCGCACGCCGGCCGCCCGCGCCGCGCCGACGCTCCGCGCATCGGTCGTGATGACCGCCGCGCCGCCGCGCCGCGCGACCTGGGCAGTCCGGTCGCGGCTCGCGTCGGCCACCACGACCAGGTGCACCGGCGTGCCGCGTGCCGCCCGCGCGGCGCGGCGCAGGCTGGCCAGGCAGGAAGGCAGCCGGTCCTCCTCATTGTGCGCCGGGACCACCACGCCGAGCGACCGGATCACGCGATCCCGCCGGCTTGCGCGACGGATCTCAGGTCGCCGTCCGCACGGCCGTACACCTCGGCGGTGAAGTCCGGGTCGCGGTAACGCGCCAGCCGGGCCAGCCCCGGGTGCGCGGCCAGGTCTTCGTGCACCTCGTCGCCAGTGCGCGGGTGGTCAGGCGCGGGGTGTCGCCAGTGCACCGCGAGGATCTGCCCGCTTGGGCGCAGCGAGCCGATGCCGAGGCCGAGCACCTGGCCAAGGTCGGCGTCGTCGAAATAGTAGAGAAGCTCAGACAAGACGATGAGGTCAAAAGAGCCCGGCGGCCACTCACCGGGAATGACCCGCCGCTCGACCCGTACGCCGGACAGCCCCGCGGCCCTCGAGCGGGCCGCCGCGACCGCGTCAGGCACCACGTCGCAGGCGAGCAGGCGGTCGCAGCGCGGTGCCAGCTGCGCGGTGAGCACCCCGATCGAGCAGCCAGGCTCGAACGCGGCCCCGTAGCGTTGCCTGGGCAGCACGGCGAGGGTAAGCGCGTACTTGCGCGCCTCGTACCAGCGCTCAGCCAGTCCCCAGGGATCGGCGGAGGACGCGTAGCGGTCACGGAAGTAGCCCGGGTCAAGCGTCACCGGAACAGGACCTCCATAGTCCTGGTGAAGTGGGCGATCATGCCAGGAGACAGCACAGGGCCGAGACCATGGCCCCGGTCGGTCGTCTGGCTGGCGAAGCAGCTGATCGCGGCGCGTTTCCTGCTGGCCGCGCGCGGCGGGAGCGGGATCCGCAGTGCCCGGTCCCAGGGCACCCGGGAATCGCCGGGGAGGGCCCAGTGCCACATCCAGACCGGGTAGTAGTACAAAGACCCCGGGCCCGCCCGGCGCGCGGCGCGCCCGGCCGCCTCGTGGTCGGGATGCATGTCGCGGTCCCATGGGGCGAGGCACAGGTCGAAACCAGCGGCCAGCGGAGCGAGCACAGCCGTCAGCTCATCCTCGCGGGCGGCCAGCCTGCCGTCCGGCAGATGAAGCCGGATTACCTCAGCTGCCCGGGCGCCCAGGGCGCGCAGCGCGGCGGCTGTCTCTGCCGTCCGTCGCCGGGCGAGTACGGCCGGCGACGTGCGGCCCCGATGCGAGCGTTCCCCGTCGGTGACCGCCACCAGCCGCAGCCGGGCGCGCGAGGCGGCCAGCACCGATATCAGGCC
Organism: Trebonia sp.; assembly: GCA_035948445.1. Taxonomy (GTDB): domain Bacteria; phylum Actinomycetota; class Actinomycetes; order Streptosporangiales; family Streptosporangiaceae; genus Trebonia. The sequence continues at coordinate 2,712 of DASZJE010000162.1, read as the reverse complement.
GCCAGCCCCCAGCACTTCGTCGTCGGGGTGCGCGGCCACAACCACAGCACTGGTTACGCCGGCCAGCCCGGCGAGCCCGCTGCCGGGAAGCGTGCTCAGCCACGACCAGGAAGCCCAGGTCCGCTCGTCCGTGCCGGGCGCGTCGATCGGGTTCACACGGCCGGCGGGCTCGCTCACCACGTGACTCCGTGCTCAGCGACCAGCTCGCCCAGCCGCGCCAGGTCGCGTTCCGCGTGATGCTGGCGCAGGTAGACGGTGAGGTCGGCGACCGCACGGGAATGCGCCTCGTCATGGCTGAGCGGCCCGGCGCCCAGCGCCCGGCCCGTCCTGGCCAGCACGTCCGTGGCGGCCGCCTCGATCAGCGCCCGCACCCGCAGGGCGCGTAGCGGTCCCTCGCCGCGCCGGTCGTGCGGGTCCGCGTCGATCTCGGCCGCCGCCCGGCCGAGTGCGGCCCGCGCCGTGCGCAGCGCGATGTCCACGGCTCCCAGGTGCGCGAGCGCGTGCGGGCCGATGTCGCGCTTGGCGGCAGCGCGCAGCAGTGCCCGGGCCGCGCCGCGCGCCCCGCCGTACCAGCAGGCCGCCACCCCGGCGCCGCCGTGGCTGAACCCCGGCCGGCTCGTGTACCCGCCCGGCGGCCCGACTGGCTCCCCCACGCCGCCGGGAAAGCCGACGTCCAGGGTGTCGCTTCCGGCCATCCCAGTGGCAGGCCAGCTGCCCTCGCGCGGCTCAAGGTTCTCCACCGCGACGGCGAACAGCCATTCCTCATCGTCAGCCCTGGCAGTGACCAGGGCGTGCGTGCAAACCCGGGCCCCCGAGCAGTACTCCTTCGTGCCGTTCAGCACCCAGGTACCGCCCCGCCGGCTGGCCGTCACATTGAGGCCGGGAGGGTTCGCCGCCCACACGCCCCAGCGGCTGCCAGCAAGCGGCGGCGGCCCGCCGAGCTCGGCCAGGATCGCGACCGCGTCGGCGTGCCCTTCACCGAGCCTCGCCAGCGACAGGTCTTCCTCGGCCAGATCGGCAAACACAGCCCACCGATCCCAGGTCGCGCCGGCTCCTGGCAGCGGGAGGTCGAGCCGACCGGACTCGACGGCCGCGGTGAACGCCGCGGCGGTCCGCTGCCAGGCGCGGGTCTCGTCCCCGCAGCCTTGCAGCCAGCCCCCTGTCATGCGCCGAGAAGGTCGACGAGGTCGTCGGCGTGCTCTTCCTCGTCGGCGAGGATGCCCTCAAGAAGCCTGCGCGCGGTCGGGTCACCGTCACCGAGCCAGCGGATGAGCTCCTGGTAAGTCGTGATCACGATGCGCTCGGCGGTGAGGTTATCTCGGAGCATGCCCTCCAGGTCCTCGTCCGGATGCGTCTCGTAGGTGGTGTGCTGGCTGATCCGCTCGGCGGCACGCATCCAGCACACGATCTCGGTGGCCAGCAACTCGTTGAGCACGGCGACGACATCCTCGGGGTCCTTGCCGTACGAGCCGGTGACCGGTCCCTCCTCTATCCTCTGCCGGGCTCGCTCGCGGATCGCGGTGATATCGGCGGTGAAGCTGCCACCTGGCATAACGGTTCCCCTCAAGTCAAAGCGCCGAACAGGGACGCCCTGCTACCCGCGGCCGGGGCCCTCACACATGCAGGGACCTGCCAACCTAACGGGCGCAACACTGCGAGCCGGAATAGGCCGGCATATGGAGGTGAACGCCGGGTAGTCAGCGGCGGGCAAGGCCCACGCACCCGGTTACCGGAAGGAACAGCCCCATGGCGGTCATCCTGCTCGTTCTCCTGCTAGCCGTCATCCTGGGCGGCCTGGGATTCGCCGTCCACGTCCTGTGGTGGATCGCGCTCGCGGTGCTCGTGCTCTGGCTGATCGGCTTCCTCGTCCGCGCCGGGGAAGGCACCTCACGCGGCCGCTGGTACCGATGGTGACCCCCGCCAGCGCCTACGTGGTCCAGACGTCAGCCTGACCGAAGGCACCTAACCCGGGGCGCAGGCCTGCCCGCCCGCGACCGGCTCGACTACTTCCTCGCGCGGGTCCCGGGCTGGATGCGCGTCGCTGTGGAGTTCCGGCACCCGAGCTGGCACTGCGAGGAAGTCTTCGGGCTGCTCGCTGCGCACCGCGCGGCCTACTGCGTGATGAGCGGCGCCAGCCTGCCGTGCGTGCTGCGCGCCACCACCGACTTCGTCTACGTCCGGATGCACGGCCCGGACCGCGAGCACCTGTATATGGGCTCCTACCCCGACTCCGACCTGCGCTGGTGGGCTGACCGGATCGGCGAGTGGGACCAAGCCGGCCATGACGTGCTCGTGTACTTCAACAACGACGGGGAGGCCAACGCGGTGCGCAATACGCGGACCCTCCGGGCGCTGCTAGGTCAATGAACGGGTCTGCGGCGCGTCAGTGCCCGCGGAGCGCGTTGACCAACTGCGCCTTGCTCATCGAGGAGCGGCCCTTAACACCAATCTCGCGGGCACGCTGCACGAGGTCCTCCATCCGCTCACCTCGTGCCATGGCCAGCCCGGCCCGGGCGTGTGCCCCGGTCCTCGGCTCGCCGTCTACCCGATCACAGGTATGCAAACGCCTGGGCCGTTGCGGATGAGTGCTTGATAGTGCTCATGCCGCAGTCCTTCCTTGCGGAGGGACGGTCCCGGTCTTGCCGCGTTGCCGCGTGCCGGGTTGACGTTTCACAGCCACCTGCACCCCAGGGGGTGTCTGACGGTCGGCTC
>DASZJE010000161.1:0-3118 GCA_035948445.1 Trebonia sp. | reverse complement strand
CGCATCCACCTCCCCCGCGCCCACGCCCGCCGCCGCCAGCGCCGCCCGGATCACCTGCTGCTGCGAGGGCCCGTTCGGCGCCGTCAGCCCGTTCGAGGCACCGTCGGAGTTCACCGCCGAACCGCGCACCACCGCCAGCACCCGGTGCCCGTTCCTGACCGCGTCCGCCAGCCGCTCCACCACCAGCACCCCGGCGCCCTCACCCCAGCCCGTCCCGTCCGCATCCGCGGAGAACGGCTTGCACCGCCCGTCCGCCGCGAGACCCCGCTGCCGCGAAAAGCCGAGGAACGCACCGGGTGTCGCCATCACCGTCACCCCGCCCGCGAGAGCCAGGTCACACTCCCCCGCCCGCAGCGCCTGCACCGCCAGGTGCAGCGCCACCAAAGACGACGAGCACGCCGTGTCCACCGTCATCGCCGGGCCCTCAAGCCCGAAGACATAGGAGATCCGCCCGGACAGGACACTCCCCGCGTTCCCCGTGCTCTCGTAGCCGTCACCAGCTCCGGGCACCAGGTTCAGGAGCGCGGGGTAGTCCTGCCCGTTCGTCCCGACGAACACCCCGGTCCGCGATCCGCGCGCCGACAACGGCCCGATCCCCGCCCGCTCCAGCGCCTCCCAGCTCACCTCCAGCATCAGCCGCTGCTGCGGATCCATCGCCAGCGCCTCCCGCGGCGAGATCCCGAAGAAATCAGCGTCGAACCCCGCCGCGTCAGCGAGAAACCCGCCCTCGCGGACATAGGAGGTTCCAGGATGGTCGGGATCCGGGTGATACAACTCCTCGACATCCCAGCCTCGGGAGGCTGGGAACTCGGTGAACGCGTCGACGCCCTCCGCTACCAACCGCCACAGATCCTCGGCGGAGGACACACCGCCGGGAAAGCGGCAGGCCATCGCTACGATCGCCACCGGTCCCCGGCTGCCGGCCTCTGCGTCTTGCAGCCGCTGCCGCGTCTGGTGCAAGTCCGCGGTGACTTTCTTGAGGTACTCCAGCAGCTTCTGCTCGTTCACCCGCTGTGCTCCAATCGCATACCCGAGAAGGCGCTCATGACGAAAGGCCCAGCTCGTTATCTATGAGCTCGAACATCTCCTCGGATGAGGCTTCCCGCAGTCGTTCGGCCATCGCGCCGGTATTCGCCGCGTGCGTCTTTTCGGCCAGCCTGCCCAGAAGGGACTGCAGACGGGCGGTGACATGAGCGCCCGCAAGCTCTTCCGCGGTCAGTTCGCCAAGCAGCGTTTCCAGCCGGGCAAGCTCGGACTCGGCGGGTTCGCGCTCCTGACCGAGCATGCCGCGCAAGTGCCCTGCCACCCCGGCTGGTGTGGCGTAGTCGAAGGCAAGCGTGGCAGGCAGCTTCAGCTCGGTAGCCGCCATGAGGCTGTTGCGCAGTTCCACCGCGGTGAGCGAATCCATTCCCAGCTCTCTGAACGCGCGGCCCGGCTGCAGGTCGGCCCCCGCCGCCAGACCAAGGACTCGTATGGCCGTACCGCTGACCAGCTTCAGCAATTCACGTTCCAGCGCCGTGCCGGACAGGCTTTCCAGCCGGGCCCGCACACTGTCTTTAGCGTCTCCGGGAGCGGTCGCGGCCAGCGCGTCCTGTGCCTCGGGCAACGCGTCTAGCAGACGTGGGCGCCGATGCGCGGCGAGTCCTGGCACAAGTCGCTGCCAATCGACGTCGGCTACCGCGACGGCCGCATGGCCTTCGTCAAGGGCGGACTGGAGTGCGGCCGTGGCCAGGGATGGTTCAAGAGGTCGCACGCCCCCGCGCTGGTGACGCTCGGCCGCCCCGGCACTGGCCGCCATGCCCGCGTCCGCCCACGGTCCCCAGGCGATCGACACGGCCGGCAGCCCGCGTGCGTGGCGCCGTTCGGCAAGCGCGTCGAGCACGGCGTTAGCGGCCGCGTAGTTACCCTGGCCCGCCGATCCGACGGTGGCCGCGAAGGAGGAGAACAGCACGAAAGCGGACAGGGCACGGTCCCGGGTCAGTTCATCGAGGGAGACCGCGGATTCCGCTTTGGCGCGCAGCACGCCGCTGAGGCGGTCCGGGGTAAGCGAATCAAGTGTGCAGTCGTCGAGAACCCCGGCAGCGTGGATAACCGCGTCCAGGTCCGGAAGAGAGTCGATCAGTGCCGTCAGTGAGCCCCGGTCAGCGACATCACACGCGATGACGGAGACCGCTGTGCCCAGGGCGGCAAGGCCGGCGACTATCGTCCCGGCGTCCCTGCTTAGCGGCCCGCGCCTGCTGGCGAGCACGACGCGGCCGGCGCCACCGTCGGCCAGCCAGCGGGCTAGGTGCGCGCCGAGGGCACCGGTGCCGCCGGTAATGAGGACCGTTCCGGCTTTGCTTGGTGCCCAGCGAGCCGTGGCCGGATCGGCGACTGGCAGCCTGCTCAGGCGCCGGGCGAGTACGCCAGTCGCCCGTACGGCGAGTTCGTCTTCGCCGGTGTTCGCGCTGAGCAACGCGGCGACCCTGCGCGCGGTGTGCTCGTCCACGACGGCAGGAAGATCAACGAGGCCTCCCCAGCGATCCGGATGCTCAAGCCTGGCGACCCTGCCGAACCCCCAGATGCCCGCTAGCCAAGGGCTGGCGGACACGTCCTTGCCGCCGGCCGACACGGCTTCGCGAGTGGCGATCCATAGCGGAGCCGCGATCTCGGCCTTGCCGAGTTCCTGCAGTACCGTCACGGCTGCTACGACGTCGGCCTGGCCCGCGTCTCGTTCGGCCAGGGCGAGCAGCGACAGCACGCCGGCGACAGCGGGACCAGCGGCGATCTCGCGCAGTCCCCCGGCCAGTGCCGCGTGATCGTGCGCTTCGAGCGTCGCGACCTCGTTGCCGCTGGCGGCGAGTGCCCGCACGATAGCGGTGACGGCTTCGCCCGCGCCGTCCTGGGACGGCACGATGACGATCCACCTGCCGCTGCTGGTCGACGCCGGATCTTCGATCGGGCTCCAGTGGACGCGGTATTGGGTGGTGGTGAGGGCGTGGCGGGTGGTGTGCAGGCGGTGCCAGCGGGTGAGGGCGGGCAGGGCGTCGGCGAGGCTGGCGCGGGGGGTGATGCCGAGGCGGCTGGTGAGGGCGTCCAGGTCGCCGCGGGCGATGTCGCTCCACACGGGATCCTGGCC
>DASZJE010000160.1:0-34263 GCA_035948445.1 Trebonia sp. | reverse complement strand
CTTCGCGCTGACCTCGCGCCGTGCCGCGGTCGGTACGGCCAGCAGGTCGGCGAGCAGCCCGCCCGCGGTGACGGTGTCGCCCACGTTGGGATGCGAGTTCGGATTCATGACCTGCTGGTACACGCTGTACAGCTGCTGGGCGGCGGACTCGCGTGCCTGGGTTGCTTCGCTTTGCGCCTGCTCCAGGACTTTCATGTAGGAGATGGTCCACTCCATCCCCTGGGCGCCGCTGTACCCCTGGACGGTGCCGTCGGAGCCGATCTGCACGCCGTGCTTGGAAACGTCGTAGGCATCCGCTTCGAGGGCGTTCTCGATCTGCGACAACTCGACGGCCAGCCCGTCGATGATCTCGGCCACGCCGGTGACGTAGGCCTCTAGGGCCGCCGCGGTCTCCGTCTGCTTCTGCCACGCCGCCGTGAACGCCGAAGCCGCCGGCCCCTGCCACCCGTCGGGACCGTCACTGGTCAGGTCGCGGGCGGTGACCGACAGGGTGCCGACGAGGTCCTGGACGCGGGGCAGGTAGTCATAGAGGGTTTCCGCGAGGCCCTGCAGGCCGCGGATGTTCCCGCCGATCCAGTCGTAGGAGAAGGCCGCCAGCGGAGAGACGGTCGGCATCGCTTATCTGGCTTTCGCCGGGTCCACGACGACACCGGCGACGATGGTCGTGATCGTGTCTTCCGCGGACCGGTACTCCTGATAGCTCGCGTCGAGGTTGGCGGCGTCGTTGCCGATCACGCCGGCGAACTGCGTGTGGAGGAGGCCGATGGACTCCAGCACCTGGGACAGCGCGTCGTTGATCACCCAGCTGCCGCCATCCGCCGGCGCGGGCCCGTTGGCGGGCATCGCCGGGGTGAATGACTCAGCTTCAGCGCGGAACTTGCCTGCCGACTCCTGCAGGTCCGACATCGTCACCTGGAAACCGTTCATCACGCCATCCCCTCGGGATCGATGACAACCCTGGCCAGGCCCCCCGCCATGGCGGCCTGCCGGGCTTCGCTCAGCGGGACGCAGATCCACGGCTGATGCCGGCCGAGCATGTCCACCAGTTTCGCGACCGAAGAGAAGGCCGGCAGCACGACCTCTAGCCCGTCGGGCGTATACCGCGTCTCCATCTCCGGCTCGTCCGCGCCCGGTCGCGCGGGCACGATCACAAGCTCCGGAAGGGACTGGCCAGGGTCCTCCGTTGCCACACCGATAACCCCAATCGCGAGCGACAACTTCCTGTCTCATCCGAAACACGAAACCCTCTTAAGGTTCACGATACGCCATCAGATGGGGTCGCGCGTGACGAGTCGATCACAAGAAGGATAAAACAAGCTCATCTTTACACGCGTCCGTTGTGAGGTGAAGATGAATTTGGTCGTATGTGAACGGTCACATTCGCGGTGAGAGAGGCTGGCTCGATGTCGAGTTCTGGCAGTGTTCCTGACAGCACGGTTCCGGACGGCGCTGCACAGCGCAGGGGGGTAACTCGCCGCCGGGCCATCGGGATCGGCGCGGCGACCGTGGGATCGCTTTCGCTGGCTGGTATCGGCGGCGCCGCCAGTGCGGCTAACGCCAGCACCGTCGGCGCAGTCGGCGCGGCTCCCAACGAAACAACGCAACTCCGATCAGAGCAGTCGTTCGACGCGGGATGGCTTTTCTACCGCGGTGACGCGACCGGCGCGGACGCCCCGTCGTTCGACGACAGCTCCTGGCAGCCTGTGGACCTGCCGTACGACTGGAGCATCGAAGACCTGCCCTACGCGACCTCGACGGATGCGGCCGCGTCGGACGACCCCTCGCTGCTCGTGTACAAGTCCGGCGCTCCCGCTGAGCCGACTCCACCGGCGGTGATCGGGCCGTTTGACGAGGTCAACAGCGCGGGCGCCGGGGCGACCGGCTGGACGGTCGGCGGCATCGGCTGGTACCGCAAGCACTTCACGCTCCCGGCGTCGGCCAGCGGGCAGCACGCCGAGTTGCGGTTCGACGGCGTCTACCAGAACGCGGATGTCTATATCAACGGCACGCACCTGGGCTTTCACCCGTACGGGTACACGCCGATCGTGTTCGACCTGACCCCCTACCTGAACACCGACGGCCCCAACGTCGTGGCGGTCCGGGTGGACAACAGCGGGAAGACGAGCCGCTGGTACTCGGGCTCGGGCATCTACCGGCACACGTGGCTCACGCTCACCGGCCCGGTGCGCGTGCCGGTCTACGGCGTCTATGTGACGACTCCGCAGGTCGGCGCGCAGGAGTCGGTCGCGCACGTGGAGGTCTCGGTCGCCAACCTCGGCACGGGCACCGCGACCCCGCAGGTCAAGATCACGATCCTCAGCCCAAACGGTGCCCTGGTGACTGCCGCCGTCACCCCTTCGCAGACCCTCGCGGGCGGCGCCACCGCGACTTTCTCCGCCGACCTTCAGGTCAGGAACGCCGAGCTTTGGTCGCCGGAGTCGCCGAGCCTGTACACGGCGCAGGCGGAAGTGCTGGACGGCGGCGCGGCCGCCGACACTACGGGAACGGCATTCGGCTTCAGGTCGCTGGAGTGGAGCGGCACGGCCGGGTTCCTGCTCAACGGCAAGCCGGTGAAGGTGCTGGGCGGCTGCGTGCACGACAATCACGGGCCGGTCGGGGCGGTCGGCCTGTACCGCACCGAAGAACGCCGGGTGGAAGTCCTCAAGGCGGCCGGGTTCAACATGATCCGCACGGCGCACAACCCGCCGACGCCAGCGCTGCTGGACGCCTGCGACCGGCTCGGAATGCTGGTGTGGGACGAGTTCACCGACATGTGGGACACGGGCAAGAACCCGCAGGACTACTCGGTCTATTTCGCGCAGTATTGGCAGCAGGACCTGACCAGCATGATCATGCGCGACCGCAACCACGCCAGCGTGGTGATCTGGTCGCTCGGCAACGAGATCATCGAGGACAGCATGTACGCGACGCGCGGCCCGCAGCTAGCCGCGCTGGTACGGTCGTTGGACCTGACCAGGCCCATCACGCTAGGCGGCGGGGCCACGGCGGGCGCCAGCGATCCGTCATGGCAGTACGTCGACGTGGGCGACGTGCACTACAACGCGAACGGTGACGGCTACGGCCCGATCCACGCCGCTCATCCTGGCAGCGCCATGACGCAGAGCGAGGACTGGCCGGCGACGATCTACGACGACTGGGCCTTCGTCCAGGCGAACGAGTGGGCGGTCGGGAACTGGGTCTGGACGGCGTGGGACTACCTCGGCGAATCCGAAATCGGCAAGACGCTGGTCGCGCCCGCCGGGACCGCCGAGACGATCGGGAACCAGACCGTCAACCCGGGCTGGACCAACGGCAGCAACCTGTACTACAGCTACACCAACGGGTATCCGTGGTTCCAGTCCAACTGCGGTGACATCGACATGATCGGCCAGCGCAAGCCGCAGAACTACTGGCGGGCGGCGGTGTACGGCTTCAGTGCGTTGGAGGTGCTGGTCGAGCGCCCGGTACCGTCCGGCGACGAACAGGAAGCAGTGTGGTGGGGGTACTACGACGAGCAGCAGAGCTGGACGTGGGACGTGGCCGCGGGGCAGTCGCTGACCGTCCACGTGTACACCCCCGGCGATAACGTAAGGCTGCTGCTCAACGGCACGGAAGTGCCGGGCGGCGCGGTGACCCCGAGCAAGGCCGTGGCCGCGTTCAGCGTGCCGTACGCGCCGGGCGAGCTGACAGCGATCGCCAGCAAGAACGGCAGGGAGATCGGCCGCCAGACCCTCGTCACGGCGGGCGCGCCGGCCGGGCTGCGGCTCACACCGGACACCGCGGGCCTGACCACCAGCCGGGACGACCTGGCCCACGTGCTCGTCGAGGTGGTCGACGCCCGCGGCCAGGTGGTGCCTGACGCTGTCCTCGAGGTGAACTTCGAAGTGAGCGGCGCCGGGGACCTCGCGGCTGTCGCCAACGGGAACCCGCACAACGTCGACAGCTTCCGGCAGCCGCATCGCTACACCTGGCATGGCCAGGCGCAGGCCATCGTCCGGCCCGGCAAGGCGCCGGGGATCATGACGCTCACCGCGCGGGCCGCCGGGCTGCGCGGCGCGACGCTGGCGCTGCCGGTCACGTCCGCCTAAGGGCAACACCCTGGTGGCCTGCCATTCCTTCGGATACGGTAAGTAATTAGTGTGATGAATGAGGCGCAATGGTTCGTTAGGATAACGGAATTTGAATTTAGATTTTTATGCGAATATCCCTTCCATGAGGGAATGTCCCCGGTGTGGCGAAGTTAGGATTACGCCCCCCGGTGCCTTGCGAAGGGCGGTAGCTCGTGCCGATGGATGACGTGTTGCTTGGCATCGTTCTGCGGCGGCTAGACGATATCCCGCTTCAGCGCGAGGCGTTCGATCTGCTGCTGGCCGCGCTAGAGGGGGACGAGGAGCTAGCCGCGCAGCTCAATACCGAACAGGCGCAGGATCGGTATGTCCCGGCGGGATCGGCCCAGGCCGCGCCGCCACCGGTCGGCGCGTACCTGCGGTCGCTTACCGTCAGCGGGTTCCGCGGCATCGGCCCGCCCGCCACGCTGCGGATAACGCCCGGGCCGGGGCTGACCCTGGTGGTCGGGCGAAACGGGAGCGGCAAGTCCAGTTTCGCCGAAGCGCTCGAAGTCCTGCTCACCGGGACGCTGATGCGCTGGGATACGGCATCGTCCGTCGTGGTCCGCGAGGGCTGGCGAAGCAAGCACGCCACGGACGGCACCGAAATCCGGGCGGACTTCCTGATCGAGGGCAAAGGGGAAACCGCCGTCGCGCGGACCTGGGAAGCCTGGGCGGGCCTCGACGGCTCCGCGGAATGGCTGCAGGTGGCCGGCGCGAAGAAGGAGCCGAGCCTCGACGGGCTTGGCTGGGCCGCCGACCTGAGGTCTTACCGGCCGTTCCTGTCCCACGCCGAGCTTGAGGCGTTCTTCGGGAAGCCGTCTGAGCTGCACGACCTGCTGGCCTCGGTACTGGGCCTGGACGAGCTGACAGACACGGACAAGCGGCTGGACATCGTCCGGAGGTCGCGGGAGGCAGCGTTCAAGGACGTCACGCAGCGACTCAATGCGCTGTTGACCCGGCTCACGGCACTCGATGACGAGCGGGCACGGGCCTGCCTTGACGCGCTGCGGGGCAGGACATGGGACATCGCCGCCGCCAGGGCGGCGGCGGCCGGCGGCGAGGCGCCCGATGGCGGGCAACTCGCGACGTTGCGACTGCTGGCGCAGCTCGCGCCGCCGTCGGATCACGATGTCAGAGTCACCGTCACGGTGTTGCGTGACACCGCGGACCAGTTGGACGGGGTGACGGGGACCAGCGCGGGGCAGGCTCGCAACCTGGCACGGCTGCTCGGCGAGGCGCTCCGGCATCACGAGGAGCACGGCGACGGCGACTGCCCGGTCTGCGGCCGGACCAGTGCCTTGACGAGGCAATGGCAGGAGGAGACGCGGCGGCATCGTAACCGTCTGCGCGAGGAAGCACAGGCCGCCGACGTCGCGTTCAGAGCGGCGAAGACCGCCGCGGATCAGGCGCTGGCACTCATGCAGCAACCGCCGCCGGTCCTCGGCGCAACCGGGAACGACACCGCCGCGGGGCTCGACGTGGCACCCGCGCGGGACGCCTGGCGTTCGTGGGCGGAGCGGCCAGCCGCCGGCCTGTCCAGTTCGGCTGGGTTGCGAATCCTGGCGGAGCACCTTGAGAGCGCCGTGACCGCGCTCACCGAGGCGGTCACCGAACTGTCGGCCGCCGCCGCGTCGGAGCTCGCCAAGCGGGATGATCGGTGGGCTCCGCTCGCCGCGGAAGTAACGGCGTGGTGCGCAGGCGCGGAGCCGGCCGTCAGGGAGAACCAGCCGGTCAAGTCGCTTAAGGACGCGCGGAAGTGGCTGGTCGACGCGACCGCCGACCTGCGCAATCAGCGGCTGGCCCCGCTGGCGGACCAGGCGCGGGAGATCTGGGCGAAGCTGCGGCAGGAGAGCAACGTCGACCTCGGCGCTTTCCGCCTTGCCGGAAGCGCCACCCGGCGGCAACTGGAACTGGACGTCCGGATCGACGGAGCGCCCGGTCCCGCGCTCGGCACGATGAGCCAGGGCGAGATCAACGCCCTGGCGCTGAGCATTTTCCTGCCAAGAGCGACGATGGCGAACAGCCCGTTCCGCTTCCTGGTCATCGACGACCCGGTCCAGGCGATGGACCCGGCCAAGGTCGACGGCCTCGCCCGGGTGCTGCACGAGGTGGCCGCCACCCGGCAGGTGATCGTGTTCACGCACGACAACAGACTGGCCACGGCCGTGAAGGAGCTGAGCATTCCTGCGACCATCCTCGAGGTGACCCGCCGTCCGGGTTCGGTCGTGGATGTCCGCCCCTGCCTGGATCCGCCGAAGCAGGCGCTGAAGGATGCTTGCGATCTCATCAAGGACCAGCATGTCCCCGCCGAAGTAGCGGCACGCGTCGTCCCCGGACTGTGCCGGACCGCGGTTGAGGCGGCCTTCATGCAAGCCCACTGGCGCCGGGAACTGCGCAAGGGGCGGACACGTGCGGCCATCGAATCGGGTCTTGAGGGCAAGAAGCTGACGCTGATGAACATCGCGGCGCTCGGGATGTTCGGCGACAGGGAACAGGGCTGGAAAGTCCTCTCCGTTCTCTACAAACGCGGCTGTTACCTCGCGGATACGCTTAAGCTGCTCAACACGGCCACGCACGAGGGCCACGCGGGCGACCTCGATCAGCTGATCAAGGACGCTGGCGAACTCGTCAAAACGATCGAGAAGGCCTGGTCGTGACGCCGGCTGAGCTGCTGGCCGCCGCGCGCGACCTGATCACGCGGTCTGACGCCGCCACTGCCGGAGTGTGGCCGCGGACTTCGGCGTTGCTGGCGAGGCAGGCCCTGGAAGACGTCCTCGACGCGCACTGGCTGATGCGGCCGCAGACCGCCGGCATGGCGGCGGCGACCACGCGCGCACAGCTCATCTGCCTGCCCCGCTACCTGGACGAGACGCTGGCCCGTCAGGTGGCCTTTACATATGCGGCGCTCAGCAACGCATGCCATTACCATCCCTACGAACTAGCGCCCACCGCCGCCGAACTGAGCGGCTGGATCGAGGATGTCGCGGCTCTCGTCGCCCGGATCACGGTCGGCTAGATCACGGTTCGACCCTTAGCGGCTGTGAACCCCGCTGAGTGCCTGCCCGGCTTTGTCGAGCAGGTCTGCGGCGGAGAATGGCTTCTCCAGGAGGATCGCGTCGGGGGCGAGCCTGCCCTGGGAGGCAAGAACGGGCCAGGCGTAGCCGGACATGTAGAGCACCGCGGCACCGGGCTTGATCACCCGTAGTCTCTCCGCCACTTCCGCGCCGAGCATGTCCGGCAGGACGGTGTCGGTGATGAGCAGGTGGACCGGCCCTTCGTGCTGGCGGGTGATTTCCACGGCGTCGGGGCCGCTGGCGGTGGCGATGACCTGGTATCCGGCGGAGGTGAGGGTCCGCTCGGTTACCTCGCGCAGTTCGGTTCCGTCCTCCACGAGGAGGACTGTCTCTCCGCGGGGCTCCTGGATGACGGGCGCGAGTCGCCTGGCGGGTACGGCAGCCTCGCTGGTGGCGGGTAGCACGATCGTGAAGGTGGTCCCGTTTCCGGGCTGGGAGGAGATCTGGATGTCGGCCCCGGCCTGGGTGAGTATGCCGTAGACGGTGGCGAGGCCGAGCCCGGTTCCCCGGCTGGCACTCTTGGTAGTGAAGAATGGCTCAAACATGTGTTCGATTGTGTCGGAAGTCATTCCGGTTCCGGTGTCGCTGACCCGCAGCCGGACTCGGCGCTCCTGGCCGTCGCCGTCTACGGAACTGGCGGCGGTGGAGATGTTATCGGTGGCGATGGTCAGCGTGCCGCCGCCGGGCATGGCGTCGCGGGCGTTGACGGCGAGATTGACCAGTACCTGCTCGATTCTTCCCGCGTCGGCCAGGACCGGCTGCAGTCCCTCAGCCAGGGAGGTGGTCAGCACGATGTGCTCGCCGATAGCCCGGCGCAGCAGTTCCTTCACGCCGCCGATGACCTCATTGAGGTCGAGGGCCATCGGCCGGATCGCCTCCCGGCTGGCGAAGGCGAGCAGTTGGCGGGTGAGACCTCCGGCCCGGTCGGCTGCCTGCTGGATGTGGAGCATGTCGGCGCGGGCTTCGTCCCAGCTCCCGTCGCCGCCGGATACGGCCGCCTTGTCGAGCCGGTCGGAAACGAACGTGGCGTAACTGAGGATGACGGCGAGGAGGTTGTTGAAGTCGTGGGCCACCCCGCCGGCAAGCTGGCCGAGGGAGTCCATGCGCTGGATCCGCCGTACCTGGGCACGCAGTCCCTCGTTCTGCTGGATAGCCTCGCGACGCTCGTGGTCGTGCCGCTCGTCGTAGAGGTCCTGGGTGTCGCGGCGCTGGCTGTCTTGTGCCGCCTCGACCTGGTCCTGGGCGTCGCGGGCGTTGCGGCGCTGGGTGCTTGCCTGCGCGTCGATCCGTTCCTGGACATAGCGGGCGTCGCGGCGCTGGGTATCGGCCTGCACGTCGGTCCGTTCCTGGGCGTTGCGAGCGCTGCGGCGCTGGGTGCTTGCCTGCGCGTCGACCCGTTCCTGGGCGTTGCGTGCGCCGCGGCGTCCGCTGCCGGTCATCCTCCCGCCACGGTCCTGTTCCTGGTCCTGGGCGTCGCGGCGCTGGCTGTCTTGCGCCGCCTCGACCTGGTCCTGGGCGTTGCGGGCGCTGCGGCGCTGGGTGCTTGCCTGCGCGTCGATCCGTTCCTGGGTGTGGCGGGCGCCGCGGCGCTGGGTGTCAGCCTGCGCGTCGGTCCGTTCCTGGGCGTCGCGCGCGCCGTGGCGCTGGGTGTCGGTCCGTTCCTCGGCGTCACGGGCGCCGCGGCGCTCGCTGGCGGTCGTCCCCCCGCCCCGGGCTTGAGCGGCTTGCTGCCCGCTGACCTCCTGTGACACCGCGCTGACACCGACTACGGCACCTGCCGCGCCGAAGACCGGAGACGTGGTCACCGACACCCTGACCACCGTCCCGTCCTTGCGGACCCGGTCGGCTTCGTAATGCTCGATTCGCCTGTCCGCGGTGACCCGGCGCAAGACCTCGGCCTCCTCGGCCCGCAGGCCTTCCGGGCACAGCACGTCCGCGCCGCGGCCGACGATCTCCTCTTCCAGGTATCCGTAAAGGAGCGCCGCAGCCGGATCCCAGCTGGTCACGACGCCGGATTGCGTCATGGCGATGACCGCGCGATCCGGCGTCGGGGCTGCGCCGACCCGTCTGCGCGCCGCTGGCTTGGTCATGTCCATCATCCCCAGTTCTTGCTGGACGGAGTCGGCCGCGACAGGCCGCCGGCCGCCGGAACGCCCCGCAGATGCCCTGCCAGAACTGGCGTCCTCGTTTCCAGGAGCGCGCACGAATAACCTGCAGCACATCCAGGACCCGCAGTGACATTAACAACTTAAAGTAAAATCTAGCACACTAAATGTAGTCGCGGGGGTGCCGGGGACTACCATGTCAGGCATCGAGGCGGGCGGCGGCATCCACTGGGGGCCCACCGCGAAGATCCTCAGGCGGCGGCGGGCGGCCAGGCTGGCGGGGGATGAGGACTGCTACGACAAGGCCGATCAGGGTGATGACCAGCATCATGGTGAGGGCCACGGCAAACGGCCTGCCTTCGGGCAGTTTGACGGCGACCAAGACCGAGCCGACCAAGGCGGTGCCGAGTGAGGAGCCGAGGTTGGACATGCTGCGGGACAAGCCGGAGATCTCACCCTGGTCTTTGTCGGGGAAGCTGGACTGGACCACGTTGACCGAGGACGTCAGCATTGTCCCGACCCCGCCGCCGAACAGCAGCAGTCCCGGTATCCACCGCCAGATGCCCGCATGCGCCCGGACCAGGACCAGCAGCAAGATCATCCCGACCGCGGCAGCCAGGAAGCCGGCGATGATGAGCCATCGCTGCGGGTGCCGGCGGGCGAACCGGCCCGCGCCGGCCGAGGCGGCCAGGATCCCGATCGTGGCCGGGGTGAGCATCAGGCCGGTCTGGATCGGGCTGTAGTGATTGACCTCCTGCAGGTAGACCGAGACTGCGAAGAAGCATCCTTGCAAGACGAGCCACTGGATGGTCTGGGTACCCAGCCCCAGGTTGGCGACCTTGCTGCGGAACAGTCGCAGCGGGAGCAGCACGTCCTTGCCCTTTTTCTCGCTGGACCGGATATGCAGGAAGAACCACAGGAGGAACAGCACGCCGATCGCCACGTACAGCCACACGGGGGAGATCGAGCCCTTCGGTATTACCACCGTGCCGCCGATAGAGAAGTCCTGCCGCGACTTGCCGAAGCCGTAGGTCCGCGACTGCAGCAGCCCGAGTACCACGAAGAACAAGCCCACCGCGGACAGCACCGCCCCGGTTAGGTCGAACCGCGGCGTGGGCCCGGACCGGGCCGGTTCGGTGATTTTGCGCGCGAGCACGATGATCCATGCCACGACCAGGACCTGCAAGCCGAACGAGGCACGCCAGCTGATCGCGCTGGTCACTACCCCGCCGATCAGCGGCCCGGCGGCGGCGCCCAGGCCGCCCGCGCCGCTGACCACCCCGAAGTACTTGGCGCGTGACCTGACGTCGGGGAAAGTCACGGTGACCAGGATGTAGATGGGCGGAATCATCAGCGCCGAGCCGACGCCCTCCAGCACTGAATAACCGGTGATCAGCAGCGGCAGTCCCTGCGACAGCGCCGCCAGCAGCCCCCCGGCCGCGTAGACCGCCAGCCCAAGCACGAAGCACCGTTTGCGGCCCCAGATGTCGGTCAGCTTGCTGCCGGGAATCATGAGTGCCGCCATCGTCAGGGTGAACAGCGTGATCGCCGTTTGCACCCCGCTCACCGTCGTGCCCAGAACCTTAGCGATAGCGCCGATGGCCACGTTCATGTTCGTGGCCGCGTAGCTGGCGATGAACTGCGCCAGCGCCAGCGGCAGAATCATCGCCCGCGCAGCCGCGTCCGACCTGGACGGGGTATCAGTCACGGTGGTCCCGCTTGAGCTGTGATGGGTCGCACACGATCCAGGGTTGACGTCACCGCCTAAGGCGGCATCACCCGAAGCGGATGATCCACGCGAAAATCGCTGGCGTTCCCGCGGGAACGTTTCACGCAATTGCGTCTGACGTCTCCGCGGAAACGTCTGACCAGCCATAGCCGCCTAGGGACGGTTCGAGCAGGTCGAAGGCCCGTCGGGCGGCCGCCGCGAGCACCCGGCAGATCTCGTCGCGCGACTGGCCGGCCAGGACGCGCCTGGTGCCTTCCGCGAAAAGAACCCGGTGAACCGACGCGAGCTGAGCGGCCACGATCCGCTGCTGCGGGTCGTCTACGCCGGCCTCGGCGGCGATGGCGTCGCCGAGCGCCTGCTCGGCAAGGTCGGCGATCTCCCGGCCCCGGCCGGTGAGCACGTGGCTGTTGCCGACCATCCGGGCGAACGCGGCGGTGGGCACGCCGAGGGTCACGTCGCCCGCGGCGATCCGCTCGGCGTAGTCGCGGCGGATCGCGGTGAGCAGGCTCTCGCCGGGCGCGCGTGCGGCGGCGGCGTCGGCGAGGCTGCGGATGATCGCCTCGGCCCGGTCGAAGACCAGGTCCTCCTTGCGCGGGAAGTAGTTCGTCACGGTCATCTTCGACACTCCGGCCGCGTCGGCGACCTGGGCGATCGTCACCTCGTCGAAGCCCCTGAGCTCGAACAGCGCCATCGCGACGCCGGAGATGGCCTGGCGGGCCTCCTGCTTCCGGCGCTCCCGCAGTCCTGTGGCCACGCTGCCACGCTAGCACCAGATTAGGCCGGGCCAAAATTTATGATTGACATAAAATTATGTCCGACCTAGCTTAGGTGCATGACCACAGAGGAGAACACGAAAGCGGCCGCCGCGGCACCCGGCGCCTCGCCGCAGGGCGGCGGCCATGGCTGGCTGCCCGTTGCCGTTGTGCTCGTCGGAGCTTTCATGGCCCTGCTGGACACGACGATCGTTACCGTCGCGCTGCCCGCGATCCGCACCGGCGTGCACGCCTCGCCCGCCGCCCTGGAGTGGGTCGTCTCCGCCTACGCGCTCGCCTACGGCCTCGCCCTGGTCCCGGCGGGGCGGGCCGGTGACCGGTCCGGGCACAAGCCGCTGTTCCTCATCGGGCTGGCCGTCTTCACGCTGGCCAGCGCGGCCTGCGGGCTGTCGCAGAACCAGGGCGAGCTCGTCGCCGCCCGCGTGGTCCAGGGCATCGGCGCCGGGATCTTCTACCCGGCCATCGCCGCGACCATCCAGCTGTCGTTCACCGGGCCGCGGCGATCGAAGGCGTTCGGTGCCCTCGGCGCCACGATCGGCGTGTCCATCGCGCTCGGGCCGGTGCTGGGCGGCCTGATCATCGCGGGCGCAGGCCCTCGCGACGGCTGGCGCTGGGTGTTCGGAGTGAACCTGCTCATCGGCGCGGTCGCGCTGCCGGCGGCCGCCCGGCTGCTGCCCCGCGCGCCATCGCGCGTGCGCCGCCAGTTCGACCCGGCCGGGCTGCTCCTGCTGTCCGCCGGGCTACTGCTGCTGCTCATCCCGCTGGTGGAGGGTCAGCAAGCGGGCTGGCCCGCCTGGTGCTACGCGTGTTTCGGCGGCAGCGTGGCGGCGTTCGCGCTGCTCGCGTGGTGGGAGGTGCGCTCCGGGCAGCGCGGAAAGGACCCGCTGCTCAAGCCGGGCCTGCTGGCTCAGTCGTCGTTCTCCGCCGGCGCGATCTTCGCCATCGTCTATTTCGCCGGGTTCACCAGCGTGTTCTTCACGATCTCGATTCTGTGGCAGGAAGGGCTGGGCCGCAGTGCCCTGATGACCGGGCTTGTCGCCGTGCCGTTCTCGTGCGGCAGCCTGGTATCCGCGGCGATCAGCGACAAGCTGTCGGCCAGGATGGGCCGGATGGTCCTGGTCACCGGCTGCGTAATGGCCGGAACCGGGCTCGGCCTGACGGCACTGGCGATTCACCTGACCGCCCCGGTCCCGGGCGGCTGGTATCTCGCCGGCCCGTTGCTGCTCGCCGGGCTCGGCAACGGGATGGTGATCGCCCCGAACCAGGACTTCGCGCTTGCCCGCGTGCCCACGCAAGAAGCGGGCACGGCCAGCGCGATCCTCGGTACGGCCCAGCGGGCGGGCAGTGCCATCGGCATCGCGGTCATCGGCACGGTCCTGTTCGGCAGCCTGCATGTCCGCCCCGGGCCGGACGCCACCGCCGCGTTCAGCCACAGCTCACAACTTGCCCTGCTGGCCAACGTGGCCTTCGTCCTCGTCGCACTGCTGCTGGTGATCGGCCTCCCTCGGCGGATCCCCACCCGTTGTTTAGGCGCTGGGCCGGTTTCCCGTAATAATCAGCGCTATGGCCGGGGAAGCGATCGAGTTCTCGATGCTCGGTACGACGCTCGCGAAGCCCGGCGTTCCGCGTGAAGTGTCATGGCGAGAAGCTGGTCGGCGAATCCGCGTGCTGCCTGCCGCCGGGATCTTCGGGGCCAACGCCTCCGGTAAGAGCAATCTGCTGCGGGCCATGAGCGATATGCGCGAGCATGTCCTGCACTCGTTCCGCTCCGGGGATCCCGAGGGCGGGATGCCGCGCATCCCGTTCCGGCTCGATCCGGCCGCGGCCGGATCGAAGTCTCGCTACGAAATCGACCTGGTCCTGAACGGCGTCCGGCACGAGTACGGTTTCACCATCGATGACGACCGCGTGTGTGCGGAGTGGGCCTGCCTTCGCAGGCGATCCTGGGAAAGATGAGCTCGTGAACACCGGTACCGACACCGAAACGGTCATGCTCTGGCGGCCTTCCGGCCCGGAGGAGCTTGCCCTGGTGAAGGAGTCAGGCTGGAAGCAGTGGCCGCCGCGACTGCCTGAGCAGCCGATCTTCTATCCGGTGCTCAACGAGGAATACGCGACGATCATCGCCCGTGACTGGAACGTCAGGCAGTCGGGGAGCGGATACGTCACCCGGTTCCGCGTGCGCTGAAACGTTCCCGCGGAAACGCTTCACGCAATTGCGTCAGGCGTTTCCGCGGAAACGTCGATGAGGAATCAGCTGGTGCTCGTAAGCACATGCGGACTACCCGACCGTCAGGGAGACGGGCACCGGGGGCACCTCGTATGGCGTGTCGGTCTCGAAACCAAGCGCCGCGGTGACTGTCCCGCTGCCGGTCAGCCCGGCCTCGGCGGCGTTCAACCGGATCTCGACCGTCACCTTGTGGCCCGGCTGGATCGTCATCGTCGTCTGGCTGAGCGACAGCCATGGCAGGCTGACCGGGTCAGTCTGGTCGTAGCCGGACAGTACATCCGCCTCGTTGGTGACGTTGCCTCCGCCCACGCCGCCAAGGGTGTAGAAGCCGGGCACGCCCGCCGCACCCATCTTGGCTGTCGCGGCGGCGGGAATCGGCACCCACCAGTTCATGGCGGGATCATATTTATATCCCGCCGTGGTCAGCGCGAAGCTGGCGCCGGTGTCGCCGCCAGATACCAGCAGTTCGCCGTTGGCCACGCTGAACGCCGCGCTCGCGAGCGAGATCGGCAGCGACTCGATCTGGTGCCAGCTGGTGTCGCCCGGCGTGTACGCATATGCGTCCGCCGTGACGGCTGAAGATGCGTTGTTGCCTCCCGCGCAGTAAAGGGTGCCGGCGATGGCGCCGCACGCCTGCAGGATGACGCCGATGGGATACGAGGCCGCCTCGCTCCAGGTGTTGGTCGACGGGTCGTAGACCGACACGATGTCCGAGGTCTCGCGCGTCTGCGTGCTCAGTCCGCCGATCTGGTACAGCTTGCCGTCGAGCACGGCGTCTGTGCCGGAGATCGTGTAGGGATCCGCCGCGGCCTGGCTCCAGGTGTTGGTCGCGAAGTCGTACACCTGGGTGGTTGTCACCAGGGTGAAGCCGGTGGCCCAACTGCCGCCGATGCCGCCGGTCACGTAGAGCTTGTCACCGATGACGCCGTAGCCTGCCTCGCCCACGGCGTCGGGCGCGCTCGCCTCCGTTGTCCAGGCTCCGGTGGCTGGATCGTAGGCGTACAGGCCGTTCGAGGTAGCCAGCACGCCATTGGCCCCGAGTCCCTCGTACACGACGCCGTTGTAGGTGCCCGCGACGCCCTCGTACGTGGCGGCGGGGATGTCCGCGATCGTGGACCACGCGGGTGCGGAGGATGTCGCCGTGGTGGTCCCGGTGACCGCCGTGCCGGCTGACCCGCCGTTCCTCGCTGCCACGTACCGCTGCACAAGCGACTCATCCGTCCCGGGCTTGACCGCGACCGTCCGCGCCTGCGCGGCTGAGGCCGCGGCGGGGGCGGCCGCCGACGCCATCGCCGCGGCGTCATCCGTACCCGAGCCCGGGAACTGGTCGATGACGACCGAAGCAGCCTTGTCCCCGGTGTTGGCCAGCGTCAGCGACCGGGTCGCATCGCCGCCAGCGGAGACCGTGGCGGTGATGTTCCCGCTGGTCGCGAACCTGCCCGCTGGCATGGCCACGTCGGCCCTGGTGACCTTGCCGGCGGCCACGTTCACCGTTTCCTGGCCCTGGCCGTAGTTCAGCTCCGTGCCGGTGACGGTCTGCCGGCCGGCGGCCGAGAACAGGTAGTAGAACCCGTCGCCTGCCCCGCTCACCTGCGCCGAGGTGGCGGCGGAGCCGGTCTGCCCCGCGACGGCGACGCTCGCCCCGTCAAGACTCTCGCGGGTGTTCGCGTCGGTGACGTTGCCTTCGACCAGGCCGCCCGCCTGCGGCGTGAGCCACGCGGTGCCGACGAGCACGTTGCTGACGTCCCACCAACCGCCCGTGCTGGTGGCCGAGTCAAATGCCTGGTAGCGGAAGCGGAGCTGGATCGAGCGCGCCACGTCCGAGCTCGGCAGGGTGAACTCGACCTGTCCGTCATACTCCTCGTCCTGACTCCACTCGGTCTGCCACGTCTGCCCGCCGTCCGTTGTGACGTCGACCTGGGCGAGGCCGAGAACCTCGTCGGTGGTGAAGGAGACGAGCGGTGCCTGCCCGGCGGGCACGGACACGACCGGTGTGTACAGCGAGGCGTCGGTCGACGTTCCGTTGAGGTCGTATTCGAGCGCCTGGCCGCTGGAGGTTCCCTGCGAAGCGGCGCTCAGGAACGACCATGGGGTACCGGAGGCCGTGGCGAGGCTCCAGCCGGACGGCAGCGTCCCGGCGGCGAACGTCTGGGCGGTGCCGCCGGTGTTCTGCGTATAGCCAAGCGCCGACCCCTCAGTCGCGAGCAGATCCGCGGAGACCGTGAAGTCACGAGCCGAGTTCCCGCCGCCCAGGGTCAGGGTGCCGTTGGTAGTCGAGTAACCGGCGAGCTCCGGAGTCACCCGGACCTGGTAGCTGGAGTCGCCGGGCACCCGCAGCGAGTACCTGCCGGTGACCGGGTTGGTGTAGGTCGCCACCGTGCCGGTGCCGTAGTCGAGCAGCACCTGGGACTGCACAGGCCACCCCTGCCCCGAACCGTCGGTCACCACGCCGCTGACCGTCACGTACGGGTCGGCGCTTACTTTGACCGAACGAGCTGTGGTTCCTCCCGCAGTGATCGCGATTCCGCCCGAGGTGGTGACCGCATACCCGTAAGACGTCACCGACATCTGGTACTCGCCCGCGGGCAGTCGCACCTGGTAGGTGCCGTCGGCGCCTGCCGTGGTCGATACCGACGCCGCTCCCGTGAGGTGGATCTGGGCGCCGGCGAGCGGCTTGCCGGAGGTGCTGGTGACCGTTCCGGTCAGCACGCCGTAGCTGGTGTCGGTGAACGCGCCGGTGCCCTCGGGCGTGCCCAGGCCGGTGGGACCGTCGTAGCCGGGGCCCGCGGTGCACAGGTAGGACGGCGAGCAGGACCCGTTCGATCCGGAGGTGACGTCGTTCAGGTCGGCGGTGCGGGAGTACGGGTCGGCATTGGGGTAGGAGTTCGTCCCGATCGGGCCGCCCAGCGCGTACGTCGCGGTGATGACCGGCGCCGAGACGCTGGTGCCGCCGTACTGGCCCCAGCCTTGCCCGTAGGTGGCGTTGCCGTCGCTGTAGCTGTCGTAGACCGCAACGCCGGTGTAAGGGTCGGCGACCGCCGAGACGTCGGCGACGGTCCGCTTGGAGCAGCCCGTGTCGGTCTGAAAACTGGGCTTGGTCTCATACGCGGAGCAGCCGGAGCCAGCGTCGCTCCACGCCGTCTCGGTCCAGCCGCGCGTGGTCCCCGGTGCCTGGGTGAGTTCGGTGCCGCCAACGGCGGTCACGTGCGGTGCGGCGGCGGGGAACTCGACGCCGTAGCCTTCGTCGCCCGTGCTCGCGACGACCGCCACGCCGGGGTGGTCGTAGTAATCGGCCGCGAACTGCGGATCCGCGGAGTCCTCCGCTCCGCCGTAACTGTTCGATACATAGGAGGCGCCGAGGGCGACGGCCTCATTCACCGCGTCGCCAAGGTCACTCTCTTCCGCACTGTCGGCCTCGACCAGGATGATGTCGGCCTTTGGCGCGATCGCGGAGATCATGTCCAGGTCGAGCGAGATCTCGGTGGCCCAGCCCGGGTCGCCCGCCGGGTAATCACCGGGGAAACCCTCCTGGTTTACCTTGCGGAACTGCCCGGGCTGCAGCGCGGGCAGGCCGAACTGCTCGCGGTAGACGGCGAGATCAGCGGCGGCGTTGGGGTCGTCGTAAGCGTCCACGATGGCGATCGTCGCGCCCTCGCCGCCGTCGCCGGGCAGGTCATAGGCGCTGAGCAGCTGGCTCGGGCCGTAACCTGACGGCGCGGCCGTGGCGCCGAGCCGGACGCCGAAGCCCGAGCGGGCCTTGTCGACCTTGATCGCGAGGCAGCTCGCGACGTATTTCGCCTTGGGGACCGAGCAGACCTGGCTGAGCGTGCCGCTCGCCTCGGGCGCGACATTCGGCACGCCGCTGACCGCAGCGCCCGTGGCAGCGGGGCTGCTCGCCTGCTGAGTAGCGGCACCGGCCGGGGACACGGTCAGGCCGGCTATTGCCAGCGCGGCACTGAGCACGGCTCCGGCCAGTGCTGCCGGTCTCCGCGAGGTTCTGAGGTACTGCATTGACCACCGATCTCTTCATCAGGCCGGCACGACGCCTGGCCACTGGGGCATGACGTGTCTGATGGTCCGAATTGCTGGCAATCTGGTCAAGAGACGTTTGCGTCAATGACGTAAAGTCCTCATGTGCGCACAAATCCTCTCAAGCAAGAGGACAGCCTGCGTGTGCTCGGGCTGTCCGCGGCCGAACAGCGGCTGTACGAACTGCTGCTGACCCGGCCGGCGTTCACCGCCGCCGAGGCCGGGCAGCTGTCCGATGACGCCCTACTGTCCGATGACGCCCTAGTGGGACAGCTGCGACGGCGCGGCCTGGTGACACGGTTGCCAGGAGGGGACCCGCCACGGTACGCGGTGGTGCCAGCGGACGAGGCGCTGGCCGAGCTGATCACCGAGCGAGAGCGCGAAATCGGCGCCGCCCGCCGCCGACTTACCGAGCTGACCGTCCGGTTCCGGCAGGCCACCGCGGGCGACCCGGCGGCGCTGGTGGAGGTCTGCCACGGCGCGGAGGCCACCATCGAGTGGCACGAGCGGCTGCATGCCGGGGCGAAACGCGAGATCAGGTCCTTCGACGGACCGCCCTACCTGCGCCCCAACTGGGATAGCAGCGATCACATCGAATTCAGGCACCTCGCGCGCGGTATCCGCTTCCGGGTGCTGTATGACCGCCGCGCCGTGATCGAACCGGGCCGGGTCCGCGATCTCGAGCGTTCCACGGCGGTCGGCGAGATCTCCCGGGTAGCAGACATCCCGATGAAGCTCTGGCTGAGTGACGAGCCGCTCGCGATGCTGCCGCTGCGCAGCCCTGATGACCTCGGCGACTGGCTGATCGTCCGCGGCTCGGCGCTGTATGACGCACTGTCGGCGATGTTCGAGGCCTACTGGGAACAGGCGCTGCCCCTGCGGCTATGGACAGATGAGGGGCGATCGGCGGCAGCGGGCGCTCCTACCGCCTCCGAGCGCGCCCTGCTGGCGCTGCTGACGGCCGGACACACCGAAGACACCATCGCCGAGCATCTCGGCTGGCACCGGCAGACCGTGCACCGCCACGTGGAGGCCCTGATGCGCCGGCTCGACTCCGTCTCCCGCTTCCAGGCCGGATATCAAGCCGTTCGTCGTGGCTGGCTGCAGCCAGAACCAGGCCCGGGCGATGCCTGATACCGGAAGTGTGTCCCCGGATGCGGATGCGGATGCGGATGCGGATGCGGATGCGGGCGGCGCGGCCCACCTGCGTGTGCTCGGGATCGGCGAAGCAGAGGAAGAAGCCTATGAGCTGCTGCTCAGCCATCCGCATTCGGCGGCCGACCGGCTCGCCGGGTTCTGGGAACGTACGGAAAGCCTCGCAGTGACGCTGGCCGGGCTGGCCAGCCTTGGACTGGCCGAAAGGCTGCCTGGTGAGCCGCCTCGCTACCTGGCCGTGCCCCCGGGCGCGGCGCTCGCCGGGCACCTCGCCGACGTGGAGAAACAGTTCAGGGACGCTCGCGACCGTGTGACCGAGCTGGCGCTGGCCTACCACAGGCACCGTGCCGCGCCCGACCTGGAGCCCGGCACTGTGATCGAAGTGGTAAGCGGGAGAGCCGCGGTGCTGCAGCGACTGGAGCAGATAGAGGCAAGCGCGCGCGAGCAGATCCGCTCCCTTGACGAGGCGCCGTACGTCAGCCTGTCCGGCGTCAGCTCGGGGTCGCGTCGGCTGGCGGCGGGCGTGACGCGCCGCGCGATTTACGACAGCGCGGCCATCAGCAAGCACGCCGCGCCGGACATCGAAGAACTCATGCGAGCAGGGCAGCAGGCTCGCGTACTGCCGAGCTTGCCGTTGCGGGTCTATCTCGTGGACCAGAGGCTGGCCGTGCTTCCGCTGCGGTATGCCCTCGCCGCCGGTGCCGCGGCCAGCGGTGCGGACAGCCTCATCATCGTGCACCCGTCCGCACTGCTCAGTGCGCTCTCGGAACTCTTTGAGATCCTGTGGAACAGGGCGCTCCCGCTTCCGTCCGGGCAGGAGAGCCTGACGGCCCCTGGCCCCAGACAGCCGGCCGCCGACCAGCGGCTCATCTCCCTGCTGCTTGCCGGGCTCACGGACACTGCGAGCGCCCGGCACCTCGGGGTCAGTCAGCGGACGGTCCAGCGCCGCGTTGCCGCGCTGCTCGACGAACTCGGCGTGCAGACCCGTTTCCAGGCGGGCGCGAAGCTAGCCTTTCGTGACGCCGAGACCACCGCTAATCGAGCGCGGCGCCCTCACCAGCACTAGTTGCTACCAGGTCAGCTCGATCTCAAGCTCGGTGCCGTCATCCTCTATCTCAAATTCCACCTTCAGATGGACTTGATCGGGGACGTGCGCGACGAACCGGATGTCCTCACGTTCCATGACGACATCGTTGTTGGAGGCTAGCTCGTCAGCGATCGCTCGCAGGCGGGCAGCCGCCGCCTCCCGGGTGAGTGTGGTCTTCTCCTTCAACTCCATGAGTTCCACGTGAATCTCCGATCCTCGATCGAGGGTCTCAGCCTACGCTGGCCCCGTTTTGACTGAACGCAGCTCGCACACCATTCAGGCTTGACGTCACCGCCCAAGGTGGCATCACCCGAACCGGATGATTCCGATCGGCCTGGCAGTACTCCTCCGGTCCGCTTCCGTCCGCCGAAGCCGGCTGCCGGTGTGGTGGCGTAGACCAAATGATGTGCGGTGATATTTCATATGACCGTGCAGGAAAATGGTCCTTACGTCACCGTCACCACCGACATTGCCGCAGCGCCCGAGACGGTCTGGCGGGTGTTGACCGAGCTCAGTCGCTACGCCGACTGGCACCCCGCGCAGGCGGTAGCGTCGCTGATGTGACCGGCGCTCCTGACCTGCTGAGCTGGCGGGATCTGGACCTGGCCGCGCCCGAGATCGCGCGGCTCGGCATGGCGCGCCTGACCTCGGCGGGCATCGCTCTGCTGGGCACTCTGCGCCGCGACGGATCGCCCCGCATCAGCCCCATCGAGCCCTGCCTCGTCCAGGGCCAGTTGCTCATCGGCGCTATGACCTGGTCGGCGAAGGTAAGCGACCTGCGGCGGGATCCGCGGTACACGCTGCACAGCGCGGTCACCGTCCCCGACAGCGGCGAGGGAGAGCTCAAACTGTACGGGCCAGCGGCTGAGACCGCCGAGGACGTTCGCGGTGCGGCGGCTCACGCATGGTGGCTGGCCTGCCCGCCAGAAAAGGCGGTCGTGTTCACCCTGCGCATCGGGCAGGCAGTATTCGTTGACTGGGACATTCAGCATGGCCTGATGACGGTCCATCGGTGGTCCCCGTCAAGCGGCTACACCGTGACAAGCCGTTCGTACCCATAGGCTCAAGAAGCAAATTCTATAGAGACGATCATCAGCACGTCGAGCGCGTGGTAAAACTCGCGGCAGAGTCAATCCGGGGATGGATGGTTAGGTTAGAAATAGGCGGGCACAGGTACCGTCCATCGCTATTGCGGGAGCAAAATGTAATATAAGGTGCTTCTCGGTATCGCGTCGGGGGCAACGGAGGCGTTCGATGTCACCTGCTGTGAAGTCTGGCTGCCCGCGGCGTCTGGCGGCACCGGCAGCCAGCCCGCGGCGTATCGCGTGGTCGGCGGTGTGCCTGCTGGTGGTCGCCTTCGCTGTTGCCGGCTGCGCCGGCCTGGGCGCGGCGCTGCGATCAAGCGCGGCGCTGTCGGCCGCCGGGTATCAGAACGTCAACGTGAACTTGGAGACCGGGAGCGGCATCCCTGCCGGCGGCGCGGTCACCGTGTCCTACAGCAGCGGACCGGCCAGCAACGACCAGGCTGACGCACAGCAGGCGGAGAAAATCGTCTGGGACACCTTCCCCGGCCGGTTCGGGGCGCTTGCGATCGTTCAGGAGTCCGGCGGATGTGCTGGCCCGTTCTGCTCGACGCAATCAAACGAGGTTGCCGACGCGACCTACGCGCAGCTCGCCGCCAGATTCGGCCCGCGCCCGGACGGCCTGGATAAGGCGAGCGGGGCCGGATTCATCAAGGTCCCCGGCTGGGTCGTTGTTCTCGGCATCGTGCTAGCGGTCGCGGTTGTCGCGACGGCAGTCATTGTGGTGACGTTGATCCTGAAGCGAAAGAGGAACCGTCCGCCGGGGCCGCCGCCATGGCAGCCAGGGCCGCCGGGTTTTCCAGGCGGCTGGCCGGGGGGATCCCAGTATCCGGTGCACAATTCCCCCGAAGGACCACGCTGACACGACGTCGGCTAGTTCCTGCAGAGACCCCGCAACCCCATTTTCCCGAACGATCCCTGGTGTCTCCCGTTGCTCGCCCCCGCGCACTCCCTGCCGCATAGGGCCACGCCTCTGCAGATCACTTGCAGGATCACGTCCTCATGCCTTAAACAGCAAATGAGACGTCCTTATCCCTGGTAGATGGTCGATCATTTGCTGTTTAAGGGTCTTCATGCGTACTTTGCAAATCATGGCCGCCGTGTTGCGCCTGAACCTGCCATGGCTTCCCTACGAGCCGATCCGCATCGGTGATCTGGCCGTGAGCCGCGGTCGCGATGACGTGCTGACATACGACGACGGCATCAACCTGCGTGTGGTGGTGCTTGATCCTGCCCCGTACGCATCGGCGGGTGAACTTGTCGCGAGCGCTCAGGCGGAAGCTGGCCCCGGCCGTGTGGTTCTAGTGGCCGGTTCCGTTCCAGTCGAGTGGCGCTCGGTTCTTCGGCAGAGTGAGGTTAGTTTCGCCGACGTTGGCGGGGCGGCCGAGATTGTCTGGCCGAGGCTGCGAGTGACCAGCGGGCAGTTCGCGCGGCAAGCGGTGCGGCAACGGGATCCGCTGCCGCTGCAGAAGAGTCACGCCCTGGTAGTCCAGGAGCTTCTGATCGCTGTAGGCGATGGCGGGCGGCCACAGATCACCGGGCTTGCGCGGCGGGCAGGAGTCAGCATGTCAACCGCGTCACGGACGGTCTCACAGTTGGCCGGGCATGGCCTGGTGGAGCGGAAGCAGAACTGGAGGGAGGTTTCCGTCAGCGTTCCAGACACGGCGGCGTTGGCAGACCTGCTAGCCAGCAGGACCGCATGGCCAGGTGCCGAGATTGTGATCGGCTATGTATGGGGCCGGACCATCTGGGATGTAGCAGGCGTGATCTCGCGGAACGCGGCCGAATCCGGCGTCTCGGCGGCGGTCACCGGCCGCGCGGGTGCGGCTTTTCTCGGAGTTTTCGGGACTTCATCGCCCACTGAGGTGCGGTGCTGGGCTACCGTGAATGGTCAGTCACTCACCGAGGTCGCCGGGCTGCTCGGACTGGAGCCCGCGCCGCCGGAGTCGGCGAACGTCCGGCTATCAGCTGACTCGTGGCGGATCGGGATCCACCGCCGCGCCGAAGCGCATTTTGACAGCTGGACGGCGATGGTTGCTCACCCCCTCCGCGTCTGGTGTGATCTGCACGGCGAGGAGCGGGGGAGTGAATTCGCGTCTCAACTGTGGGGGAAGGTCAGTCATGCGTGGTGATCGGGCGAGAGCCGATGATTACGACGACCCGATGTGCGCCAGGCTGCTAGGGACCGCCGCCGATGTCAGCGTGGAGCGGGGTTAGCTCAGCCGGATGGCGGCGATGGCCCTGTCGTGGTGTCGTTTGGCGCGGGTGTACTGGCGGCCGTATCGGCCGGTGTCCTCTTCCCCGGCCTGACATCAGGCGTGCGCTTGACACGTAGACCTGCTGGAGTTCGGAGATTCTGAATGCCGGGCCGCAGAAGGCCGTGGCCAGCGCGGTGTTCTCCGGCTGGGACGCCCGCGCTCACGCGTCCCCGCCCCGCACCCTCATGCCGTCGCACGTCGCCGCGGTCATGCCCGCTTGTATTTATACGACGTATGTTTCAGTCGTCATTCGGTGCGCATAAAGCGCGTGTAAGATGACTGCTGTCGTGCTCAAGTCCGGGCCATCTGGCGGACCTGCCGCCGCGTGTCGCGTGCCCGGATGAGTCCTTCACCTGTGTATCTCCAAGGATCGCAGCTATAAATGCGCGCGCGTGCGTGTATATATACGACGCTAGGACTAGATCAGCGGTGTCGCGTGTAAAGCGCGTGTAGGGAGCCTGTCATGGTGGACATCTCTTACCCCGCAGAGGACCTGTCGGCACGTGTCGCCCGCTGGACCGCGGCAGGTGAGTCCTACGAGGTGGAGTTCAAGGGTGAGCAGCGGGAACGGCTGAACGACCGAGATCTCGTCGAGGCTGTGGTGTGCCTTGCCAACGGCAGCGGAGGAGTTCTTCTTGTAGGAGTGGAAGACGACGGAACCGTGACGGGTGCGCGCCCTAGACATGAAGCCGGGCAAACAGACCTGTTGCGGGTTCAGGCGTTGATCGCGAACATGACGCAGCCTCCGCTCTCGGTGGTCGCCGGCGCGGTGCGAGTCGATGACCGGGAAGTCCTAGTCGTTGAGGTTCCGGACAGTCCGAGAGTCGTGGGTACTACGCGGGGCACGTATGTCCGGCGCGCGATCGCAGGTGACGGTCGGCCCACTTGTGTCCCGTACCACGCCCACGAGATGCTCGCTCGCGAGGTCGACCGGGGGGCCGTGGACTGGGCGGCGCTCCATGTTAGCGGCGCCATGTGGGAAGACCTTGACCCGCTGGAGTTTGAACGCCTCCGGGGAATGACCGCCGCAGCGGGCAACGCGGCGGACAGGCTGCTGGGTTCCCTTTCGGACCGTGAAATCGCTAGCGCACTGGGACTCACGCGTCATGACGCTGAGATCACGGCTGGTGCGCTTTTGATGTTCGGACGGCCAGATGCGCTCCGGCGCTTTCTGCCGACGCATGAGGCCGCATTTCAGGTGCTCCCGGGTCTAGAAGTTGAGGTCAATGACTTCCTTCCGTACCCCTTGCTCCGGCTCGCAGAAGACATGTTTGCTCGGTTCCGGGCACGCAACAGAGAGGAGGAGGTGCAATCCGGACTATTCCGGGTGGCAGTCTCGGCCTACTCGGAAACCGCTTTTCGGGAGGCGCTTGCTAACGCGCTGATCCACAGGGACTACACGCGGCCTGGTGCCGTGCACGTCCAATGGAGCGATGAGCAACTCGAAATCTCCAGCCCGGGCGGCTTCCCGGCCGGTGTCCGGCTGGACAACCTACTCGTCGTACCGCCCCATCCGCGCAGTCCGCTGCTGGCTGACGCGTTCAAGCGGACCGGCCTCGTCGAACGCACCGGCCGGGGAATCAACCGGATGTTCGCAGAGCAACTCCGTGTCGGCCGCCCGGCACCGGACTACGGCAGGAGCTCGGATGAGCATGTCGTCGCTGTCCTTCCCTGCGGCCCCGCGAACCTGGCCATGACAAGGTGGGTCCTGGAGCAGGAAAACCAGCAGCAGAGACCGTTCGGCTTGTCAGAGCTGCAGGTGCTCGCCGAGCTCAACCAGGAACGCCGGGCGAAAACTGGCGAACTAGCGCGCTTGGTGCAGCGCACGGAGGCGGAGACGCGCAATCTCCTGACCCGGATGGTCGAACGAGGCTGGATAGAGGCCAGAGGCGACGGCAAGGGCAGGTCCTGGCATCTATCTGCGGCCGTCTACCGCGCGCTCGACACTCCTGCGGGCTATGTCCGGATGCGAGGCTTCGAGCCACTGCGGCAAGAACAGATGATCTTGCAGTACGTAGATGCGCACGGTCAGATCACCCGGATGCAGGCAACGGAGCTTTGCGCGCTCAGCCCGGACCAGGCAAGTCGGCTGCTGCGCCGCCTCGCGAGGGAGGGAAAACTCACCCGGAAGGGAGAGCGGAAAGCAACCGTGTATATGAAGCCTCGCTAAGCACCCCCGACTCCTCGCCGGGTTGCACGCTGGCGCGGAAGATCGCAGTACGCTAGGCCGTTATGGGAGATTCACCGAGCGTGACCCACGTCACTGACCTCGCCGGTCCCGCGGACATGCAGCGCCTCGCCGACCGCTGCGGCGACCTGAAGCGCCAGCTTGTCGCGTTCGCGGAGAGCCCGCGGTTCGACCGGTGGCGCGAGCAGGAACTGGCGAAGGCGGCCAGCGGCGAGGACACCACGTCGGCCAAGGGCAGTGCGCTGGTTAGGGGCAGCGAACGGTGGGTCCAGGCCATGGACGACTTCGTCATGACGTTCCGCTTCCCGGACGAGACGGGTGTGATCGACCGCTTCCTGGCCGCTCGCGGCAAGGACCTGCGAAAGCCGGACCGGAAGATCCTGGAAGGCTGGCGTGATCCCGTTGACGGGATCTTCGAGCTCCGCGCCAAGAGCAGTGCCTCGCTGACGCTGTACAACCTGATCGACGAGCTGGACTACCTCGTGTACGGAAGCATGGACTTCGCGAGCCTGCCCGCCGAGCCGGGGGACTTCATCCTCGCCCGCGTCGTTCCGATGACGCCCGCCGCGTGGACCGTGTCCGGGGCGATGACCCCGTTCCCGCGCGAGCACGCCAGGGTCGTCGCCGAACTCGCGCTCGAGTGGTCGGGAACCAGGCCGCGGGCAGTGTTCCGTAATCCGGAAAAGGCGAAGCTGGGCTGGAAGATGATGCGGGAGGACCGGGACGAGTTCGTCGAGTTCTTCGGCAGCGACCAGGTGATCCTCCCGGCCCGCGAGGCGGAAGGCCGCATCAACGCGTACTACCGGCAGCGTCAGGAGAAGGCCCTGGCGAAGAGGTCGCCGGATAAGCCGCTCGCGGAGGTGACCGCGGGCATCGACCGGCCGTTCTTCGCGTTTCCCGAGCAGATGCTGACCCTGGACACGATCGGCGTGATCTACGACGAGACGGACGGGATGAGCCTGCTGCCGGACTTTGGCATGCTCGAGGAGCTGTTCGCCGACCCGTCGCTCCTGGCGGCCAGCCCCCGCTACGGTGAAGCGCTGCTCGGCTACCTCGACTCCGACAGCATCTACCCGAATCCGCTGCGCCGCCTCGCCGCCGCGCATCCGGACACGGTCGACGAGGTCTACCGGACGGTGCTCCGCAAGCCCGCGTTCACCTGGGCCAAGCAGGGTGAACTCCTGCTCCGCAAGCGCAAGCCGTGGTACTTCAAGCGCCCGCCGCACCCGAAGGTCAGTCCCACCAGCGACTACCTAGTCGAACTCCTCTCCTCCTGACGGCCGTCCGCGGTCCCGTCCTGAGCCCCGCCGCACCTGTTCAGGCGGTCTACGCTCTTGCCGGCTCCCGGATGCCGAGCACGGGCTGTCCGCCCCGGACGCCGCGCCATCCCACGTCCCATGGCCAGTGCCCGCGGTCGTCGGCGTGCACGAACTGGAGCGCCCGGATGCTGGAGCCGTAGAGATCGGCTGCGACCCGCAGATGGGCGGACGGCTCGGCAACCCTGACGATCTCGATGAGCGGACCGCCAATCAGCTTCATCTGTTCCCCTGGCGTAGGTGCCTCAGCGTGCAGAACATGGGCGGCCATGTTGTTGAGCAACTCCCCAGCGGGGCCCTGCCGCATGCCGGTTACCACGAGCTCGGGTTCCCCGAACTCCGTCAGCCCGATCGTGTAGGCCCACGGCGGGTGAATCCGGTCAGCGCCCACGCATTGCACGGCCCAGCCATGGCATTTCATCAGGTCGCGGATGTGATCCAGGTAGTCCTGATACGTGCTCCCGGGATGATCACATTGCCAGCACATAGCTAGTTATCCTCCTAATGATCGAGTGATACGCCAACCTTAACTAGATACACTGACATTTCATTCGATCGATCGGCGCGGAGGAGTATGGGCCTCGCCGACCTGCTCCGCGAGCG
This sequence comes from Trebonia sp., assembly GCA_035948445.1. Classification (GTDB taxonomy): domain Bacteria; phylum Actinomycetota; class Actinomycetes; order Streptosporangiales; family Streptosporangiaceae; genus Trebonia. Next base: position 6,528 of record DASZJE010000160.1, on the reverse strand, counting down.
ACCTATCGGCTGCGGCTAGCCGAGCTCGCTTGCGAATCGCCGATCGCTCGCAGGTCGGACAGATCGTCGGCCTTCGCCTTGGCCGGGTCAAGCCTGTCCGCCAGCATTTCAAAACGGCTTGCGGCTTCCTCGATCTCGGCATCCGTGTGATTCATGGGATTACTCCTGCCCAGCCGTCGCGTTTCCGCGGAAACGTATCACGCAATTGCGTCAAACGTTTCCGCGGAAACGTCCGGGAATAGCAGAGCGTCGCGGTGATCCGCCGCCCCCTTGTCGGGACGTTCCAGGACGTTGTGGCGCGGACCAGGCTGATCTGCGGCATCAAACGCGAGCAAGGCGCAGCGCTGCGGCGCGGAGTGCGAGGATCAGTGGCAGGGATCCGTCATCCCTGATCCGGGCCGGGAGGCTGGGCGCGTCGAGCAGGTCAGTTCCGTTGGCGAGTTCGCGACCGAGCGCCGCGATGTCGGCGGTTATGATGAGCGTCCCGCCGGTGTAAAGGCGTTCGTCGGATGCGAGGTGGCGGCGTTCGGCGAGATCGCTAGCGGTGATGGATAGTTCGGTGAGGCCGAGGAACTCGGGTTTCGCACCGCGTTCGAGCCACCTGGCGAATCCTGTGACGCGGGTGGCGCGTATCTCATCCGGTCGGATGCCGGTTTCCTCGCACAGTTCCCGTTCCATGCCGTGCCGCACGATGTCCTGGACAGTCTTGTCCTTGATGTCCCGGGGCTCGAGCGAGCCGCTGCCGGAGGGTGCGAGCAGCAGGGCGCTGGCGATGTTGCGTCTGGTCTGGCGCACGAGAACGAGCCCGCCGTCGGCGGTGACGGCGATGGTGGAGATGCCGACGCAGTCGGCGAGGGAGCTCTCGGCGAGGGTGTTGAGGTGCCCGTTGGCGCTGGTGAGCAAGGTGTGCCTGGGGTCGAAGTCTTCGCCGGTCTCGCGGTGGGTGATGCGCAGGCTGCACATCTCGTTGGAGCACTGTGCGTCGAAGAACTGTGCGACGTGCAGCCGGATCGGTGGCGCGTGGGAGGGGCCGGGCGGTAGCGGGTCACCGCGCATCCCGATGACCTTGCCGTTGAAGACAAGACGCCCGTGGTTGCAGACCGGAAGCACGTAGCGGGCGCTTGACCGGAGGGCCTTGGGGAGCCGGTAAGGCTCCTCGCCGAGTTCTGCCGTTATGTCCTTGCCCGCGATGAATCGGTCGATCGCGTCGCTGACCAAGGCGGTGCCCCGGCCGGGAACATGGAGGTAGACGGCGTCCGGGTACGCGGCCGGCGGCGGGATCCTGCCGGTCGGGAACGGCGCGGCGATGGCCGAGAACTCGTATTCTGACCACCGGCGGCGAAGCTCGGCTACATCCCGCAAGAACGCTCCCAGGCCCAGGACGAACGCTATAGCACCCAACACGATACCGACGGCGCTCGGGAGGATCGTGACTGCTCCGAGGATCAGGCCCGCTATGGACATATCGCCGCATAGTTGAATTACCTATCATAAATCGTTGAATGCCCTTCGTGATACTTGTAAGATTCTTAGTCTTCCTATCAGTGAGAGGTGAGGCGGGGTATGGGCGAATGCACCGGCCTCTGACATTAAAAGGGAAGGGCCAGCTCGCGTGATGGAGTCCCGCGCGATTGGGAACGACGAGTACGTGTCACAGTACGGCTCTCGGCAGACCGGGATGCCCGTGTTCTGGGACCGCCCGCGTCCGCAGGATGTTGACGGGCTGTCCGCGCTTCTCGGGAAACTTGCTCCGGGGGCGGCGCGAAGTCGCGTCCGGCGCGTTGGTGTGCCGAGTCCTGCTGATGGCGTTCGGCACGCGCGGGTGGGGGACCTGCGCGCCAGGAGCTTCGTAGTCGATCACACGCCGTGGCCAGGGAACTCCTTGCACGTATCCATCCGCTATCGTGGGATGTGGGATGATGAGGTGGCGGGCAGTTTTGAGGCGTGCTTCACCAAGCCCACGTGGCATGAGGAGCCGGAAGGAGGCCGGGGATGACGAGTCTGCTGGTGCCGCAGCATGGAGCTCGTCCGTGGCTGCCTGCTGACAACGTGACGGCCGGGGAGATCCTCAACGCCTACAACTTCCCCCTGTCGGGCCTGATCGAGCAGGACGGTGTTACGTTCCTGTATGCATGCCTGCTAGGGGAGCTGGAGTCCCAGAACATCTGGGCCTACGCGCAGGTGAGTCGGCAGGAAGCGGAGCGGCTTCAATCCGCGGTTGACGACGAGTTCGCGGCAGCGGTGGACCGCACCCTGGCGAACCGCATGCTTGTAGTGGCGCTCGCGTCGGACTACGAGCTTGTTGACTGGTTGGCCATCGACGCTGGTGTGGAAGGCCCGCTTGCCCTCGCCAAGCGTTTCCTGGACGGGATGCGCAGACGGTTGAAGAGCATGCAGAAGGACGTTGACGACCTGAGCTCTCAGCGGGAACTCGCCAACTGCTTATCAGCGGCCCCTGCTGTAGCGCCACCCAAGCGGAATCCATCATTACCCCGAACCCGCTCCGCTCGCTGTCGCTTCTGCCCATTGACCGGGCAGAGCGCCGTTCTGCACGAAATGCGATGCCCGTGTAGGTGAGTTCCTGGCCCACGGCCCGGGTTATCGCCACTACCGAGGCGTCGTGACGGCGACAAGCAAGCCTCGCCCTACAGGGCGGACCACCCGGTGGTCCTGGGCTGGCGCCCGGCAACGGACATCCCGGCCTAGCCGCCGCCCCGGCGTTCCAGGTCACGCATCGTGCTTGTATGTGTGCCCTCTGGTCATCTGGGCGTCGTGTGACTAGTGTTTATATCTCTGTGATTGCTGCTTTTCAGCCGCCATGTTCTTGGCCGCCATGTTTTCTGGCAGGGGGCTTGATGGAAGACGTCCCGGGCGAGACAGACGCTCGCGCTGACAGTACGAGAGGAGCGGTCGTATCGCAGGCGGTTCAGGCATCCGCGGACTCACCGCTGGGACTGGTGCTCGGTACGGTGCCCGCCACCCCGCTGAAATTCTCCATCAGCCTGGCGTCCGGTCAGTACGCGCAGTTGGACGACGTCGTCGTCACGGGGCGCGACGTGCCGGGAAGCGGAAGCGTGCAGATCGCTGGTGTCGTCACCAACGTAGAAGCGGTTCACGAGGGCGCACGGTTCGCCTCGGATGTGTTCTTGATCAAACAAGGCGCCTTGCCCGCCGAAGTGTGCGAGGTAGCCGAAGTGACTGTTACGCGGGTCGAGCCCGAGTTGTTCGTCCCCCCGTTGCCGGGCTCGGTGGTGAACCGCGCAACCGGGCACGAGCGGGACCTGGCGCTGTACTTCGACCAGATGGGCAGCTCGAAAGTGCCAGTCGGTTTCGGCCGGGACGGGAATCCTGTCTTCCTCAACTTCGAGTTCATCGACGGCACGCGCGGCGCGCACGTCTCGATTTCCGGCATCTCCGGTATCGCCACGAAAACTTCGTTCGCGATGTTCCTGCTCCACTCGATCCTGAATTGCGACGTGCTGGTCGGCGAGGCGCACAACACCAAGGTCCTTATCTTCTCGGTCAAGGGTGAGGATCTGCTGTTTCTTGACTACGCGAACAGCAGGCTGACGCCGGGTCAGCGGTCACGTTACGGCCTGCTCGGGCTTCCCGCCGAGGCGTTCCGTAACGTCCGCGTGTTCGCCCCGCCTCGCAAGGGAGACGCGCAAGGGACACCCGATGTCTTCGCCAGGGACAAGGCGGTCAGCCCGTTTTACTGGACACTGGCTGAGTTCTGCCAGGACGAACTGCTGCCCTTCGTCTTCGCCGACTCGGAGGACGAGCGGGCGCAGTACACGATGCTCATCGGACAGGTCGCCGCTCGTCTCCGACGTGACGTCGTTGCTATGGGGACCGATGGGGCGATTCAGATTCGGGGTACGGATCGCGGGCCTGGCCAGATTATCCGCACCTTCGAGGACCTGGTGGCCCTGATAGAGGCGGAACTGGGTGACGAGGAATCGCGCTCGTCGTGGGTCGCTGGCAGTGCGGTGACAGGAAGCGTCAACGCCTTGCTGCGGCGCCTGCGCTCGTCGGTTCCGGCGCTGTCGGTGATCATCCGCGGTGACCTCGCGCACCGTGGCGAGCGCTCCATCACCACGTCGCGAGCACAGGTGACAGTCGTCGACCTGCACAACCTGCCGGACCGGGCGCAGCGCTTCGTGGTAGGCGTCACGCTGCGGGGTGAATTCGCCCGCAAGGAACGGCAGGGGACTGCCAGGCCCCTGATGTTCGTCATGCTCGACGAGCTCAATAAGTACGCGCCGCGCGAAGGCAGCAGTCCTATCAAGCAGATACTGCTCGATGTGGCCGAACGAGGCCGGTCCCTCGGCGTGATTCTCATCGGCGCACAGCAGACTGCCAGTGAAGTCGAGCGGCGGATCCTCGCCAACTGCGCTATCCGGGTAGCGGGCCGGCTCGATGCCGCGGAAGCGGAGCGACCCGAGTACGGCTACCTGCCGCCCGCGCAGCGGCAGCGTGCCACGCTCGCCAAGCCCGGCACCATGATCGTTGCTCAGCCGGACATCCCCGTCCCGCTGACGATCGAGTTCCCGTTCCCGGCGTGGGCGACCCGTCCCAGCGAGAAGGGGCAGTGGAGCGGGCAGGAGAACATCCCGGCGATGGCGGCTGACGCCGACCCATTCTCGGCTATCCCCGGCGCGGACGACCAGCCGCCATATTAGGGAGGCACCGTATTTGGGAGGCACGGTATCAGGGAGGAACGGTGAAACTCCTACACACGAGTGACTGGCATGTCGGCAAAGTCCTGAAGGGGCGGGACCGGCATGACGAGCACGTGGCGGTGCTCCGGGACCTCGTCCGGATCGCCAGGGACGAAGACGTGGACCTCGTCCTGATCGCCGGTGACTTGTTCGAGACCGCGGCGCCGACGGCGAAGGCGCAGGGACTGGTCGCGCGCACGCTCCTCGAACTCCGCGAGGACGGACGCCAGGTGGTGGCGATTGCCGGGAACCACGACAACCAGAGCCTGCTGGATGCGGTCTACCGTCCGCTGTTCGGAGAACTCGGACTGCACATCCTGGGGACCCCGAAGCGGCCGGACTCTGGCGGGCTGCTCGCTCTGCGGGCCCGTGACGGCACCAAGATCAGCGTGGCCGCGCTGCCTTTCTTGTCCCGTCGATACGCTGTCCGGGCTATCCAGTTGCTTGTGCACGATCTTGCCGAGCACGCCCTCGACTACGCGCAGCAGGTAGCCGCGATGACGGCCGTGCTCACGCAAGGGTTCACGCCCGATGCGGTGAACGTGGTCATGGCACATGCCACGCTGCTCGGCAGCAGACGTGGCGGCGGCGAGCGCGACGTGCAGACGACGTTCGACTACGAACTGCCCGCTGGCATCTTCCCCGTGACGGCGCACTATGCCGCCCTTGGTCACCTGCACCGTCAACAGGAGATTCCAGGGCCGTGCCCGATCTTCTACTCGGGCTCGCCCCTGGCCGTCGACTTCGGCGAACAGGACAACGAGTCCGCGGCGTTGGTCGTCACCGCGACGCCGAACGGCCGCGCCGATGCCCGCCCGGTCCCCGTCACAGGGGGGCGGCCGCTGAAGACCCTGCGCGGAACGCTCGAGGAGGTGGCGGCTCATGGCGAGGAAGCGGGAGACGCTTACCTGCGGGTCATCCTCGCCGAGAACGCTCGGGCCGGCCTTGGTGACCTGGTGCGCGAGAAACTGCCGAACACCCTCCAAGTCATGCTCGATGACGCGCACCAGCCAGGTGTCGGCACGCGCAGCGCGGGCGCGTCCAGCCGGATCGGGCGCACGCCCCTGCAACTGTTCGGCGATTACCTGAAGGAACAGAACATCGACGACCCGAGGATCACCGCGATGTTCGCGGAACTGCTTGACGAGGCCATGGGAGCGGAGGCCTGATGCGCCCCCTGCGACTGCTCCTCGACGGATTCGGCTCCTACCGGCAGCCGACCACCATCGACTTCTCTGATGTTGACTTCTTCGCTCTCATCGGTCCCACCGGATCCGGGAAAAGCACCGTCATAGACGGCCTGTGCTTCGCCTTGTACGGCACGGTGCCCAGGTGGGGAAAGACGAATGTAATCACGGAAGCGCTTGCCCCCGCTACCGCCAAATGCGAGGTCTGCCTCGTGTTCGAGTCTGCGGGCCGCAGGTATGCTGCCATCCGCCTGCTGACCAGGGATAACAAGGGCCAGGTGCACACCAAGGACGCCCGGCTTGAACGGCTTGACGAGGCGGTTCCCCCTGACGCTCCGCTCGCCGGCCTGCTGGCAGCCAGCGTGGAGCAGATCGCGGAAGGCCCCGATGGGGTCACGAGCCAGGTGCAAGGCATCCTCGGACTGACTTACGAGCATTTCACCCAGTCAGTCCTCCTTCCGCAAGGCCAGTTCGAGCGGTTCCTGCGCGCCAACGCGGCCAAGCGGCAGGACCTGCTGGTGGAACTGCTTGCGTTCGGCGTATATGACCAGGTGGGGCAGCGGGCCAGGAGTCGTGCCGGTCTGGCTGCCCAGCAGCGGCAGCTTGCCCAGGACAACCTC
>DASZJE010000159.1:0-1696 GCA_035948445.1 Trebonia sp. | reverse complement strand
CGAAGATAGTGGATCGTTGTTTACGCCATCGCGTGGACAACGATCCACTATCCCTGTCGCGACCACGGGCTGCCGGCACGCCGGCAAGGAACCCTGTCCGTTCAACCCCCGTAAGTCGCGGCGCCGGGCCGGGCGGAATGTCCCGCGCGTGTACGGTCCCGTCGCGGTTTCCCCGGGTGCCCGCATTAGGCTGCCGTAGCGACGCGAGCGAGAGGACTGGGGCCGATGGACGGACGCGAAGAGGTCAGGTTCCGCAGCGACGTGACCGTCGAACTGGTCAAGCACGCGGCTTCGGATGCTGACGTGCTGTGGGCGGCGCGGGTCTCGACGAAGGGGGAACAGTCGCTCGCTGAGGTCGAGGCAGACCCCGGACGGTCCGCTGGCCTCATCAACTTCCTCATGCGCGACCGCCACGGCACGCCGTTCGAGCACTCCTCGATGACGTTCTACGTGCGGGCGCCCATCTTCGTCTTCCGCGAGTTCATGCGGCACCGCACGTTCAGCTACAGCGAGGAGAGCGGCCGCTACCGCAGGCTCGAGCCCGAGTTCTACGTGCCAGGGCCTGACCGCAAGCTGGTCCAGGAGGGCAAGCCGGGCGCGTACGTGTTCACCGACGGCACTCCCGCCCAGCACAAGCTGGTCGGCGAAAACGTGAGGCAGTCCTGCCGTACCGCCTACGCCGCCTACCTGGAGATGCTCGATGCCGGGGTGGCGCGCGAGGTGGCCAGGACCGTGCTGCCCGTCGGGATCTACTCCTCCATGTACGCGACGGGCAACGCGCGGGCCCTGATGAACTTCCTGTCCCTGCGGCGGCGGAGCGAGGCCTCGACGTTTCCCTCGTTCCCCCAGCAGGAGATCGAGATGGTCGCCGAGTTGATGGAGGCCGAATGGGCGCGGCTGATGCCGCTCACCCACGCCGCCTTCGACCGCAACGGCCGCGTCTGCCCGTAGACCGCGCCCAACGGGCCGGCGCACAATTCGGGTGAATTTCACTCTTGCGCGCTCCGAAACACGGGTGCTACGTTCCTCGCATCGAATCAGTTCGACGCGAGAAGGAGCAACGGGATGGCCGTCACCATCACGGACGTCGCCCGGCGGGCCGGAGTGTCCCGCAGCACCGTCTCGTACGTGCTCAGCGGTTCCCGCCCGATCTCGCCGGAGACCCGGCGCCGGGTCGAGCAGGCGATCGAGGAGCTGCAGTTCCGGCCCCATGCCGGAGCGCGCTCGATCCGCAGCGGCCGCAACGGGGTCATCGCCATGGCTTTGCCCATGGTGCACGGCGCGCACAACCAAGTGCAGATGCCGTACGTCTGGGCGGCGCTGACCGCGGCGCAGGACCTCGGCTTCAAGATGCTGATGCTGACCGACGACGACGGCGAGTCCGCGATCCGTGACTCGGTGACCGGCTCGCAGGTCGACGGGGTCATGCTGATGGAAGTCCAGCGCAACGACCCGCGGGTGCCGCTGCTCGGCTCGCTCAAGTGCCCCGCGATCCTCGTCGGCACGCCCGACGATCCCGCCCGGCTGCCGTTCGCTGACTTCGACACGGCGCTGGCCGGCCGCTTGTGCGCCGAGCACCTGCTCGAGCTCGGGCACCGCGGGGTCGGGTACGTGGGCCAGTCGGCGGCCGCTTTCCAGCGCGACGTCGCCTACGCCGTGCACGCCAGGGACGGGGCACTGGCCACCCTGCGCGCGG
>DASZJE010000158.1:0-2201 GCA_035948445.1 Trebonia sp. | reverse complement strand
CCCGGCGGGCGCCCCGGCCGAGGGCAGCAGGGGCGCCAGCAAACTGGCGTCGAGGCCTAGTGCGTTGACCACCTCACGATCCCAACGATCGCCCATCACGTCGTAGAGCAGCGTGGCGGAAGCATCACTGGGCTCGGCGTGGACCTCACCGGTGAGGCGGGCCCGCAGCCAGTCTTTGGGCTGCAACGCCCAGCGAGCTTCGGTGTACGTGAGCGGTTCGTGTTCGGCGATCCACATCAGGAGCGGTCCGGTCATGCCGGGGGCCAGCGGGTTCGCCAGCCTGGCCAGCGCCCGAGAGCCGAGGAGCCGGTAAGCGTACAGGGAGCTGGTCGCGCGACTGTCCGCCCAGAGCAGGGCCGGACGCAGGGCCTGGCCCGTGGCGGACGCCATAACCAGACCGTGCATCTGTCCCGACAGCCCGATTGCGGTCGGCCATGCGTCTGCCGCGTGGACGGCCTCGCGGGCACACGCGGTCACCGCGCTCCACCAGTGGGCTGGCTCGCTCTCGGCGTAACCGGCTGCCGCCGAGGTCACGGCGTAACCGGCTGACGCCTGAGCCAGAACCCGGCCGCCGGTATCGGCTACGACCGCCTTGGCCGAACTCGTCCCGAGGTCGAGACCCAGGGTGCAGATCGTGTTCAATCTGGCCCGCGACGGAACACGTCACACGGACTAACCCGCACGAGGTCTTCGGGTTCGGTCACGCCGTAGAACATCACGGTATGATGCCCCGCGACTGGTCCCCGGAACCAACCGGAGGATCCTCCCCGCCGGAGCCGCGTCGCGATATGCGAACACACTATCGAGCAACCCCGACATTTTGGGGGAGGTGACGCGGCGTTTCCTCCCCGGCCTGAAGGCGGGTCTCCACGCCGGGATGCTGATGACCCACGTCATCGCCCTGGCTGGTGAGTCGCGAAAAGGGAAAACCCTTTGCGGGCGGGGCGGCTGATGCCGCACGCTTGCTGTTGTGTTCCGGTTCGCCGTCTTCGTCGCCTGCGCGTTTGACCGCGCGGCGATGACGGCTGCCTCGGCCCTGCTGTCGTCCGCGGGCTTGCTGGCCCTCGACGGCGCGCGACGCTGACCCTTCCCCGTTCGCTTCGATGACCTGGCGGGGGAGGGTGACGCATCGCGCGGGTCAGCGAGTGCAGCAGGAGGAACCAGGAGCAACAAGTCATGACCAAGCAGGCCTACATCCGCGACAAGCCGCACCTCAACATCGGCACGATGGGGCATGTCGACCACGGGAAGACCACCCTCACCGCCGCCATCACGAAGGTCCTGGCGGACCGGGGCATGAGCAGTTACGTGCCATTCGGGCAGATCGACCGTGCGCCCGAGGAGGCCGCGCGGGGAATCACCATCAACATCGCGCACGTCGAATACGAGACCGCCACGAGGCACTACGCGCACGTCGACATGCCCGGCCACGCGGATTACGTGAAGAACATGATCACCGGCGCGGCGCAGCTCGACGGCGCGATCCTGGTCGTCTCGGCGCTCGACGGCGTGATGCCGCAGACCAGGGAGCACGTCGTGCTTGCCCGGCAGGTGGGGGTGTCGCGCGTCGTCGTCGCGCTCAACAAGGCCGACGCGGCCGACGAAGAGATCGCGGAGCTCGTCGAGCTCGAGATCCGCGATCTGCTGTCGGCCTACGGGTATCCCGGCGAGGAGGTACCCGTCGTTCGGGTCTCCGGGCTGGCCGCGCTGGCCGGCCAGGAGCGCTGGGTCGCGTCGATCCTGGACCTGCTCGACGCCATTGACACCTGCGTGCCGGTACCCGAGCGGTACGTCGACGCGCCGTTCCTGATGGCCGTGGAGAACTCCCTGACCATCACCGGCCGCGGCACGGTCGTCACCGGCGCGATCGAGCAAGGCCAGGTTCGGACCGGTGACCCGGTCGAGCTCATCGGGCTTGGCGCGACGGTGAACTCCATCGTCACCAGCGTCGAGACGTTCGGCAAGACGATGGACAGCGCTCAAGCCGGCGACAGCGCGGCGCTGCTGCTGCGCGGCGTTGGCCGTCACCAGGTGCGGCGTGGCCAGGTGCTTGCTGCGCCGGGTAGCCTGCGCGCGCACCAGCGCTTCACGGCCACGCTGCATCTCCTGTCGGCGGCGGAGGGCGGACGGCGCACGCCGGTGCGTTCGGGGTACAGCCCGCAGTTCTACGTCCGCACCACGGACGTGTCCGGCGTGCTGGA
>DASZJE010000157.1:0-6667 GCA_035948445.1 Trebonia sp. | reverse complement strand
CGTGGGATACAAAGGGCCCCTCCGGGGGCCCTTTGTATCCCACGTCATCGGCACGTTGTCGGCACGTCCCGGCGGTCTTGTTGGATCGCCCGAGCTGAGGTAAGTTACCCGCCAGTCATATATCGGGGTCGATGTTGATGGAGGCGCCGATGCACGATGTCCTCGACCCGTGGATGAACCCGGTGACGTGGGCCGTCCCGTTCTTCCTGCTCTTTATCGGCATCGAACTGGCGGCGCTGAAGTGGCTCGACCACGACGACGTCACCGGCTACCAGGCCAGGGACGCCTCGACGTCGATCCTGATGGGCCTAGGCTCGCTGGTCTCCACCCTGCTGCTCAAGGCGGCCGCGTTTTTCGTCTACGTCGCCCTTTACCTGTACGTCGCGCCTTGGCACCTGCCGATGAGCACCTGGTGGTCGTGGGCGCTCGTCCTGCTCGGCGTCGACCTGGCCTATTACTGGCAGCACCGCTTCGTGCACCGCGCCCGCGTCGGCTGGGCCGCCCACCAGGCGCATCACTCTTCTGAGTACATGAACTTCTCGACCGCGCTGCGGCAGAAGTGGAATCCCTGGTTCGACTTCTTCTTCTGGCTGCCGCTGCCGCTGCTCGGGGTCGCGCCGTGGGCGATCTACTTCGGCTACGGGATCAATCTCGTCTACCAGTTCTTCGTCCACACCGAGACGATCAGGAAGCTGCCCCGGCCGGTCGAGTTCGTGTTCAACACGCCTTCCCACCACCGGGTGCACCACGGGTCCGACCCGATCTACCTGGACAGGAACTACGCCGGCATCCTGATCGTCTGGGACCGGATGTTCGGCACGTTCCAGCCGGAACTGTTCCGCCCGAGCTACGGTCTCACCCACCCGGTTGAGACCTACAACCTGGTCAAGCTCCAGTACGGCCACTACGCCGACCTGTGGCACGACGTCCGCCTGGCCGCTTCATGGCACGACCGGCTCGGCTACCTGTTCATGCCGCCGGACTGGCAGCCGAGGCCGGACGGCGGGGACAGAATGGCACTTCGCGTGTATGAAGGGTTAAAAAGAACCCAGGATGACGGAATGGACGTGGCCGGGCCGCTAGGGTGAATTTCGTTATACGCGGATAATGAAACTTCAGCTGATGGCTGCGCGGAGGCGGGCACATGGCGGGTACCAGCGGGTGGGCGGAGATCATCCCCGAAGGCGGGCCACCAGAAATCGACGTGACGGTCGCGCACCCGGCCCGCATCTACGATTACTGGCTTGGCGGCAAGAACAACTTCGCCGCCGACCGGGAGGCCGCCGAAGCGACGCTCGCGGTCAATCCCTACATTCTCCCCGGCGTCCGCGCGAACCGGGAGTTCCTGGACGCTGCCGTCGGGTTTCTCGCCGGCGAGGCGGGCATCAGGCAGTTTCTCGACGTCGGCACCGGACTGCCGACGGAGAACAACACGCACGAGGCCGCCCACGCGGTCGCGCCCGATTCCCGCGTGGTCTACGTGGACAACGACCCGATCGTGATCGCGCACGCACGGGCCCTGCTGACAGGTAAGGCGGGCACGTCCGACTACATTTACGCCGACCTGCGCGAACCAGAGACGATCCTCCGCGAGGCGGCGCGCACCCTGGACTTCGGCCAGCCGGTGGCGATCGTGCTGCTGATGATCCTGATGCACATCTCCGACGAGGACAAGCCGCACGAACTCGTCGCGCGGCTGCTCGACGCGGTGCCCTCGGGCAGCTACCTGGTGATCTCAGAGACCGCCAACGACGTCGATGCCGAGGTCATCCAGGCGAGCCAGGAGCAGTACAACAAGCGGGTGACGGACACCCAGTGGGCGTCGCGCACCAGCGAGACTTTCGCCAGGTACTTCTCCGGCCTGGAGATCGTCGAGCCCGGGCTCGTGACCATGGGCTTGTGGCGCCCGGCGCCCGGCGCGCCAATTCCGGCGCATCCCATCCCTGCCTACTGCGGAGTCGCAAGGAAGCCCTGAGGGTGAAACCACCCCCCCGTTCGGAATAAGAGATTTTGATTTTCCGAACGGGTTCGTGTTCCACGTGGTCCGACAGGTCCAAGGCCCTGGGATTACGGCTTGCGGCCGAGGCCGACGTAGGCGGGGACCTCGCCCGCGGCCGGGCGGGCGGGCTCGCCGGGGTGCCATCGGTGAAGCTGCACCACGCCGGGCGCCAGCACCTCCGTGCCGGCGAAGAAGGCCGAGACCTCCGCGTGGCTGCGCAGCGTCGTCGCGGTGGAAACCCCCGCGTTGTATCGCTTGACCATGTTCGCCATCTGGTCGGCGGCGACGTCGTTCGCCGGCTGGACGATGGCCAGCCAGCTGCCCGAGGGCACCGCGTCGAGTAGCCGGGCCACGATTCCCGCCGGGTCGTCTGAGTCCGGGATCAGCTGCAGGATGCCGATCAACATGAGCGCGACCGGCTGGCTGAAGTCGAGCAGGTCCGCGGACGCCGCCAGCAGTTTCCTTGTGTCCCTGATGTCGGCGTCGAGGTAGGCACACGCCCCTTCTGGCGTGCTGGTGAGCAGCGCCCTGGCGTGCGCGAGGACCATCGGGTCGTTGTCGACGTAGACGATCCTCGACTCCGGTGCCAGCGACTGGGCGACCTCGTGGGTGTTGTTCGCCACCGGCAGCCCGGTGCCGATGTCGAGGAACTGCCGGATGCCTGCCTGCGTCACCAGGTAGCGGACGGCCGAGGCGAGTACCTCGCGCTGCGCCTGGACCCCGGTGACGATGCCGGGGTAGGCCGACTTCGTCTGGTCGCCCACTTCGCGGTCGGCCTGGAAGTTGTCCTTGCCGCCAAGCCAGTAGTTGTAGACCCGGGCGGGGTGCGCGACCGTCGTGTCGTAGGCGGGCTGCTCTTCGGCAAGGTCGCTCGCGCTGGTGATGAGTTCGTCCGGCATGGATGTCATTCTGCCGCAAATGCCACGTTTCGTCACATTGTCGCGTGACCCGCGGCCCGGAGACGGGGTTCGCTGGACTAGGTGAAACAAACCGGCACACATTCAGATAAAGATTTAGGTCTTTCGAACGAGGGCCGGTTTTACGATCCCTAAGATCGATCCTATGTGGCCGACGGGTCCCATCCCATGGTGGCGTGCAGCCGGCGATCCGGCCGCTGCACCGGTCGGGCCCGCGATGACAACTCTGAGATCGGTAATCGCCTATCTCGCGACGATGGTCCGGTGCGCGGGCATCGTTTATATCCTCGTCGAAGTCGTCATCTGGCATTCGTTCTATACGGCCGCCGTATGGCATCTAGCGGCCCCCGCCCTGGCCGTGGCCTGGGGAGCGCTGGTGATCGTCTACCTGCGCCGGTACCTGCCGTCCCCGCTTGTCGCCTGCGTGGACTCCGCCGTTTACGTGGCCCTGGCGCTCAGCGCGCAGGCGTGCGTGCCGCCCGCCACCAGGGACAGTCCGTTCAGCTGGCTGGTCATCACCATGTCGGGCCAGCTCATCGTCCCCGCGTGGTACTGGTACGCGCCCGGGGCGCTCCCGGTGCTGCTGGCGCTCGCTTCGCCGCTGGCCTTCTGGGCCGGTGCGATGCTGCAGCCGGTCACCGACGCCAGGACGCTGGCAGGAGCGGCGATCTTGCTGCTCGTGATCGGCCTCGTCCACGGCGGCGGGCGGCGGCTGCTCTACGGCCGCGCGGCCGCGGCGGACGCCGACCTGGACCGGGCTGACCAAGCCGCCAGGGAGCAGTACGCCATCCTGTGCCGGAACATAGAACGCCGCGAGCACGAGCGCCTGACGCACGACACGGTGCTCAACACGCTCACGAGCGTGGCCCGCTCTGGCGGTGATGCCGTCGCCGAGGTGGTAGCCAGGTGCCGGCAGGACGTGGCCCTGATGGAGGCCGCGCTCAGCGCCGACGACCTGGCACCGCTTCCCGCTCGTCCTTCCGGCGACCTGTTCGGTGAGGTGCTCGCCGTCGCCGCCGGCATGCGCGACCGGGGGCTGACCGTCCACCTCGAGGCCGACGACACGGCCGGTCCGGCCGTACCGGCGCCGGTCGTCAGGGCGATCTCGAGCGCCGTGCGCGAGGCCCTGTCGAACGTGGCGGCCCACGCGGGAACCGGAGAGGCCTGGGTCACTGTCCGGTCCATGGCGCCAGAAGTAGACTCCGAGGTTCCGTGCCGCCTGATGGTGGTTATCCGCGACCGGGGCACCGGATTCGACCGCGCCCGGGTTGACCAAGCGCGGCTCGGCCTCCGGCGGTCCATCACGGAGCGCACCGCCGAGTGCGGCGGGCATGCGTTGATACGGTCCGCGCCCGGGCAGGGCACCGAGGTGTCCCTGTTCTGGCCGGCGTCCGGGCCGTCCGACGCGGGCTACCCGGCTGACCGCACGCTCGCGCGCGACGGCCAGTCATGGTAAGTCCGCAGAAGGCGGCGTGGGACACCGTCGAAGCCGGGCTGACGAGCCTGCTCAGGGCGCTGGCGGTGGTCCTGCCGTCCCTCGCGCTGCTCCAGGTGCTGGCCGACGCGCATGATTACCGCCAGCCGGTCGTGGCGGTCCTGGTCTGGCTCGCGGTCCTCGGCGCCGGGACCTGGCTCGTGCCGCGGTCGCGCGCGGGCGGTCTCACTACTGGCGAAACGGCGGCGGCGATCGCTATCGCGGTCGCGGCCGTGGCCGCGATCGGGGCGGTACACCGGCCGGACAGCGATCCCGGGCACGTGAACCTGGCGGTCTTGGGCACGGTCTGGCTGCTGGCACTGGTCGTCATGAGCCATTCCGCCCGGGTCTGGATTCCGGTCGCGCTGCTCGTCTTCGCCGTCGAGGGCGCGCTGCTCTTCTATGGGCAGGGACTGAACCGGCTGAGCTTGTCACAGCTGGGAGCGGCCGGCTACATCATCGCGGCCGTCCTGATCGCGTTCGCGGCGTTGCGGCCGACCCTGGATACGCACGTCACCATGGCGGTTCGCCAGGCCGCCCTGGCGAACAGGGCGGCGGCGGAACGCGCCGCCGCGGCCGCCATCAAGCAGGAACGGCGCGGCAGGCTCGCGGTGCTTGAGGAGGAGGCGCTGCCCCTGCTGCGCGGCATCGCGGACGGGACGCTCGACCCAGCCGACGCCGGCGTCAGGGAGCAGTGCGCGCGGCACGCGGCGGTGCTTCGGGATGTCCTCACCGACGGCGCGCCGCCGGGCGCGCCTGGCGGCGTGCCCGGTGGCGAGTTGCTGGCCACGCTTCAGCCGACGCTGCGCGCCGCGGGGGCGCGCGGGCTGCCAGTGACCGTCCAGCCCATCGGCGACCCGGGAAGCCCGGCGCCGCCGATCGCCCGCGCCGTCCGGGCGGCGATCGAGGCCGTGCTCGGCGCGCTTCCGCCGCATCAGACCCGGCTCACCGTGCTCGCCGCCGGCGATGACATCGAGCTTTACCTGATCTTCAGTGCGCCGCTGCGGGCAACGCCCGACCTGACGGGAATCGGGAATGACGTGCCCGCCGCGGCGTGCTGGCACGCCGCATTGAACGTGACGGAAACCGGTGGGGGATTCCTCGAGGTGAGCTGGCGGAAGGACGGTGCCGCTTGACGGGTGTCATTGACATCGCGGCCGTGGACGATCACCCGATCGTCCTCGACAGCGTCGCGGGCTGGGTCGCGGCCCAGCCGGGCGACATCAGGGTGGTCGCCACCGCGGCGACCGTGGGCGCGCTGCTCGCCGGGCCCGGCGGGCGGGCGGACGTCGTGCTGCTCGACCTTGAACTGGGCGACGGGAGTACCGCGGAAGACAACGTGTCCGCCATCCGGGCGGCCGGTCCTGAGGTGCTTGTCCTCTCGGCGTCCGACCGCCCGCCTGCCGTCCGCGCGGCGATGCGGGCAGGCGCCAGGGGATACGCGCTGAAAAGCGAGCACGCCGACCAGATACGTTTCGCGATTAGAGAGGTTGCCGCAGGCAGAGACTGGATTTCTCCTGGCCTCGCCTACATCTTCGTGACCGATGACGCCGCCGACAGCCCAACTCTCAGTCATCAGGAAAGGCGTGCACTGCAACTCTACGCGACCGGTCTGCCATTGAAATCCGTGGCCAGGAAGATGGCCATCAGCGAAGAAACGGTCAAACAATATCTGGGCCGTGTACGTCAGAAATACGCACTTGCCGGACGAGCCGCGCCAACGAAATTGGAGCTGTATCATCGAGCCGTCGAGGACGGACATCTCCCACTCACTCCTTAGCCTGCCACCCCCCAGGGTTAAGGAGCCGGAAACGCCCGTCCTCGGCCTCGTTCGTTAGCTAACGTAGCTGCGGCCATAGATCTTTGTCATGACCCCCATTCGGGGGTCACGACTTCGGTTGTCTACTGCCCATGGGCGTCCGGCGCGCGACTCGGTATCGTTCGGACATGACAAACGTGAGCGGGGCCGGGGTCGTGGTCACCGGCGGTGGCGGCGGGATCGGGCGGGCGATCGCCCGCAGGCTCGCGGCCGACGGCGCCAGGGTCGTGGTCAACGACCTCAACCCGACGGCGGCGCAGGCGGTGGCCGCCGAGGTCGGCGGCTTCGCGGTCCCCGGGGATGCGGGGACGGAGCATGGCGTCGAACTGCTCATCGGTGCGGCCGCCGATCTTCTTGGCGAGATCGACATCTACTGCTCGAACGCGGGGACCGTGGCCGGCGCCGGGCCGGAGACACCGGACGAGCTGTGGCAGCGCGCCTGGGAGGTCAACACGCTC
>DASZJE010000156.1:0-69452 GCA_035948445.1 Trebonia sp. | reverse complement strand
GTGCGGAAGTAGTTGGTGAGCGCGGCGTCGATCTTCTCCGGCGGGTAGATGTTCCCGTGCGCCATCCTCCTGCGGAGGGCCTCGGCGGTCATGTCGACGAGCTCGACCTGGTCGGCCGCCCGCACCACCGCGTCGGGCACGGTCTCCCGCTGCGGCACGCCGGTGATCTGCTCGACGACGTCGTTGAGCGACTCCAGGTGCTGGACGTTGACCGCCGAGATCACGTCGATCCCCGCGTCGAGCATGACCTCGACGTCCTGCCAGCGCTTCTCGTGCTTTGAGCCGGGCACGTTCGTGTGCGCGAGCTCGTCCACGAGGGCGATGTGCGGGTGCCTGGCGAGGACGGCGTCGAGGTCCATCTCCTCGAATGTCGAGCCCCGGTAGGCGATGCGCGCCCGGGGGACGGCCTCCAGCCCGCCGAGCTGGTCGGCGGTGTGCTTGCGCCCGTGTGTCTCGGCGAACGCCACGACGACGTCCGCGCCGCGCTCCGCGCGCCTGTGCCCCTCATTGAGCATGGCGTAGGTCTTGCCGACCCCGGCGGCTGCCCCGAGGTAGATTCGCAATTGCCCGCGCTGTGTAGTGCGGCCTTTAACTGACTCGGCCATACCCTCGATTGTGCTGCACGCTGGCACCTTGCCAGCACACGGTTAACGGCATCCATGCGGCCTGGTGCTAGGCGCGGTCGAGGTAGGAGCGGGAGTTGCGGGACCGCAGCAAGATGACGGCGATGAGGCCGAGTATCCAGATGGCCACCGCGAGGGCGTCGATCCTCCGCTGGTTGGGAAAGCCGAACACGACGAGGAGCGTGAGGACCGTGTCGAGCCCGAAAAGCACGGCCGCGAGGGCCGGCGCCCCAGGGCGGCGGCGCGCCGTGGCCACAGTGCCCGCCAGCCAGCCGAAGATGCCGAGGAGATACGGCAGCGCCGCGTAAACCGCGATCTTGGCCGCCGTCGTCTTCGCGTCCTCACCCGCGCGCAGGTACGGATGCCGCTGCGCGACGTGCAGCAGCGCGGTCCTGGCCTGGAGGCTGAAGACGAAGTCCGTCGCGGTGATCGCCGCGCCGACGATCATCACGGTGACCGCCGCGCTCACGTCACCCGGTGCGTCCGCCAGACGCCGGCCGGCCATGCCGCCCGCACGCGGGCGCGTCACGCCGGAAATGTGCCCTGGCGGCGGCAGCGCGGCGTACGACGGTCCGGCGTAGACCGGTGCCTCCCCGGACACGGCGGGAGCATAGCGGCGCGCGGGCGACGTGTGGCGCGTGGATTCCGGGCGCTGCGCCGCCGCCGTCGGCGTGTATCCGGCCGGGGTGAACTCCGGCACGGCGTCATCGGCCGCGGACGGCGCGCCGTACGCGCTCTCGTCGGGGACGGAACGCCGGATGGCGTCGGCCACTGATTGCGGCCAGAACGACGAGAACGACCCCGTCACCGCCGGCCCGCCACCGGCGAGCGCCGACGCGAGAACAGGCAGCGGCGGCCGTTTCGCCGGGTCCTTGAGCAGGCAATCTGCCAGCACCTCGCGCAGCAGCGGCGGCACGCGGGCCAGATCTGCCTGCCCGGCGACGATCCGGTAGATCACGCTGGCCGCGCTCCCCTCGCCGAACGGGTGCGCGCCGGTCGCCGCGTAGGCCAGCACGCAGCCGAGGGAGAACACGTCGCTGGCGGGGCCGACGGGGATGCCTTCGGCTTGTTCGGGGGACATGTAACCCGTCGTCCCCAGCACGATCCCCGTGGAGGTCAGGCCTCCGGTGCCGTCCAGTGCGCGGGAGATGCCGAAGTCGATCACACGCGGCCCGTCGGTGGCCAGCAGCACGTTGGCGGGCTTGAGGTCCCGGTGGACGAGGCCGCAGGCGTGAACAGCCCGCAGTGCTTCGGCCAGTCCCGCGCCGAGGCGCCATAGGGCGTCTTCGGGCAGCGGTCCGCGGGCGGCCACGAATTCAGCCAGCGACGGGCCGGGCACGTACGTCGTCGCCAGCCATGGCGGGTCGTCGTCGAGGCCCGCGGCGACTACCGGCGCGGTGTACATGCCGCTGACCGCCCGCGCCGCGGCCACCTCGCGGGCAAACCTGCTGACGAACTCGGGGTCCCCGGCCAGTTCGGGCTGGACGACCTTGACTGCCACCGTCCGGCCGGCGGGGGAGAAGGCCAGGTAGACCCGGCCCATGCCGCCGGCGCCCAGCCGGGCGCGAAGCTGGAACTCCCCCACCGCACGCGGGTCATTCGCGGACAGCGGTTCCATGCCTGCTCCCAATGACGATCTTCGGGTTCGGCTCGGAGATTACTTGGCTTTGGTCACGATTCGCTGGGAGATAGGTAAATCAGGGCTGGTAGCGGTATCCCATGCCGGGTTCGGTGAGCAGGTGGCGCGGGCGGGCCGGGTCGTCCTCGAGCTTGCGGCGCAGCCGCGCCATGTGGAATCGCAGGTAGTTCGTCCGGTCCGTGAAACCCGGACCCCAGACCCCGGCCAGCAGCTGCGCGGAGCCGACCAGCTGGCCGGGACGGCGGAGCAGTATCTCCAGGAGCTGCCACTCGGTCGGGGTCAGCCGGAGATGATGGGAGTCAGCGGGGAGCGGAGCATCAGCGTCGTCGGCCTGCTTGGGCACGAACCCCCCAGGCGAAGAGTCACCGGTGTCCGTTCGGGAGAAAATGGTGTGTGCGGTGAGGTCGATCTGCCAGCGCCCTAGCGTGGCGATCGACGGGGCGGTCACCGTGGCGTCGTCGCGGCGGAGCGCGGCGCGGAGCCGGGCGAGCAGTTCGGCCATCTCGAACGGCTTCGTGACGTAGTCGTCGGCGCCGGCGTCGAGCGCGCCGATCTTGTCGCCGGGACTGATACGGCCCGACAGCACGATGATCGGTGCCCGTGACCAGGTCCGGAACGCCGTGATCACCTCGGTGCCGTCCACGTCTGGCAGGCCGAGGTCGAGGAGCATGGCGTCCGGCGGGCTGGCCGCCGCGACCGCGAGCGCCTCATGCCCGGTCGAGGCGACAAGCACCTCGTACTGCCTGGCCCGCAGGTTGATCCGCAGCGCGCGCAGCAACTGCGGCTGGTCCTCGACGATCAGGACCCGGGCTGGGCGCCCGGCCAGCGAGGGTTCCCCCTGCTGGCCGGACGCCACCGTTGTCATCGCTGCCGCCTCACGCTCCGGCCTTGGCATATTTAGCCTGGCCGGGCAGTTCGTCGAGCGCGATGTTGAGGTTGAGCACGTCCACCCGCGGTTCACCGAGGAAGCCGATGTTCCGGCCCTGGGTGTACTTGGCGACCAGCGACTTGACCTCCGACACCGGGAGGTCCCGGGCCGCGGCGACGCGGTCAACCTGGATGGCCGCGTTCTGCGGCGAGATGTCGGGGTCGAGGCCCGAGCCCGACGATGTGAGCGCGTCCGGCGGGATCTGCGACGCCGGCACGTGGTCGAACGCCTCGATCTGCGCCTTGAGCTGGTCGACGTCCTGCAGCAGGGTCGGGTTGTTCGGGCCGAGGTTGGCGGCGCCGGAGTAACCGGGGTCGCAGCCGTAGTCATTCTTCACTGACGAGCTCGACGCGGCGGACGGGCGCTCCTGGAAGTACTGCGGCAGCGGGTCACCCTTGGCGTTCACGAACTCCTGGCAGAGCAGGCTCGACCCGACGACCTGACCGTTGTAGGACACCAGCGAGCCGTCGGCCTGGTTCTTGAACGCGCCCTGAGCGACGCCCCACATGATGACGGGGTAGACGATCCCGCAGAGGACAGTGAATACGAGGAGTGCCCGCAGGGCCGCGAGGTGCTGCCTGACGAGAGACGGGAGACGGTTCATTTAAACCCCGGGATGTTCATGATGATGAGGTCGATCCCCTTGATGCAGATGAACGGGAGGATCAGGCCGCCGGCGCCGTAGATCCACAGGTTCCGTCGCAGCATCTGCGAGGCTGAGGACGGCTTGTACCTGACACCGCGCAGCGATAGCGGGATCAACGCGACGATGATCAGCGCGTTGAAGATGATCGCGGAGGTGATCGCCGACTGCGGGCTGTGCAGGCGCATGATGTTGAGCTCGTTCAGGCCGGGGAACACCCCGGCGAACATGGCCGGCAGCATCGCGAAGTACTTCGCGACGTCGTTGGCGATGGAGAAGGTCGTGAGGGCGCCACGGGTGATGAGGAGCTGCTTGCCGATCTCGACGATCTCGATGAGCTTCGTCGGGTTGGAGTCCAGGTCGACCATGTTCCCGGCCTCTTTGGCGGCGCTGGTGCCCGTGTTCATCGCCACGCCGACGTCGGCCTGGGCCAGGGCGGGGGCGTCGTTGGTGCCGTCGCCGGTCATCGCGACGAGCTTGCCGCCCTCCTGCTCCTTCTTGATCAGGGCCATCTTGTCTTCCGGCGTGGCTTCCGCGAGGAAGTCGTCCACGCCGGACTCGTCGGCGATCGCCTTGGCGGTGAGCGGGTTGTCGCCGGTGATCATCACCGTGCGGATGCCCATCGCGCGCATCTCCGCGAACCGCTCGCGGATGCCCGGCTTGACGATGTCCTTGAGGTAGACGACGCCCAGCGCGATCGCCGTGCCGCCGCCCGCGGGCCGCTCCGCGACGACCAGGGGCGTGCCGCCGACCGAGGAAATGCTGTCGACGCTTCGCCCCAGTTCTTCGGGCAGTGAGCCGCCGTTTTCCCGTACCCAGGCAGTCACGGCGCTGGCAGCGCCCTTGCGGACCTCCCGGCCGTCGGCCAGGTTCACGCCGCTCATCCGGGTCTGCGCGGTGAACGGCACGAACTCCGCGCCGGGCAGTTCGCCGGGCTCGCGCTCGCGGAGGCCGAACTCGTTCTTGGCGAGGACGACGATCGAGCGGCCTTCCGGCGTCTCGTCGGCGAGGCTCGACAGCTGGGCGGCGTCGGCCAGGTGACCCGTCTCGACACCGGTGACCGGCAGGAACTCCGTCGCCTGGCGGTTGCCGATCGTGATCGTGCCGGTCTTGTCGAGCAGCAGCGTGTTCACGTCGCCGGCGGCCTCGACGGCGCGGCCGGACATCGCGAGCACGTTGCGCTGCACGAGCCGGTCCATGCCGGCGATGCCGATCGCCGACAGGAGCGCGCCGATCGTGGTCGGGATCAGCGCGACGATCAGCGCGACCAGGATGACCAGGGTCTGCGGCGCGCCGGAGTAGAACGCCATCGGCTGCAGCGTGACGACCGCGAGCACGAAGACCAGCGTCAGGGACGCGAGGAGGATGTTGAGCGCGACCTCGTTCGGCGTCTTCTGCCGTGACGCGCCTTCGACGAGCGCGATCATCCGGTCGATGAACGTCTCGCCCGGCTTCGACGTGATCTTCACGACGATCCGGTCGGACAGCACCTTGGTGCCGCCGGTGACCGCGGACCTGTCGCCGCCGGACTCGCGGATCACCGGCGCGGACTCGCCGGTGATGGCGCTCTCGTCGACCGAGGCGACACCCTCGACGACGTCACCGTCGCCGGGGATGACCTGGCCCGCCTCGACGACGACGAAGTCGCCGAGCGTGAGCTGGGTGCCGGGGACCTCTTCCTCGCGGGCGCCGGCCGAGCCTGGCGCCCAGTTGAGCAGGCGGCGGGCGACCGTCTCCGTCTTGGTCCTGCGCAACGTCTCCGCCTGGGCCTTGCCGCGGCCCTCGGCCACGGCCTCGGCGAGGTTGGCGAAGAGCACGGTCAGCCACAGCCAGACGGTGATCGTCCAGGCGAAGATCGACGGCTGCACGATCGCGTCGTACACGGTGAGCGCGGAGCCGATTTCGACGACGAACATGACCGGGTTGTGGATCATCCACCGCGGGTCAAGTTTCTTGAACGCGTCAGGGAGGGACTTCCACAGCATGTGCGGGTCGAGCAGGCCGCCGCCGACCCGGTGGGCCTGGGCCACGGCGTGCCGCGCGGCCGGGTCGGCGTCGGCTTCCCGCGATTTCGTGTTGATCGGATTGATGGACATCAGTGCAGTCCTTCAGCGAACGGCCCGAGCGCGAGCGCGGGGAAGTAAGTCAGGCCGACGAGGATGATGATCACGCCGATGAGCATGCCGGCGAATAGCGGCTTGTGGGTCTCAAGCGTGCCCGCGCTCGCGGGCACGGTTTGCTGTCGGCCCAGCGAGCCGGCGAGTGCGAGCACGAATATCTCCGGCGCGAACCGCGCTATGAGCATGACGACGCCGCCGGCGGTGTTGTACCAGAGCGTGTTCGTGCCCAGGCCCGCGAACGCGGACCCGTTGTTATTGGCCATCGACGTGAACGCGTACACGATTTCGGTCAGGCCGTGCGGGCCGGCGTTCAGAATGCTGTTCCGCGGTGTCTTAAAGCCGAGCGATAGCGCGGCCCCGATCAGCGCGGAAGCCGGGGTGGCCAGGATGTACGCCGCCGCCCACTTCATCTCGGTCGGGCGGATCTTCTTGCCGATGTACTCGGGCGTGCGGCCGACCATCAGCCCGCCGATGAACACGGTCACCACGGCGAGCATGAGCATGCCGTACAGGCCGGCGCCCACACCACCGGGGACGACCTCGCCGAGCATCATGTCGAACAGGAGGATGCCCCCGCCGAACGCGGTGTACGAGTCATGGAAGCTGTTGACGGCGCCCGTGGACGTGACAGTCGTCGATGCGCCGAAGACGCTCGAGCCCGGTATGCCGAACCGGACCTCCTTGCCCTCCATCGCGCCGCCCGCGGCCTGCAGTGCCGTGCCCGCGTGCTGCCACTCGAAGAAGCTGATGCCGCCGACCGCGGCCAACCACAGAATGCCCATGACCGCGACCAGGACGTAGCCCTGCCGGTTGTCGCCGACCATCTTGCCGAACGTGCGCGGCAGCGCGGTCGGGATCACCAGCAGGAGGAAGATCTCGAACCAGTTGCTGAACGGGTTCGGGTTCTCGAACGGGTGCGCGGAGTTGGCGTTGAAGAAGCCGCCGCCGTTGTTGCCCAGTTCCTTGATGACTTCCTGCGAGGCGACCGGGCCGCCGACCATCGTCTGCTGGCCGCCGATCAGCGTCGTGATCGAGTGCGTGAGGTTGAAGTTGTCGATCACGCCTGTCGCCATCAAGATGATGCCGCCGACCACGCTGATCGGCAGCAGCAGCCGGAAGACCGTCCTGGTCAGGTCGACCCAGAAGTTGCCGAGGCGGTCAGTTTTCTTCCGCGTGAAGCCGCGGATCAGCGCGACCACCACGGCGATGCCCACGGCGGCGGACACGAAGTTCTGCACCGCGAGGCCCGCCATCTGGGTGGCGTAGCCCATGGTCGACTCGCCGGAGTAGTTCTGCCAGTTCGTGTTGGTGACGAACGACGCGGCGGTGTTCCAGGCGAGGTCCGGGGTGACGTTGGACATCCCGTTGGAGTACGGAAGCCAATGCTGTATCCGCTCGAACAGGTACAGGAACAGCACGCAGATAAAGGAGAACGCGAGCATGGACCGGGCGTAGGTGCCCCACCGCTGGTCGGCGTCGGGGTCGATGCCCATCAGCTTGTAGAAGGCGCGTTCCGGCTTCAGGTGCTTGCCGGACGTGAAGATGCGGGCCATGTAGTCGCCGAGCGGCTTGTAGCAGGCGGCCAGCGCCACGACGAGCAGCACGACCTGGAGGACGCCCGCGAGAGCGCTGTTCATCAGAATTTCTCCGGGCGGACGAGTGCGTAAGCGAGATAGATGGTGATGATGACGCCCACGATCAGGCCGATCCAGTTCTCAGCGCTCAATGCGCTCGACCCCCTTGACGAGGAGGAAGAGCAGCGCGAAAACGACGACCGTGATGCCGACGTACAAGAGATCCCACATTTCGGACTCCTGGGGAAACCGGTATCTACCGCGAGGCGCGGCGGTCTTGCCGGGCCCCGATCCGGATGTGCCCGCGGGCCGCGCCCTGCCGATGCCGCGCCGTCTCAGGCAGGGTCTCGGGTCCGAGCGCATCTGGACGAATCAATAAAAACGCTGGTCAGGAGGTACCGATTCCATCCTGACGGGACCTATGCGGCCGCTCGCGAGTTCCTAACGAACTCCAAGCAGGCTAAGTCCTATTTGCCGGATAGTTCCGAAATATCGGATGTGTCGAGTATGTTAGGGCGTCGCCTTAGCGGCCATGGCAGCCCCAGCGGCCGCGGACGCCGCATCTCGTCCATCAGCGAAGACGGCGGCACCGCGACCACCGGGCACTTCGCGTGCGCCAGCAGGTACCGGCCCACGGACTTGCGCAGCGCGCGCGCGAGCAGCGACCGTCGCCCCGTCCCGATCACGAGCAGGTCACCGGGTTTGTCGGCGACATCCACGAGCACGGGCCCGGTTTCGCCGCGCTCCACCCGCGGCTCGATGCGCATGTCGCCCGGTACTCCGCCGAGTCCGTCATCGAATGCCGCGCTCAGCCGGTCACGCGCGGCCTCTCGCCACATTTGGCGCAGGTAGGGCGAGGGGTGGCCGCGCTCAGCGAAGTCACCGCCCGGCGGCACCCACGCGATCACCGGCGCCAGCGGCACACCGCGCTCGCGCGCCTCGTCCGCCGCGTAGCGCAGCGCCTGCAGGCTGCCCAGCGACCCGTGCACGCCAACCACAATCCGACGCACCGTGGTCACGATGCATCGCCTCCCGACTCACGAAAGCGGCTGTCCGCGTCTCCTCAGCCCCTCATACCCCGGCCCTGTTCCGTCAAAGCCGTTTCCTCACGCCCCGTTCACCGCGGTCACGCCGTCCAGCGTGGACACGAAGGCGGTCGCGCCGCCGAGCGACAGGGAGGAGAAGTCCGGCACGGCCGAAGGCAGCCTGATCGAGTCCTTGACTCTCCCGCTGGCCGGGTTGAGTTCGTACAGCGTGTTCTTGGCGCTGCCAGTGTAGGCGGTCACCCAGACGGCCCCGCCGCCGACGACCGGCGATCCGTTGGCGCCGGCCGGCCCGTCCCACAGGATCCGGATCTGCCGCTTCGCCTGGTTGACGGAGATGGCGACGAGCGGGCCTGTCCGGCACGGTTCGTAGACGACGTCGCCGTCGACGGCGGCCGCGCCGAACGCCGCGCAGACCTCAAGATCGGCCCGCTGTCCCCCGATGCCGCCCAGGTCCGTGGTGTCCAGGAGGTAGGCCTCGCCCCGCTTGCCGAGGATCAGCGTCGAGTTCCCCGCGGCCAGCGCGGGCTGGGTGGAGCCGAGGTCACGGTCGTTCGCGTTGTCGTCGGCCCAGGTGGACGGGGCGAACAGGCCTGCCCGCTTCAGTTCAGGAGTCAGTTCGGTGACCGAGTCGCTGCCGTCGTAGGCGCCGCTGCTTGCCGCGCCGTTCCCGATCGCTATCCACAGGTCGTCACCGGGTCCCACGACGGGTCCGCCGGTTCCCCATACCGCGCCTTCCCTCGTGGTGGGCGTGAAGAAGGTGACCTGGCTTCCCTTACCGTTCACGGGTATCCCGACGACAGAGCCGACATAGGGGCCGCAGTCGCCCGCCAGCCCGCCGAAGCCGGCGTAGACGCGCCCGTCGTCGAGCGTCAGCGCCGTGCGCTGCTGGTCCCAGGCGGGATTGTTGTCGCTGGTCGCCAGGCTGACGGGCCGGGCTACCTCGACTGCCCCGTCGGCCGCGGAAAGGCCGTACAGGGTGAAGTGATACCCGGCCGTGTCGGCGACCGCGTAGACAAGGCCGTCGCCGGGGTCGTAGACCGGCGTGCCCGTGATGCCGAGCGGGAAGATGTCCCCGCACCCGTGCAAGGCGGACCTCGGCACCGGGGTGCCGAGGTGCCTTTCCCAGACGACCTTGCCTGTCGACCGGTCAAGCGCGTAGAGGCTGTCGTTCTCGGTCGCCGCGATGACGTCGTCCCCGACGACGAGCGGCTGCCCGTACACGGCGCCGTCGAGCCTGGCGTTCCAGCGGACGCTGAGCGCGCCGGCGGCGGGCAGGCCGGCCGCCACGCCGGTCCGCGCCGCGTTCGCGTCGAACGTCGCCCAGACCGCCGGAGGATGCACGGAACCGCTCGTTACCGGGGCGCCCGCGGTCGGCTGGGTGGCGCTCGGCGTACTGCTCGCCGTGATGGCGGTGCCCGTGCACGCCGTCACGGCGCACGCGATCGCCGCTAGAATCGTTGGCCGCATGACTTGTATCCCCCGCCGCCGCAGCATCACTGCCTGTGTGCCTATAGTATCGCAGAGTGTCCTGACATGATGGTGTCCTGATGACTTCCCGAGAACCAATCCGAGTACCTGATAGTGCCGCGACCATGTCCTTCGTCGCTATTGGCGACAGTTTCACAGAGGGCCTGAACGACCTCGCCCCGGGCGGCGCCGGCGTTCGCGGCTGGGCGGACCGGCTAGCGGGCATGCTCGCGACCGAGTATCCCGGCCTGCATTACGCGAACCTCGCGATTCGCGGCAAGCTCCTGCGGCAGATCGTGAGCGATCAGGTGCCGGCCGCCCTGGCGCTGATCGCCGACCGCGTGCCTGGCTCCGCCGCGCTTGTCAGCATCGCGGGCGGCGGCAACGACATCCTGCGGCCCGGCGTCGACCCGGACACGCTGGCCGACCTGTTCGACACCGCCGTCGCCAGCCTGCGCGAGTCAGGGTCGGAGGTGATGCTGTTCACCGGGTTCGACCCGCTCGCGTTCCCGATTATGCGCCTGCTGCGCGGCCGGATCGCGGCCTACAACATGCATCTGCGCGCGATCGCCGACAACCGCGACTGCTACCTCGTCGACTTGTGGTCCATGAGAGTGCTGCGCGACCCCCGCGCCTGGAGTTCGGACCGGCTGCACCTGAACTCCGCCGCACATCAGCGGGTCGCCCTCCGGGCCTGCGAGGTCCTCGGCGTCCCGGTTACCGAGGACTGGCGCGCTCCGCTCGATGAGCCCGCGCCGGTCCCCGTCGTCAACGGCAGCCGCGCCGCCTGGGTGGCCGCGCGCCGCGAGGACGCCCAGTGGGCGAGGGAACACTTCGTCCCGTGGATCGGCCGCCGCCTGCACGGCAAATCCTCCGGCGACGGCCGCGGCGCCAAACGACCAGCTCTCGAACAGGTAACGCCGACGATCACCATGTAACGCCGCGCTCGCCGGCCGACAGGAGGTTCGCGGAATCCGCCATCGGCGAGAAGATCTTCGGATCAGAAGCGGTGATGGTGGCGGTGCTCGTCGCGCCAGAGGAACTCCGCCTGCTCCTGAGCCAGGCGCCGAGCCCTCCTGCGGTCCAGGTGGCGGTAGCGGTCATCCTGGAAATGCTTATCGATCTCCGCGGCGATGAACCCGGCGAGCAGTTCCTTGTCGAGTTCGTGGTGCACGGGGATGCCTTCCCGCTCGCGGTGGTGCTCGTACATGCGCATGGCCTCGAACCCGGCCGCGCCCGCCAGCAGTTCGTGGGTGACCTCATGGTGCGGCATCCGGCCGCCGTAGATCCGGTCGTAAGCCTCGTTCGCCAGGCGCCGCTCGAAGAATCCCATGTACCCGAATCTAACCGGAATTTCGCGCGGGACGGGCGGAGCGCCCGACGCGGACGGAGCGCCCGACGCGGGCGGAAGCGCCGAATCCGGGGGCGGCGATGCGTCGGGTGCGCGCCAGGGCCAGTTGGGCGATCAGGCCCGCGACGATGGGCACCCACCAGATCCACACGCTGTGTGACGTTCCCTGGGCGGCCGCGGTGAGTGCGCCTGCGAGGACTGACGCGGCGATCAGCCGCCGCCAGCTCGCCGCCACCGCCGGGATGAGCGCCACCGCCAGCACCGGCCACGGGTAATAGGACACCATTACCGGCTCGAAGAACGACCGCAGCGCGAGGGCGAACGCGACCCACCACGCCGCGTCCGCGAGCAGGTCAGGAGACCACTCGGTAGCGGCGGGCGCGGCACCGCCACGCCATCTGCGGCGGATGACCATGGCGCAGCAGCAGGCCAGCAGGATCGTCGCCGCGCGGGCCGGTCCGGCGGCGACGTTGCCGCCGGACATGTGCGGAGCCAGTGACGTCCAGATGGTCGGGTGGTTGATGACGGGGGAGTCCGGCTGGCTCGTCACGGCCGCGACAGTCGCGCTCCAGTTAGCCAGGGCCGCCGCGCTGAGCAGCACCGCCGATGGCAGGGCCGCCCGCGCCAGGAACCACGGCACCCGCCGCCACGGCAGCACCGCCACCAGCACCGGCAGGGCCAGCAGCACCAAGGGCTGCACGCAGACCGCCGCTCCGGCAAGCCACCCGGCCAGCGGCACGCGGGACCGGCTCATGGCGAGGATCGCGTACAGCAGCAGCCCGACGGCGACCGCGTCCTCCGGGTGGCCCCAGCGGCCAGAGACGTTCCACAGGGCGCCCGCGCTCGCGGCGGCCAGCAGCGCCCGCCGGCTCCGCGAGGCGCCGAGCCGTTCCGCGAGCGCGTCGGCGGCGAACAGCGTGACGCACGACGCCGCCACCTCATACGGGCCCGCCAGCAGCCACACGGCCGGGTGCAGGTTGTGCGGACCGGGAATCGCCAGCGACATGCCGGTCGCCATGATGACCGCGGCCGCCGGCAGCAGGATCACCGCCGCGCCCGGCAGCGACACGAGGCCGGTGGGCTGCGTGTACAGGCCGCCGATGTCGAAGTGCGCGAGCCGCGTGGCGGCGACAAGCGTGCCCCAGTAGTCGTAGGGGAGCGCCCATTCGGACCGCCCGATCATCGCCGGGCCGAGGGTGGTGGTGAACATTGTCACGGCGAGCAGCAGGATCGATCCGGTCAGCGGGAAGATCCGCCGCCACACCCAGCCCCGCATCCCGGCCCCTCTCCATCCCGGCAAACCGCGTGCTACTGTACATCCCGCCACCCGGCCACGGCCGCTGCTGGCACGCGCACCAGGTAGCGAAGACGGTGAAGCCCGCGCACGCGGGCCATTCCGGCGCTGTCCCGCAACTGTGAAGGTCCCGCGTGAGGACCCAAGCCAGGTCGACTCCTGTCGCGTCAGACGATATCGACCCTCGCGAGAAGGGTGCGTCCCATGCGCATCAGGCTCATTATGCTCACCGCCACGGCGGCCGCGGTCGCCGCGGCCCTCGCTGGCTGCTCGTCCTCAAGCGGCACAAGCACCAGCACCAGCAGGACCAGCAGCACCAGCAGTTCCGCTTCCAGCCCGGCCGCCTCCGGCGCCGGCCAGAGCTTCCCCGTCACGGTCGCGGCCGCCAACGGGCCGGTCAAGATCACGAGCAAGCCCGCCCGGATCGTCTCGCTCAGCCCCACCGCCACCGAAGACCTGTACGCCGTCGGTGCCGGCAAGCAGGTCGTCGCCGTGGACCAGACGTCGGACTACCCGGCCAGTGCCCCGAAAACGAGCCTCGATGGCGTCGACCCGAACATCGAGGCCATCGCCAAGTACGACCCCAGCCTCGTCATCGACCAAGGGGACTACAACGGCCTTGTCTCCGGCCTCGCCAAGCTCGGTGTGCCGGTGCTGATCGAGCCGGCGGCCACCTCGCTGGACAACGCCTACGCGCAGATCGACCAGATCGGCGAGGCCACCGGCCACGCGGCGCAGGCCGCGACCGTCGTGTCCGGCATGCGGACGCAGATCGCGGCCGACGTCAAGAAGGCGGGCGATGTCCACGACAACCTCTCTTACTACTGGGAGGTCAGCGCCAGCCCGTATTACTCGGCGACGTCGCAGACGTTCATCGGGCAGATCGTCAAGATGTTCGGCCTGAAGAACATCGCGGACGCGGCGAGCAAGGCCTCCGACGGCGGCTACCCGGAACTGAGCGAGGAGTACATCGTCGCTGCCAAGCCGCAGCTCATCTTCCTCAGCGACAACGATCCGGAAGACGGCGGCCAGTCGCCGGCGATCGTCGCCAGGCGTCCTGGCTGGTCGGCGATTCCGGCCGTCAAGGACCACGAGGTCATCGCCCTGAACGACGATGTCGCGTCCCGCTGGGGCCCGCGCCTGCCGCAACTGGTCGCCGCGATCGCCCAGGCGGTCGAGAGCGCCTCGAAGGCGTGAGAGGGGCGAGACGGACGTGAGGAGTGCGTGAGAAGGGCAGCGTGGCTCGGCGCCGCGGCGGTCTTCCTGATCGTCGCGGTGGGCGTCAGCGCCCTCGTCGGAGCGGCGGACCTGAATCCCGTCGACACGATCACCGCGCTCCTTGACGAGATCCCGTTCGTCCACATCCACACCGGACTGACCCAGATCGACCAGGCCGTCCTCTATCAGATCAGGCTCCCGCGCATCGTCGCGGGCGCCCTCGTCGGCGCCCTCCTGGCGGTGGCGGGGGCCGGCTATCAGGGGGTCTTCCGCAACCCGCTGGTCGACTCCGGCATGCTCGGCTCGTCCGCGGGCGGCGGCCTCGGCGCGACGATCGCGATCGTCTACCTCGGCTCGCTCGGGCCGGGAATCATCCCGGCCGCGGCGTTCATCGGGTCCCTCGCCGGGGTCGGGGTCGCGTCCATGGCCGGCGTCGTCAGCGCCGCGCGCAGCCATCTCGGCAGCGGCACCGCGACGCTGCTGCTCGCCGGGGTCGCGGTCAGCGGCTTCCTTACCGCCATCCAGACCGTCATCCTCCAGCGGTCCACGCAGGTCCTCCAGCAGGTCTACTCCTGGCTGCTCGGCTCCCTGTCGGGCGCGTCCTGGCAGCAGGTGACCGAGATCCTCCCGTACGCCGCGGTCAGCGTCGTCATCCTGCTGCTGCACGGCAGGCACCTGGACGTCCTCGCCGTGGGAGACGATGAGGCACGGGCGCTGGGGATGAAACCATGGATGGTCCGGGCGCTTGTGGTCGGTGCCGCATCTCTGGCGGCGGCCAGCGCCGTGGCGGTGAGCGGACTCATCGCGTTCGTCGGAATCATCATTCCGCACGTGGCGAGAAGGCTCGCCGGGCCGTCCTACACGGCGGTCATGCCGTTGTCCCTGCTCCTCGGCGCTGGGTTCATGGTGCTCGCGGACACCCTTGCGAGGACCGTCGTCGCCCCGGGCGAACTGCCGATCGGCGTGGTCACCGCCGTCGTCGGCGCCCCCGCGTTCATCTGGGTGCTGCGCGGCACGCGCCCGGTGGGCACGTGACCGCGCTCGCCGTCCGCGATCTTTGCGTCGCTCTCGACGGGTCGACGGTGGTGCGGGAGGTCGGTTTCGTGACGGCGGCCGGCGGCTGGCTCGCCCTTATCGGCCCGAACGGTTCCGGCAAATCCACCCTGATCCGCGCCTCGGCCGGCCTGATCCCGTACGAAGGATCGATTTTCCTCGACGACAGGGATCTGCGGTCGCTCGGGACGCGGGAACGGGCGCGGCTCGTCGCCTACGTCCCGCAGGAGCCGCTGCTGCCGCCGGATCTGACCGTGACGGAGTACGTACTGCTCGGCCGGACGCCGCATATCGGGTATTTCGGGAACGCGGGCGGTCGCGATAAGGCAGTGGCCGCGCAGGCCATGGAGAGACTGGACGTGGCCCGGTACGCGCGCCGGCGGCTGGCCCGGCTGTCCGGCGGCGAGCGGCAGCGGGTCGTGCTGGCCCGGGCGCTGGCACAGCAACCGCGCGTCCTGCTGCTCGACGAGCCCACGTCGATGCTGGACATCGGCCATGAGCAGTCCGTGCTGGAACTCGTGGACGAACTGCGCCGGGACGGATCCGGGCAAGGCGGCGGGCTGACCGTGGTGTCCGCGCTGCACGACCTCACGCTCGCCGGGCAGTACGCCGACCACGTCGTCCTGCTGGACGGCGGGCGGGTGGCCGCGGCGGGCACGGGCGCCCAGGTGCTCACCGCCGAGTTGATCGCACGGATCTACGGCGCGCGGGTCACGGTGACGACCGGTCCCGACGGCAGGCCGGTCGTGGCGCCGGTTCGGGATACGGGCAAGACGTGACGTTTGCGCGGCAGGCGAGTAATGTCGCGAACAAGGGCGTGAGCGGGTGAGAGGCGGCCATGTATCAGCCTTATCCAGGCGGGTCCCGTGGCAGCCGCTGACCGGGTGGCAGAATCCGTGACGGCAGGCGACCCGGAACCCCCGCATCCAGCGACAGCGGGCCGCGTCCGGACGCCGGCCCCGCTGTCGGTGGCCCGCGCGGTCATGGTCATGTACGGGGGGGCCGCGCTGAGCATCGTCGGCATCTTCGTCAACATCACGACGCTCGGCGTCATCAAGCAGCGGATGGGGCTGATGTCGCCCGCGCTGCTCGCCTCGACCCAGCACCAGGCGATCGCCGAATTCATCGTGGGCGGCCTGGTCGTGGCGGCCGTGTGGGCCTTCATCGCGATCTCGTGCCGCGCCGGCATGGAGTGGGCGCGGATCGCCGGCACCGTGCTGTTCGTGGTCGACACCGTGTACGCGGCCGACGTCACGCTCGGCCTGAACGGGCAGGACGCCCCGGCGGCGGTGCGGATCTACGCGGTCGCCGTCTGGCTGGCCGGCCTTGCCGCCACCACGCTGCTGTGGCAGCGGAATTCCGGCGCGTTCTTCCGCTCGGGGCGTCCCGGACCCGTTACCTAGCGCCGGGCGTCACTGCGACGCGGAACACGCTGCGCCGCGCGGACGGGGCGGCCCGGGCGGGCAGCCGGCACAAGCTGTCCGTCCCGTACGACGAATTCGCCGTTGACCAGCACGTGCCGGATCCCCGACGACGGCCGGGTGCTCTCGGAGTACGTGGCCTGGTCGGAGATCGTCGCCGGGTCGAAGACCACGACGTCCGCGTCGGCGCCCGGCGCGATCCGTCCCTTGTCCGCCATGGCGGGGACGTGGTCTTCCAGGAGCCGAGCGGGCTCCAGGCTGCACCTGGCGAGCGCCTCCGCCAACGTCAGCGCCGCCTCGTCCCGCGTGAACAGCCGGATCGACCGGGAGAACGTGCCCGAGGTGCGCGGATGGGTAAACGCCGTCGGCGGCAGCGGCCACGCGTCTTCGTCGCGCGCGGCGGCGAGCCACGTCAGCGGCATCGCGTCGCTCGCCACCACCGCGCCAGGGAAAAGCATGTACCGCATGAGCAGTTCGCGATCGCCGGCGGAAGATTCGTCCAGTTGCCGGATGATCGCCAACCCGCCCGGATCGGCCGCACGGAGTTCGCGCAGGCGTGCGGCAGACGCGACCCGCTCCCCGGTCGGCGCGTATGTGAGGTCCGTCGGCGCAAGGCCGCGCTCGTGCAGTCGTTCCGGCGCGAGGAACGCCGCGCCGATGCCGGTCATCCCTGCGCCGTAGGGGTACCCCTCGGTGCTGATCCGCGCACCTTCGCGCTGGGCCTGGGCGATCAGCGCGAGTACCCGGTCGCAATTCCGGATCGTGGTGCTGTTGACGTGGCAGTAATGCATGTGGGCGCCGGTCTCGCCCGCGGCCCGGACGATCTCCTCCGCGCCGTCGATCGCCGTCGAGGGACGGAATTCGACCAGGTCACGTGAGTGCGTGAACGTCGCCGCCCCGGCGCGGGCCGCCAGCGACGCCACCGCCAGGTACTCCTGCGGGTTCGCCGCGGGCGCGTAGCCCGCGAGGATCCCGATGCCGAGCGCCCCCTCCGCCAGATCGGCTTCGAGCAGGGCGAGGATTCGCGCCTGCTCCTGCTGGCTGGCTGAGCGCTGCCACCGCGGCTCCGCCGAATGCGCGAAGAACGTCCTGACGGAACCGTCGACCGGGATACCGGCCAGCACCGCCATCCTGGCCATCGCCCACGAGGTCGAGAACCCGTAGTTGACCGGCCTGCCGTCGGCCGCGGCGCGCGCGTACGCGGTCGCCACCGGTGTCACGCCCGACTCCAGTTCCATCGCGGTCGTCACCCCGTCGAGCGCCTGCAGGCGCATCGCGCCGGTGTCGTACGCGTGGCTGTGCATGTCGATGAACCCCGCGGTCACCACGAGGCCGCTGACGTCGGTCTCGCGGCGGCCTGGCGGCAGTCCGGCGCCGATCGCGGTCACGACGCCTCCCGCGAGTGCCACGTCGGCCACGGAGTCGAGTCCGGATTCCGGATCGATGACGCGACCGCCGCGAAGGACGAGGTCGGGTTCAGTCATGGGGGCAGCTCCAGTCGCCAGTGTCGTTCGGTACAAAGGATCTTTTTCCCGAACGACAGTGGCGACTCACCTCTATTCGAGTGGCTGTCGTCCGATGCCGGCCGGGTCGCGGCCCGCGAGCAGCCAGCCGAGGATCACGGCGAGGAGCGGCATGCCGATCAGGATGAACAGCAGGTTGCTGAGCGGGATGCTGTTCAGCTCGGACAGGCCGTCGCGGGAGTTGTCGCTGAAGAACCCGAACGCCGCTATGTAGCCGCCGACGATCCCGATCACCGCTCCGGTGAACGCGAGCGCGCCCGCGGTGGCCGCCGTGATCGTGCGTCGCGTGCGGCCGTTCGCGCCGGTCGCGGTCAGCGTGCGCAGGTCACGGGCCGCCTCGCTGCGGACGAGGCCGACGCTCATGCCGAGGATGCCGAGGGCGAGGAAGATCCCGAAGAACGTGGCCACGTCGATGATCTGACTTATCGACGGAGTGCTGTTGCGGGTCTCGACGCTCATCCCGGACGCAGCGGCGGCGAACTGCTGGGCGGTGGTGATCTGGGCGGGGGTGAGGTTGTTCGGCGTCGTGATGAGCCAGCTTGTCGTGGTGATCGAGCTCCCCAGGCCGAGCGTGGTGATCGCGTGCTGGGTGAACACCGTGTTCGGCGCGGAAGTGCCGGACGGGAGCTGGCCTATCTCCTGGATCGGCGGGTTCGCGAGGCAACTGCCCGGATCGCAGGGCAACTGGCTGGCGTTGCCCCCGGGGCCGCCGGGGCCCGGATTCTCGCCGCCGCCACCGTAGAGGAGCTGCATCTGGCTCTCGGCCGACATGCCGGGCCGCATCGTGAGGACATCGGCGTCGGGATTGATCTCGCTCTGGCTGATGCCGAACGCGTGCAGCAATTGCGGTGTCGCCACGTAGATCGGGCCGTCCCAGGAGCGCCCGGCCGCCGCGTGATTGAGGTTCGCGCTGGCCTGCTCGAGCGTGATCATGTTGGTCGTGCCGAGGTCGGCGGCGATCTTGTCCGCGACCTGCTGCGCCTGCGCCAGGCTCACGGGCGGGGAGGAGTTCTGGCCCGGTCCGTTCGGGCCGTTCTTGCTCACCGAACCCGGTCCCTGGTTCCCCGTCATGTGGACGACGAGCTCGTTGCCGGAGAGGTTCGGGCCGACGTAGTCGAGGACGTCGCCGTACCTGGCCGCGGCGATGATGCAGACGAGGACCGCGATCAGCGTGGCGAGGCTGATGGCCGCCAGTGCCGGGCCGGACCGGGCGCGGTAGCGGGAGAGGTCCCGCAGGGCGAGCCTTGTCGCGATGGGGGCGCGCTTGCCGGCTTTGGCGACCACGGCGAGGCACGCCGGGGAGAGCAGCACGATCGCGATGGCGAGCGCGATGAAGCCGACGGCGACCTCAAGCAGCGGGCTGTTGCCGCTGCCGCCGCCGCCGTTTCCGGCGGCGCCGGCCGCGCCGAACAGGAGGAACGCCATGACCAGGAAGCCGATGCCGATGGGGATCGCGAGGTGACGGGTCTTCTTCAGCGCCGGCGGGCGGCCGGCCAGCGCCGCCACTATCGGGGTGCTGGCGATCGCTTTCGCGGGCCGGGAGGCGGCGAAGTAGGTGCCGATGACCGCGAGGGCCATCGAGATCCCGATGACCGCCCACGGCACCTGGAACACGCCCATCACGTGGTCCGCGCTGGTCTCCGCCTGCGGGCGGTAGATCAGCCAGACGACGAATCCGAGGACCGCGCCCGCGACGGCGCCCACCACGCCGGTGGCCGCACCGTTGGCGCGCACGACGAGGCGGATGTGCCGCCCAGTGGCCCCTTGCGCGGCGAGCATGCCGATTGCCTTGAGCCGGCGCTGCGCGATGACCGTGAAGCCGCCGACGCCGACGAGCGCGATGAGCAGCATGCCGAGCACGGCCGCCGTGATCGAGATCGTCTCGGGGTTGATGAGGTTGCTGTTGGCAATCGTCTGCGCGGTGCTGACCGGCAGGCCGGTGCTGTTCTGCAGGCTGTACGCCGACTGGCCCGGCGCGTCGAACAGCACCGTGGCGGTGTCCGGCCTGGTGACCTGGCCGGGGAGGACCAGGGCGAAAGCGTCGAGCAGGTTCTCGGGATTGGAGACGATGCCGGTCACTTTGTATGTCGCGCCGTTAACGGTCCACGATTTCCCGGTGCTGAGGTGAAAGTCGGCCGCGACGCCGCTGGTCACGGCGATCTCACTTGCCGTGGCCGGGTACTGGCCGGACAGCAGGCTGAGCATCGGCCCGCCGTACTGGCCGTGCGGATCCTGCGACCGCAGGTCGAATGCGGCGACGGTGCCGGGGACCTGGACGCTCTCGTTCTCGATCACGTCGACCTTGCCGTAGTGGCGCTCCAGGTCCTGGATCTTGGCGTTGACCTGTGCCTGCGAGCCTGTCACGGTGGCCGCGTCCTGGGCGGTGCCGAGGATTCCGGCCGCCGGGCCCTGGGAGTCGGTGGCGACCGTCGATGCGACCACGGTGGCGCCGACGGCGACCGTGATCAGGGTGAGGATGAGGAGCTGCTGCTTCCATTCGCGGCGAAGGAGCCTGATCGCCCAGCGGATGACGGCGCGGCGGGCGTTGATGCCCCCGTCTCCCGTCTGTCGTTGCGCGGGCCGCTCGTGCAACGCGGTGCTCATTTCCCGGGCTCCGGGGCGAGGAGGGATTCCGGGCCTTGCGCGGGGGCGGTCTGGTCGGTGATCCGGCCGTCGCGCAGGAACACGACGCGGTCGGCCCAGGACGCGAGCTGGGCGTCGTGGGTCACCACGACGCAGGCCATGCCGGCGTTCTTGCAGGCGTCGTGCAGCAGGCGCATCACGGCCTCGCCGTTGACGGAGTCCAGCGCGCCGGACGGCTCGTCGGCGAGCAGCAGCTTCCTGTTCCCGACCATCGCGCGGGCGATCGCGACGCGCTGCCGTTCGCCGCCGGACAGCTGGTCCGGGTAGTGGGCGGCGCGGGCCTGCAGCCCGAGGCGGTCCAGCGCGCTGAGGGCGGCGATGCGGGCCTTGCGGCCGCTCGCGCCGTCGAGTTCGAGCGGCAGCGACACGTTCTCGGCGGCCGTCAGGCCCGGGAGGAGGTTGAAGTCCTGGAACACGTAGCCGATGGTCTGCCTGCGCAGCCGTGCCTTGGCGTTGCGGCTGAGGTTCCTTACCTGGCGGCCGTCGATGATCACGTCGCCGGAGGTCGGCACTTCCAGGGTGCCGGCGATGGTCAGCAGCGTGCTCTTGCCCGAGCCGCTGGGTCCCATGACCGCGGCCATCTCGCCCTGGCCGACATTCAGGCTGATCTCGCGGAGGGCGTGCACTTCGGCCTCGCCCTCACCGTAGGACTTCGATACGTTGCGTAGTTCTAGCAGGCTCATCGGGGTGTCACTCCTCTTGCCGCACTCGCCGCGGGGCGGCCTCACGCACTACCGCGACCGTTGGCTCGCGCGCTATATCGGTGTGTTCGTTAATTGCGCGCCTGACGCGGGCCTCGGCGCCGTCGAGCCACCGGACGACGGCGTCGAGACGGAACAGTTCGGCGTCGACGGCCAGATGGATGCTCAGGTCGTCTTCGGCGGAGTCTTCTTTGACGCGGGTCCACTGCTGCATCAGCTCGACCAGATAGCGGCGGTGGGCCTGGATGATGTCGCGGGTGTCTGTATCCGGGACGCGCAGGGAGACCAGGATCTTCATCACGAGCTCGTCGCGCGGCGGAGTGGTCAGGTCCGGGGGAGTGCGCAGCCACCGGGCGAGCTCCGCGTTTCCCTCGTCCGTGATGCGGTAGGCCTTCTGCGGGCCCTCGCCCTCGCCCTCGTCCTCGTATTCGTTGTCGTCTCTGTCGGTCCCGTCGATCCGGTTGGTCTCGTCGGTCCCGTCGGCTCCGCCGGCTCCGTCGGCCCCGTCGGCTCTGCCAGCTCTGCCGGCCAGCGCGATTAGCCCGTCCCGCTCAAGTCGCCGAAGCGTCGTGTAGACCTGCCCGACGTTCAATGGCCAGACTTCGCCAGTACGCGCCTCGAACTCCTCGCGAAGCTGAAGGCCGTACTTCGGGCCCTCGCTCAGCAGGGCGAGCATCGCGTGCCGGACGCTCATGACCTGCTACTTGTCGAAATCATGATCAGTAGCATACGGAGTATTGTTACTGAATACAGTGATGGCTACTACCGGATGTAAGCGGGTGACAGCCCCCGGACAGGGGGTGGGGCAGTCTCCAGCGCACTGGTGTTCCAATGGGCTTCGCCTCAGCCTCCCCGCACCGGCGGTGGCGCTCAGGGCTAGGGTTTGAGGTACCGACGGTGCTGAGGAGGACGCGCGAATGAAGGTAGGCCTGCACATCTCGGACTTCACCTGGGAGGGTGGTCCCGCCGAGCTTCGGTTCAAGCTGGCTGACGTAGCGCAGCAGGCGGAGCAGGCCGGGGTCGACCGGATCAGCGTGATGGACCACGTGTGGCAGATCGGGCACATCGGGCCGCCGGAGCACGAGATGCTCGAGGCCTACACCGCGCTCGGCTGGCTGGCCGCGAAGACATCCAGGGTCAAACTGCTCACGGTCGTGACAGCCGTCGTCTACCGCGAACCCGGGCTGCTGGCCAAGGCCATCACCACGCTGGACGTCCTGTCCGGCGGGCGCGCCATCCTCGGCATCGGCGCCGCGTGGAACGAGGACGAATCACGTGGCCTCGGCCTGCTGTTCCCGCCGCTCGCGGAACGGTTCGAGCGGCTGGAGGAGGCGATCCAGATCGTTCAGCAAATGTGGGGACCGTCCGAGGAGCCGTATGAGGGCAAGCACTACCACTTGACCCGCACGCTGAACTCGCCACAGCCGCTGAGCCGCCCGCACCCGCCGATCCTCATCGGCGGCGGGG
The DNA here is from genome assembly GCA_035948445.1 of Trebonia sp. Classification (GTDB taxonomy): domain Bacteria; phylum Actinomycetota; class Actinomycetes; order Streptosporangiales; family Streptosporangiaceae; genus Trebonia. The sequence goes on along the minus strand of DASZJE010000156.1, from coordinate 46,741 downwards.
GAGAGAAGAAGACGCTCCGCCTGGTGGCGCAGTACGCCGACGCGTGCAACATCAACGTCTCCGATCCTTCGTCCGCGGCGCACAAGCTCGCGGTGCTCCGCCAGCACTGCGCCGACCTGGGCAGGAACTACGACGAAATCGAGAAGACCGTCCAGGTTCGTTATGACCTCGGTCCCCGCGGCGAGAATGTCTCCGCGATGATCGAGCAACTGCACGCCCTCGCCGAGGCGGGCTTCAGCCTGGCCCACGGCTCCCTGCGCCGCGTCACCGAACCCGGCGTCCTGGACGCCTTCGCCGAGCAGATCATCCCGGCCATCGAGAAGTTCTGATCCGCGTCGTCCGGCCGTAAAAATTAGTACTTAGTGTGGTTATAACCCCATTAGGTACAAACGATCGCACGGCCGGCTCGCTCCGGTCCGTGCGAGCCAGGACGCCGACGAGGTGAGATCCTGGGCGCATGGGATCTGACACGAAGCCGTCGCCGGTCCTGGGACGGTTTGGTCGCCGGCTGACATGTCGTCGCCCGGCGACGGCGTTCCGCCCGCCTCATCCCGATTCTCGAGCGGTTCGAACGGCAGCGATCCCGAAGATGCCTTTATTGCACCATCTGGTTGGTAAAACAGGAAATACTCCAACCATGGTGGCGAAATAACGCTACTTCGCGACCCTTACTGCGCAATATGCCACGTTTTCCAAACGAGCACTTCCCTTGATAGTGTCATTTGTTCGACCTCAAGGAAAACGCCAGCGTCTTTCGCGACACGGTCTTAATGCTTTCGTGCTCATATTGATGCCTGTCCCGCATCTTAAGCGCGTTACGTTCCCGATAAGGGGCGGCCCGCCTAGCGCTTAGGCGAGGCGCATCGCGCCGTATCAAGGGAGCGCACATGTTGGGTACCAGACATCGCCATCGCTACGGGCGGGCCGCCGCAGTGGTGGCGGCAGGGCTGCTCGCGGCGGGCATCGCCGCCTGCAGCACCGGCGGAACCACACCGGGCGCCAGTTCCTCGTCGCCGGCGATACAGACCGGCGGGACGGTGACGTACGCGCTGCCGCCGAGCACCACGCCGAACTGGATTCTTCCGTTCGAATCCATTACCTACGCGAGTGTCTACAACACGAACCAGTTCCAGCAGTTGATGTACCGGCCGCTGTTCGAATTCGGGAACAACGGGCAATCAGTCGCGATCAACATTCCGCTGTCGCCGGCGAACGCGCCCGTCTACACCAACGGCGGCAAGACGGTGACGATCACCATGAAGGGCTGGAAGTGGAGCAACGGCGAGTCCGTTGACGCCCAGGACGTCGTCTTCTGGCTGAACCTGCTCGAGGCGGAGAAAGCGAATTATTACGGGTACGCGCCCGGCCTGATGCCGGACAACGTCCTGTCCTACTCGGCGACCGGCCCGGACACCGTCGTCATGCACCTGAACAAGGGCTACTCCAGCCTGTGGTACACCTACAACCAGCTCGCCGAGATCACGCCATTCCCCGAATCCTGGGACATCACCAAGGCGGGCGCGGCGCCCGGCAGCGGCGGCTGCGCCACCGACACCGCCGCGGACAAGTGGGCCAAGTGCGCCGCGGTGTACAACTACCTGCTCGCCCAGACGAAGAACGCCGGAAGCTACGCGACCAACCCGCTGTGGCAGGTGTCCGACGGGCCATGGAAGCTGTCGTACTTCAACACGGACGGGAACGTCACGTTCGTGCCGAACACGGCCTACTCCGGCAGCCCCAAGCCGACAATCGCGGCGTTCAAGCTCGTGCCGTACACCAGCGACACCACCGAGTACACCGCCCTGAGGACCGGGCAGCTCGACATCGGCCCCATTCCGTCGCAGGACCTGCCGCAGAAGCCGCTGAGCCAGGTGCTCCCGACCACCAACCCGCTCGGCAGCGGCTACACGCTGGCGCCCGGCTACAACGACGAGGTCTCCTACTACCAGGAGAATTTCAACAATCCGACGATAGGCGCGCTGTTCAAGCAGCTTTACCTCCGGGAGGCGCTGCAGGAGACCGTGGACCAGAACGGCATCGACCTGGCGATCTGGCGCGGGTACGCGTACCCGACCTCCGGCCCGATCCCGAACGAGCCGAAGAGCCAGTGGATCCCGTCGATCCAGGCCGAGAACGGCGGGCAGGGGCCGTACCCGTTCAGCATCGCGAACGCCAAGGCGCTGCTGACCAGCCACGGCTGGTCTGACCAGGGCGGGACGGACGTGTGCACCACGCCGGGCACGGGCGCGACCGACTGCGGCGCCGGGATCGCGGCGGGCACGAAGCTGGCGTTCACGCTCAACTACTCGACCGGCACCGCGGCATTCGCGCAGGAAGCGGACGTGTACAAGTCGGACGCGGCGCAGGCCGGCATCCAGGTCAGCATCGTCGGGCAGTCGTTCAACACGATCATCGGCGAGGCCGCGCCATGCTCGCCGGGACCGAAGTGCACCTGGGGCGCGCTGATGTACGGCGGCTGGGTGTACAACGGCCCGGGTTACGAGCCGACCGGCGAGCCGCTGTTCCAGACCGGGGCGGGCTCCAACTCGGGCAGCTACTCCAACCCGGCCGTGGACAACCTGATCGCCCAGACGCACACCAGCAGCAGCCTGTCGGTGTTCAACCAGTACGCCACGTACACGACCCAGCAGTTGCCCTACATCTGGATGCCGACGTACTACTACGTCTACGCGGTGACCGGCAGCCTGAAGAACGTCGCCTTCAACCCGGTCGGCGCTCTCCTGCCCGAGTACTGGTACTACACCAAGTAACCGGGAAGACGGACCCGTGGACCCGCTCGTCGCTCAGCTTGCTCACCGTGGCATGCCGGGCGGCGAGCGCCCGCGCGCGCGAGGCGGGGCCGGCCGTAATCAGGCCGTTCGAAGGTGGGCGGTGTGGCGCTCCTCCTCGGACATGCCGCCCCAGACCCCGTAGGCTTGCCGCGTGGCCAGGGCGAACTGGAGGCACTCCCGCCGGACCGGGCAGCGCGCGCAGACAGCCTTGGCGCGCTCCGTCTCCGTCGTCGGCTGACCCTCGCAAGACGCCGGGAAGAACAGTTCCGGTTCGGCGGAACGACAGGCGGCCGACTCCCGCCAGTCGGTTCCGGCCCGGCCCCGTGCTGTGGCGACCTGCGCCGTGGCGACGTTCAGCGTCATTGTGACCCCCTCGATCCTGTGGACTTGCTAGAGGGTTTACTCCACTTCTTTGAGGATCCGCTGCATCTGATCTAGCTGATCCCTGAGTTCGTCGACTCGGACGCTGAGGTCGGTGAGCCGCAGGTCAACGTGCTCGTTGGCGGTGATCGCCATGTCGCTCAGCCGGCGGTACTCGTCGGCGAGGGCGCGGTATTCCCTGCTCTCGGTCAGCGCCAGCTTCGGCGATCGCATCCGGGCCTGGAAGAAGTACCGGGCAGAGAGGACGAATGCCGCGGCGACGAACATGATCACGAATACCCAGGCGGCCGAGTTCATGACCGCACCTCCACGTCAATGTCACTGCCGGACCCGAGGGTCCGCGCGGCGGCAGCGATCTCCCCTGGGGTGAGCAGCAGCGCGAATGGGGCTACCTCGTAGAACTTCATTGCCTTCCCGTCCTCTGAGACTTCGATGGTCGCGGACACGAGCCCGGCCGACTCCAGTTTCCGCAGGTGAACCTGGAGGAGCGCGCGGCTGATGTTCAGCTCGCGAGCGAGCTGGCTGACGTAGTTGCGTTCCCGTGCCAGCGAGGCCACGACACGCAGTCTGTGCGGGTTCGCCAGCGTGGCGAGCACCCGCAGCAGGTTGTCGCCGGTCATATAGTTCCTTTCTAGCACGTGCAAAAAAAAGATAGCATGTGCTAGGGTGGTGGTCAAAGAGGGGTGAAAACCCCACCCAAGCCAGGGTGGCAGTCCTGCTGGTCTCGTAGCGTCGCGCGCGCCAGGATGGACGCATGGATTCACGGTCAGGCCGATCGCATGCCAGCGAGGGCAGTTCGGGCGCGTGTGGCTGGGTAGGAATAAAGTCACTGGCAGCGTCGGCAGCAACGGGAGGTAGAACCACGAGCGCCACTGGTGGCAACGCGGAGGCGCTAGAGGGGCGCGTGATCCCTCTCGCGGGAGCGTGCGCGCCCGCGAACGCGTGCCATGAGACCTGGTTCGACGGCCGGCGCGAGGCGATCGCGTACTGGGCATTCGCGGTGTACGCGGCGGCGTTCCTCATCGTCGGGCGCGGACAGGACGCGGTCTGGGCGGCGTGGGCCGTGCCCGCCTACGGTGCCGCCGCGGTGATGGCGTCGCGCGTCGGCCGTTCCAGCAGCGTCGCGCTCATGACGGCCTCGTTCGCCGTGGGTGTCCCGCTGCTCATCCTGCTAGCCCAGAACCAGCTCGCGTCCGGCATGGTCGTCATCGAGAGATCCGCGTCGCTCGTGCTCAAGCACGGCACGCCTTACCTGGGCGCGCCCCACCTGTCGTCATGGATCGCGTACAACCCCTATCTGCCCGCGATGGCACTGTTCGGGCTGCCCAGCGCGGCGGGTGTGCAGGGCGCACTGGGCACCCCGCAGGTCTGGCTCGTGCTGGGGACCGTCGCCGTAGTCGGCGCGGCGTTCATCGTCGGGATGCCGCATCCGGTGACGAAGTGCGAGTCATGCCGCCGTGAGCTCGTGCGGTATACGGCTTTCGCGGTTGCCTGCCCGGTGCTGGCGGTCAACCTCGCGGTGACCACGACCGACACGCCGGTGATCGCGCTCATGCTGCTGTCACTGGCCCTGTCCGCCCGTCCCGGCCGCGTCGTACCATCCGCCGTGGCCCTCGGCCTGGCCTGCGCGATGAAGCCGACGGCATGGCTGGCGGTCCTCGTGATCGGCACGATGCTCCGTACTCGTGACGGCATGAAATCGGCACTGACGTTCGTCGGTACCGCGCTCGCTGTCGCTGTGGCGGTCATGCTTCCCGCGATCATCGCGAATCCCGCGGCCATGGTGGAGAACGCTGTGCTGTTCCCGCTGGGCCTGACCAAGCACCTGACGCCGGCGGACAGCCTGACCCCGGGTGACCTGCTGGCGACGGCGGGTCCGGTGGGCCACGCGGTCGCGGTCACCCTGCTGCTCGCGGCCGGCCTGGGCGTGGCGGCGTCGCTCGTGTGGCGCCCGCCGACGTCGACGCGCGCCGCCGCCTGGCGACTCGCGATCGGCTTGGCCCTGATGTTCGCACTCGGCCCCGCCGAGCGTTTCGGCTACTTCATCTACCCGCTGGGCATTGCTGGCTGGCTGCTCCTGACCCGCGAGACGAGCGTTCGCGCGAGGGGCAGGCAAATAGCTACCCCGGCGAGCGGGTAATAGCGGCTGGCGCCCTTTGACGGGCGGCGCCAGCAGCGGACCGGCATGATAGTGGGCCGTGGAGCAGCTGACATTCGATGACGAGCCCCTGACGCCCGGGCCCCTGACGCCGGGGCCCCTGACGCCCGGGCACGTGATGCCCGGGCACGTGATGCCCGGGCCCGAGCCCGTGAGGGCCGCGTCGCGGTCCGCGGATACGGCGGGCACGACTGGGTACAAGATCGAACGGGAACTCGCCGTCGCGGGGATGGCCACGATCGCGGGCGTGGACGAGGTGGGGCGCGGTGCGTGGGCCGGTCCCGTCGTTGTGTGCGCGGTCGTGGCCAGGCCAGGATTCCCGGCGCCGCCGGCATATCTCACGGATTCCAAGAAGCTGACGCCGAAGCGACGCGAGGTCCTGGCGCGCGAACTCCCTGACTGGGTAGCCGCGCACGGGATCGGCGCGGCGAGCCACGAGGAGATCGACGCGCTCGGCATGACCGCCGCCTTGCGCGCAGCGGCGTTGCGGGCGCTCGGCGCGCTTGCCGACAAGCCGGCCGGGGTACTGCTCGACGGATCCCACGACTACATCGGCAGCCCGTGGCGGGTGCGGACGGCGGTGCAGGCGGACCTGCGCTCGGTGTCGGTGGCAGCGGCCTCGGTGATCGCGAAGGTCTACCGTGACCGGCTGATGGCGGAACTGGGCGAGGCGCATCCGGACTTCGCGTTCGGAGCGAACGCCGGCTACCCCTCGCCGGTCCACCAGGAGGCGCTCGCCAGGCTGGGCCCGACCCCGTATCACCGGCTGTCCTGGTCCTATCTCGACGACCTGCCGCGGTGGCGGCACCTCAAGAAACGCCGCCCGGATGTGCAAGGCCAGTTGTCGTTGCTGTGACAGGCACCGGCACGTGACAGGCAACGCGTTCACGCCTTGATCACGCCGTCGGCGCTGACGAGCAGCGTGCGCGAGGTCGCGCCGATCCGCACACGCAACAGATACCAGCCGTTGCCGTCCCGCGAGGCCGTCGCGCCGACCGGTGCCCCCGGACTTGCCGGGACGATCACGGTCAGGATCCGCGCGCCCGGCCCCTGCCGCGTCATGGTCACCACCGGGGCGGGCGCACGCTCATTCTGTGCTCGGGACACCCATCCCTGGTAGGGATTGGCCTGGCCAGTGACCACAGTCGTCGAACCGGCCGGAATGGTCTGGCCGGGGAGGGGGACCTGGCGTATCTCCAGTTCGGTGCCGGGCGCGGTCGCGGTGGCGTAACTACTGGTGATACTCCGGACGGTCAGTGCGGGGTCCAGGTGCCACAGTTGCTGATACATCGTGGCGCCGGACGCCTGATCGAAGACCACCACGAAGTCCGGGGCCTGGCTCACGTACACGCTGCGCTGCCGCCGGTCGCCGCCGAAAGCCGTGTCGCTGAACTCGAAGAACTGCCCTGTGGCGGTCAAGTCCTGCCGGATCAGCGCCGTCGCCGCGCTCGCGTCGAACGGGACGTCCGGCATGACCAGGGTGCTCGCCGCCTCCGGCGAGAGCAGGTACGCGCGGTACGCGTTCTGCTCGTAGCCGTCGTGCCCGGCGTTCACGATCAGGTTCCGCCCGCGCGCGTAGTAGGTGAGCCCCATGTGGTCGGGGTGCCCGTGGATCTCCGTGCCCGGCCCGAACCTGAGGGAGTAGAAGGACATTTGCCCGAACGTCGCGGCGTTTCCCCATCCGGAATGGCCGAACACGTATCCGGCGGCCGTGTAAACGCCGATCCGCTGTCCCGGGGCGGACCCGTGGCTGCCCATCGTGGCGGCGTATCGCAGTGGCGTCCCCGCCCGGTCGCGCGGGGTGACGTTGTACGTGTCGCCGATCTGGACGAGCCTGCCGTCGGGCATCGTCGCCAGTGCGAGGAACAGGGGCATCTGATCGATCCGGCTGCTGATCCAGGCAGGCAGCGGCTCATGGCATGCCGAGAGGTCGGTTTCCGCTGTTGACCACAGTCCGAAGTCGAAGTTCGCGTAACCCGTCGCCTGCTCGTTGGTCGCGCCCTGGGCGTCGATCGCGGGGCCGTACTGGTTCGCGCTGAAGGAGTCGATCATCTGCTGCCTGGCGATCTCCCGCCAGGTCGCGGGCTTCCCGCCCCACTGTGACGCCGGGTAGGCGCAGCCAGCGCGGAGCAGTTCGAGATCCTGGGACAAGCCGTGGTTGTAAGCGCCTTGCCAGTGCACGGCGTAGTAGTCGAGCAGCACGGGGATCTGGTCGTGGATCCAGGCCTGCCCGGGGAAGGCCTCCGCGGCGCACATCAGCGTCTCGGGGTTCTGGTTCGCGATCGGCATGTTCTCGAGCCAGGACTTGAGGATGGCCTCGGCACGGTTCCGGTAAGCCACGGCGCCATTCCCGCCGTTGAGGTAAGCCTCGATGAGCGATTCGATCCAGGTGCCGGTCTGGAAGTCGAGCATCCAGGTCGGGTCGTCGAACGGGTTCATCCGCCAGTTGATATCGCCGTCCCCGGTGGTGTCGCCGTCCCCGGTGGTATCGATCGTGACGGCGCTGAACGGCGCGATTCTCAGGCGGCCGGTCATGATCTGGGCGGCGGTGCCGCCCGGGAACGATGGCAGCGGGCCGCAGGCGCGGGCATCCGCCGCTGAAGCCGTATCCACGGGCCTGGCCCTGACGGCGGATCCGGCTGTGATGCTGGCGGCCGGGCTGTCGTGAGCCGGGCGGCCGTGAGCCGGGCGGCCGGGAGCCGTGTGGGCGGTATGCGTACTGACGGCGGCCGGCCCGGTGCACGCCGCGGTGATCACCGCAGTGGCCGCGAGAACTACGAGCCTGCCGCACCGCACGCTCTCATTCTCGCGTCGCGGCTCATGGGACGCCAGAGATTCGATTCCCGTTCATGGAGTATCGGCTTCCGATAGATCGGGAACCGATATACGATGAGCGGCATGCCGAAGGGAAAGAGCGAGTCCCTCGCCGGGTTCGGGCGGTATGCGGGGCCGGCCACGCTGATCCTGTCCAGCCTGGCGGACGGGACCAGGCACGGGTACGCGCTCACCAAGGACATCGAGGACTTCGCCGGAGTCCGGCTCTCGCCGGGCACGCTGTATGAGGCGCTTGCCCGGCTGGAGTCGCAAGGGCTGATCGAGGCCGTCGAGAGCGACGACCGGCGCCGCCCGTACAAGCTCACCGCCGCCGGCGCGACCGCGCTCAAGGCGCACCTGGACGCCCAGCGCCGCGTCGCGGACGTCGGCCTCCGCCGCCTCGCGGTCAACTGGGGCAGCGTGTGACGCCCGCCAGGCGGGCGGAGCGCGTGCTCCGCTGGTACCCGCGGGCCTGGCGTGCCCGGTACGGCGACGAGTTCACCGAACTCCTCATCAGCGACATCGAAGAGCGGCCGCGTTCCGCCGCGCGCACGCTCGACGTCGCCCGCGGCGGCGTCGTTGCCCGGCTCACCGCCGCTGGCCTCGCCGGATTCCCGGTATCCTGGGCGGAAGCGGGTGATGTCGCCGGCGCATCAGCCGTGACCCGTCACGTCACGGCGAGCCTGGTATCGCTGGGCTGTGCGTCGGTGATTTTCCTGGGCTTCGGCGCGGCGATGTGGTCACAGCTCACCATCGGCTGGCAGTGGTCGAACCTGGTTGCCAGGCCTATGACGCGGGCAGCGGCTGTGGCCACGGTCGTCACGTCCGCGGCGATGATCGCGATCCTCGTCCTCGCCGCCGCGGCGGCGCTCCCGGTGTGCACCGCCATCGTGGTCCGTATCGCCAGATATCGGGATAAGTGCCTGGTGAGCCCGGCGCTGGTATTCGTCGCGGCGGTGACAGGGCTGTTCATCGGCGGCCGGCACTTCGGCAACGGCTGGCCGGGCACGGGCGGCCACCACGGCCTCGTCCCCGGGGGACTGGCCGCGTTCGAGTGGGCGCTGTCGCTATCGGTCTCGTCCTACTGGGCGCATCCTGGCGCCCTCGCCGCGTTCCCCGCGCCCGAACTCGCCTGGATGGCCGCCAGCCCCGTCGCCCTGGCCGTCGCCGTGACCAGCGGCGCGATCTGCGTTCGCCGCGTCGACCTGCCACCGGAGATCCTGCGCCTGCAGGCGCGCCTCGCCGCCACGGCGTGCGCGGTCATGGCCGCGTTCCTCGCCGGATGCAGCTGCTGGGTCGCGACCGGGGGGCGGCAGAACCTGTTCCACGCCGGGCTCATCGATGTCGCCGGCATCGCCGTCCTCACGTTCGCCCTGCTGGTCGCGCAGCACGCGGCCCGCCAGGCGTTCACCGGGCTCAGGTCCGCGCGGAGCTGACCTGATGCCACCGAAACCTCAGCCTTTCAGCCCGAACGTTCCCCGCCGCGTCATCATCCGCCTCATCCTCGGCACGGCTGGGCTCGTCGCGGTCGCCGGTGCCGGAGCGGATCTGGTCGACCATGGCGTGCTTCCGGGCAAGAGCGAACTCGACGCGCTCGACGGTGCGTGCGATGTGCCGGTCACCGACTTCGGGCCGCATGCCGCCCCAGGTCCGGAAATATCCGGCACGTTCTACTCGGCGGCGCGGCACCGGGACGTCGGCTACACGATCGGGTACCCGCCAGGACACAAGCCAGGGGATGAACTCCCGCTGGTGGTCATGCTGCACGGTGAAGGCGGGAACCACGCCGACGCCCTGACCGGCCTGACTCCCGCGGGAGCGGTCGCGCTCGCGGTCGGCGGGACGCCGCTGCCCCCGATGGCCCTGGTCACCGTGGACGGCGGTTCGGGCTACTGGAACGCTCATCCCGGTGATGACCCCATGGGAATGCTGACCGGCGAACTGATCCCGATGTGCCGGCGGCGCGGGCTCGGCCGCGCGCCGCACCGGATCGGCGCGATGGGAATCTCTATGGGCGGATACGGCGCGCTGCTGCTGACCGAAAAGTACCCCGACCTGATCGGCGCGGTCGCCGCGATCAGCCCGGCGATCTGGACGAGCTACGCGCAGGCGCGGGCGGTGAACGCGGGCGCGTACGCCACGGCGGCTGACTTCGCCGCCGACGACGCCGTCACGCACGCGTCCGCGCTGGCGGGCAAGCCTGTCCGGATCGCCTCCGGCTATGGCGACCCGTTCTGCCCCGGCGTCCAGGCGCTGGCCCGGGAACTTCCGGATGACGCCGTCGTGGAGTTCGTCAAAGGCTGCCACGACGGCTCGTTCTTCGCCTGGCAAGAGCCCCCGTCGCTGGCGTTCCTCGGCGCGCATCTCACGGTCCGCTAGAGGCTGCGCGTGAAGAAGCCCGTTACCGGCAGGGGAGCGTCAGGCGCAGGAGGGCGCCGCCGCCGGGAGCCTGCTCGGCGGTGGCGGTGCCGCCGTGCGAACGCGCCACGTCGCTGACGACCGAGAGACCGAGCCCTGAGCCGGGCACCGCGCGGGCTTCCGGCGCACGGTAGAAACGGTCGAAGACGTAAGGTTCATCGGCGTCGTCGATGCCCGGGCCGTAATCGCGGACGGTCAGTTCGCCGTGGCCGAGGCGGACCTCGACCGGGCCGGCTGGCGGGCCGAACTTGGCCGCGTTGTCCAGCAGGTTCCTGATGGCGACGCGCAGCCGGCCGGCGTCGCCGGTGAGCGCGCAGGCATCCAGATCAGCGCGGAACTCGGTCCCCGGCCAGTCCCGGCGGGCGGCGTCCAGCGCCGCCGCGGCCACCTCGTCGAGCCGGACGTCGCCATGGCCCTCCGGAGACCGTCCCTCTCGCGGCCGCCCGTTCCGCCCCTGCTCGCCCCGTGCCGCTTCCCCGCGGGCCAGATCGGTGACGCTGGCCACGAGGTCGCTGAGCTCTGCGACCTGGGCGACCACACGGTCGAGCACTTCCTTGCGCTCGGTCGCGGACATTCCCGGATCGTCGGCGAGCAGTTCGACGTTGACGCGCATGCTGGCGAGCGGCGTGCGCAGTTCGTGGCTGGCGTCGCTGATCAGCCGCCGCTGGGTGGCAAGCGAGCGCTGGAGCGCGCTCAGCATGCGGTTGAACGACGTGGCCAGCCGGCCGATCTCGTCGCGGCGGTCCACCTCGACGCGCAGGTCCGGATCACCGGTCGCGGTCACCTGCTCCGCGACGGCGGCGAGCCGGGACACCGGGGCCAGCCCCGTGCGCGCGACCGCCCAGCCGAGCACGGCCGCGACGAGAATGCCGATCACGCTCGCCACCCCGAGTACCGTGCCGACCGTGGCCATCTCCGAGTCCGTCTCGCTGAGCGGCTCGGCCACCTGCAGCGCGAGCCCCTGGCGGACGCTGAGCGGGACGGTGAGCACCATCGCGTCCACGCCGTCCACCTTGGTGTCCTGGTACAGGCTGGGGCGCTGGCCCGTGGCGACGGTGACGGCGGCGGCGTCGGCGGGCAGCATCCCGAGGTCGCCCTTCGGAGCCCGCACGGTGCCGGCCGATGTGACCAGCTGCGCGTAGTACGTCGAGCCGAACCCGTTCGGGCCGCCCGGCACCCAGAGGTCCGGGATGTGCCCGTGGAACTTGGCGGCGGCGTGCTCAATTCGCTGCGCTTGCTGGGCGAGTTGCTGGCGCGACTGGCCCTCCAGGTCCCCGCGGATCGCCACGAACGCGAGCGCGGTGATCGCCACCGCGGTCACCGCCACCGCGCCCGTCGCGACAAGCGTGAAGCGGGTGAGCAGCCTCAGCCGCGCCGGCCGTCTGAAACGCGCCCACCCCAGCCTCACGGGGAGCCTCACGGGACCGCCCGCAGCACATAGCCGACTCCCCGCACGTTGCGTATCAGCCGGCTGCGTCCGTTTTCCTCCAGTTTGCGGCGCAGGAAGCCGATGAAGACCGCGAGCGCGTTGGAAGCGGGCGCCTCACCCCACCCCCACACCCGTTCCAGGATTACCTCGTAGCTGAGCACCTGCTCGGCGTTGCGGACCAGCAGTTCGAGAAGCTCGAACTCGATCTTGGTCAGGCCGATGAGCTGCCCGTCCCTGATCACCGTCCGGGCGGTGAGGTCGAGTGTCAGGTCGGCGTAGCCGATCACCTCGTGATACGGCTGGGCCCGGCGCAGCAGGGCACGCACCCGGGCGTTGAGCTCGCGCAGCGCGAACGGCTTCACCAGGTAGTCGTCGGCGCCCGCTTCCAGCCCGGTCACCCGGTCGTCCACGCTGTCCCTGGCGGTCAGCACGAGCACAGGGGTGGCGTCGCCCTTGCGCCGCAGTTCCCTGCACGCGTCGAGCCCGTTCATCATCGGCATCAGGATGTCCAGGATGACGAGGTCCACGGGAGAGCGGGCCAGCGACGTGATCGCATCCGCGCCGTTCGAGGCTGTTTCCACGGCGTAACCGGCGTAGCCCAGGGCCCGCTTCAGGGAATCCCGCACGTCAGGGTCATCGTCCACCACCAGGAGCCTCGGTTTCACGGCGTCAGTGAAGCAGCCGATGCTCACAGTTAGCTTAAGATTTCCTTAGTGAGTTTGCATTTTCATAGTCCTTTAACAAACGGCGGCGACTTTTGTCGTATGCCTCTCACCTGCACTTCTGCCCCAGCGCGCACGCTCTGGCTGGTCCGGTCCGACCCGCGAACGATGTCCTGAGGTAACGCGTTGATCAGGGACTGGATCGATACCGCCGCCCGCGACCGGGGCGGCGCCGTCTACCTCGCGGAAGCGCGGGGCGAGCGCACGCTCACTTACGAAGGCCTGCTGGACGCCGTCGTCACCTGGGAACGCCGCCTGGACGACGCCGGGCTGCCCCCGGGCGCGCCCGTCGCCGTCCGCGCGGGCGACCCGTTCGACTACGCGGTCACGCTCGTCGCGCTGCTGGGCGCGGGCCGGGTCGTGGTGCCGCTTGACCCGGAGGCGCCGCCCGCCGACGTCGCCCGCGTGCTCGACATCGCGCGGCCCTTGGCGGTGACGGAAGGATCGTTCGGGATAAGGGTCTTGCGAAAGGGCCGCGGACCCGCAGCGGGCGCGGGCATCTACCTGTGCACCAGCGGCACCACCGGCACGCCGAAGGGCATCTTGCTCCGCGACCAGCAACTCGCGCATGTGGCCGCCAGCGTCGCATTTCATCACGACATTTCCCCGAACGACAGGGGTTACTGTTCGCTGCCCCTGTTCCACGTCAACGCGGAGGTCGTCGGCCTGCTGGCGACCCTGAGCGCGGGCGCGTACCTCGCCGTCGACCGGAAGTTCAGCCGCCGTGGCTTCTGGGAGATGATCGAGGACGCGCGGATCACGTGGATCAACGCGGTGCCTGCGATCATCTCCATCCTCGCCATGGATCCGCCTTCCGCGGCGCCCGCCGGCATCCGCTTCGTCCGGTCGGCGTCGGCGCCGCTGCCGCGGGCCGCCCTCGAGCAGTTCGAGGCGGCGTTCGGGATCCCGGTCGTGGAGACCTACGGGATGACCGAGGCGGCCAGCATGATCACCGCCAACCCGGTCGACGGCCTTCGCAAGCCTGGCTCCGCCGGGCGGCCCGCCGGCACGGAGGTGCGTGTCGTCACCGTGTCGGAAGTGGGGGCGGTCACGCCGTGCGCGCCGTCGGAGATCGGCCGGGTGCAGATCCGGGGCGCGGGCGTCATCACGTCCTACGCGTCCGGCGGGCGGCCCGGCGTGATCTCACCCGACGGCTGGCTGGACACCAGCGACCTCGGCTACCTGGATCCCGACGGGTACCTGTTCCTCGTCGGCCGGTCGGACGACGTGATCAACCGGGGAGGGGAGAAGATCTACCCGCGCGAGATCGAGGAACTGCTGCTCGCCCAGCCAGGCGTCCGCTCCGCGGCGGTCGTCGGCGCGCTCGATGACGTGCTCGGCGAGCGGCCGGTCGCCTGGGTGCTGCCGGCCGAGGGATGGGCGCCGGCCGTTCTCGAAGCGGCGCTGCGGGACGCGTGCGCGGCGAGCCTGCCGCGGCCGAAGCGGCCGGCGACGTTCTTCGTCGTCGACCAGATGCCGCTCGGACCGACGGGCAAGATCGCGCGGCGCCGGCTGAAGGACATGGCGGTGTCTCGTTGAGCCGAAGGCCGCACATCGTCGCGTTCGATATGATCCGCCTGATCATCATGGCGTTCGTGGTGGGCGTGCACACGCTCGCCTTCGGCGGCGGCACGGTCACGCTCACGCTCGGGGCGGTCACCACCGTCTTCCACACGAGCCGGGAACTGTTCTTCCTGCTCACCGCCCTCGTTCTCACCTACCATTACGGGCACCGCGAGGACGTGAACTGGCTGGCTTTCTGGCGGCGGCGGTACTGGCTGGTCATCCCCGCGTACGTGACGTGGAGTCTCGTCTACTTCCTGGCCGACGGCGACTGGCACCGATCGCTGCCGTCGATGGCGAGGACGTTCGGGATCGATCTCCTCGACGCCAACGCCCGCTATCAGCTGTACTTCCTGCTCGTCACGATGCAGGTGTACGCCCTGTTCCCCGTGATCAGGTGGCTGCTGCGGAAGACCTCCGGGCATCACGGCCTGCTGTTCGCGGCCGCGTGCGCGTACCAGGTGCTGCTGACCTCGGCCATCCAGTATCACTGGGCGGGCGGCGGGCTGCTCGGCGGCTGGCTGAACGGCGCCGACTCAGGGATCTGGGCGGAGAGCTACGTGCTCTACATCCTCGGCGGCGCCATTGCCGGCTGGCACTTCGAGCGCGTCTGCGAGGTCACGCGGCGGTACGCTTCGGCGATGACCGTGACGCTGGTAGCGCTCTTCGGCGTGGCCGCCGGCGTGGGGGTGTACTTCGCCGAGATCTACGCGGGCGGCGCGACCCCCGGCACGGCCAGCGCGGTCTTCCAGCCCGTCGTCGTGGTGGAGGCGCTGTGCTTCGGCTGGGCGCTGCTGGCCGGGGGGCTGCTGTGGGGAGACCGGGGGGCGCCGGGACGGAAGTTCTTCGCGGCCGGGTCGGCGAGTTCGTTCGGCACCTACCTCGGGCACCCGCTGGTTCTCCAGTTCGTGCTGTGGCTGGCATCGATGTCCGGGTTCCTTGCCCTGGTGCGGACTTCCGGCTCCGGACTGGAACTGCTGGCGCTGCTCGGGTTGTTCCTGCCGGTCATCTACTTCGGTGCCTGGGGGATCGCGTCGGCCGCGCGCCGCACGCCGCTCAGCCTGGTGCTGACCGGCCGGGAGTGGCGGAGCCGGCGGGGCGCGCAGGACCGGCGGAGCGGGCAGGACCGGCGAGGCGGGCCTGACCGGCGGGAGCGGAGCGGAAAGCGCAGCGGCGGCAAGTCAGCGGAGCAGTCAGTGGAGCTGGCCCAGGCATGATCGTCAAGTTGGTCCACGCCGCCCTGGCGATCGTCGCCGCGGCCGCCGCGATCTTCTCCGGCCACCAGATAGTTCACCTGGCCGAGCGGCAGTCGGTGACCGCGACCTACTCCATGAAGGTCGGTGACCTCACCCGGAGCTGGGAAGAAATCGTCCCGGTAGCCGAACTGCCACGGTCAGCGCCGATCATCGTCGTCCTTTCCGGCATCAACGCGCCCGTCTCGAGCGAGGTCGGCCGGGACTACCTGGTGCCCTACGCCAACGCCGACCAGGCGGAACTCGTCTACCCCGTCGCTTACGACGAGTCCTGGAACGCGGGCGGTTGCTGCGGCCGCGCCTTCCAGGACAACATCAACGACGTCGCGTTCCTGAAGGCGCTGGCCGCGCGTATCGACCCTGGCAACGTGCATCCCCTCTACCTCGTCGGCTACAGCAACGGGGGCCGGATGGCCTACCGGATGGCGTGCAGCGCTCCCGGCGTCTACGACGCGTACGCGATCGTGAAGGCGGATCCGCAACCGGGCTGCGTGGTGTCCAAGCCGACGACGATCGTGCAGGTCGATTCGCTCAACGACTACGCGGTGCCCTACAAACCAGGTGATAAAGGGGAGGAAACGCCCCCGGCGACGGTGCAGGTCGCCCGATTGCGCAGCACCGGCGCGTGCGGCGCGCCGGTGATGACGGACAAATCCGGCTGGCTCACGTACACGGAGTGGGGCTGCGCCGACGGCACCAGGGTCGCCTTCGCGGTGTACTCCTCCGGCGTGCACGAGTTCCCGCCGCCCACGAGCTACGAGCCGGCGGCCGCCGCCGTCATCTGGTCCTTCTTCGGCGATACCGGGGCGATCAAACCGCTGCCCACGTGACACCCTCGATCGGGTCGTCCGCACGGACGTGACCGTTTTCACATCGGAGTCCGCGGTCGCCGCCGATTGCCGTGAAACAGCCCGGCCTGACTGAACTCTGGCCGGTCTGCGTCACGCTGCGCGACGTGCGACGCTCGGGACTTTAGGTGAAAAATCGGACAAACGATCTGCAAGTTCACTACGCTGACCGAGTCAGGCCAACCGAACGCCCGGGTCAGCTCAGACGGCTGATCACGGTTAGTAGGGGGCGGAAAGACCACCAGGGAGATTAGTGAGCTCTGCGCTCAACAACCGCAGGTTCAGGACGTTCGGGTACCGGGGCCGTCACGCGGCTCTGTCACCAGTAGAGAAGATTGCCGGGAGGGCGGCGATGGCCGCGCCGGCCGTTGCGATCGCCGGTGTCATGGTCGGCGTGCCGCAGATGCAGAGCACGGCGAGCGCCGCCACGGCGAGCGCCGCCGTCACCGTCGAGCACACCCCGGCCGCCGCCACGGGCGCCCCGGCTACCGTCACCTCGGGAGCCGAGACGACCGCGGCGGTGCACACCGACCGCCAGGCGCCATCGTCGACGGCCACGCTCGACACGCTGACCACCGCCGACCGCACCTACTCGGTCGTGTCAGGTGACACCCTCGCGAGTATCGCCGACCGCTTCTACGGCAGCTACGGCGACTGGCAGTGGCTGTACCAGCAGAACACGACGACGGTTTCCAACCCGGACCTCATTTACCCGGGTCAGGTGCTTGACGTGCCGTACGGCGCGCCGGCCAGCGCGAGCCAGTCCTCCGCGCCCGCGAATAGTGCTCCCGCGAGCAGCGCTTCCACGGGCGGTGCCGCTGCGGACAGCGTGTCTGCCACCACTGAGGCGAGTACTGTCCAGACGAGCGGGCACTCGACCACGCTCAGCGGGACGCTCAGCTGCTCCGGCCTGGAGCAGCTCTGGGAGGACGCCGGCGGCACGCCTTCGCAGGCGTTCATGGCCGCGGAGATCGCGATGGCGGAGTCCAGCGGCAACCAGTACGCGGTCAGCCCGACCGATGACTACGGGTACTGGCAGATCAACGCCGTGCACGGCTCGATGGCCACGTTCAACCCGATCGGCAACGCCGAGGCCGCTGTCAGCATCTCCGCCGACGGCAGCAACTGGACTCCCTGGACCACCTACACCAGCGGGGCCTACGAAGGAAAGTGTTAGAACCCTCGCCTCGCGCAGCGACCAGTGGTGACCGCCTCCGGGCGGATACCACTGGTCGTTCGGCTTAACGGGGCCGCCTCCGGAGCGGGCGGGGCATTCGGGCCGCTGCCGCGTCGCGGCGGCGGTCCGGCGCGCGAAATGAGCAGGGAAGCTGAGGAACATCCTTAGCAGAGCTAATGTTCTTGTTGAGCGAAGCTAAGCATACGGAGTTCATACGTGTCAATCACGCAGGAGCACGCCGCCGTTCCTCGTCCCGTTCCCGCCGATTCGCCGTCCGTGCCGCGCCCGCGCGGCCTCAGGTCCGCGCAGGCCGTGTCGTCGCTGCGCCACCGTAACTACCGCCTGTTCTTCTCGGGGCAGCTCATCTCGGTGATGGGCACCTGGATGGAATCGGTGGCGCAGTCGTTCCTCGTCCTCGGCCTCACGCACAGCGGGACCCAGCTAGGGTTCACGCTCGCCGCCCGGTTCCTCCCGATGCTTGTCTTCGGCCCGGCGGGCGGCCTGTTCGCCGACAGGCGGGACAAGCGGCGGATCCTCTACGCCACTCAGACGCTCGCCGGCCTGATCTCGGCGATATTCGCGATCCTGATCGTCACCGGGTCCATCCGGTTGTGGATGGTCTACGCGCTCGGCCTCATGCTCGGGTTCGTCAACGTCTTCGACAACCCGGCCCGCCAGAGCTTCATACCCGAGATGGTGCCCGCCGCCGACCTGCCGAACGCCGTCACCCTCAACTCCGTCGCCATGAACATGGCCCGCGTGCTCGGCGCCGCGCTCGGCGGTGCGATCGTGGCGGCGCTGGGCGTGTCGCTGTGCTTCGGGGTGAACGCGCTGTCGTTCGTGGCCGTGCTGATCTCGCTGGCGATGATGCGGCGCGCGGACCTGTTTCCGGCGCGGCCCGTGCGCAAGGAGAAGGGGCAGATCGTCGCGGGGCTGCGGTATGTCAGATCCACCCCGGAGCTGCTGATTCCGCTGATCATGATCGCTGTGGTGGGGACGCTGGCCTGGGAGTTCCAGGTGTCATTGCCGCTGATGGCGACCAAGGTGCTCGGGGGCGGGGCGGCGTCCTACGGGATCATGGCCTCGGTGATGGGGGCCGGCGCGGTCGTCGGCGGGCTGGTGTCGGCGGCGCGGTCACGGCCCACGGGACGTTCGCTGTGCCTGGCGTCGATCGGCTGGGGCGTCGCGATCCTGGCCGCCGCGCTCGCGCCGAATATGTTCGTCGAACTGATCGTGATGCTGTTCGTCGGCTACGGGAGCATCACGTTCAACTCCTACGCCAAGACGGTGCTCCAACTCGCCGCGAAACCGCAGATGCGCGGCCGGGTGATGGCGCTGTGGGCGCTCGCCTGGCTGGGGTCCACGCCGATCGGCGGGCCGATCGTCGGGTGGGTGGGCCAGGAATTCGGCGCCCGCTGGTCCCTGGTCATCGGCGGTGTCCCGACCATCTTGTGCGGCCTGCTGGCGCTCCCGGCCCTCGTGGCCGTCGACCGCCGGATCGCCGACAGCCAGATCGCTGATCTCCCCGTCGCCGACAGCGATGCCGAACCGGAGCCCGCGCCCGCCGTCCAGCCGGCCAGCCGACCTTGACGTCGCGCCTCAGGCGGCGGGCCGGCCGCCTGGGCGGCCAGGATCGGCGTACGAGGCGAGGGATGCGAACACGACCGTGGAACTGAGGTAGTGGCGGGTCGCGTAGTCGAAGGCGCCGCCGCAGGTAATCAGCCGGAGCGCGGCGAAACCTGTGGCGCCGTAAATAGTTTTTTCTGGGAAATTTTCCTTGAGATATTCACGCACGCCGGTGACCCGGAAAATGGCCGTATCGCCGTCCGCCAGCGTCACGTCGATGGTGTCCCCGGGCTTGAGCGCGCCCAGTCGGAAAAAGACGGCGGGCCCGAGGTAGGTGTCGACGTGGCCCTCGATGACGGATGTGCCGATCTCGCCGGGCGTCGCCGAGTACTTGTACCAGGCGGCCAGGTCCGCTTCGCCGGTAAGTGATGGCACCTGAATACTGCCGTCCGGATTAAGTCCTAGGCGCAGCAATTTCGAATTAACGCTAATAGAGGGTATGTCTATGGCGACGGGAATCGAACGCCGCAGCGACGGCCCGTGGCCGCTGGCTCCCGTGACTCCCGCCGCCGCGGCCGAAGGCTGCGGCGCGTGCTGCTGGGACAGCAGGGCGCCGGCTATCGCCCCGGCGCCGCCAAGTGTCAGCACGATGCCCATAATCCCGGCAACGCGGGCACGCCATGTTCCTGGCGGCGGAGGCTGGGGAGGATAAGAGTAGCCGGTTTCCGGCCACGACATGACCACGCGCAGGCCGGATACCCGCCGCCATGACGCGTCTCCCAATGCCGCCCCTTCCGTTATCTTCCGTAGAAGGCCCTACTCGCGTAGCCTAATGGTCAAATGGACAACACGCCATTGCGGATTGATCGGCGATTTGGTGTTCCGCTGTCGGTCTCTTAGTCAAATGCCGGAGGCTCCATGAAGGCGCGCGCAACCCCAGCAGCAGGCGCGGCCACCCTGATAGTCCTGGTTTCCGCGGCCGCCGCCGGGTGCTCGACTTCGGAATCGACCCACCCGGCGATATTCTCCCCGTCGGCCGCCCCTTCGACTTCCCGATCGGCCACCGCTGCCAGCAGGTCATCCTCGTCCGCCTCTGCCTCTGCCTCTGCCGCCGCCTCCGCGTCCGCCTTTGCCGCCGCGTCCGCGTCGGCCGCCTCTGCCGCCGCCTCCGCCTCCGACTCCGCGTCGGCCACCGCGCCCGCGCCCGCGACGAGAGGCGCTTCGCCGTCACCGAGTCCCGCGGCGTCCTTCACCTACGTGGCGACCCCGCCGCCGACCGCGTCGGCCACCGCCTATCCGAGCGGGGCGCCCCAGACCGGAGGCGGTGGCACGGCGGGACTCCAGGACGGGACCGCGATCGGCCTCGGCGCGGCGGCGATAGTCGCCGGCCTCGGCAGCCTGACGTACCGCCGGCGGGTGAAGAAGAAGGCGCGGTAGCGGCGCCCCCGCGCCTGCTCCGGTGCCTATAGCGCGCCACCAGCTATACCCTATACGGGTACGGTATCGTAATGGCATGCGCGGGTATACGGCAGACAAGGACAAGTACCTCAACCGGCTGCGCCGGATCGAGGGGCAGGTTCGCGGCCTCCAGCGGATGGTGGACGAGGACAAGTACTGCATCGACATCCTCACCCAGATCTCCGCGGTGAACAGTGCCCTGCAGTCGGTGGCGCTCGGGCTGCTCGAAGACCACCTTGGGCACTGCGTCACGCAGGCGGTCGCCGAGGGCGGTGACACCGCGGCGGAAAAGGTCCGAGAGGCGTCCGACGCGATCGAGCGCCTGGTGAAGAGGGGGGCCTGACTCCCGGGACAAGAGAGGGCACGACTTCCCGGGACAAGAGGGGGGCATGACTCCCGGGACCGGTTACCGGCGGCCGACCCGCCGCAGGACGAGCAGCGCGATGACGACCGGGACGACCCAGCCCGTGTTCACGACCACATGGTGGGATCCGCTGGCTTGGGACACCGCGCTGGTCACGTTGGCGATGATGACCGACGCGATCACGCAGGCGACGACGATGAAGGTGACGGTTGACCGGGGCCGGCTGCGCGACGGCGCCCATTGCTGTCGCGGCATTGGCGGCAGCGGCGTCTCCGACTGCGGTGTGTCGTCCGCGGGCGCTCCGCTCTCGGGTGCTTCCGTACCCGGCAAGTCCGTGAACAGTGTGTGGAGGTCGTCCCCGGTCTTAGCCCGCAGCGCGAGCCCGGACCGCTCGTCGAACTCCTCCTGCGTGATCCGCCCGGCCTGGAAATGCTCGCTGAGCTCGGCGAGCGCGGCGTCGCGTTCGGCGTCCGAGACGCGCAGGTTGCCCGCAGGGAAATCCCTCGTCATGCTCGAAGACTACGTAAGGCGAGCCTGCTTGTCATCCGGCGGCAAGTTGACTTCGCGAATCAACCCCGGGGTTGACCCCGGCTGCCTCGAGGCGGACGGCCGGCGATCAGGTCGCCGCCGAGCGACTCGGAGCGCTCACGCATGCCCCCGAGGCCGTATCCGCCCGGCCACCTCAGCGGCGCTCGAATGCGCGTTTGAGCGCCCGATAGCGAGCTCAATTGCGCGTTTGAGCGCCCGATAGCGAGCTCGATTGCGTGTTTGAGCAGGTACGCGAACGGGCCCGAATGCGCATTCGGGCCCGTTCGGGTCTGGATGGTGACTGGTTGAGCGGATTAGGCTAACCACAAAACGAAGAGTTTTCGCTCAAGCGTTTGTACTTAGTGTTGTTATTACCCCACTAAGTACTAACGGGCCGGCCGATATGGCAAGGCGGGTGCGCCATCGACGCCCTGGACATCCCGGCGGTACTCCCGCTTCTGGCGCGCGCCGTGCTGGGCTACGTCGGAGAGTCGGACAACGCCATCATCGATCCGGCGGGGAAAGGCACCGCGTTCTGGTGCCAGCGCGCTCGTGAGCAGGTCCTCCTGCTGGTGAAATCGGGACCTTAGTCCCTAGGCCAAGGATCGCATGTCAACGAAACTAAACGTGCGTACGGGGGCGTCGCGGTGGGGTGGGCCGCGACGGCGTGGCCACGGCACGGCACGACACGCTATCGCGGGCGTGCCGTGCCGGGCCGCGTTTGTTGTGCCTCGTGCGAGAACGCAACCGGTCCGCGGGCCCGGTGCGCGGGCCGGTTGTGGCAGCGCTCCAACTCTCCTCTTGCCTGGCGGCCCGCCCCGGCGGGGCGGCGGCATTCATGGCTAGTCGCGGCGGCTAAGCGTATGTAACTCTTTGCGGGAACGCCGTTCCGAAGGAGTAGCTATGAAGACAAGGGCCGCGGTCGTCTACGAATACGGCAAGCCGATGGAAATCGAGGAACTGGACCTCGACGGACCCCGCGACGGCGAGGTGCTCATCAGGTACACGCACGCTGGGCTCTGCCATTCCGATCTGCATGTCATCCACGGGGATCTTCCGGCCCGGCTGCCGATAGTGCTCGGTCACGAGGGCGCCGGGATCGTCGAAGAGGTCGGCGCGGGAGTCACTCGCGTCGCGCCCGGCGACCACGTTGTCTGTTCGTTCATCCCGAGCTGCGGCACCTGCCGCTACTGCGCGACTGGCCGCCAGTCGATCTGCGACATGGGTGCCACGATTCTGGACGGGTTTCTGCCGGGGCCGCGCTTCGCGCTGACCGGCTCGCGCGGCGAGTACGGCGGCATGTGCATGCTCGGTACGTTCAGCCAGTACGGGGTCGTCCACCAGAATTCGGCCGTCAAGGTCGACGACGATCTTCCCCTGGACAAGGCGGTTCTGGTCGGCTGCGGAGTCCCCACCGGCTGGGGATCCGCCGTGAATACCGCGAAAGTCGCCCCCGGGGACACGGTCGCCGTCTTCGGCGTCGGCGGGATCGGCATCAACGCGGTTCAGGGTGCCCGGTACGCAGGCGCCAAGTACGTCGTCGCCATCGACCCGGTGGAGATCAAGCGCGCGAAGGCCCTGGAACTCGGGGCGACCCACGCGTTCGCCTCGGCCGCGGAGGCCCTCCTCGCGGTGCCTGAACTGACCCGCGGGCAAGGCGCGGACTCCGCGATCGTCACCGTCGGCGTCGCGGACCACGAGGTAATCGAGGCCGCCTTCAACGTGACGGGCAAGGACGGCATCACGGTCATCACCAGCCTGAGCGGCCTGTTCACCCCGACGATCCAGCTTCCGGGGGCGATGCTGACGCTGTTTCGAAAGACGGTGAAGGGCAGCCTGTTCGGCGACTGCAACCCGACGACGGACATCCCGAAGATCCTCGGCCTCTACCGTGCAGGCGACCTCGAGCTCGACGAGATCATCACCCGCACTTACACGCTCGACCAGGTCAACGAGGGCTACGACGATCTGGTGAACGGCAAGAACGTCCGCGGCGTCATCGTCCACGAGCACTGAACGGCTCCGGCACGGGGGACGCCCCTGACCACGACCGGTGGCGCGAGATCAAAGGACGAGAGGGGAACCGGAAAGGTTGCTGTGGCAGGATCGCAGCCCGTGGCGGAGATCTTCGACCTCGCCGGGCGTCAGGCCAGTGAGCATGCTGGCCTCCAGTGCCGCGACCTGAGGGCGGCAGCGGTCGAGCAGGCCGCGGCCTTCGGCGGTCAGGGAGACCACGAGCCGGCGGCGGTCGGCCGTGTCCCGGTGCCGTTCGATGACGCCGCGGCCTTCCAGGATCGCGATCATGTCCGCCATCGACTGCGCGGTCACGAACGAATTACGCGCTAGCTGCGCCGAGGTAATGCCGTTCTGCCGTTCGAGGATGCCCAGCGCCGTGTACTGAAGGGCGGTGAGCCCAAGGGGGCGGACGATGTCGTCCAGCCTGGCTCGCGCGGCCAGTTCGACCTGCTTGAGCAGGTAAAGCAGCATTGGCTCGCGCCGCGGGACTCCGGTACTCGGCACATGCGTGGTCTACCCGTGTCACCAGCGGCTTATAGGTATACACAGCTAAGTAGGCATGCCGCCTAGGGGAATATCCCGGCGAAGTCACTACCGTGGGTATGCGACCATACGGTCATGGACCTTCTCGCCGACCTTGAGGCCCGTGGCCTCGTCCAGGACAGCACTGACCGCGATGAACTGCGGGCGCGAATCGCTGCGGGGCCGGTCGGGCTGTATTACGGATGTGACCCGAGCGCGGACAGCCTGCAGGTCGGCAACTTGATCGGGCTGCTCGTCCTGCGCCGGTTCGCCGACGCGGGGCACAACGCGCTGGCTCTCGCCGGCGGCGCGACCGGGATGATCGGCGACCCGGGCGGCCGGTCGAAGGAGCGGAACCTCCTCGACGAGGAGACGCTCGGGCACAACGTCAAGCGCATCGCCGACCAGCTTGAGCGGGTCAGCCGGGTGCCGCTGGTGAACAACCTCTCGTGGACGGGGTCCGTCACCCTGCTGGATTTCTTGCGGGACATCGGCAAGCACGCGACCGTGAACCAGATGATCGCGCGCGAAGCGGTGAAGACGCGGTTGGAGAGCGACAACGGCATCTCGTTCACCGAGTTCAGCTACCAGCTTCTCCAGGCGAACGACTACCTGCACCTGAACCGGACCCACGGGGTCGAGCTGCAGGTCGGGGGCTCCGACCAGTGGGGCAACATCCTGGCCGGCGTCGACCTGATCCGGAAGGCCGACGGCGGGCACGCGCACGCCTTCACGTGGCCGCTGCTCCTGCGGTCTGACGGCAAGAAGTTCGGCAAGAGCGAGGACGGGGCGGTCTGGCTCGCCGCCGACCGCACGTCGCCGTACCAGTTCTTCCAGTACTGGATGAACGTGGCCGACGCGGACATCGAGCGGTTCCTGCTGCAGCTCACGCTGCTGCCGGTTGACGAATGCCGGGCTGTCGCCGCTTCGCATGCCGAGGCGCCGTTCAAGCGGACTGGACAGCGGCGGCTCGCGCGTGAGGTCACCACGATCGTGCACGGCGCGGAGGCGACGGCGGCGGCAGAGGAAGCGAGCGCGATCTTGTTCGGCGGTACGCCGGCGGGGGCTTCGGCGCAGGCGCTCTTGTTCTTGGCTTCCGAGGTGCCGACGACGCCGTTCGAACCCGGTGACCTAGTGCACGTCTTCGCGTCCACGCCGCTCGCGTCCTCGGTGTCCGATGCCCGCCGGACGATCTCGCAGGGGGCCGCGTACGTGAACGGGTCGGCCGAGCAGGAGGACCGGCCGCTCACGGAAGCGGACCTGCTGCACGGCCGGTGGCTGGTGCTCCGCAAGGGCAAGCGCACCTACCACCTGCTGGACGCTGCCCGCCACTGAGCAACCAGAACTGGGCAGCGGCACTGAGCAGAGGCACTGAGCAGAGGCACTGGGCAGCCGCACTGGGCATCGGTAGTCGGCAGTGGCACATGGAGAGCGGCAATTGGGCAGCGGCACTCGGGAAGCGGCACCCGCATGATCGCGGTCATCGGGGAGGCACTGATCGACCTGGTGGTGGGCAGCGATGGCGACGTCGCCGCCCACCCCGGGGGCGGGCCGTTCAATACGGCGCGCGCTCTGGCACGCCTGGGGGTTCCGGCGGTATTCGCCGGCCGGCTGTCCGGTGACGGGTTCGGGCGGCTGCTGCGCGCCAGGCTCGACTCCGACGGCGTGCTGCTCGGGCTGCCGTCCCCGAGCCGTCTGCCGACGACGCTCGCGGTCGCCGACATGGACGACGCCGGCATCGCGCGCTACCACTTCTACCTTGACGGGACGGCGGCGGCCGATGTCGAGTACGACGCGCTGCGGGCCGCCGTGTCCGCCGTGTCCGCCGTGCCCACCGTGTCCACTGTGTCCGCTGCGCCCGGTGTGTCCGCTGCGCCCGGTGTGCTCGAGGCCGTGCATGTCGGGACGCTGGGCCTCGTGATGGAGCCGATCGCGTCCAGCGCCGAGCGCCTGATCACGGAGGGAATCCCGCCAGGGACGCTGGTGATGGTGGACCCGAACTGCCGTCCGGGTGCGATTCCCGACCGCGGCGTATACCTCAGCCGTCTGTCCCGGATCATGCAGCGGGCCGACATCCTCAAGGCGAGTACCGACGACTTGGCATACCTAGTTCCGGGCGCGCCGCCCGCCAAGGCGGCGGGTACCCTGCTCGACCGGGGCGCCGCTCTCGTCATCGTCACCGACGGGCCGCGGCCCGCGTCCGCCTTCCTGCAGTCCGGGCGCGAAATCCGCGTGGACGTGCCCCCTGTCGAAGTCGCCGACACGATCGGCGCGGGCGACGCGTTCGGCGGGGCTTTCCTCGCGCGCTGGACGGGGCACGGGATGACGCGTCCTCACCTGGACGAGCCCGACGCCATACGCGACGCACTCGCGTTCGCCGTCCAAGCCGCGGCCCTGGCCTGCACCCGTCCAGGCGCGGAGCCGCCCTACCTCGCGGAGCTCACCGCTGCACGCCGTTCAGGACCAGCTGGGACTGGGTGACGCGGGCGGCGAGGCGGCCCCGGTCATCGACGACATCGGTTTCCACCACGATCAGCGTGCGGCCGCTGTGCAGCGGGCGGGAGATCGCTTCCGCGTCCCCGGAGCGCACGGCGCGCAGGAAGTTCGTCTTCGACTCGACCGTCGTCGTGCCCTGCGCGCCCGCGGGCAGGTTCAGGTACGCGCACGCGCCTCCCGTACTGTCGGCCAGCGACATGAGCGCTCCGCCGTGGAGCACGCCGCCCGTGGTGCACAGCGAAGCGTCCCAGGGGAGGCGGGCGCGGACTTCGGCTGGTTCGTAGCGGGAGCGGCCTCATGTTTCCCGCCGTCAGGCGAGCCCGCACAGTAGCCTGTGCGGGTGACCTATTCCGAGTCGCCGGTACCGTCGTTCCTCTTCGACCTGGACGGCACGCTGATCGACAGCGTCTACCAGCACGTGATCGCGTGGCGGACAGCGCTGGCGGAGATTGGCGTCGACCTCTCGGTATGGCGGATCCACCGCAGGATCGGCATGAGCGGCGGGCTGTTCGTCCACGCACTGCTCCGCGAGACAGGCCGTTCCCTTTCCGCGGCCGATATCACCGAACTGCAAAGTGCCCACGCGGACGCATACCGCAAACTGGCGGGCCAGGTGACCGCCCTGCCGGGCGCGCGGGAACTGCTCGGCGCGCTCACCGCGAACGGCGTCAAATGGGCGATCGCGACCAGCGGATACGCGGAGACCGCGCGGCCCGCCCTGGAACTGCTCGGGCTGCCGGAGGACACCCCGATGGTGACGAGAGACCTCGTCCGGCACGCCAAGCCCGACCCGGACCTGTTCCTGGCGGCGGCCAG
The DNA here is from genome assembly GCA_035948445.1 of Trebonia sp. GTDB lineage: Bacteria > Actinomycetota > Actinomycetes > Streptosporangiales > Streptosporangiaceae > Trebonia. The sequence goes on along the minus strand of DASZJE010000156.1, from coordinate 19,420 downwards.
GCTCCTGGACGTCCATCCGCGGGACGCGATGGTGGTCGGCGACAGCGTCTGGGACCTGCTCGCCGCGCGGCGCGCGGGCGCACTCGGCATCGGGCTTCAGTCCGGAGGATACGGCCGCGAAGAACTCGAACGCGCCGGGGCCTACCGCGTCTACACCGATCCGGCCGACATGCTGGCGCGAGTCTACGAGGTTGGCGTCCGGACGAACGGGGCGTAAAGGTCCCCGCTGGGAAGCCGTGTCCTAGAGCAGCGTGGCGGTCAGGGTGATTTCCGGTATGGCGGCGAGGGCGCGGGAGATCGGGCAGTTAGCCTTCGCTTGCTCAGCGAACTTCTGGAACTCATCGCCGTCGATGCCGGGGACGCGGCCCTCGGTGACGAGATCGATGCGCGTCAGCGTCGCCGCGTTGTCGATGAAGCGAAGCGTCACGTTCGCGGTGGTGTCCACGGATTCGGGCACGTGCCCGGCAGAGCTGAGGATGTTGGACAGCGCCATCGTGAAGCAGGCCGCGTGCGAAGCCGCGATCAACTGCTCCGGATTGGTGCCCGCCCCGTCCTCGAACCGGGACTTGAACGAGTAGTTCCCCTCGAAGACCCCGTCGCCCACCTTGACGGTCCCCGCACCGCTCTTCAGGTCACCTCGCCACTGGGCGCTTCCGTTACGGCCGGCCATGTCGGTGTCTCCCTCCGCTGGGTTCTCGTCACACGCGACGTTAGCAGGCGGGACGGGAGTGATCCAGGTTCTGTCTTTCCTCTCAAGCCTCAGGGGTCCGTACGCGATCTCTTAACACCGTCTTACAAAGGCGGCGCGTGCCGAACTATGGGGAGAAGCTGTCCGTGAGTCATGGCAACGAGGCAGCTTGATCCGGGAGGAGACGACGTGGCCGTCCGCGCCGATTACACGACCCAGGCGCCTGGCCGCCAGGCCTGGCCGCAGTCGGGGCACCGGACCGGGTCGCGGCCCGTCTTGGGTCCCGCGCCACGGCGTCTGTCCAGGCCCGCGCTGCCCGCCATCGTGCTGACAGCCATCGCGGCCGGCGCTGCGGGCGTACTGTCGCTGTGGTGGCGGGACACCCCGTCGATCCAGGGGACAGGCGCCATCCTCACGAACGCCGGGCGCGTCCTCGGACTGCTGGCCGCCTACGGGTTCGTCATCCTGGTCGCGCTGATGGCCAGGCTCCCGCCCCTCGAACGCGGTATCGGCAGCGTCCGGCTGGCGCGCTGGCACGCGATGGGCGGCAGGTACGTCGTAACGCTGGTCACGGGCCATGTGCTGGCCATCGTCTGGGGGTACGCGGTCACCGTCCATGAATCGGTGACAAGTGAGTACGTCACGCTGCTGACCAGTTATCCGGACATGCTGATGGCGACCGCTGCCTGCTGCCTGCTGCTGGGCATCGCCGCGATCTCCGCCCGCGCCGCCCGGCGCCGCCTCTCCTACGAGACCTGGTACTACGCCCATCTGCTCACCTACCTGGTAATCGCGTTGGCGTTCAGCCACCAGCTCAGCGACGGCGCGGAGTTCATCGGCCATCCCGACGCGCGGACCGCCTGGATCGCCATGTATGCGTGCGTCGCGGCCGCCATCGTCTGGTTCCGGTTCTGCACCCCGCTGTGGAAGGCCTTCCGGCATCAGTTCACCGTGAGCGGCGTGCAGGAGGAGGCGTCCGGGATCGTGTCCGTGTACATCTCCGGGCGCGACTTCCACAAGCTGGGCTCGGAACCGGGACAGTTCTTCCGGTGGCGGTTCCTGACCAGGGGACTGTGGTGGCAGGGGCACCCCTACTCGCTGTCGGCGATGCCGCGGGATGACCTGATGCGGATCACCGTCAAGGCCCGCGGTGACCACAGCGCCGCGCTTGCCGGCTTGCGGCCCGGCACGAGAGTCATCGCCGAAGGGCCCTACGGGGCGTTCACCCCCGCCCTGAGCAGCCGGCGCGTCCTGCTCATCGCCGGAGGCGTCGGCATCACCCCGATCCGGGCGATGTTCGCCGCGCTCCCGCGGCGGATGTCGGACGGCAGCACGCTTATCTACCGGGCCAGCGACCCTCGCGACATCGTGTTCCGTCAGGAACTCGACGCGATCGCCGCCGACCGGGGCGCCACGGTGCACTACGTCATCGGTTCCCGCGCGGAGCTTGGCTTCGACCCGCTGTCCAGCGAGTCCCTCCAGCACAACGTTCCAGGGCTGCGCCGGTACGAGGCTTACATCTGCGGTCCGGCCGGAATGACGGAGGCGGCCGTCGCGTCGCTGCGCGCCGCCGGGATACGCCGCCACCGCATCCACCATGAGTCGTTCGACTTCTGACAGGGGAGACCTTCATGCGCCGCGCCGTCCTGACCCTCGGCGGTACCCTCGCCGGACTCGCCGCGCTGCTGTCGTTGAAGACCCATCCGGGCACGAGCGTCGCCGGCACCGCCCCGCTCGCGCCAGCGGCGCCCGCGTCGTCGGCCGCCGGGGGTCCGGCCGCCTCCCCGTCGCCCGCCTCCCCGTCGCCCGCCTTCCCGTCGGGCGGCTCCTCCGCCCCCGCGTCCGGGAAGGCCCCTGCCGCGAAGGCATCCGCCTCCTCCGCCGCGAAAGCGGGCGGCGGCACGCCCGTCTCGGCCACGGTGCGCGTGCTCACTGGTCAGGTGATCAATACGCAGTACGGCCCGATGCAGGTACAGGTCACCATGACCGGGCAGAAGATCACCGCGGTCAAGGTCCTCCAGCAGACCGACACCGGCGCTTACAGCCAGCAGATCGACGCCACTGCCATCCCGCAGCTGACCAGCGAGACTCTCGCCGCGCAGAGCGCCCGCATCGACGCGGTCAGCGGGGCGAGCTACACCAGTTCCGGGTACATCCAGTCCCTGCAGGGCGCCCTCGATCAGGCGTAGGCGTGACTCCGCGGCCTGGCGTGACTCCGCGGCCGGGCGAGGGCGTAACCAGCCGCGGGGATAACCCGCTGGCGGCCGGCAGGTGCGGGACGTGCAGCGCGGTCGGCACGAGCAACCGCGCGCCGAGCACGAGCGCGGCGACCGCGACGACGCCGAACAGCGTCACCCACAGCCCGCCCGGCACGCCGGTCAGCCTGGCGAGCTGGTCCGCGTCGGTCCGTCCGTCACCGCGGCCCCGGCGCGCGTACCGGGACCTTTCCCGCTGCAGTTCGATGACTGGCCTTACGCCGCCGAGCAGCAGGAACCAGGCGGTCGCGTAGCTGAACACCGCCTGGACGGCGGCGGAGGCGAGCAGGCTCACCGCGCACACGGCCGCCGCCGTCACCAGCACCGCGAATGCGCCGTAGATGTTGCGGATCGCCAGGAACGTCGCGGCGAGCAGCGCGAGCAGCAGCCACAGCATGGCGGTCACGTGGTGATCCGCGAGCAGCCAGGCCGCGAGGGCGCCCAGCAGCGGCGGGCTCATGTATCCGGCCAGCGTGGTGAGCGTGATCCCGACACCGCTGCCCTTGCCCCGCGAGTACGTCACGCCAGACGTGTCCGCGTGCAACCGGATGCCTTCCAGCCGCCGCCCGGTCAGCAAGGAGACCAGCGCGTGCCCGCCCTCGTGGGCGATCGTGATGGCGTTCCGCGCCAGGTGCCAGGTCCGGTTGCCCGCGACGACGAGCAGCGCGGCGACCCCGGCCGCGGCGATGATCCAGACGGCGGGCGCCGGCTGTGTTCCGGTAACCCTGTCCCAGAGCTCACTCAGCACCGACATGCCGCACAGAGTAGGTGCTATTCATGGGGATTCGCTGATGTTCGGCCCATTCGGCGAGCTGATCGGCGAAATGCGGGCTGGCCGGGTCGCCGGAGGCGCCGCCCGGTATCACGTAACTCGCGGAAGCCGGATCGGCGAGGTCGACCACCTGCCGGTACACCGACAGGCTGGTGACGGTGAACGGACTGCCGGCGACCCAGCCGAACCCGGCGGCCTGGATCGTGTCGGAGTCCCCGCCCATCGGAGTCCGGGGGAGCGGCCCCACCTCGGCCAGCGGATGTACCCGCGCCGCCTGGTGCACGTCTCCCCAGCGCCACCGCGCCGGATCGGCGCCGCCGAGACTCACCGCGCCATCCCACGCGGCGGTCAGCGCCGCGGGCACCACCGCCAGCACGCGCTCCCGGCTCGCCGTGCTGCCGTCGCTCGCGTCCCCATGGTCCGGCCGCACGTCATGCGCCGGCGGCACCGGGTAGCCCAGGAGTTCCCACGTGTCGTTCGCCAGCCAGCGCCGGACGAGCTGGATCGTCGGCGCGAGCGTCCCGCCCGCGATCCATTCCCATGCCGCGTCACCGAGCATCGGCCGGTAGAGCGCCTCGGCGAGCGCCCGCACGAAGCACCCGTAGAGCAGCGCCTGCCCGGAGTCGGCGCGCAGGTCCCCGTCCCATCCGGCGAGCGCCGCCCGCGCGTCCTCGGCGGCGCCGTCGAACTTGCCGAGCCCGCCGAGTACCCGGCCCCACCCGGCGGCCGCGAGCGACACCGTGTCCGCCTGCATCCCGGCGAGGTCGGACACCGAGAGCGTCCCGGAGTCAGCCAGGCGGGACCGGATTCGCTCGGCGCGGAAGGGCTGCGCGAACGTGTAGGAGATGTACGGCTTGTCCGCGTCGGCTATCGAATTGTTCGCGGTCATCACGAATCCGGCGTCCGGGTCGATGACGCGGGGGAGTTCGGCGAACGGCACCGTGCCGGTCCACTCGCACGATCCGTCCCAGCCTGGCGCGGGCAGTCCGCGGTGCGCGTTCGAGGACCGGATCGGCAGCAGGCCGCGGCACTGGTAGGCGATGTCGCCGCGGGTATCGGCGCAGACCAGGTTGTTGACCGGGTCGGTCCAGCCTTCCTGCGCGTCCGCCAGTTCGCGCACGGAGCCCGCGGTGAGCATCGGGAGCAGGCACTCGAAGCCGCGGTCCGGGCGGTAGGTGGCGGTGTACTTCAGGGAGAGGGCATAGCCGGAAGACGGGTCACCGTGGACTACCGGGCCGTGGGCCGTCTCCCGCACGTCGACCGTCACGGGATCCGCCGCTGCCACCAGGATTCGTTCGGTATGAAAGGCTGACTGGACCCACCCGCCGGGAGTCAGGTATCGCCCGCCGTCGAACCGCTCGATGTAAAGGTCCTGGTTGTCGGCGTCGGCGTGGGTGATCGCCCAGGCGACGCGGTCGCTGCGGCCGAAGTGCGGGAAGCCGGGAATCCCCGGGAAGGTCGCCCCGGTCACGTCGAAGTCTGGGCAGGTGACGCGGCACTGCCAGTAGACGTTCGGCGTGTCGAGGGCGCGATGGGAGTCGTTGCAGATCACCGCGCCGCCGTGGGCCGTCCGGGCGCCGCTGACGGCCCAGGCGTTGGAGCCGGGCTCGGCTTCGGCGAGGAACGCGAGGTGCTCGGTGACGTCGGTGAGCGCCTCGTCGACCAGCCGCGACAGCCGTCCGCCAGGCGGGACCGTGAGGGGCGAGCCGAGGTGCGGCCGGACTTCCAGCCGCCGGAAGACGTCCGGGCCGACGCGCGCCAGGAGCACGGCCTGGGCGAGCTTGTGCTGCCACTGGCCCATCAGCACGTGCCGTACCTTGAACGCGGCGACGGAATGCCACATTTGCCACGGTTCGACGTCGTGTGTCGCCGGCTTCGGGGCGGCGCCGTCGTCGATGGCGGCGTTGACGCCGTCGGCATACGCCTCGAACGCCGCCCGTGTTTCATCTGACATTGCTGATATATCGGCTTTTGCGGCCTTCGCGAGCTGAAGCCGGCGCGCCAGGATGTCCCCCTGCACGGCGGAAGGCCCCGCGATCTCCGCCCATCGCCCGCACGCCCGGCGCCGGTCGTAATCCAGCTGGAACAGTCGATCCTGCGCGCACGCATACCCCATCCCGAACCAGGCGTCCGCGGCCGACTCCCCGGTCACATGTGGAACCCCGTACCCGTCACGCGAGATAGAAGGCATAACTGCCATTATTCCCTCAATATCGCGCAACCCGACGTGGAGTCCGCGAGGAACGCGGGAGCGGGCCGAGGGTGCGGCGCCCGGAGCGGGGCGCGCCCGCCCGGAGCGGGCTAAGCGCGCCCGCCCCGAGCGGGGCTCAAGGTTTCCCTGCTACGGCAGCGGAACAGCGCTCCAGGTCTCGCCGGAATTCGTCGTCCGGTAGAGCGTGTCTACCTCCTGCAGCGAGTTGTTGACCGTGTTGCCCACGACGAAGCCGGTCGTAGCGTCCGGGAACGTCAGGGAGGTCCAGAACGCGCCGTTGGCCTGCGAAAGTCCGGCCGTCCACGTCGTCCCCGCGTCGGTGGTCACCGTGACGTTGCCTTCCGTCGCGATCGTCGCGGCCTGGGGCGAGGCGGCGGCGAACTCCTGCGGGTTCGGCAGCACAAATGCCGCTCCAGACGGAGTGAACGTGCCGCCGAGGCTCGGGGCGGTCTGCAACTGGGCGGCGGTCGAGCCGGGGCCGACCGTGCTCGGGCTGTCGCTGCACAGTGCGACGACCTTCCCCGACCGCACTCCGCCTAGCCACGCCATCGTCGTCGCCGGGCAGGGCAGTGATGCCGCGGTGAAGCTGATGCCGTTCTTGGAATACCAGTACTGCTGGGCCGTGAAGTCGGTGCCCAGGTCGACCTGCAGGCCGCCAACCGCGCTGATGTCGCCGTAGGCCTCGCCGCCGGTGACCGACAGTCCCTTGACCTCGCGGAGTTCGCCCGAGGCGGGCGTCCCGGAGTACACGGCCGCCGTACCCGGCGTGGTCACCAGCGCGAACACGCGCCCGCTGGTGATGACCAGGCTGTCGACGTTGAACGACCCGCTCGCGCCGACGAGCTCTTCGGTGGTCCAGTGCCGCCCGCTGTCCCGCGTGGTCACGACGGTGGTTCCGTCCGTCGCGGCGATGATGCCGTCTGCCCATGCCGTGTACGGCTGGGTGTGGTCCGCCGGGTACGTCAGTGGCGGAGCGGGCAGCGACCGCCAGGTCTGGCCGCCGTCAAGGGTCTGCAGCAGGTAGGGCTCCGCGCCCGGGGTCACTGAGGGGTAAGCCAGCACGATCCCCTTGTCGGCCGTCGTCCAGCTCGCCCCCGTCGGCTGCAGTCCGGCGGGAACCGCCGTGCTCGTGCTCGCCGTGCTCGTGCTCGCCGTGCTCGTGCTGGCCGTCGTCGCGGTGCCGGGCACCACCCCGGCCATGGCCGGAACCGCCGTCGCGCCGGCTATCGCGACCGCGAAGGCGGCGGTGGCCGTCGCCTTCACGACCCGTACATTTATTTTCATGACTTTAGGTATATAGCATCTTTTGTCGTTTGTTACGTGAGTGGTCACGTGCGCACCTCTGTTACCCTGTGCGACTTGCCGGTGTTACTCTGCGCGGCTGGCCGGGCGAATCAGGCCGGGCGAATCAGGCCGGGCGAATCAGGACGGCCCTGGCGGAGCGGTGCTCTCGCGGACGACCAGAGTTGTTTCCAGTTCGATGTGGCGCGGACTGACGCTGACGTTGTCGGCTGGGCGCGTGAGCATCCACAGCGCCGTGGCGGCCATCGCCGCGAGGGGCTGGCGGATCGTGGTGAGCGGGGGAGTGGACCACGCGGCGATCGGGACGTCGTCGAAGCCGGTGACGCTGACGTCGTCGGGGCAGCGCAGCCGGCGTTCGCCGAGGGCCTGGAGCACGCCGAAGGCCTGACCGTCGTTCCCGGCGACGATCGCGGTAGGCGGGTCCGCCGCGCCGAGCAGTTCCGCGGCTAGACGACGGCCGTCCTGCGCGCGCAGTTCGCCCGAGCGCACCAGATTCTCGTCCACGGGCAGGCCGGCGCGGCGGAGCGCGGCACGGTACCCGTCCAGGCGCGCGTGGCAGGACCACAGGCCGTCAGGGCCGCCGATGGCGGCGATCCGCCGGTGCCCGAGGCCGATGAGGTGCCGTGTCGCGGTCAGCCCGCCCTGCCAGTTCGTCGTGCCGACCGACCTGACGCCGCCGCCCGCCCCGGCGTGCGCGGACGGTTCGGCCGGCGGGTCGATGACGACGAGCGGAACCTGCGCCGCGGCAAGACGCCGGAGCATGGCCTCGCCGGGCAGGTACAGCACGCTCAGCGCGCCTGTCGTTCCGCGCGCCGCCGCCATCTTCAGCCATTCCGCGCATTCGTCGTCCGACGCGACACGGCTCACGATCACGCTGATGCCCGTCTCGGCCGCCGCGGTGACCGCGCCGCGGATCAGTTCGTCCGACCACGGGCTGCCCAGCGGGCCGATCAGCAGGTCGACCACGCCGATGCCGGACCGGGGCGCGACCTGGTAGCCCTGCGCCCGCAGCAGCCTTCCGACCCGCTCACGCGTCTCGGGCGCCACGTCGGAACGCCCGTTCAGCACCTTCGACACGGTCGAGACCGACACCCCCGCCGCGTTGGCGATGCTGGTCAGGCTTTTCGAAAAATTACCGCGCTTCACATCCATTGACGTCCGTGAGTCATCGTTCTAGCGTCCTTAATGTCGTAATCAGCTTAGCGGGAAGGTTTCGAAAAGTTGACTACTAATCCGCTCGCCTTGCAGCTCTATACGCTCCGTGAGCAAGTCGCCGACGGGCGCCTGGAGGTGCTGCGCGCCGTCAAGGGGTTCGGTTACGGCGCGGTCGAGCCGTACGACGTGAAGACCGATCCCGAGCAGTTGCGGGACGACCTGGTCGAAGCCGGCCTCGCGGTGACCTCGGTGCACGCCAAGGCCCTCGGCGACGACACCGAGGTCTTCCTCGACGGCGCGCGCACCGTCGGCGCCGGCACCGTCATCGTGCCGTGGGCGGATCCCAAGCGGTTCGCCGACGCCGACGCGATCGGGGCCCTCGCCCGCGAGATCAACGAGTCCGCCGCGAAGGCCGCGGACCGCGGACTGCGGTTCGGCTACCACAACCACTGGTTCGAGCTGGAGTCGGTCATCGACGGCAGGACCGGCCTCGAAGTGCTCTCCGACGCCCTCGACCCCGCCGTAGTCCTCGAGGTCGACACCTACTGGGCGGCGGTCGGCGGACAGGACGTCCCCCAACTGCTGAACAGGCTCGGTGACAAGGTCCGGTACCTGCACGTCAAGGACGGGCCGATCACGCACAAAGACCCCATGGTCGCTGTCGGCCAGGGGCGGATGCCGGTCGCGGACGTTCTCGCCGCGGCCCCCGCGGCCGAATGGCACATCGTCGAACTCGACCGCTGCGCCACCGACATGCCCACCGCCGTGGCCGAGAGCATCGCATGGCTCGTGGAGCACGGGCTGGCGAAGTCAGCGAGCGGCGCATGAACCAGGGATCGTTCGGGATAGCGGTTGCGGGCTGCGGAAACATCAGCAACCAGTACCTGAAGAACCTGGCGCGGTTCCCCGATGTCAAGGTGATGTTCTGCGCCGATCTCGACCTGGCGCGGGCCAAGGCGCAGGCCGCCGCTTACGACGTTCCGGGGCACGGCACGGTCGAGCAGGCGCTGGAACACCCCGGCGTTGACCTCGTCGTCAACCTGACGATTCCGGCCGCCCACGCCGAGGTCGCCACCGCGGCCATCGCGGCAGGCAAGCACGTGTGGAACGAGAAGCCGCTCACCCTGGGCGTCGCCGCCGGGCGCGCCCTGCTCGACCAGGCGGCGAGCAACGGCGTGCGCGTCGGCTGCGCCCCCGACACGGTGCTCGGCGCCGGTATCCAGTCGTCGCGCCGGCTCATCGACAGCGGGGGCATCGGGGAACCGCTCAGCGCGCTGACCCTGCTCCAGGGACCCGGGCCGCAGACCTGGCACCCGGATCCGGAGTTCCTGTTCGCGACCGGCGCGGGGCCGCTGTTCGACCTGGGACCGTATTACCTGTCGGTGCTGGCCACGCTCTTCGGGCCGGCTCGCCGGGTCGCGGCCCTTGGGCGGCGGGCCAGCGACACCAGGACGATCGGCTCCGGGCCGCGAGCGGGTACGGAATTCGCTGTGGAGGTGCCCACCTACGTCGCCGCCCTCGTGGACTACGCCGGCGGGGAGGCGGCCCAGTTGCTGTTCAGCTGGGAATCGCCGCTGTCCAGGCAGGGGTTCGTCGAGATCACCGGGGCCGAGGCGACGCTCGCCGTCCCCGACCCGAACCGTTTCGACGGCGACCTCAAGATTCGCCGCGCGGGGGAGAAGGACTGGACCGTCATCCCCGCCACGGGCGCCGCGGCCGGGCGGGGCAGCGGCGTGGTGGACATGGTCCGCGCGATCAGGAACGGCGAACCGCACCGGGCGTCCGGCGAGATGGCCTTGCACGTGCTCGAGATCATGGCCGCGGCGGAGCGTTCCGCGGCGACGGCGAGCTTCGAGACCATACAGACGCCCTTCGTCGTGCCGGCCCCGCTCGATGAAGAATGGGATCCGTATGTCGCAACCACCTGATCCGCCCGAACGCACCATCGGCGTCGGGATGGTGGGCTACGGCTTCATGGGCCGGGCTCACTCTCACGCGTGGCACACGGTGGGCCGCGCGTTTCCGGACGTCCCCGTCAAGCCGAGGCTGGCCGCGATCTGCGGCCGGGACAAGGCGGCCGCTTCCGCCGCGGCGCGAACACTCGGCTGGGAGTCCGCCGAGACGGACTGGCGCGCGCTCATCGAACGCGACGACATCGACCTGATCGACATCTCCTCCCCCGGTGACACGCACGCCCCGATCGCGATCGCCGCGCTCGAGGCGGGCAAGCACGTCCTGTGCGAGAAGCCGCTCGCCAACACCCTGGCGGAGGCGGAGGCCATGGCGGCAGCGGCGGATTCGGCCTACGCCGGCGGCACCCGCGCCATGGTCGGCTTCAACTACCGCCGGGTCCCGGCCCTGGCCCTCGCCCGGCAGTTCATCGGCGACGGCCGGATCGGGACGATCAGGCATTTCCGCGCCGTCTACCTCCAGGACTGGCTCGTCGATCCCGAAGCGCCGATGACGTGGCGCATGCAGGCCGAGCGCGCCGGTTCCGGTGCCCTGGGCGACCTCGGCGCGCACATCGTCGACCTCGCACGCTACCTCACCGGTTCAGGGATCCAAGATGTGTCGGCGCTGACGGCCACGTTCACCGCCGAGCGGCCGTTGGCGGCAGTGCCTTCCGCGGGGATAACCCCTCCAAACCCCTCCGCGGACAATGCGGTTGTTGGCACCGGCACGGTCACCGTGGATGACGCGGCCCTGTTCACGGGCAGGCTCGCCGGCGGCGCCCTGGCCTCCTTTGAGGTCACCCGGTGCGCGCCGGGCCGCAAGAACGGCCTGCGGCTGGAGGTCAACGGCACCGAGGGCAGCCTGGCGTTCGACCTGGAACGCCTCAACGAACTGGAATTCTTTTCCCTTAACGACAGTGGTGTCTGCGCCGGGTTCCGCCGAATACTGGTCACCGAGCCCGGACACCCGTACATCTCCGCGTGGTGGCCTCCGGGACACGTCCTCGGCTGGGAGCACACATTCACCCATCAGGCCTTCGACCTCCTGACCGCGATCGCGCAGGGAACACAGCCGGCACCGTCGTTCAGGGACGGTCTAGAAGTGCAAAGAGTGCTGGACGCGGTGCTAAGGAGCGTGAGTTCATGAGCAGACCCTTCACCCTGTTCACGGGTCAGTGGGCGGACCTGCCGTTCGAGGAAGTGTGCCGCCTGGCGAGCTCGTGGGGTTACGACGGGCTCGAGATCGCGTGCTGGGGCGACCATTTCGAGGTCGACCGGGCGCTGAACGAAGACGGATATCTCGCCGGCCGGCACGCGCTGCTGGAGAAATACGGCCTTCAGTGCTGGGCGATTTCCTGCCACCTCACGGGTCAGGCGGTCTGCGACCACCCGATCGACGAAAGGCACCAGGGGATCCTGCCCGCCCGTATCTGGGGCGACGGCTCGCCGGAGGGCGTCCGCCAGCGGGCGGCGGCGGAGATCAAGGACACGGCACGGGCGGCCGCGGCGTTCGGGGTACGGACCGTGATCGGATTCACCGGGTCGTCGATCTGGCACGCGGTCGCGATGTTCCCGCCGGTGCCGGAGTCGATGATCGAGCGCGGCTACCAGGATTTCGCGGACCGCTGGAACCCGATTCTCGATGTGTTCGACGCCGAGGGCGTGCGGTTCGCGCACGAGGTACATCCGAGCGAGATCGCGTACGACTTCTGGACGGCGAAGCGCGCGATCGAGGCGGTGGATGGCCGCCGGACTTTCGGCCTGAACTTCGATCCCTCGCACTTCGTGTGGCAGGACCTGGACCCGGTCGCCTTCCTCGACGAGTTCCGGGACCGGATCTACCACGTGGACTGCAAGGAATCCCGCAAGCGCCTGGACGGGCGCAACGGGCGTCTGGGCTCGCACCTGCCCTGGGGAGACCCGCACCGCGGCTGGGACTTCGTGTCCACCGGGCGCGGAAACGTGCCGTGGGAGGACGTGTTCAGGATGCTCAACTCGATCGGTTACTCCGGGCCGATCTCGGTCGAGTGGGAAGACGCGGGAATGGACCGGCTGACCGGCGCGCCGCAGGCCCTGACGTTCCTGCGGCAATTCGATTTCGAGCCGCCAGCGGCGTCGTTCGACGCGGCGTTCAGTTCGGGAAGCTGACAGATGCCGGCCCGGGCGTAGCGCTGCCTGGTGCAGGTAGGCATGGGCATAGGGCTGACCCGTGTCGGCCTGGCGTAGCGCTGACCGGTGTCGGCCTGAGCATCGTGTTGCCGCCGAAGGCGGGCCAGCGGCCATGAGCCGCTGGCCCGCCGGTGCGGGATGGGATCGCTAGCGATTGAGGGCTGCTAACCGCCCGTGTTGGGATAAGGCGGGAATGGTGAGGTTAGCAGCCGTCATAGGACGACCAGTTGGATTCGCCGCCTGCCGCGATAGCGTTGTCGAACACCCGGTTCTGCTCGGCCGCGCTGGCGTTGCCGAAGTCGGCGGGGTTGCCGCCGTATTCGGCCCAGGTCGGGGCGCTGAACTGGTAGAGGCCGTAGTAGCCTCCCGCGCCCACCGCCTGGCTGTTGCCCCCGGACTCGCGGGTGATCACGCACCGCTGGAAGGAACTGTCGCCGCCAGCCGAGGTGTCCGCGTAATGCTCCGGCGCGGCCTGCGCGGGAGCGGCCTGCGCGGGAGTGGCAAGCGTGACTGCGGTCCGCACCGTGTAGTGGGGAGCGGTTGTGGCATCCGCGACGGCCGGGGTCTGGGCCGGGGCGGGGGAAAGAGCGGACGGCGCATGGGGGATCCTGGCCGGTTTGACCGGGATGGTCAGGATCTGCCCCACGTCGATGTCGTTCGCGTACTGAATATGGCCGTGGTTGGCCCAGTAGAGCACCGGCCAGTAGGCCGTGCTCTGGTAGAAGTGCTCCGCGATGGAACTGAGCGAGTCACCGGACTTGATGGCGTACCTCGCCGCGCTCGCGGGATCATGCTTCGCGACCTGGACTGGCCTGGCCGCCGCGGTTTGCGTCGCCGCCGGCCCTCTGGCCGACAGCAGAAGAGCGGCTACTGGAGTCGCCGCGTGGGGCGCAGTCGCCTGCGCGTGTGCCTGCGCGCCTGGCATCGAGACCGATGCCTGTGCCGGTGTCGCTGCGGCGCCCGCGAGGGCGAACGCGGCGGCCGCGCCGATAAGCACGGGTGCGGCAACCTGAATCCGGTGCGCGAGACTTCTTCGAGCTGGATTAGCTGAATTTCCCTGGCTGCCCAAAGGGCTCCTTCCCGAGCAGGGCGCGCTCACTTTGGAACGCTTCTCCGTACGGTGCACAATGCGGCACAGTGCGTCAGCATTCGGAGCGCCTGACGATACGGCAGCGTAAACGTCTAGCCGTAAATGCGCAAGAATTGCGCAAAAACTGTATATGCCTGGTACTCTACGCGACCTGCTCCTGAAGTACCGTCTTTCGCTAGGCAAAAAGCGGTACTTTTTCGGACATGCCGCGCATTTTACCGTGCGCCAGTTAGATGGGCCGATAACGTCTCCCATTCTGTCGTTTACGCTCTCGACATGGTTCTGTGTCCATCGCACAGCAAAGTTAAACTACGTTGAGTTATATTATTAATACCCTGTGTATGCAAAGTGTTCCGCCTTCCTTTGCCTCCTCCTCGGCACTCCGCCGTCGCGTTCCTCAGTACTCCGCGTTCGCGTTCCTCAGCCCTCCAAGATCGTCTTCCTCTGCGCTCCAAGATCGTCTTCCTCTGCGCTCCAAGATCGTCTTCCTCTGCGCTCCGCGATCGCCTTCCTCAGCCCTCCCCGATCGCCTTCCTCAGCCCTCCGCCGTCGCCTTCCCGCAGGCCCAAATACGCATTTGAGCACGCTATTGCGTGCCCAAATGCGTATACGGGCCCGTTGGGTTATGGGCGCGAAAGCGCCTTTGAGCCGGTTCCGCGGGAGCGCCTGGGCAGGTTGACGGCCGCCGGATTTGAGTTGTGTCGTCATATGGTGGCCGTTATTGGGTTGTGATTGGCTGAGCCGGTGTGCGAAGCTGGTCCGAGCCGCAGGGACGCCAGATCCGGTCGCGGCATTAGCCTGCAGGCGTATGCCTGGCGGCTACCAGCACCCTGACGAATGTTGCCCGCGGCTTGATGCGCGCCGGGCACCAGATGTGGCACGGTTGCCCCGTGGATATGACGACGCACGCTGGGTTGCCGATCGTGCCTCCTCGCGGCGCGGCCCGCTCAGCACGGCGTCCGATCACGACTGTCGTCGTGGTGGCCGCCGTTATCGTCGCCGGAGCGCTGCAGCGCTGGTGGGCAGCCGCGCATCCAGTCGGCACGCTCACCTCCGACGGTGCGGTGATCGGGCTGATGGCACTCCAGTTGCTGCACCACGGGCACGTCACCGCGTACATGTGGGGGCAGGCCTACGGCGGCAGCCTGGAAGCGGCGCTCACCACGGTGGTGTTCGCCGTCGCGGGAACAGGCGTGAGTCAGCTAGTCGCGGCCACCGCGTTCTCCAGCGCCTTGTGCTCGCTCGCCTTGTGGCGGACGGGGCGGCAGATCGTCGGGGAACCGGCCGCGGCGATCGGGGCGCTCGTGTTCTGGGTCTGGCCCGCGACGTTCCTGTGGCGCTCCCTCAAACCGGGCGGGACATACATGGTCGGGGTCGCGCTCGCCTTGTGCGCGGTCGGTGCGCTGGCGAGAGTCAGGAACGGGGACGACGGCTGGCGCCGCTGCGGCCTCGCCGGGCTATCGTGCGGCCTAGCGCTCTGGTCGAGCCCGGTATCCGTCGAATTGCTCATCCCCACGGCGCTGTGGTGCATTCCCACGGCGCGGCGGCTTGGACGACGGCTGCTCGTGATCGCCGCGGGTGCGGTCACGGGGGGAGCGCCTGCGTTGTGGTTCGGCGCCACCCATGACTGGCTCAACCTTCATATGCCAGGCAGCGGCCCGGGTCTGATCGCCGGTTTCCCGGCCCGCTTCGGGCAGTTCTTCACCATCGAGGCGCCGATAGCCATGGGAGTACGCGTCGAGGGGTCGCTCGCCTGGGTCGGCGGGTACCTCGGCCAGATCCTGGCCTGCGCAGCCGCGGCCGCGCTTGTCGTAACGGCGTGGACCGCGGCCTCCGGAAGGCGGACCGCGGTTTCCGGGAGGCGGACCGGGGCCTCCGGGAGGCGGACCGGGGTCTCTGAGAGGCGGACCGCGGGGGCCGTAAACGGTGCTCGCTGCGAACTGCCCCTCCTCGCTCTGGCGCTGCTGCCGTTTCTCTACTCCGTCAACTCGCTCGCCAACAACCTCGGCCAGGGCCGCTACGCTCTCTTCGCGGTCCCGATGGGTGCCCTGCTCATCGGCGTCGGGATCGAACGTGCCGGGGATCTCGCACGGCGGCGGACGGGCCCGGCTCACGGCGAGGTCGCCACGTGGCTCACGTGGACGGCCGGCGTCGCGCTCGCCTGCGTTCTCGGCACGGCTGGCCTGGTCGCGGAGCCAGGCCGCGAACTCGTCGCTTTCCCGGCACCCGACGTGACGATGCCCGTCGACGATTCCGCGCTTCAGCGACTGCTCGCAGTGCACGACGTGAAGGACGCGTACGCGCCTTACTGGATCGGCTACCGGGTCATGTTCGAGACTGGTGGTTCGGTCGTAGTGACCGCGTACGATTACGACCGCTATCCGCCGATCGCCGCGGCCGTGGATGCGAGCCCCCACCCGGTGTATCTCTTCGTCGCGGCGTCGCGAACTGTCGGCTCATTCGAGACGTGGTGTCGTGAGCACGACGTCGGTTTCCAGGCGTGGAGTCTCGGGAGCTTCACAGTGCTGCTGCCGTCGGCCAAGGTCACTCCGGACGCCCTGCCGCCCGCGGTGCTCAGCGGATGAGGGCCCGCGACCGGGAAACGCAGGTGGGCAGTCGCGCAGAGTGCGGCTGGCTCTGCGCGACTGCCCGAGGAAAGGCGCGGGCAGGTAGCCGAGCTGCCCGGTGCCGATTGCATGACAAATGCTGCTGCAATTTGCACGCCGAAACATCCGTCAACTGACGTAGTTGGAACTAAGTGACGTATGTCGATGAAGTAACGAACGTCCGCCGCGCCCTGATGGCGCGGCGGACGTGAACGATGACAGCGCGGAAATGAGTGGCCCGCGTGGCCGGGGCGTGCGCCTACAGGGTGTACGTGCCTGGTGGTCGCTGACCACGCGGGAGTCTGGGCCGACGACGGGGCGTCGGTTGCATGACAAATATTCATGCAACTTGCAACGCAAGACATCAGTCAGCTGACGTAGATCGCAACAAGCGGCAGTGCCGCATCAGGCCACCCGGCGATACGCTCCCCGCCGGACACTCTCCTCCTGTCACATTGGCAATGGAAATCAAATACGCATTCGAGCTCACTATTTCGAGCTCGAATGCGCATTTGAGCACGTTGGCGGGTCGCTCAGGTCAGGTGCGGCGCCGTCGTTTAGGAGGCGGCGATCAACGCGGAATAGTGGGAGGCGTCCCCCTTGCGAAGGACGGACGTGTCGCCGTTGATGCCGACGGGGACAGGGCCGGAGACGGTGATCCGGTGCATGAGCCGGGGGTGGTCGTCGTAGTCCGCCACCGCGTAGTGCTGGGTGGCGCGGTTGTCCCAGATCGCGATGTCGCCGTCGCGCCAGGTCCAGCGGACGGTGTGCTCAAGGCGGGTCACGTGCCGCTGGAGCAGGTTGAACAGGTCGGCGGAGTCGCGGGAGCTCAGCCCCGCGAACGACCGCACGAAATGCCCCAGGATGAAGGCCGGTTCGCCCGTCTCAGGGTGAATGCGCACTACCGGGTGCTCGGTCACGAACTCCAGGTGGGCGAACTCGTCCCTGAAGGCCCGGCGCTTCTCGTCGAGCTCGGGCTCGGGACGCTCGCGTGCGTAGTCGTACAGGTTGGAGTGGATGGCGCGCAGGTTTGCGACTAGCGCCTTCAGCGCCGGGTGCAGGTTCGCGTAGGCGGCGACGGTGTTCGCCCACACGGTTGTCCCGCCGTAGGGCGGCAGCGTGACGGCGCGCAGGATGCTGATGGCGGGAACGCGGTCGACGAACGTGACGTCGGTGTGCCAGCTGTTGGCCTTGGACTGGGCCGAGTCGACCGGGTAAACCGCTATCCCGTCTCCGTAGACCGTGGGGTGCGGCTTGGTCGCCGGGCCGAACCGTTCCGCGAAAGCGAGCTGGTCGGCGTCGGTAACGCCATGCTGGTCGCGGAGGAAGACGACCTTGTGCTTAAGGAGGGCGGCGCGCAGCTCGGCAAAGGCAGCCGGGTCGGCGTCGCCATCGGCTCGTATGCCTGATACTTCGGCCCCGATGAGGCCACCGACCTGGCGCACGCCGATGTGGCGGTAGGAGTTGATGTGCTGGTACTTGACGGCTCCGGTCACGGTGCGCTCGTCGAGCTGAGTCATGTGGTGATCCCTTCACGCCTTGCTTCATGCATCGCTTCTCACCCTCCGTCGGCGTCCCGCCAATGTCAAGTTTTCAGACTCTTTTAGTAGGAAGTGCAGGGCCAGGTTACGGTGATGGCATGGGATCTTCAGCGCTTGAAGCGTTTCTCGCCGAGCCACGCAACATAGTGGTCGCGGGCATCCGCAAAGACGGGCGACCGCACCTCAGCCCGAATTGGTTCTTCTGGGACGGCGATAAGTTCTACGTCTCGACGACCCGTCCCCGTGTGAAGTACAAGATTTTCAGTCGCGACCCGCGCGTCGAACTGCTGATCGACGACGCGACCGGCCACCGCTACGCCGAACTTACCGGGACCGTCGAGATCCGCGAGGACGTCAAGCCCGAACTGAGCCGCTTCCGCGCCATCCGCGAGAAGCACGGCCACACGGTCGGCTCCGACGAGGAACTCGCCACCGCCCTGATCGCCGACGACCGCGTCCTCCTCGCGATCACCCCGTCGGGCCCGCCCGAAACCTGGACGACCATCGGCCTGGACTGACGGCCGACCCGGATCGAGGCCCGCGCACTTCCCACGGTGCACGGGCCTCACCCGCGCCCGTGGGGCCCCACCCGCGCCCGTGGGGCCCCGCCCGTGGGGGCTTACCCGCGCCCGTGGGGCTGCGTGGGCTGGTGTTGACTGGAGTCATGGACTACGTGACTGTGGGATCGACTGGCGTGCGGGTGTCGCCGCTGTGCTTCGGGGCGATGTCGTTCGGATCCGAGGCGGACGAGGAGACGTCCGCGGCGATGTTCGCCCGGGTCCGCGACGCCGGGATCAACTTCTTTGACACCGCCGACGTCTATGGCGGCGGCGCGTCGGAACGGATCCTCGGCAAGCTGATCGCCGGGTCAAGGGATGATCTCGTGATCACGTCGAAGGTGTTCTTCCCGACCGGCCCGGACGTCAACGCGGGCGGGCTGTCACGGCGGCACATCGTCCGCGGCGTCGAGGAGAGCCTGTCCCGGCTCGGCACGGACTGGATCGATTTCTACTTCGTGCACAACTTCGATGCCGCGACCCCCATCGAAGAGACGATCCGGGCACTGGATGACCTGCGCCGGCAAGGCAAGATCCTCTACCCGGCGGTCAGCAACTGGGCGGCCTGGCAGATCGCGACCGCGCTGGGCATCTCTGCCCGGGAGGGACTCGCGCGATTCGAACTGATCCAGCCGATGTACAACCTGGTGCGCCGCCAGGCGGAGGTAGAGATCCTGCCGCTCGCGCGCTCGGCCGGCCTGGGCGTGATCACGTACAGTCCGCTTGGCGGCGGGCTGCTGACCGGGAAGTACGGCTCTGGACGACGGCCGGACTCCGGACGAATCGTAGAGAACGCCCGGTATGCCGATCGCTACAGCCTGGACAGCGACTACACGACAGCGGACCGGTTCACGGCTCTGGCACGAGAGCAGCGCGTGCAGCCCGCGACCCTCGCCGTGGCCTGGGCGATGTCGAACCCGGACGTGACCGCGCCAATCATCGGGGCCCGGAACCTGTCGCAACTGGAGGATTCGCTGGCCGCGCTGGACGTTCCGATGAGTTCGGAGTTGCGGGACTCGATCTCCGCGCTGTCGGCGACGCCGCCCCCGGCGACTGACCGCACCGAGACCCTGAAGCAGGCCCGGACGTGATCGCGGGTGATGTTCGCCCGCGGGCTGTGC
>DASZJE010000155.1:0-4251 GCA_035948445.1 Trebonia sp. | reverse complement strand
CGCCGGGTGGCAATGTCGACCTCACCACTGCCGTCGATCGTGGACAGCTCGTCGGCGCGCCACCCGTTCGAGGCGGTCACGGGCCGTACCAGCAGCTTCAGTGACTCACGATCGATGTGCGGACTGTCTGCTGTCTCGGTGGCTATGCTCACGAGCACCAGTCAACCCACATGCGCGCGCCCGTGGGAGTGCCTGCTCTTACAGGTAACGCCGGTACCTCCCTGGCTGCAGCGCGGTCGCCTACCGTGGAGTCATGGACAACCGAGCACAGGTCCGCGAGTTCCTCGCCTCCCGGCGGGCACGGATCACCCCCGACAAGGCCGGCCTGCCCGCCTACGGCGGCAACCGCCGGGTCAAGGGCCTGCGCCGAGAAGAGGTCGCGCTACTCGCAGGGGTCAGCATCGACTACTACATCCGGATGGAACGCGGCGACCTCGCGGGCGCCTCCGAGGCGGTCCTCGACGGAGTTGCGAACGCACTGCAACTCGACGAGGCCGAGCGCGAGCACTTGCGGGCACTAGCCCGCTCCGCCCGCCCAACCGCGACGCGCCGCGCCCGACCCAGCCCAACCACGGTTCGCCCAGTCATCCAGCAGGTTCTCGACGCGATCACCGAAGCGCCAGCCTGGATCCGCAGCGCTCGGCACGACATCCTCGCCATGAACCCACTCGCCCGCGCACTCTACTCGCCGGTCTTGGACTCCGCCGTCGCCGGCGCGACAGGCAAACGCGCCGCCAACACCACCAGGTTCATATACCTCGACCCCGCTGCCCGAGAGTTCTTCGTCGACTACGACCGCATGGCCACCGACGCCGCCGCCATGCTCCGACTCGAAGCAGGACGCAACCCTCAGGACAAAGCCCTGGTCACCCTCGTTGGCGAACTCTCCACCCAGAGCGAGCTGTTCCGCCAGCACTGGGCCTCGCACAACGTCAAATTTCACCGCAGCGGCCGCAAACGACTCCGCCATCCCGCCGTCGGCGAGCTCGGCCTCAACTTCGAGGCCATGGAACTCCCCTCCGAGCCCGACTTGCGCCTCAACCTCTACACCGCTGACCCTGGCACCCCCGCGGCCGACGGACTCAAACTACTTGCCAGCTGGGCCGCCACCCGCACCGCCGGCAACACCGACACGCGAGACGCCCACGACGTCCGCTGATCAACCAGCACCCCAGCGGATGCCTCCGACGGTCTTGGCGGCATAGGCGGTGGTCGCCAGGCCCGGCCCGGTAACGCAGTCCGTCGGCAAGGAGCCGGCAAGAGTGAGTCCGGGCCGGAATCAGGCAGACAGGGCTGGGGAGCAGGACTCAACGCCGGCGGCGACTGCCGCGGAAACGCCGATTCCCCGGGTGCCACCGCCAAGCGGGGTACCCGGGGAATCGGCCTTTACTGGCTAGCGCGTCAGCAGGAGTCGGGGCTCAGCGTGAAGTTCGCCGAGATCGTGGCTCCTGAACTGATCTTTTCCTTGGTCGTCTGCGGCTGCCAGCCGCCCTGGAACGCGAGGACCGTGAGCGGGTTGTCGCTCTTGTCGATCCAGTATTCGTAACTCCCGTTCGAGTCGGTCTTGAGCGTGTAGTCCGCGGCCGCGC
The DNA here is from genome assembly GCA_035948445.1 of Trebonia sp. Classification (GTDB taxonomy): domain Bacteria; phylum Actinomycetota; class Actinomycetes; order Streptosporangiales; family Streptosporangiaceae; genus Trebonia. Next base: position 2,662 of record DASZJE010000155.1, on the reverse strand, counting down.
CGTCGATCTGCACGGTCGCGCCCTGGAGCGGTCCGGTCGTGCCCGCGCAGGCAAGGCCGGACACGGTTCCGGTGATCTTGCCCCAGGTCTTCGGCGGCGTGACGTTCATCGTCACGTTCACCGGGCTGGTCGCATACGGCGTGTCGTCGCTGACCTGCAGCCCCGTCGTGTAAGCGCCGGGCTGGGTCACCGACGCGCCGCCGGCGTTCAGCGTGACGGTGACGGTGGTCTGCTGGCCGGGGCTGAGGGTGAACTGGGTCTGGCTCTCCGACATCCACGGCACGTCGGCGGTGGTGTCGCACGTCGTGTAGCCGGGTAGCTGCTCGGCGGAGTTCTCCGGGGCCGATCCGACCGTGGTCCCGCCGATCCGGTAGAGCCCGCAGGCGCTTCCGCCGCGGTAATCGGCGTCGTTGGCGTTGGGCAGCGCCGTCCACGAGCCTGAGGCGGGATCGTAGGCGTAGCCCTGGTTGGTGACCGTGGAGAAGCCGTTGGTCACGCCGCCGGAGAGCAGCAGTTCGCCGTTGGCCGCGCTGTAGCCCATGCCCCACAGGTCCATCGGGATCGGCGCGATGGGCGTCCAGCTGTTCGTGCCCGGGTCGTAGACGTAGGCATCGCTGGTGTCCGCCGTCGCGGAGGTCGTACCGCCGGCGCAGTAGATCTCGGTGCTGATCGCGCCGCAGCCTTCCCATGAGATGGGCGTCGGGTAGCTGGCCGCGGCCGACCACGAGTTAGTGGCCGGGTCATACACCTGCACATCATTGTGGCCGCAGTTATCGGCGTCGCAGCCGCCGATAACGTACATCTCACCGTTGAGCACGGCCACGCTGGCGCCGGCGTAAGCACTGGGCATGTTCGCCCCGGTCGTCCACGTGCCCGAACCCGGGTCGTAGATCTCCGTCGTGGCCACCGGGTCGCCGTCGATGCCCCAGCCGCCGGTCACGTACAGCTTGCCGTTGATGAACGCTGCCTGCGGCGCTTCCCGCGCGTTCTGCATCGGCGGCAGCGCGGTCCACTGCTCGGTGCCCGGGTTGTACACGTACCCCGCGGCGGTGATGGTCGTGCCGTCGTTGCCGCCGACCGAGTAGACCAGCCCGGTGGCCGGGTCGGTGGCCACCGCGTTGTCCATGATCGTCGTCGGGTAGTCGGCGACCGTCGTCCACGGCGCGTCATCCGGCTGCGCCGCCGGCTTGGACGCGCTGCCGGGCGTGCCGGCCTTGGCCGCGGAGAGCGGCTTAGCCGCGGAGAGCGGGCTGAACGTGCCGTTGACCCGCTGCACCGGTGCTCCGGTGGCGCCGGATGGCTGGTCCAGCATGGTGAACCCGGCCGGCTGCTTGTACAGCTGCACGTTCACCGGCGCCTGGCCGGTGTCCTTGAACGTGAGCTTCTGGGTCGCCGAACCGCCCATCCCGACCGTCGAACTGACCGATCCGGGAGTGACGGACAGCTGCCCGGCCTGCATCGTGATGGTCAGCGGCGTGACGGCGCCGGCGGTCACCGTCGCCGTCCCGGTGGCGGTCGTGTAGTGCGTCGCCGCCGCGGTGAACTGCTGGCTGCCGGTGCCGGGCACGAACATGTAGTAGAAGCCGTCGCCGACGCCGGGATCGCCGGTGGTCGGCGCGGTGGTCGCGGTGTCACTCGGGGCGGAGGTGCTGGTCACCGTGGCGCCGTCAACGCCGGCTCCGGTGTTGCCGTCCTTGACGACCCCCTCCACGAGCCCGCCCGGGGTGGCAGCGCATGCGCGGTTGCCGAGGAAGACGTTGTCCAGCTCCCAGTAGATGCCCTCGGTGCTGACGTAGTGGAAGCGGACCTGCACCTGAGACTGGCCGGCGGCCATCGGCAGCGGGATCACCTCGAGGTCGGGACCGGGTATGCCCGGGTATCCCGAGTTCGTCCACACGGTGGTCCAGGTCTGCCCGCCGTCGGTGCTCACGTCGACGCTTGCCGTGTCGGCGTACGAGCCCTCGAGGTCGGAGTTGAACTGGACATAGGGCGTGGTGTCGTTGCTCATGTCCACGACCGGGCTGACCAGCTCGGTGTCTTCCTGGGGGAAGGGGTAGGGGTTGCTCTGAGCGATCGCGAAGTTGCCGGAGCCGCCAGTGGTGTTGGACAGGCCGCCTGGGTTGTCGAATTCCCAGCCGCCAGTGGAGCCTGTCGCGTTGACGACTGACCATCCGGCTGGCGCGGTCGAGCCGTCGAACGTCTGCGTGCTGCCGTCGTAGCTGAACTGGTAGCCCAGGGCGCTGCAGCTGCTGGTGTCCACCGGGACGCTGAAGTTCTGCGTCAGGTCGCTGGTGCCGGCCTGAACGGTCTGCTGCGCCTGCTGGTAGCCGGGGTAGACCGGGTCCACGGTCACGTCGTCGCTGCTGTTGTCCGGCAGCGTCAGCGTGTACTGCCCGGTCGACGGGCTGGTGTACGTCGAGGCTGGCGAGCCGGGCACGCTGACCTTCGCGTACAGCGGCCAGCCCTGCCCGGAGCCGTCGGTGACCGTCCCGGTCAGCGTGACGCTCGGCGCCGCCGCCAGCGCGAAGTTCTCCGTGGCGGTCTGCCCGTCGGTTACCTGCACGCCGCTGACGGTCTGCGACTGGTAGCCGTAGTCTTTGGCGGTGACCGGGTAGCTGCCGGCCGGCACCGTCGCGGAGTAGGTGCCGGCGGAGCTGGTGTA
>DASZJE010000154.1:0-1500 GCA_035948445.1 Trebonia sp. | reverse complement strand
CTGCACCCGGCGGCCTGAGCCGGCTAGCCGGGGGCGAGGAGCGAGCGGATCTTGTCCTGGCCCAGGGCCAGCAGCAGCGTGGGCAGGCGCGGGCCGGTGACCTTGCCGATGAGCAGCACGTACAGCAGGATGAACCAGGTCCGCTGGCTCTCCTTCAGCTCCTTGGTGGGCTTGGCGCTGATGGACAGCCCGGCCTGGAGCTTGGGGATGCCGTACAGCAGCGTTCTCAGTCCCTCCAGCGACCATTCGTCCGCCATGCCGTTGACCAGCATCTTGATGGCGTCGCGCTCGGATTCGGTCAGGGCCGCGAGCCGGTCCGTGTCGGGCGCGTCGCGGACCTGGGTCCGGTCGGCGGGCGGGACGTACTCGGTGACCCAGGCCTGCGCGCAGTCCAGCCGGGGCCGGACCTCGTCCAGGCTGTCCACCGGGTCGTCGGCGGTCAGGTCCCGCACGATCCGCAGCATCTGCGTCTCGTCGCCGGCCGTGATGTCGGCCACCGAGGCCAGGGTGGAGAACTTCAGCGGGCGCGGGGTGACCGGCAGCGGCGCGTCGGAGGTGCTGGACGCGCGGACGAAGTTGGCGTAGGAAGCCTGTTCGGCGTTGCCCTCGGCCACCTTCAGGCTCAGCGCGTCCCACTCGTCGTAGGTCCGGACGACCTCGTTGTTGAAGGCCAGGGTGATGGACTGCTCGGGACGCCGCCGCGCGTACAACCAGCGCAGCAGCGCGGGCTCGAAGATCTCCAGGGCGTCGGCCGGGGTCGGCGCGCCGCCGCGGGACCCGCTCAGCTTGGCCGACCCGGGAGTGCCGACGAAGGCGTAGCCGAAGTGCAGCGGCATCTCGCCGCCGAAGATCGCCGTCACCAGTTCCCCGCCGACGGTGAAGCTGGACCCGGGCGAGGCGTGGTCGACCCCGGCGGGCTCGAACGTCACGTGCTCGTAGGCCCACCGCATCGGCCAGTCGACCTTCCAGGCCAGCTTCCCGGCTACGTCGGCGATCGGCACGGGACCCACCATCGCGCCGCAGGCGCAGGTGTAGGTGATCTCCGTGGTCTCGTCGTCGAAGCCAGTCACGGTGGTGTCGTCCCGGCCGCAGGTCGCGCAGTAGGGCCGGAACGGGTAGTAGACCGCGGTCTGCGGCCCGTCCTCGTCCTCGTCGCCCTCGTCGGCTGGCAGCGCGTCGCTGCGCTTGGTGCGGTACCGGTTCAGGACCGCGCCGATGTCGGCGCGCCGCCGCATGGCGAGCACGATCTGCTCCGTATAGGCGCCCGAGGTGTACATCTCGGTCTGGCTGATCTCGGTGACCTGGATCCCGAGCAGGTCCAGCGATTCGCGCAAGGGCTCCTTGAAGTGCTCGGCGAAGTTCTCGTGCTGGCCGCACGGGTCGGGCACGGCGGTCAGCGGACGGCCGATGTGCTCTTCGAACGAGGCGGGCACCCCGAGCGGGACGCGGCGCAGCCGGTCGTAGTCGTCCCAGGACAAGATGTGCCGGCACGGAGCGCCG
>DASZJE010000153.1:0-69235 GCA_035948445.1 Trebonia sp. | reverse complement strand
GGCATCCGGGACAGCGGCCTGTCCCGGTTCGCTCGTCGCGATCGCGAGGCCCGCGTCTGCCCAGGCGCGGAAGCCGCCGTCCAGCACGCGCACCGCGGGGTGGCCGAAGTACCGCAGCAGCCACCAGGCCCGCGCCGCCGCCGTCGAGTCGGCGGCGTCGTACACCACGACGGGCCGGTCGTCGCGCACCCCGGCCCGGCGCATGGCGGCCGTGAAGTCATCCGGAGCGGGCAGCGGGTGCCGTCCGCCGGATCCGTCTCCCGCGGGCCCGGCGAGATCGCGGTCAAGGTCCGCGAAGACCGCGCCCGGGATGTGCCCCGCCGCGTACTCCCGCATCCCGGGCGGCCCGCCGAGCCGCCATCGCACGTCCAGCAGCACGGGCGACATTTCGGAAATGTCCGCCTGGAGTTCCGCGACGCTGATCAGCGGCCCGCGGCCGGCCAGGCCGGAAGCCACGCCTGCCCCTACCGCGCCGCGAAGGTCAGCAGCGGGACGAGTTGCTCGGCCGCCGTCAGCGACCCGTGCAGCCCGATGAGCCGCGACTCCTCGGGTTCGGCCCGGGAGGCGATCAGTGCCGTGTTCCCGGCGGTCGCGGCGATGACGTCGCCGATCCGCGGGGCGAACTCCGGTTCCACCGGCCCGAACCACCCGTCCTTGATCGCCTCGTCCTTCGGCACTACCCACGCCCGGTCGCCGAGGATCTCCTGCCATCGCGCCAGCACGCCGGGCACCTCGCTCGGCGAGGCGTACACGTAGCGTGCCCGCGAGTCCCCGCCGATGAGATCCACGCCGTCCCGCAGTCCCGGCACGGTATCGATGTCGATCCGGTCCTCGGGCCCCGCGTCCACCATCCCGTGGTCGCCGGTCACGTACATGACGCTCCCGAAGGGCAGCGACCCGGCGATCTGCTCCGCGAGCCGGTCCACGTGCGCGAGCTCATAGGACCATGCGTCAGACCCCACGCCGTACTGGTGGCCCACGGTGTCGAGATGGGGGTGATAGGCAGTGACCAGAGTTCGTTCGGATGCGGAAAGGGCTTGGAGGGTTTCGTAGGCGATGGCCCCCAGGGACCGCGCCGGCCGCGGCGAGGAGCCGCGCAGCGCGGCCCGCGACAGGCCGGTGGCCGCCAGCCTGCCGGGGGCGACGTGGACCGCTTGCAGCCCGGCCGAGACCGCCTGCATGTACACGGTCGACCGGGGCTGCCAGGCCACCGGGTCGACGTCATCCGGCCAGTGCAGGCCGTTGAGGATGCGCCCGGTGCCCGGATCAGCCACCTGATAGCCCAGCATCCCGTGCACGCCAGGCGGCAGCCCGGTACCGATCGACGCGAGGCTCGTCACCGTGGTCGAGGGAAACCCGCAGGTCAGCGGCGTCGAGTTGAACGCGAGCTCGGCGAGGAAGGGAGCGGCGGCCTGGTGCGCCCGCAGCAGCTCCCAGCCGAGTCCGTCGATCACGAGCAGGCACGCGCGGGATGCCGACGGGAGCCGCAGCACGTTGCCGGCGGTGTCGCCGGTGAGCGACGCCAGGAGTGAGGCGGACAGGTCCGCGAGCGTGTTCTCACCGTAGGTCGGCACGATGGGGCTGGTTCTCGGCTCGGACGGCATAAGGCGAACCTATCAGCCCTGGCTGTCGCTCGTCTGAACGTCTCCGGGCACTGAACCTGTTAACTCGCTGAAGGCTCCGGGTGATCGTGCGCCCTCAGCCGCCCGACCGCGCCGTCGCGCCCGACAGCGCCTCCGCGAACGACATCAGCTGGCGGACCGCCTGCTCGCCGTCCGCCGCCTCGCTGACACGCAGCGTCAGGTCGTCGGCGGTGATCGTGCCGAGGTAGCCGTGGTCGGCCTCGCACGTCTCGTCGCCGCAGTGGGCGGGCTCAATCTCAAGGTGGGACACGACGTTCCAGCCGATCGTCAGCATGACCTCGGCGGGCATGGTGACGCCCGGCATGTAGGAGGCCGGGTCCTGCACGACGCGGGTCAGCGACACCGAAGACACCCGCGAGAACTTGACCGCCTCCGTGCTCGTCTCCGCCCGCGGGCGCGCGCCCGGCTCCTCGGCCGGGTCCTCGTCGGTGTGCGAGTAGACCAGCCGGGTGGGGGTCAGCGCCAGCACGCTCATGTGCCGGCGGACTTCCATGCCGGGATCGAAGATCGCGTCATGATGCACGAAGAAGGCGGTGACCGGCTCCGGCCCCAGCGCGGAGGCGACCGCGTCGGTCACCAGGCCGGGGTAGTAGCCGCTGTGCTCGATGGCGACCCGCAGGTCTTCGGTCATGACTCGCGTTTCCGTCATGCTCCAATCCTGCACTGTCCGGCCGCGTGGTTCACCCTCTGGCGAATGATTGGCGCGTGTCCTCTTGTTCCGCGTCCTGGCGCGTGTCCTCCGCGCCCAGTGTCTCCGCCAGTTCGCGGAAGTCCTCGGCGGACGACCGCGTCCGCAGCCTGACCCGCCGGCGCTTGCGCGGTTCCTCGAGCTCGATCGAGGCCGCCCCGGGCGCCGGCTTCGGCTTGCGCGGGAAACGCCCGCCGGAGGCACCCCCGCGCCCGCGGTAGATCAGCAGCCCGTCCGGGTCGGGCACGGAGTCGAGCGCGCCGCGCACCGCGGGCAGGTTCCTGAAGGCGTCCCACTGCTCGTCGCCGGCGAAGCACACCTCGAAGATCACGCCGTAGGAGAACTCGTGCCACTCCCAGTACAGCGCTCCGCTGGTCACCGCCGCCTCGGTCAGCGTGTCCTCGTACTCGTCCTTCCACCGGCCCGCCGGGAGCCTGTCGCCGTGGAAGACCTCGATCGACCACCACTCGGCGCGTGTTTCCCCTGACATGTGATCGCCATCCCTGATCGCGAACCCTAGCTTGAGATATTACTCCTTTAGGGGTATCTCGGAAAGCCTCAAAACCCCTTATACGGAACGATCCGTGGTACCTCAGCTACCTTCGGCTCCCTCGTTTGCCGCGGGCAGGAGACAGCGGATACGTTTCAGCGCATGGCAGCAGACGGACGGCGGCACGTGCTCGCGGTCGGCGGCGGCATGCTCATGCCCAGCGACGCGGCCCCGTTGCACGTGAAGTACGCGATGGAACTGGCCGGCCGGCGCGAGCCGGAGATATGCGTCATCAACACCGCCACCGGAGACGATCCCGCCGGGTATCTCCGGTTCTACGGCCGGCTCGCGAGCACCAGCGCCCGGGTGCGGCATCTGGCCCTGTTCCCGATGCCGAACGTCGCCGACCCCGAGGACCTGCTGCTGTCGCAGGACGTCATCTTCGTCGGCGGCGGCAGCGTGGCGAACATGCTGGCCGTGTGGCGGGTGCACGGGCTCGACTCGATCATGCGCAAAGCCTGGCAGGCGGGCGTCGTGCTCGCCGGGTCAAGCGCCGGGGGGATCTGCTGGTTCGAAGGCGGCACCACGGACTCGTTCGGGAAAGACCTGCGGCCCTTCACCGACGGCCTGGCGATGCTGGCGGGGAGCTTCTGCCCGCACTACAACTCTGAGGGGCTGCGGCGGCCCCTGTACCGGCGACTGGTCGCGAACGGCACGCTGCCGGGGGGCCTCGCCTGCGACGACGGCTCGGCCGCGCACTACGTGGACGACGGCATCGCCGAACTGGTGACCGACCGGGCCGGCGGCGAGTCGTTCCGTGTCGTCCCGGACGGGTCGGGTGGATCGGCGGAGACACCGCTGCCGACCCGGTTCCTGGGCGCCTGAGCCCTACCCGGGGGAGCCGGGGCCCGTTCGTCCCGGGGTTCTTGTCCCAGCGTTGTCCCGGCGTTACGGGCCGTACCCTGTTGAGGTGCAAGCGTTCTACTCCTGGCTGCGCGGTCACCCGATCCTGGTAGACAGCGTGCTGGGGCTGTTCGTGGCGGCGTTCGGCCTGGGCATGCTCGGCTTTCCCTACCTGCCGCGGGTAGAAGCGTCCGCGTTCGTGGTCGCGATGACGATCCCGGTCTGCCTGCGCCGGCGCTATCCGGTGGGGGCGTTCGCCGCCGTGGTGATCGTCGGCGGCATCGAGGTGCTGGTGCTGGCGCGCCCGATCGCCTCGGACCTGTCCGTGGTGATCTTGCTGTACACGCTCGCGGCGTACCGGCCGCGCCGCCTGTCCGTTCCGGGCATGCTCATCTGCCTGCTCGGCTCGGCGCTGGCGATCGTCCGCTGGGCGCCGCAGTCCGTCTTCCACTCGCTGTACACGCTCGGTGAGGTGGGGGCCGTGTTCGGCGCGCCCGCGCTGACCGCGTGGCTGCTCGGCGACCTGATGCACTGGCGGCGCGGGTACTACGACGCGCTGGAGGAGCGGGCCGCGCGACTGGAGCGCGAGCGGGGCGCGCAGGCCCAGATCGCCGCGGCCGCCGAGCGCGCGCGGATCGCCCGTGAGCTGCACGACGTCGTCGCGCACAACGTCAGCGTGATGGTGGTGCAGGCGGACGGCGCCTCGTACGCGCTGGACACCGCGCCGGAGCGGGCGCGGGAAGCACTGGAGACGATCTCGAGCACGGGGCGGCAGGCGCTGGCCGAGATGCGGAGCCTGGTCGGCGTGCTGCGGTCCGGCGACGACCCCGAGGCCGAACTCGCGCCGCAGCCAGGCATCGAGCAGCTGACCGGGCTCCTGGAACAGGCCCGTGCCTCCGGGCTGCCCGTCTCCTTCACTGTCGAGGGAGTGCCGCGTGCCCTGGCCGCGGGCCCGGCGCTGGCCGCCTACCGCGTCGTGCAGGAGTCGCTGACCAACGCCCGCAAGCACGCGGGCCCGACCGCCACGGCGGCGGTCACGCTGCGGTTCTGCGAGGATCGGCTGGTGATCAAGGTGACAGACGACGGCCGCGGGGCCCGGGGTTCCGGCGCGAGACCGGGGGGTGGCGCTGGTCCGGGGAGTGGCGCTGATCCGCGGACCGGCGACGGACTCGGACACGGGCTCGTCGGGATGCGCGAGCGTGTCGAGGCATTCGGCGGCTCGGTGGTCACCGGCCCGCGGGCCGGCGGGGGCTGGCGCGTGGCCGCGACGCTGCCGATGTCGGACACGGCGCTCGGAGCCGCGTCGTGATCCGGGTCGCGCTGGTGGATGACCAGCAACTCGTGCGCGCCGGGTTCAAGATGGTGCTCGACGCGCAGCCGGACATGACGGTGACCGGTGAGGCCGGCGACGGACAGGCCGCGGTGGAACTCGCCGCGCGCGGCGAGGCGGACGTCATGGTGATGGACGTCCGGATGCCCGGGCTCGACGGCGTCGCGGCGGCCGGCCTGATCTGCGCCGCTGGCCCCCTCCCCCGCGTGCTGATGCTGACGACTTTCGACCTCGACGAGTACGCGTTCGCGGCGCTCAAGGCAGGGGCCAGCGGGTTCCTGCTGAAGGACGTCCCGCCTCAGGAACTGCTGTTCGCTATCCGGTCGGTGCACTCCGGGGATTCGGTGGTCGCGCCGTCCACGACGCGGCGGCTGCTCGACCGGTTCGCGCCGCTGCTGTCCGACGAGGACGCGGCCCCGCAGTCGCCTCCCGCCGAACTCGGCGAACTCACGGAACGAGAGCGCGAGGTCCTGGTCCAGGTGGCCGCCGGGCTGTCGAACGCGGAGATCGCCGCCCGCCTGTTCGTCTCCGAGGCGACGGTGAAGACGCACGTCGGCCGGGTCCTGGCGAAGCTGGGGCTGCGGGACCGGGTGCAGGCGGTTGTCCTGGCCTACGAAACCGGCCTGGTCCGCGCCCGCGGCCGGTAAACGCGGGCGCGGGCGCCGGGCCGGCGGCTAGCTTCTGTAGTGGGAGGTGGCGCGGTGCAGCGACCATGCCAGGGCCGCGAAGACGAATAGCGGCATGAGCCACCACGCGCTCACGCCGACGACGTGGGCGAGGATCGCGGTGAGGGCCAGGCCGGCTACCACCAGCACGGCGACATGCCAGTCGTCGCCGACGATGAAGTCGTACCAGAACGCGCCGAAAGCCTTGACGTGCTTCATCAGGCGTGCACCTCCGAGGTCTGCGATGCGGTGGCGGACTTGAGCACGGCACTGCGGCCGCGCAGCCAGAAGATGTAGGCGGCGCACACGAGCGCGACCACCGGGACGAGGACGAGCAGGGCCGCGTCATTGCCCGGCCACTTCACGCCGGCGCCCTCGGCTCCCCAGAACGTGCCGAACGACGTCAGCATCACGCCGACGCAGAACTTCATCCAGTTCTCGGGGACCTTGGTCAGCGGGGCCTTCACGGCGATGCCGGTGACGATGACGACGACGATGGCGGCCACGGCACCGATCACGGCGGCGCCGATGTTCTTCTGGTTGTCGCCGAACGTGATCACGATGAACACGACCTCGAGGCCTTCAAGCAGCACGCCCTTGAACGCGAGCGTGAAGGCGTACCAGTCGCCGACGGCGCCCCTGGACTGCCTGTTCGCGGTCTGCGCGGCGCTGACCTGCTTGAGGTAGGCGCTGGCCTCGTCGTGCAGGGCCTTGAAGCCGGTCGCGCGGAGCACGGCCTTGCGCAGCCACTGCAGGCCGAAGATCGCCAGCAGCGCGCCGATCACCAGGCGCAGCGCGGTGAGCGGGAGGAACGAGATCGCCGGGCCGACCGCGGCGGTGACCACGGCGAGCACGACGAGGGCGACGGCCATTCCCTGGAAAGTGGACTTCCACTCCCGGGTGATGCCGGCCGCCAGGACGATGGTGAGCGCCTCTACCGCTTCGACCGCGCAGGCGACGAAGACGGTGAGGATCAGGGGCAGGGCGTTCAATACCTCTCCAGTTTTCAGAGCAAGATGTGAGGGTGACTGATCACGACGAGACCGCGGCTGGGCAGACGGCGCCAGGGCAGGCGCCCGGGCAGGGGCAGGGACAGGGGCAGGGGCAAGGCTGGCTCCTGCTGATATACCGCGTGCCGCCCGAGCCGACACGTCTGCGTTCCACGGTGTGGCGCCGCATCAAGAGCCTGGGCGCCATCTACCTGCAGAACTCGGTGGCGGCACTGCCGCATACCCCGGCGGCGGAGCGCTCCCTGCGCAAACTGCGCCGGGAGATCCTCGACATGTCGGGGACGGCGATTTTGCTGTCCGCGGACGTGCTGGCAGGCGATGCCGAGGTGCGCAGCGCGTTCCAGACGGCGCGGAACGACGAGTACGGGGAGATTGTCGACAAGTGCCAGGATTTCCTCCGCCAGGTCCGGAAAGAGTACGACGAAACCCACTTCACCTACGCCGAACTCGAGGAAAACGAGGTCGACCTGGTCAAGCTGCGGAACTGGTTCGCCAAGGTCTTGGAACGGGATGCGTTCGGCGCCGACGGCCGGGCCGCCGCCGAGCAGGCCCTCGAAGCGTGCGAGCACACCCTGGAGGCCTACGCGGCGCGTGTTTACGCCGAGGAGGCCGAGGGCGACTGACGCGCCGGGGGTCGCTGACATCACGTTCACGCTCTCAATGTTAACAGCTGTTAGATTTAACTAGTAACTGGCGTTAGTACAAGGTTGTGACCATCGCTTCATCTCTTGTCCAACTTCCCGTCACCGCGCGGACAAATCGGGTCCGCAAACTCGGTGCCATGAAGCGCACGCAACGGCGTACCCGGGTACGCCTGCTCGCCGGCATGACCGGCGCCATTACCGCGACCGTCCTGGCTGTGGCCGGCTGTTCCTCAAGCGCGAGCACGACCGCCTCCACGACGTCGTCGAACGCCACCGTGCCGCTGGTCGTCTACGCCGCCGAGGGCTACGACTCGGCCGAGAGCAAGGCCTTCACGAAGGCCACTGGTATCCCGGTCAAGCTGGATGACAACTCGACCGGCCCGCTGCTCACCCAGATCGAGGCCTCGAAGAACAACCCGAACTGGGGCCTGCTGTGGGCGGACGGCCCGACCGCCTTCGCCGGCCTGGACACCGAGGGCTTCCTGCTCAAGGGCTTCGAGCCGGACGTCAAGTGGAACTCCCTCGGCACCCAGTCCCTCCCGGCGGACAAGAGCTACATCCCGACCGGCATCACGCTGGAAGGCATCGTCGCTTACAACAAGAAGAAGGTCACGAGCCCGCCGACGACCTGGGCCGCGCTCGAGTCCGCGGCGTGGAAGGGCCAGGTCGGCATGGACGACCCGTCCCAGTCCGGGCCGACCTTCCCGCTTATCGCCGGCGTGATGAACAACCTCGGCAGCGTCGCCAAGGGCGAGCAGTTCTTCGAGGCGCTGAAGGCCAACGGCCTGGTCATCAACCCGACCAACGGTCCCACGCTGCAGGCGCTGACCAGCGGCCGGATCAACCTGGCGCTGGTGCAGAGCTCGGCCGCGATCGGCGCGATGATCGGCGACAAGAACATCGGGCTCGAGTACCTCGACCCGGCCACGCTGCTGCCGAGCGTGATCGGCATCGACGCCCACGCTTCGGCCCAGGAGCAGAAGGAAGCCGAGGAGTTCGTCGACTTCGTCCTGTCCCCCGCCGGCCAGAAGGTCATGCAGAGCGGCGACCCCACCGGTGACTCGCTGTACTACCCCGTCCTGCAAGGCGTGAACCCGCTCCCGACGCTGCCGTCGCTGGCGTCCGTCAAGACCCAGACGATCAACCCGTATACGTGGGGCCCGCAGGAGGGCACCATCAACGACTGGTTCGACGCCAACATCGTCCGCTAGAGCATTGACTTCCCTACAGTCACTCCCGGGGGGGCGACCCCCCGGGAGCCCCCCGCGCACGGCGGGACCGCGCGTCCCCCCGTCCCCCTCGCGCCTGGGCTGGCTTCGCGCCCGGGTAGGCATCGGCCGGTTCGCCATGCCGGCCTTCTGGATCATCCTCTGCGCGATCATCCTCCTGCCCTGCGCCTGCTTCCTGGTGCTGGCCGTCTCCCCGCGGCTGTTCGACCAGGGGAGCCAGTGGTTCACCCTGACCTACATCCAGCAGTCGCTGACCGGCGCGACCGCGGTCGCGATCACGAACTCGCTGTGGGTGAGCTGCGCCGCCGCCGCGTTCGGCCTCGTGATCGGCTTCCCGGTCGCGTGGCTCGCCGCCCGCACCACGCTGCCCGGCCGGCGCCTCGTGAGCGGCGGCATGTGGCTATCGCTGCTGCTGCCGTCCTGGCTGCCCGCCCTCGGCTGGGAGCGCCTCGTCCAGCAGGACGGCGTGATGTACCGGATAGGACTGAACTGGCCGTGGATGACCCACTTGATCATGGGACCGTTCGGCGTGGTGCTCCTGCTCGGGCTGCGCTGCGTGCCGTTCTCCTACCTGGCCATCTCCGCCGCGCTCAACGGCCTCGGGCAGGAGTTCGAAGACGCCGCCCGCACGCACGGGGCGTCGCGCTGGCAGGCATTGGGCGTGGTCACCCCGATCCTCGCCCCGGCGATCTGGTCCGCGCTCGCGATCGGGTTCGCCGAGTCGATCAGCGATTTCGGCGTGGCCTCCACGCTGGCCTACAACTCGAACTTCCCGCTGGCGACCTATCAGCTGTACTCGTCGATCGATAACTTCCCGCCCAGCTTCCCGCTCGCCGCCGGCATGTCGTGGCTGCTGGTCGCGGCGGTCGCCATCCCGCTCGCGCTGCAGGCGCGGGCACTGCGCGGACGCTCCTACGCGATCCTTTCCGGCCGGACGCGGCAGGCCGTGCGCCGTCGGCTCAGCACGTGGCACGCCATCACCGCAGGGACCGGCGTCGCGCTGTTCTTCATCGTGATGCTCGGCATCCCGGCCTTCGGCGCGGTGAGCGCCTCGCTGCTCGCCGACTACGGCGGCTCCTTCTCGCTGACCCTGGCGAACTACAAGGCCCTGTTCGGCCAGTCCGGCCTGATCGGGCCGCTTGAGCGCTCGCTGATCTACGGGGTGATCGCCGCGACGGTGACGATCGTGCTCGGGTTCATCTGCGCGCGGCTGCTCGGGGCGCGGCGCCGGACCAAGGCGACCGGCGCGCTCGACTTCATGCTGCTCGCCTCGGTGGCGCTGCCGAGCGTGGTCTTCGGCGCGGGCTACATCTTCGCCTACAACCTGCCGATCATGGCGTCGCTGCACATCGACCTCTACCAGACGGTGCAGCTGCTGATCATCGCCTACATCGCGTCGTCGCTGCCGACCACCGCCCGGGTCCTCGTCGGCTCGGTGTCCCAGCTGCAGCCGTCCCTGAAGGACGCGGCGCGCGCGCACGGCGCGGGCGAACTCGGCGCGTGGGCGCGCGGCGTGCTGCCCGTGGTGTCGCGGCCGGTCGTAATGGCGTGGCTGTACACGTTCTGCGGCGTCTTCCTGGAACTGCCGCTGTCCCAGCTCCTGTACGCGCCCGGGTCACCGCCCGCCTCGATCGCGATCGAGGACAACTTGTCTACTTACCATTTCGGTGTCGGCATGGCCCAGTCCGTGCTGGCCGTGTTCATCGCATTCGCCGCGGTCGGGCTCGTGCTCGGCGGCTATCGCCTGCTCGCCCCGGCGGGATGGCGCCGGATCGGAGGGACCGTCCGTGACTGAGCCCATCTCCATCGCCCGCCTGACCAAGACGTACCCAGGCGGCGTCGCCCCCGCACTGAATGACGTCTCCCTGGACGTGGCACCAGGGACGTTCCTGGTGCTGCTCGGCCCGTCGGGGTCGGGCAAGACCACCATGCTGCGCTGCCTGGCCGGGATCGAGCGGGTAAGCAGCGGCCTGATCACCATCGGGGGGCGCACCGTCGCCGACGGCCGCGCCCACGTGCCGCCGGACGAGCGCGACCTGTCGATGGTCTTCCAGGACTACGCGCTGTGGCCGCACATGACCGCCCTCGACAACGTGGCCTTCGCCCTGCGCCGCCGCCGGCTCGGCAAGGCCGAGTGCCGCTCGCGCGCCCTGACGATGATGGAGCGCGTCGGCCTTGAGGGGTTCGCCGCCCGCTACCCGAACGAACTGTCCGGCGGCCAGCAGCAGCGCGTCGCCCTGGCACGTGCCCTGATCGCCGAGCCCGGCCTGGTCCTGTGCGACGAGCCGCTGTCCAACCTCGACGCCGACCTGCGCGAGCGGATGCGGCTGGAGATCTCCGCCCTCGTCCGCGAGGCCGCCGCGACGACCGTCTATATCACGCACGACCAGTCGGAGGCGTTCGCGCTCGCCGATCAGGTCGGCGTGCTGGAAAACGGGCTGCTGGTCCAGATCGGCACGCCGGAAGAGGTGTACGACAACCCGGCGACGCCGTTCGTCGCCCGGTTCACCGGCCTGGCCGGCGAGCTGAAGGTGGGCGTGACCGAAAGGTCCGCTGACGGCACGGTATCCGTCACGGCGGCGGGTGACGCCTTCCCGGTGCCCGGCGCTTCGCCCGCCGGACTGCGCGCCGGCGACGAGGCGCTGCTCGCCATCCGCCCGACGGGCGTCCGCCTGACATCCGGGGGCGAGGAGACCGATCACCTGACCGGCACGGTCGCCGACGTCGCGTACCGTGGCCGCGGCTACGATCTCGCCATCGACCTGCCCGGCGGCGGCCGCCTCACCGGCGTGTCCGCCCGGCACCGGCCCGTCCGCGGCGAACGGATCGGCCTGCGCCTGGAGCCGTCCGGCTGCCACCTGTTCCCCGCCGCCGCGGACTCCTCCCCCGCGCCGGTCTCCCCCGACCCGGTCGCCGCCGGGTAATTTCGCTGACCGGGCCGGGCGAAAAGTCCGGCCCGGGGCGCACAATATGTGCCATCGGTCACGGCCGGGGTCGGCAGAGCCGCGCGCATGTGCGCGTTGCAATAACATCGGCAGAGTGACAGTCACCCTCACCACCAGCGAATCGGCCCCTGGCACCGCCGAGGCTGACGTTCTCGTCATCGGGATCATCCAGACCCCCGACGGCCCCGGCGCCGCACCCGGCGCGGACGGGGTCGACGACGCTATCGGCGGCACCCTCGTCTCCTCGCTCACGGCGCTCGGCGCGACCGGCGACCTCGAAGAGATCATCAAGATACCCGGTGGGGGCAAGCTGCCCGCGTCGGTCATCCTCGCCGTCGGCCTCGGTGCCGCCCCGGAGGGCGGCGCTCCTTTCGCCGCCGAAGATCTCCGGCGCGCCGCCGGCACCGCGCTGCGCGACCTGGTGGGGGCCAAGAACGGCGACGGCAAGTCCGTCGCCCTCGCACTGCCCGCGCGAGACGCCGCGGAGGCCGAGGCTGTCACCACGGGTGCCCTGCTCGGCGGCTATAGCTTCCGGCGGTACCGCGCCACGCCCTCGCCCGACCTCGCCGTGACGGTGCTCACCAGCGAAGGCAACCAGGACGCGGTCACCCGAGGCAAGGTGATCGCCGAGGCGGTCAACCTCTCCCGTGACCTGATCAACGCCTCGCCGGCCCACCTGCCCCCGGCCGAGCTCGCCGCGGCCGCGCAGGCCGTCGCCGACGCCAAGGGCCTGTCGATCGACATCCTCGCCGACGACGCGCTGGCAGACGCCGGCTATGGCGGCATCCTCGCGGTCGGGCAGGGCTCGTCACGCGGGCCGCGACTGGTCCGCCTGGCCTACAGCCACCCCGAGGCGTCCAAGACGGTGGTGTTCGTCGGCAAGGGCATCACGTTCGACTCAGGCGGCCTGTCCCTCAAGCCGTCGAAGTCCATGGAGACCATGAAGTCCGACATGAGCGGCGCCGCCGCGGCGCTCGCCGCCACCGGCGCGATCGCCGACCTCGGACTGCCGGTCAACGTGGTCGCCTACCTCTGCGCCGCGGAGAACATGCCGGGCGGCGCCGCTCAGCGGCCGTCGGACATCATCACCATCTACGGCGGCAAGACCGTCGAGGTGCTGAACACCGACGCCGAGGGTCGCCTCGTGCTGGCCGACGGCCTGGTCCGCTCGGGCGAGGACAACCCGGACCTGGTCGTGGATATCGCCACGCTCACCGGCGCCCAGGTCGTCGCGCTCGGCACCCGCACGGCGGGCGTCATGGGAAGCTCCGACGACGTGGCCGCCGACGTGGCCGCGCTGCTGCGCGACGCGGGCGAGCCCGCGTGGGCGATGCCGCTGCCCGCGCACCTGCGCAAGGGCCTGGACTCTCCCGTCGCCGACCTGGCCAACGTGGCCGGCGGCAGCGACGGCGGCGGCATGCTGGTGGCAGGCCTCTTCCTGCGCGAGTTCGCGCCGGACGGGGTGGCGTGGGCGCACCTGGACATCGCCGGGCCCGCGTTCAACTCAGGCGGCCCCCACGGCTACACGCCGAAGGGCGGCACCGGCGCCGCGGTGCGGGCGCTGGTCACGCTCGCGGCCGAGGCCGCAGGGGGCCGGCTGCCCGGTGCCTGAGCGCGCCGCGAGCCAGATAAACCACTCGTGTAACTGATAAGGGGAAAAATCGTGGCAGAGGGTGGCCATTACGACATCGTCATTCTCGGCGGTGGCAGCGGGGGGTACGCCTGCGCGCTGCGCGCGGCCGAGTTCGGCAAGCGAGTAGCCCTGATCGAGAGGGACAAGGTAGGCGGTACCTGCCTGCACCGCGGCTGCATTCCTACCAAGGCGCTGCTGCACGCGGCCGAGATCGCGGACAACTCGCGGGAGAGCGAGAAGTTCGGCATCCGGACCACGTTCGACGGCATCGACGTGCCCGCCGTGCTGTCCTATCAGCACTCCGTCGTCGATCGCCTGTGGAAGGGACTGCAGTCGACCATCGCCAGCCGGAAGATCGACACGATCTACGGCGACGGCGTGCTGGCGTCGCCGACTTCGGTGCGGGTCGGCGACGCGGTCTACACCGGCGACCACATCGTGCTGGCCACGGGTTCGGTGCCGAAGTCGCTGCCCGGCCTGGAGACCGACGGGTCCCGGATCATCACCTCCGACGAGGCGCTGCGCCTGGACCGCGTTCCCGGGTCGGCGATCATCCTCGGCGGCGGCGTGATCGGCGTGGAGTTCGCGTCGGTGTGGCGGTCCTTCGGGGCCGAGGTGACGATCGTCGAGATGCTGCCCCAGCTTCTCCCGCTGGAGGACGAGGCGTCCGCCAAGGTGCTGCAGCGCGCGTTCCGCCGCCGCGGCATCGGGTCCGAACTCGGCACGCCGTTCCAGTCGGTGTCCTACACCGACACCGGAGTGTCCGTGACGCTGGGCAACGGCAAGACGCTTTCCGCCGACATCCTTCTCGTCGCGGTCGGCCGCGGGCCGGTCTCGGCCGGGCTCGGCTATGAGGAGAACGGCGTCACGCTGACCCGCGGGTACGTGGACGTGGACGCCTTCTGCCGGACATCCGTGCCGACCATCTCGGCGGTCGGTGACCTCATCGCCACCCCGCAACTCGCGCACGTGGGGTTCGCCGAGGGCATCCTGGTCGCCGAGCGGCTCGGCGGCCTGGACGTGAAGCCGATCGACTACGACGGCGTGCCCCGCATCACCTACAGCGACCCCGAGGTCGCCTCGGTCGGCATCACCTCGGCGCAGGCAGCCGAGCGCGGCATCGCCGTGAACGAGGTGAACTACCCGCTGGGCGGCAACGGCAGGAGCGTCATCCTGCAGACGCAGGGGCAGGCGAAGGTCATCGCCGAGAAGACTGCCGACGGGCGCGCCGGCCGGGTGCTCGGCATCCACCTGGTCGGCAGCCGGGTCGGCGAGCTCATCGCCGAGGGCCAGCTCATCTACAACTGGGACGCGGAGCCGGAAGACGTCGCGGCGCTGATCCACCCGCACCCCACGCAGTCCGAGATCATCGGCGAGGCGCACCTGGCGCTCGCCGGCAAGCCGCTGCACTTCCACGCCTGAATTCACGCCTGAATTCACGCATGAATTCAGGCCAAGACTTCCGCCCAGAAGGAGATATCAACCGATATGTCGGTCTCCGTAACAATGCCGCAGCTCGGCGAGAGCGTTACCGAGGGCACCGTCACGCGCTGGCTGAAGAAGGAAGGCGAGCACGTATCGGCGGACGAGCCGCTGCTTGAGGTGTCGACCGACAAGGTCGACACCGAGATCCCGTCCCCGGCCACCGGCATCCTGCGCGGCATCGTCGTCGACGAGGACGAGACGGTCGAGGTCGGCGCCCAGCTCGCCGTCATCGAGGACGAGGCGCACGCCGGTGCCAGTGCCCCGGAGGCGGCCCCGGCCGCCCCGCAGTCCGCCCCGCCACCGGCGGCCGCTTCCCCGCAACCGGCGGCACCGGTGCCCGCGCCGGCTTACGTTCCGCCGGCTCCCCCCTACGTTCCGGCCGCCGCGCCCGCTCCCACGGCCACCCCGGGATACGCGCCGCCCGCGTCCCCGCCGCCGGCCGCCGCCCCCGCATGGAGCACCGCGCCCGCTCCGGCCTCGTACGGCACGCCGCCCGCCGCTCCCGCGCCCGCGCCCGCTCCCGCTGTCGCGGAGTCCGACCCGGAGGGCGCATATCCCGAGCCCACGCCGCTGCCCACCGGCGGTGACTCCCCGTATGTGACGCCGCTGGTGCGCAAGCTCGCCGCCGAGCACGGCGTCGCGCTCGAGTCCGTCATCGGCACAGGCGTCGGCGGCCGTATCCGCAAGCAGGACATCCTCGAGGCCGCCCGCAAGCAGCGGGAAGCCGAAGCGGCGCGGGCCGCCGCCGAAGCCGAGGCAGCGCGGGCCGCCGCCGAGGCCGAAGCGGCGCGGGGCGCATCCGCCGTGGCCCCGGTCTCCCCGGCGACGTCCGCCGCTCCGGCTCCCGTGCGGCCCCCGGCCGCGGCGGCCGCGGTGCGCGGCACCACGCAGCGGCTGTCCCGGCAGCGCCAGGTCATCGCCACCCGGATGATCGAGTCGCTCCAGGTCTCGGCGCAGCTCACCACGGTCGTCGAGGTGGACGTGACGAACATCGCCCGCCTCCGCGACCGGGCCAGGGCCGACTTCGAGGCCCGTGAGGGCGTCAAGCTGACGTTCCTCCCGTTCTTCGCGCAGGCCACGGTCGAGGCACTCAAGGCCCACCCGAAGCTCAACGCGGTGATCGACTCCGAGAAGCAGGAGGTGACCTACCACGACGCCGAGCACCTCGGCATCGCGGTGGACACCGATCGCGGCCTCATGGTTCCGGTGATCCACCAGGCCGGCGACCTGAACATCGGCGGCCTCGCCCGGAAGATCGGCGACCTCGCGGCCCGCACGCGGTCGGGCCACGTCGGCCCGGACGAGCTCGCGGGCGGCACGTTCACGCTGACCAACACCGGCAGCCGCGGCGCGCTGTTCGACACTCCGATCATCAACCAGCCGCAGACCGGCATCCTCGGCGTCGGTACCGTGGTCAAGCGCCCGGTCGTCGTGGAGGACTCCGCGCTCGGCGAGGTCATCGCGGTCCGCTCCGTGGTCTACCTGGCGCTGACCTACGACCACCGGCTGGTCGACGGCGCCGATGCGGCCCGTTTCCTCGTCACGGTGAAGGGGCGCCTCGAAGAAGGTGCCTTCGAAGCCGAGCTGGGCCTGTAGCGGCCGGTCCGGGATCTTCGACGATGAAGGTCGCGATAACCGGCTCGTCCGGGCTCATCGGCAGCACGCTGTCGGCCAGCCTGCGGGCGGACGGCCACGAGGTCGTCCGCCTGGTCCGGCGGCCGCCGCGAGACGCCGGCGAAGTGCGCTGGGATCCGCGCGCCGCGGACGCGGGAATCTCCGGCAACCCCGCGGCGACGCCGTTGCACGGCATCGACGCGTGCGTCCACCTCGCGGGGGCGGGCGTCGGCGACCATCGCTGGACTGACGCCTACAAGGCGGAGATCCGGGCCAGCCGGGTACTCGCCACCAGCGCGCTCGCCACCGCGCTGACCAAGCTCGATCCCGCGCCGAAGGTACTGCTCACGGCCTCGGCGATCGGCTGGTACGGTCAGGCCGGCGGCCAGGACGGCGCGATCGCGGTCACCGAGGACGCTCCCGCGGGCCAGGGCTTCCTCGCCCGCGTCGTGCACGACTGGGAGGCCGCGGCCGCGCCCGCCGCCGCGCGCGGCATCCGCGTCGCGCAGCTTCGCAGCGGCCTCGTCCTGTCTGCCCGCGGCGGCGTCCTGAAGCGGCTGGCGCAGCCGGCGAAGCTCGGCGTGCTGCCCCGGTTCGGGGACGGCACGCAGGTGATGAGCTGGATCTCACTCACCGACGAGATTCGCGCGATCCGCTTCCTGCTCGATTCCGCCAGCGCGAGCGGCCCGTTCAACCTCACCGCGCCGAACCCGGTGACGAACAGCGAGTTCACCGCCGCGCTCATGCACGCGTTCCGGCGACCGGACTTCCCGTGGGTGCGCGTGCCCGCGCCGCTGCTGAAGCTGGGGCTCGGCGAGATGTCCGCCGAGCTTCTCGGCAGCGCACGCGTCGCCCCGAAACGGCTCCTCGACGCGGGCTTCGAGTTCACGTACCCGACGATCAGGGCGGCACTGGCGGCCGAACTAGCGCTCTGATCGTGATTTGGGGGGCTAGAGCCACCGAAATTACGATCGAGCGCGGCGGAGGCGGGGGCGGAGGCGGGCCGAGAGGCGGAGGGGGGGCGGGGGCTACGACTCTGGTTGCATCGTGATCGTGAAGTCGGCGTGGCGGAATGGGGCCGGGACGCCCCACTGCCGCGCGAGCGCGGGGTCATCTACCCGGGCGAAGTCCACTACCAGTGACTTCTTCACCGCGAACACGGTGTCGGACTCGATGTACTCGCTGCCCGCCACGAACATGTGCGTCGTCAGGTCCCGCTGCCCGGGCGCCGACACGAGGAAGTGGATGTGCGCGGGGCGAAACGAGTGCCGGCCCGTCGCGCGAAGCAGTTCGCCGACCGGCCCGTCGGTCGGGATCGGGTAGTACCGCGGCACGATCGTTCGGAACCAGAACTTGCCCTCGCCGTCGGCGGTGAACAGCCCGCGCCCGTTGCCGATCTCCTGCCGGTCCGGCTGCTGCACGTCGTAGAAGCCCTGGTCGTTGGCCTGCCACACGTCCAGCGTCGCGCCGGGCAGCGGCTCGCCGGAAACCGACACCACGCGGCCCGTGACCACGCACGGCTCACCGGTGCCGACGTAGTCGATGGTGTCGCCCAGTGCCCGCAGCGGCGAGGCCACCACGTGAAACGGCCCGAGCACGGTCGAGTCGGTCACGACGCCGGTTTCGCGGGGATCCGCGGGGGCCGCTCCCCCCGGGATGGCACGCCGGCCGGTGATCGTCTCGGTCAGCATCGACAGGCCGAGGACGTCCGACAGCAGGATGAACTCCTGGCGCGTGTCGTCGCACTTGTGGCCGGTCCTGGTGAGGAAGTCGATCGCGAGCTCCCACTCGGGGACCGTCAGCTCCACTTCGCGGGCGAACCCGTGCAAGTGCCGCACGAGGCTGGTCAGGATCTCGCGCAGCCGCGGGTCGGTCCCGGGGGCGAAGCTCTCGACGACGGCGTCGGCCGCCGTTTCCTCGGTGAAGTCGGTAGCCATGCCCGAAGGCTAAGGCCTCCGCCTCCGGTGACGCCACGGCGGGAACCCGAGAATTTAAGCCCGAACGATCCCTGGTCACTCCCCCGGATCCCGCGTCATCGCCCTTGGCCTGCGCGTCATCCCCGGTTTCGTCCCCCGAATTCTCGCTCCCGCCCGGCAGGGCACCGACCAGGCTCGCCAGCGGGAGCTTCCACAGCGACGGCAGCGGCAGGGTGACGCCGCCCGCGCCCATCGCGGCGAGCGCGGACATCCTGATGAGCCGGCGAGCGGCGTTGAGCAGCAGGAACGCGAGCGGCAGCTCGACGAGGACCGCCTCGGCGATGCTGGGCCACATGTCGTTCGTCCCAAGGTCGAGGATCACGTCGAACCATGCGTCGCAGCACAGCAGGGTTCCCGTGATCAGCAGGCAGGCGATCGCGACCTGGCGGCCGCGCCAGAGCGCCCAGCCGGTCACGGCGAACCCGATGAGCTCGAAGCCGTCCAGCCCGACCCACGCCAGGCGCCAGTGCGTTGCCGTGAAGTCCCGGTGCAGCGTGAGCGCGAGCACGACAATCCAGGCCGCCAGCACCACGCTGGCGGCGATTGAGATGATCGCGCCGAGCCGGGCCCTGCGGTTCAGCCTCAGATCGAGCAGCGGGTGCGGATAGTCGATCGCGGCCAGCATGTCGGCGAGCTGACGACGCTCGGCGGCACTCATCTGGCGAAGATCCGCCTCATTCATCACAGTTTGGTTCTTCCCAGGTGGCGCGGCCGCCTCACGTGAGTCGTAACCTCGATTACGTGGATGACGAACTCGTGTACGCGCATGTCGGATTCGGCTCGGACGCGGTGGACTACGTCGCGGGCTGGGACCTCCAGCGGGAAGTCCACGCCCGCCGGGTCGCGGAGGCGATCCCGGACAGCTGCCTGCTGCTCGAGCACGCTCCCGTGTACACCGCGGGCAAACGAACCGCGGTGTCTGACCGGCCGGTCGGCGACCCCGGCGCCCCGGTCATCGACGTCGACCGCGGCGGCAAGATTACCTGGCACGGACCAGGACAGCTAACCGCCTACCCGATCGTGAAGCTGCGCCAGCCGGTGGACGTGCTGGCGTACGTCCGCGGTCTTGAGGAAGCCATGATCCGGGTGTGCGCGGAGTTCGGCCTGCTCGCCATCAGGATCGAGGGACGCAGCGGCGCCTGGATTCCCGCCGACCCGTCCCGCGGGCTGCCGGACCGGAAGATCGGCGCCATCGGCGCCCGCGTCGCACGCGGCGTGACCATGCACGGCCTGGCGCTGAACTGTGACTGTGATCTGTCGTGGTTCGACCGGATCGTGCCGTGCGGCATCCGCGACGCGGGCGTGACCTCGCTCACCGCCCAGACGGGCATCGAGGTCTCGGTCTCCGACGTGACTCCGCTGCTTGAGCGGCACCTGGCCGCCGCGCTGGGCTACCGTGCCTGGCGGCGCCTCCACGCCGTGACGCCGCTGACGGCCGTTCCGCTACCCGATTCGGCCGCGAGCTGACGTACGCTGGATGACGTGGCAAGCACCTCGGAACTAGCCCCTGAAGGCAGGCGGATGCTCCGCCTCGAGGCCCGCAACAGCGCGACCCCGATCGAGCGGAAACCGCCGTGGATCAAGACCCGCATCCGCACCGGACCCGCCTATACGGAGCTGCACGCCCTGGTGAAATCCGAGGGCCTGCACACGGTCTGCCAGGAAGCCGGCTGCCCGAACATCTACGAGTGCTGGGAAGACCGCGAGGCCACGTTCCTGATCGGCGGTGATCAGTGCACGCGGCGCTGTGACTTCTGCCAGATCGATACCGGCAGGCCCGTGGCGCTCGACCGGGACGAGCCGCGCCGGGTGGCGGAGTCGGTCGCCGCGATGGGGCTGAAGTACGCCACCGTCACCGGCGTCGCCCGCGACGACCAGCCGGACGGCGCCGCCTGGCTGTACGCGCAGACGGCGCGCGAGATCCACGCGGCCGTGCCCGGCTGCGGCGTCGAACTGCTCGTGCCGGACTTCAACGCGGTCGGCGAGCAGCTCGCGGAGGTCTTCAGCGCGAAGCCGGAGGTGTTCGCGCACAACATCGAGACGGTGCCGCGGATCTTCCGCCGCATCCGGCCCGGCTTCCGCTACGAGCGATCCCTGTCGGTCATCAACACGGCGCACGACGCCGGCCTGGTCACGAAGTCGAACCTGATCCTCGGTCTCGGCGAGACCAGGGACGAGATCGCCCCCGCCATGGCCGACCTGCGCAGCGCGGGCTGCGACCTGCTGACGATCACCCAGTACCTGCGGCCGTCGCTGCGCCATCACCCGGTCGAGCGCTGGGTGAAGCCCGAGGAGTTCGTCGAACTGCGCGCCGAAGCCCTCGCGATGGGCTTCGCGGGCGTCATGTCCGGACCGCTCGTCCGCTCCTCCTACCGCGCCGGCCGCCTGTACGCCCAGGCGATCGAGCAGCGCGCCGGGGCGATCTGAGGACCAGGGCGATCTGATGGCGGTTCAGGCGTGATAATCCCGGCAATCACGATCAAGTAGCGGCACGCCGCCAGGTACCCGGTCTTCAAGCGAGGGCGGGAGGCGGCAATGGTCGTTCAGGCTAATAGTCTTTAGTCTCGACACAACGAGATACAGGGAAGGCTGAGCCGGTGGTTGACAACTACAGCGCGGATGATCTCGCGAAGGCGGGGCGGCTGAAGCAGATACGCATGGTCGCTGGCCTGGTCAACCAGCAGAACAAGAGGGCGCTCCCCATCACGTTCGGGAGCGCGGCGGCCATCATCGTGGTGCTCTTGATCGTCGGAGTGGTGCTCGGGCAGTGGTGGTTGATCCCCCTGGGCGTGCTGCTCGGCCTGCTGGCGGCGACGATCTTGTTCGGGCGGTTCGCGAGCAGCGCCCAGTTCGCGGCGATCGAGGGGCAGCCCGGCGCGGCCGCCGCGGTGCTGCAGAACATGCGCGGCGACTGGACGGTCACCCCGGCGGTCAACGGCAACAGGAACCTGGACGTGGTGCACCGCGCGGTCGGCCGGCCTGGCGTCGTCCTCGTCGGCGAGGGCATGCCGAGCCGGGTCGCCCAGCTGATCGCGGCGGAGAAGAAGAGAACCTCCCGGGTCGCGCACGACGTGCCGATCTTCGACTTCCTGGTCGGCGACGAAGACGGCCAGGTCCCGGTCAAGAAGCTGCAGCGCAAGGTCATGGGGCTGCCGCGCACCCTCAAGCCCGCCGCGGTGAGCGACCTCAACTACCGCCTGAAGGCCCTCCAGCCGTCCCTGCAGCTGCCGAAGGGCCCGCTGCCGAAGAACGTCCGCCAGCCGAAGATGCCCCGGCCCAGGGCGCGCTGACAACACCACTGCCGTCAGCGGTCCTGCCTGCGGCGGGCCTGCCGTCAACGGGACAGCCTTCAGCGGGCCCGGCGGGTCACATGCGCACGACGATCGTGTTGGCGGCCCTGTCGTGGAGTCCCCGCAGGTCCCGGTCGGACAGCAGGGGCGGGACGACGAAGAGCAGCAGGATGGTGCGCAGCAGTGCCCATCCGAAGCCCGGGCGGCTGCCATCGGTCGCGATCACCCTGATGCCGAGCAGGCGCTTGCCGATCGTCACCCCGTTGATCCCGGTGAGCAGCCAGACCTCCAGGGCGAACACGAGCAGCGTCCAGTCCATGGTCGCGAAGTAACGGGAGTCCATCGTGCTGGCGAAGATCTCGTGGCGGGTGACGGCGGCCACGATGACTTCGCACAGCACCCAGTCCGCGATCAGCGCCAGGACACGGCGGCCCATCGAGGCGATGGCACCGGGGCCGCTTTCCGGCAAGCCGAAGCGACTGCCAGGGTAATCAGGCGTATCATCGCCACGGTCGGCCCGCTTGGGCCTGCCGGTAGCATGCTTGAGGCGGGGGGCTCCGTGAGATTGTCCCCCCGCGACGGTACGTTGTTCGGACACATGACTACGGTACCGCTGCGCGTTCCGGGCCGGACGGCCGTTACCTCGCTGGTCGCGGCCCGACGGCGGGACGCGCGAGCGGCATCCGTAACACCAGTGAAACATCGGGGACACTGTGGCGAAATCGCGGGGGGCTAACCTCCGAATCGCATACCGCCCGATCACAGATATATTCGCTACCTATGCGCGCCCTGTTCAGGGAGGGTTGAATGACGTTCAGCAGTGCTGACGATGTCCTCAGGTTCATCGCCGAGGAGAAGGTGGAGTTCATCGACGTCAGGTTTGTTGACCTGCCGGGTACGGTCCAGCACTTCACCATTCCCGTCGAGACGTTCGACGCCGATGTCTTCACCGAAGGCCGGATGTTCGACGGCTCGTCCATCCGCGGGTTCCAGCAGATCCACGAGTCGGACATGCTGCTCCTGCCGGACCCGTCCAGCGCGGTGCTCGACCCGTTCCGCCAGCACAAGACGCTGAGCCTGACGTTCTTCGTGCACGACCCGCTGACGGGGGCGCCGTACAGCCGCGATCCGCGGAACATCGCGCGCAAGGCGGAAGAGTACGTCAAGGGCACCGGCATCGCGGACACCGCCTTCTTCGGCCCCGAGGCCGAGTTCTACATCTTCGACTCGGCCCGGTTCGCCACCACCCCGAACGAGGGCTTCTACCATCTCGACTCGATCGAGGGCGCGTGGAACACCGGCCGCGTCGAGGACGGCGGGAACCTCGCCTACAAGCCCCCGTACAAGGGCGGATACTTCCCGGTCCCGCCGACCGACCACTACACCGACCTGCGGTCGGAGATGGTCAGGAACCTGATCAAGGTCGGCATCGAGACCGAGATGCAGCACCACGAGGTGGGCACCGCCGGCCAGGCCGAGATCGACATCCGCTTCGGCCCGCTTCTGCAGGAAGCGGACAAGCTGATGCTGTACAAGTACGTCATCAAGTCGACCGCGATCGCCGCGGGCAAGACGGTGACGTTCATGCCGAAGCCGCTGTTCGGTGACAACGGCAACGGCATGCACTGCCACCAGTCGCTGTGGAAGGACGGCGCGCCGCTGTTCTATGACGAGGTCGGCTACGGCGGCCTGTCGGACCTCGGCCGCTGGTACGTCGGCGGGCTCCTCAAGCACGCCCCGTCGCTGCTGGCGTTCACCAACCCGACGGTGAACTCCTACCACCGCCTGGTGCCGGGCTTCGAGGCGCCGGTCAACCTGGTGTACTCCTCCCGGAACCGGTCGGCCTGCTGCCGCATCCCGATCACGGGCTCCAACCCGAAGGCCAAGCGCATCGAGTTCCGCGTGCCGGACCCGTCCGCCAACCCGTACCTCGCGTTCTCCGCGATGCTGATGGCGGGCCTCGACGGCATCAAGAACAAGATCGAGCCGCCGGAGCCGGTGGACAAGGACCTGTACGAACTGCCGCCGGACGAGGCCGCCGCGATCCCGCAGGTCCCCGGTTCCCTCGAGGCTGTGCTGAACACCCTCGAGGCCGACCACGCCTACCTGACTGAGGGCGGCGTGTTCACCGAGGACCTGATCGAGACCTGGATCGACTACAAGCGGACCAAGGAACTCGACCCGATCCGGCTGCGCCCGACGCCGCACGAGTTCGAGCTGTACTACGACGTCTGACGGCCTTACCCAGCGCCGTAGGTCGTAATAGCGGAAGTCCGCAGCGAGGCCCTTCACCTCGCTGCGGACTTTTCGCATTTGCGCGCACCCCAGCGTCTGCGCGGTCGAACACCCTCGCGTAAGGTGCACGCGTGGAAGAAAGCGAAATCACTGGCGAACTCCTGCCCGCCACCCGCAGGGCGCTGCTGCACCGGGTGGCCGTGGAGCAGGCCGGGGGACGGGCGCCCTCGATCATCGGGACGGTCGTCCGCGACGGACGGCAGGTCTGGCTCGGTTCGCGGAGCATGCTCGAAGGGCACGAGCCGGATGGCGACACCCAGTACCGTATCGGGTCCCTGACCAAGACGTTCGTCGCGGTCCTTGTCATGCGACTGCGGGACGAAGGGCTGCTTGACCTCGCCGATCCCCTCGGCAAGCACCTGGATTCCGCCGCGGCGGGGTCGGCGACCATCGCGCAACTGCTGTCCCACACGTCGGGGCTGGCCTCGGAGGCGCGCGGTCCGTGGTGGGAACGGACGCCCGGGGAACTGCGCCCAGATCTGGCGGACATCTTCGGTGACCGGCCGCGACGGCATCCCGCCGGGCGGCGGCTCCACTACTCCAACCCGGGGTTCGCCCTCCTCGGCGCCCTGGTCGGGAAGATCCGCGGGCATCGCTGGGACGAGGCGGTCCGGCTGGAGATCCTCGAGCCGCTCGGCATGACGCGCACTACCCTGCGGCCGCGTGCCCCGCACGCGGCAGGGTTCGCGGTCCACCCCTGGGCCGAACTGATGCAGCCCGAGCCTGCCGAGTACACCGGCCTGATGGCGCCCGCCGGTGACCTGTGGTCCACCGCCGACGACCTGAGCCGCTTCGCCGCGTTCCTCCTCGACGGCGACGAGCGCGTCCTGCCCGAAACGACCCTGGCCGAGATGCGCAGGCCCGCCTCACCATCCGAAGAACCGGGAAGCGGCTACGGCCTGGGCCTGCAACTGATGGAGCACGACGGCCGCTCGCTGTTCGGGCACAGCGGGTCGATGCCGGGGTTCCTCGCCATGCTGCTGGCCAGCAAGGAGGACGGCCTCGCGGCCGCGGTCTTGTCCAACGCGACCGCCGGCCCGCGGATCGGCACGGTCACCATGGACCTCATCAAGATCGTCGCCGAGAACGAGCCGCGCATGCCTGACCGGTGGACGCCACGGCGGGGCATCGGCGCGGACCTGCTCGCGCTGGCCGGCCTCTGGTACTGGGGCCCTCGCCCGACAGCGCTGCGCGTCCTGGCGAGCGACTCGCTCGAACTGGTCCCCGTACCCGGCCCCGGCCGCGGCTCCCGCTTCCGCCAGGAGCCTGACGGCACCTGGACCGGCCTGGACGGCTACTACGCCGGCGAGACCCTCCGGTTCGTGCCCGCGGCCGACGGCGTCGTCGAGCACCTGGACCTCGGGACGTTCGTGTTCACGCGCGAGCCCTACGGCCCGGACTCGCCCCCCGCCGCGAGGCCGCACGAGAACGGCTGGCTGGACGCCCGCTAGACTCCTGCGGCCCGGCGCCTCCCTGAACGTCGGCGCACGCGCGTTATGAGACGATCATTCCGCTAATCAGCATTTGCCATGCAAATTGCACTTCTTTCCGGAGCCCGGCATTAATTAGCGCAGTCCGGCCGAATTACGCAAAATTTACTGGCAATGCGCGGCGATAACGTAATCTTAGTAGCTGGGGAGGGCGTGTCGCCCGGCAGCCCGCCCTCCCCAGCGCATCAGGGGGGGTCCAGTCATATGCGCACGAGTCAGCCCGGGCCGCCCGCCGACGGCGGTTTGCCGGCGGCCCGCGCCCTTTCCTCCCGGGCGATCTTGCCTTCCAGGGATTCCAGCGACAGCCCCTCCGCCCGGGACGACCCGCCCTCCCGCCGCGCGAGCCAGGCGTTGCCCTCTCGCCAGAACGACCAGTTCGGATAGCGACGGCGCGCGCCCTCGATGTCGGGAGCGGTGGGGTCTGCTCCCTTCACGCCGCGGCCGCCCGTCCGGGCAGCACCGATCGCACCATGCGATACTCCTTAAAGAATCGGCCAGCTTTCGGCTAAGTCAACTCTATGGTCACGCTCACCGCCATCTGTGTAATAGTGATAAGTGGGAGCACGCGGGATTGCCATATACCGCGTTCCGTGTTCCTCACGGATACGACTTACCAGAAGGTGCGCTATGCCAGGGACAGAGGGCAGGACGCTCCGGGAATGGCGGCGGGCCCGCGGCTGGGATGTGCCGCAGCTGGCACGCCAATTGCGGCACGTGTCGGAGGAGCCGGTCGCCGCGCACGACGGCCTGGTCCGGATGATCCGCAGCTGGGAGCGCGGCACGCACGCGCTGTCCGAGCGTTACGAGTTGCTGTACCGGTCGCTGGGATTCGAGGGGACGGCCGACCTGCCCGCGCCGCGGCACGCTCCGCAGCACAGGCCGCCGGCCGGGCCGGAGATCGTCGGAGTGTGCTGTAAGACGGCGGACGGGAAGATCACCTTCCTCGATGTCCCGGTCCGCCGGCTCACGGGGACCGACAGCCAGGTGACATCGCCCGCCGCCGGGACGCTGCCCCGGCCACGGCTGCGCGAGGACCCGGACGTCCGGCCCGCCCAGCGTTTCCTGCTCGCCAGGCGGGCACTGCGGGACAACGACAACCTCTTCGGCCCGCGTGACGTGATACCGCTGGCGACGCGGCAACTCGTGATCATGCGGGACCTTTCACGGTCCGTGCGCGACGGCGATCGCCGCGAACTCCTGCTGCCGCAGGTCCAGTTCGCTGACCTGCTCGGCTGGCTGTATCAGGACTGCCGCGAGTTCGCCGGCGCCGGGCACTGGCTGGACCGCGCCCTGGAGTGGGCACACATGCTGAACGACCAGGCCTGCGTTGCCTTCATACTGGCCCGCAAGAGCCAGCTCGCCGGCGACATGCGGGAAGCGGGCACCGCCATCGCCGCGGCAGAGGCGGCGATGCGCATCACCCGCCAGGACCTGATAGGCGCCGCCGCCGCGACGTACGCCGCGCACGGCCACGCGCTCGCGGGCGACGCGGCGGTCGCGGGCCGCCTGTACGACACGGCGCGGACGGTGCTCGACGGCGCCGATGGCGCGGACGTGACACCGTGGGTGACATTCCTCGACAACGCGTACATCGACGTATACGAGGCCGGAAGCCTCGCCGTGCTCGGCGAGCCCGCCGCCGCGGCGGAGGGGTTCGAGACCGCCATCAGCGGGCTGCGCACCGCCTTCCACCGTGACCGCGGCGTCTACCTCGCGCGCGAGGCCCGGGCCCGCGCCGGCGCGGGCGAGCACGAGCGCGCGGCCGAACTCGCCATGGACGCGCTCGCGATCGGTGCCGAGACCCAGTCGGCGCGGATCTTCGCCGAACTGGACGACGTGCGGGAGGCTACCGCGCCCGCCGCCGGCTCTGCCGCCGTCACCAGCTTCCAGACCGCGATAAGCACCGCTGCCGCCCCATGAGAGCCCGTCGCCCGCCCGGCTCACGGGGAAACCGGCTCAAAGGGAAAGATGCCGGTTAGGTGCCTTGGCGAGCTCAGCGAATTCCGGGAGCTGCAGGACCGTGAGGCCGGCTTGCCCGAGCAGCTCATACCCCTGGCAGTCCGGGACGAACAGGCTCGGCTCGCGCCACGCGATCACGACACGGCGGATGCCCGAGGCGATGATGAGCGTGGCACAGCCGCGCGGCCTGGATTTTCGCTGCGAGCAGGGCTCGAGCGTGCTGTAAATGGACGCCCCGGCGAGACGGGGATCGCCGGGGGCGAGCTTGCCGAGCGCGGATTCCTCCGCGTGCACGTGCGGGTCGTCCTCCCGCGAGTAGCCGCGGGCAAGCTCGGTGCCGTCGGCGGCGACGATGACGGCACCCACGGAGTACGCGCCCGCGGACGGCGGGCACTCGTGAGCCAGGTTCACCGCGAGGGTCATCCAGCGTTCGTCTTCCGCGCTCGTCATCGCCGCAGCCTCCGTACCCATGCCGCCACGTTTACACCTATAGAGCGCCGCGTGCCCTCTTGTTGTTCCTTGGCAGATGTTCTGTGCGTTTACGCATGCCCCGGCCCGCCCTGGCGGCCCCTGAGCGGGGAGGCGGGGACGGCGGGCAGCGTGACTGGTTGTCACAGAGCGAGACAATTATCACTATCTGCTGATTACCGTGCCGCTCCAAGCTACCGGCGAGTACCTTGGCATGAAGTACCTTGGCATGAGGAGAACCGCGCCAGGGGTGGAGGCGAGGAACGCAGCGTTGACTTGGGCATGTGAGGAACTCTGAATGGAGACGACGACCTATACCGCTTTGTGCGAACGGGCGGGCCGCTGGTGGACTATCCGGATTCCGCAGGTAGACAGGCTGACCGCCCAGGTCAGAAACCTTGAGCAGGCGGAGATGATGACCCGCCAGACGATCGTCCGAGCGCTCGGCGTCCCGCCGGAATCAGTCGTTATCGAGGTCGTACCCGAGGCGCCGCCCGTGGTGGCGAACGCACTGGAGGCACGGCACGCGGCCCGGCAGGTGCTAGAGGTGGCGGTGCAGGCGACCGTCGCGGCGCTCGACGCACTGGCGCAGGACGGCCACTCGTTCGAGGACGCCGCGGTCATGCTTGGCCTCTCCCCTGCCGAGGTCGCGCAGTACGGGCCCAGCGGCGTTTCCTCACCCGGTGAGCAAGTCCCCGCTTTCAGTCCGCTAGAGATCGCTAAGCACTAATCGCGTTGCGGTTCGCGCTCACATCCGTAAGGTTAGTACTGCCGTGAGCGATTACAAGATCATTGAGCGCATAGACGCCTTCTGTGATGCTGTCCCCAGGCAGCGGGCACGCGCCGAGGTGATCGGGCCGCTCGTGCTGTTCGTCCCGGCCGGGCCGGGGTGGCCGTACTACGCCCGTCCCCGAGTGGACGAGCGACTGTCCGTGCACGCCGCCGAGGTCCGTTCGGTGCGTGCCCGGCAGCGGGAACTGCTGATCCCGGAATCCTTCGAATGGCTTGAGCAGACCGCCCCCATGATGGCATCGGCCGCCGAGGCTGCCGGGCTTGAGGTACGCAGGCACCCCCTGCTTGTGCTCAGCCGCCTCGCGCCGCGGCCACTGGTCCCGCCGCGGATCACGGTCCGGATCGTGACACCCGAGGATGTCGATCTCGTCCAGGTGTGGGCGGTGCCCGGCGTGGCGTTCGCGCATCCCGGCACGGCGATCGGCGAGGCGGGCGTCACCGAGCGAGACAAGCTCGCCGCTGACCATGACCCCGGGTCGATGACTCTGCTGCGAGAGCGGCTTGGCTCCGGGCGGTCGGCGATCGCCACCGCCGCGGGGCCGAACGGCCCGCTCGCCGCCGGCAGCTACCAGATCGACGACGGCGTGGCGGAGATTACCGGAGTCGGCGTGCTGCCAGCGAGCAGGCGGCGCGGTCTGGGCGCCGCGGTCACCCACGCGCTCGCCGCCGACGCCCTCCAGCGCGGCGCGCGGATCGTGTTCCTTTCTGCCACCGACGCCAGCGTGGCGCGGATCTACTCCAGGATCGGCTTCCGGGGCGTCGGCACCGCGATGATCGGCGAGCCGCCCGACGCGGCCTGAACGTGCCCCGCCTGACCCCGGACCCGGGCCAGGGCCAAGGCCGCCGGCGTCATCCCTGACAGCGCCTTGCACTCCCTCGTGAGGTGCGCCTGGTCCGCGTAGCCCGCCTCGGCCGCCGCTTCGGCCAGGTTAACCATGCCAGAGGCCGCCGCGTCGATCCGGCGGACGAAGCGCTGAAAGCGCAAGACGCGCTGCAGGACCTTCGGCCCGTACCCGGCCGCCGCGTGGCAGCGCCGCCGGAACTGTCGTTCGCTCAGCCCGGTTTCCGCCGCGACTTCCTCCGCCCGCGCCGCGGGGTCGCGAAGCAGCAGCGCCGCCCGCGCGATCGCCGGGTCAGGTTCCCGGTCCGCGACGAGACGGCCCGCCAGGTCCAGTACCAGCGCCGCGGCCCCGGCAGGCGCACCGCCGTCCCCGGCCAGCCGATCCACCGCCAGCCCGTCCCCCGCCATTGCCATCGCGCCCAGTTCCGCGGACGCGCGCCGGACCGCGAGGGTCCGCCCGGTGCGCGCCCCTGCGGCGGACAGCACGTCAGCCAGCCCGACGCGCTTGTCCCGGAGTTCGCCGAGCGGAAGGGCCAGCACCGGACCCCCGTGGGCCGGCCGGAAGCGGACGCCGACGAACACGGCCCCGGGGCGGGACGCGGTGGAGATAGCCGCGGTGTCCGGACCGGCCACGTAGGCGCCGGCCCCTTGTTCCCAGATCAGGTCGCAGCACCCGTCCGGGAGCACGACTTTGTCGCGCCCGTCATCGTCAGCGGGGACGACGCGGGTCCACAGGCACGACACCGCGTCCCGCAGCCCCGCCGGCGCTGGCCACTCGGCATAGCCAGGGGCGAGCCACGCACCGGCCGGCACCCACAACGTCATGCGCCCAGGATCTCACGGCCCGGCATGCCGCGGCCCGCTGTGTGACGGCCCGGCGTGTCGCGTCCGGCATGTCGCGTCCGGCATGCCACGGGCCCGTGGCCGTTTCGTTCAAGACGGCGGCCGCGTGCCGGTGGTGAGGTGAGCGGCATGAGCACCGAGAAGAGCCCAGACTTCGACGCGGCCGCGGGATTCCTCGCGGCGAGCGCGCGGATCCTCGACCGCCGTGTCTTCCAGCGCCTGTTCCAGGGCGGCCCGGCCGCTCCCGTGCGAGACGCCATCGCCGCCTACCGGAACGACGACGGCGGCTTCGGCCACGCCCTCGAACCTGACTGCCGGACCGCCGCGAGCCAGCCTGCCGCCGTCGAGATGGCGCTGCGCCTGATGGACCTCACGGACACATGGGACACGGCCATCGTGACGGGGGCGTGCGACTGGCTAGCGAGCGTCGCCCCGGACGATGGTGGCGCCGCGTTCGCCGAGCCATCCGTATCGGAGGCCGCGCACGCACCCTGGTGGACACCCGCGGAAGGTCATCCCGCGTCGCTGATCCAGACCGGCCAGATCGCGGGCGTCCTGTACGCCCGCCGCGTCACGCATCCCTGGCTCGACCGCGCCACCGACTTCATGTGGGACCGGATAAGCAGCCTGACCGAGCCGTCCGGATACGAGATGTTCGGCGTGCTGGCCTTCCTCCAGCATGTCCCCGACCGTGCCCGCGCACGGGAGGCCGTCAAGCGGGCCGGCCCGCTCCTGTTCGACAGGAACCTGGTCGCCCTGGATCCAGAGGCCGCCGGCGAGGTGCACTCGCCGCTCGACTTCGCGCCGCTGCCTGACTCGGTCGCCAGGCCGCTGTTCGACGACGCGACGATCGCCGTGCACCTAGACCACCTGGCCGCGGCGCAGCGCGAGGACGGCGGCTGGATGTTCAACTGGCTGTCGTGGTCTCCCGCCGCCGAGGCCGACTGGCGGGGCTTCCTCACCGTTGAAGCCCTCCGCACGCTCCGTGCCAACGGCCGTACCTGATTTCAAGGATGCCCAAAGGCGCTTTTGAGCACGTTGACAGGAGTGCTCAAAAGCGCATTCGAGCACGTTATAGCCGGCTCTTTTGCGCATACGAGCCCGCCAGGGGGCGCGCGGAGCGCGCGGGCGCGGGGGCGCGGCGGCGCGGGGGCGCGGCGGCGCGGGGGCGACGGGGGCGCGGGGGCGACGGCGGCGGGGGGGCTAGCCGTAGAAGAGGCGTTCCATGACTGTGCGGGCGTGGCGGGCGGCGCGGCGGTATTCCTCTTCCAGAGCCTGGGCGGGTGCGTCGTTCCCGTAGCCGAGCAGGCGGGCGACCGCGGTCAGGTCGCGGTGGCGGGACGGGAGCTGGTCTCCGGGGCGGCCGCTGACCAGGGTGACGGCGTTCCTGATCCGGGACGCTAGCTGCCATGAGGCGCGCAGCGCGCCGGCGTCGTCGGCGGGGACGAGGCCCGCGTCCACCTCGGCGTCCAGCGCCGCGAGGGTCCGCGTCGTCCGCAGGCCCGCGACGGCGTGGGCGTGCCGAAGCTGGAAAAGCTGTACCGTCCATTCCACGTCCGACAGCCCGCCGGGCCCGAGCTTCACGTGCAGCGTCCGGTCCGCGCCGCGCGGGACGCGCTCTGCCTCCACGCGCGCCTTGATCCGCCGGATCTCCCGCACCGCCGGGTCGGGCAGGCCGCCGGCCGGGTACCGGCAGGAGTCCGCCATCGCCACGAACTCCGCGCCGAGCGCGGCATTCCCGGCCGCGAACCTGGCGCGAAGCAGCGCCTGAAATTCCCATGCCGAAGCCCGTTTCGCGTAGTACGCCCTGCATGCCGCGAGGCTGCGCACGAGCGGGCCCTGCCGTCCTTCTGGCCGCAGGTCGGCGTCGATGAGCAGCGGCGGATCCGGCGCGGGCAGCTCAAGCAGCCGCCGCAGTTCCGCTCCCACCGCCTGCGCCGCGTCCGACGCGGCACGGTCGCCGCCCCCTTCAGGCCTGGGCAGCGGGTCATGCACGAAGATCACGTCGGCGTCGCTGCCGTAGCCGCTCTCGTACCCGCCGAACCGGCCCATCGCGATCACGGCGAACCGGGTCGGCAGCGGCTCGCGCATCTCCATCTCGACCCTCGCGACCGCCGCCGCGAGCACGGCGCCGAGCGAGGCCCCGGTAATCGCGGTCAGCGCCTCGCCGGTCTCCGCCAGATCGCTCATCCCGAGCACGTCCGCGGCCGCGACCCGCAGCAGTTCGCGCCGCCGCAGGGACCGCACCGCGACGGCCGCGCTCTCCGCGTCCCCGTCATGCCGCCGGGACGCGGCCGACATTTCGGAACGTATATCCCGGTTTCCCCGGCGGGCGGGGTTGGCGGGGTCGTCCCCCCGGGCAGGCGCGGTAACTTTCTGCGGCGCCAATTCAGCGTCGTCGGCGAAGATGGCGACGGCCTCCGGTGCCCGCAGCAGCAGGCCGGCCGCGTACCGGCTGGAAGCGAGCACCGTGGCCATCCGGTGCGCCGCCTTCGTCTCGTCCCGCAGCAGCCGAAGGTACCAGGGGGTGTTCCCCAGCGCCTCGCTCACCTGCCGGAACGCGAGCAGGCCGGCGTCCGGCTCGGCCGCGTCCGCGAACCAGCCGAGGAGCACGGGAAGCAGGGTCCGCTGGATCGCCGCGCGGCGGCGCACCCCGGTGGTCAGCGCCTCAATGTGCCGCAGGGCGCCGACCGGATCGACGTAGCCCAGCGCCTCGAGGCGGACGCGCGCCGCCTCCGGGGACAGGCGCACGGCGTCGGAGGGAAGGCGGGCGACCGCGTCAAGCAGCGGGCGGTAGAAGAGCTTCTCGTGCAGGCGGCGGACCCGGATGGCGTGCTTGCGCCAGGTGGCCGTGAAGGCCTCCTCGGGGGAGAGCATGGGACCGTTCGGTATATCGGAAAGTCGCATGGCACGGCCGAGACGGCGAAGGACGGCGGGATCTTCAGGGAGCGTGTGCGTGCGGCGCAACTGGTAGAGCTGGAGCAAGTGCTCCGCGCGGCGCAGGAAACGGTAGGACTCGGCGAGGTCCTCGGCGTCGGCGCGGCCGACGTAGCCGCCCGCGGCGAGAGCGGCGAGAGCGGGGAGCGTCGCGGGGACGCGCAGGGTCTGGTCGGTGCGGCCGTGCACGAGCTGGAGCAACTGGACGGCGAACTCGATGTCGCGCAGGCCGCCGGGGCCGAGCTTGAGCTCGCGGCCGGCCGCGAGCTTCGGGATGTTGTCGACGACCCGGCGGCGCATGGCCTGCACGTCCTCGACAAAGTGGTCGCGCTGCGCGGCCTGCCACACCAGGGGAGCGACGGCGTCCGCGTACCGAT
This sequence comes from Trebonia sp., assembly GCA_035948445.1. Lineage (GTDB taxonomy): Bacteria > Actinomycetota > Actinomycetes > Streptosporangiales > Streptosporangiaceae > Trebonia. Next base: position 35,688 of record DASZJE010000153.1, on the reverse strand, counting down.
GCCCGACGTCCATGTCGCCCGCTACCGGGCGGGCCTTGAGCAGCGCCTGGAACTCCCACGTCTTCGCCCAGCGGTCGTAGTAGGCGAGGTGGCTGGGAAGGGTGCGGACGAGGGCGCCATCGCGGCCTTCGGGGCGCAGGTTGGGGTCGACGGGGAAGATGCTGCCTTCGGGAGTGACGTGCTCGCAGGCCCTGATCATGCCGGCGGCCAGGCGGGTAACGGTCCGCATGTTGCTGTTATCATCCGCGACGAAGATCACGTCGACGTCGCTGGCGTAGTTGAGCTCACGGGCGCCGCACTTGCCCATCGCGACGACGGCGAGGCCGGCCGCGGCGGGGCCGTCGCCGTCGTCGTCGGGGAGTTCGGCCCGCGCGATGGCGAGGGCGGCCTCAAGGACGGCGGCGGCGATGTCGGAGAGTTCCTCGCTGACCTCGTCCACCGTCGCGGCTCCGGTCAGGTCACGGGCGGCCAGGTGGAGCACGCGGCGGCGATAGGCGGCCGTGAGGAGCGCGATAGGCTCGGCGCCCGAATCGGTCCCGGTATCGGCCCCCGAACGGGCACCGACGGCGGCGAGCAGTTCGGCGCGGATCGCTCCGGCGCCAGGGCGCCGGGTGGCACCGGGGCCGCGCAGGACGTCGCAGTCGGCCGGGTGGCGGGCGAGGTGATCGGCGAGTGCCCTGCTGACGCCCAGGACGGCCACCATGCGCTCGCGAAAGCCCTCGTCCTCGGTGAGGGCGGCGTGGAGCGTGCCGCTCTTGCCGATGCGCTCGGCGATGGCGGCCAGGCCGGTGAGCGCGAGTTCCGGGTCGGCCGCGCCCGCGAGCGCGGACAGCAGCGGCTCGTCGCCGGTGATGTGCAGCGCGGTGAGCATCCGCGCGGCCCGCGCGGTGTCGGCGAAGCCCATCCTGGCCAGCCATCCAGTCAGCGAGAAGGTACGCGAGCCGCTCACGGCAACGAGCGTATACCGTTGGGGCATGGTGGATCTCATCCCGCGCAGCGTGCTCTTCGGCAACCCCGAGCGGACCAGTCCCCGCGTGTCCCCCGACGGCGGTCAGCTTGCCTGGGTGGCGCCGCGCGAAGGCGTACTGAACGTCTGGGTGGCGCCGCTGCGCTCCGACGGCGTGGACTGGGCGAAGGCGCGGGCCATCACCGAGGACACCGACCGTGGCGTCCGGACGTTCGCCTGGGCGCGGGACGGGCAGCACGTGCTGTACGTGCAGGACAAGGGCGGCGATGAGAACTGGCGGCTGTACGACGTTGACCTGGCGACGGGCCTGCGACGGGACCTGACCCCGTTCGAAGGGATCAACGCGCAGGTCATCGCGACCAGCAAGCGCCGCCCCGCCGAGGTTCTGGTCGGCATCAACGCCGACAACCCGGAACTGCACGACGTGTACCGGCTGGACCTGGTGACCGGGGTCCTGGCGAAGGAGATCGAGAACCCCGGGTACGCGGGCTGGCTGGCCGACGAGGACCTGGTCGTGCGCTGCGCGATCGCGCCGCGGCAAGACGGCAGCTTCGACGTCCTGATCCGGGATGACGCCGATTCGCAATGGCGAACGCTGTGGAGCATCCCGGCCGAGGACGTGTCGTCGAGCGACGTCGTGTCGTTCAGCGGCGACGGCCAGTCGCTGCTCGTGATCAGCGCCGCGGACTCCAACGCCGGCCGGCTGTCCCGGATCGACCTGGCCACCGGCGCCGTGACAGTGCTGGCGGAAGACCCGGACGCCGACGTGACCGGCGCGATGCTGCACCCGGACACCCGTGACCCGCAGATCGTCACGATCCTCAAGGACCGGATGACGTACACGGTGCTCGACCCGGCCGTCGAGGACGACCTGAAGGCGGTCCGGGCCCTGCACCACGGGGATCCGATGTTCTCCGGCCGCGACGATGGCGACAGGGTGTGGCTGGTCGGATTCACCAACGACACCGGGCCGATCCCCTACTTCGCCTACGACCGCGCGACCAGGTCCGGGCGGCTCCTGTTCGAGCACCAGCCCGCGCTGTCGGGGTACGAGCTCGCGGCCATGGAGCCGCTGAAGTTCACGGCCCGCGACGGTCTGGAGATCCACGGGTACCTGTCGTTCCCGCCGGGCCAGGTACGTTCCGGCTTGCCGGCCGTGGTCAACGTGCACGGCGGGCCGCAGGTGCGGGACTCGTGGGGCTACAACTCCGAGGCGCAGTGGCTCGCCAACCGCGGTTACCTGTGCGTCCAGGTCAATTACCGGGGCTCGACCGGGTACGGCAAGTCGTTCGTCTCCGCCGGGGACCGTGAGTGGGGCGGCAAGATGCACGACGACCTCGTCGACGCCGTCGCCTACGTGGTGTCGCGGGGGTGGGCGGACCCCTCGAAGGTCGCGATCTACGGCGGCTCCTACGGCGGGTACGCGGCGCTGGTCGGGGCGGCGTTCACGCCGGACGTGTTCCGCTGCGCGGTGGACATCGTCGGACCGTCCAACCTGAAGACCCTGCTGGAGACCGTGCCGCCGTACTGGCAGCCGGTCATCCAGCAGCTGTACCGACGGGTCGGCAACCCCGAGACCGACGCCGATTTCCTGTGGTCGCGGTCGCCGCTGTCCCGGGCCCGCGACATCAAGATTCCCCTGCTGATCGCCCAGGGTGCCAACGACCCGCGCGTGAAGCAGGCCGAGTCGGAGCAGATCGTGGCGGCGCTGTCAGAGGCGGGCATCCCGCACGAGTACATGCTGTTCCCCGACGAAGGGCACGGGTTCGCCAAACCCGAGAACCGGATCAGGTTCTACACGGCGGCGGAACGCTTCCTCGCCACCTACCTCGGCGGCCGCTACGAGGAGTAGGCAGCCGGAGGAGTAGGCCGCCGGAGGAGTAAGACGCGCGGCACAGAGAAAAACATCTAACATGAGCAGGCATTCGCGCACCCTCGCCGCGTTCGCGGCGGCGTGCGCCACGGCGCTGGTGATCACCGGCTGCGGGTCGCTGAGTTCGCTGAAGGATTTCGGGGCCGGCGTGCACAGCCCGGCCGGGAAGACATACACGATTACCGGTCATGTGAACGCGGTGACCCTGGACACCGCCGGGAACGTGACCGTCACGGGACGTTCCGGCAGCGGTCCCGTCACGGTGACCGAGGAACTGTCGTATTCGAAGACTCCGCCCGCGACCACGCGCACCGTGTCAGGGACCACGCTCACCCTCGCGTACGCGTGCAAGGCGCAGCTTGTCTGCAGAGTGGACTACACCATCAACGTGCCGAGCGGCGTGGCGGTGCACGCGGAGAGCCGGGAAGGCTCCATCACGCTGACGTCGGTGTCCGGGCCGGTGACCGCGCAGACCTTCACGGGCCTGATCACCGCGACCGGCCTGGCCTCGCCGACAGCCGTGCTCAAGTCCGGCGCGGGCGGCGTCGACGCCACGTTCACGTCGGCGCCGGCCTCGCTGCAGGCGTCGACGGACGCGGGCTCGATCACGCTCACGGTGCCCGGGTCGGTCGCCTACAAGGTCAGCGCGCACGCCGTCGTCGGGGTAACCAGCGTCACCGTGCGCCACTCGGACTCAGCCGGGGACGCGATCACCGCGCACTCCGACCTGGGCGACATCACGATCGAGCCGGCTTGACGAGCGGACCCTTCTCCCCGCCCGAAGGCACTACACTTCGTCGTCGAGGAGGGAGAACACGGCCAGGTCGTGGAGGCCGTCGTCTTCCAGGTTCGCGCGGCGAAGCGTGCCCTCGCGGTGGAACCCGGCCTTTTCCGCCACCCGGATCGACGCGAGGTTGTCGGTGTTCGCCGTCAGCCAGGCTCGCTGAATGCCGCCGTCGGACAGCGCCCACCTCGTCACCGCGGCGAGAGCCTCGGTCGCGTAGCCCTTGCCGCGCTCGTCGCTCCGGACGCCATAGCCGATTTCCGCGGAGCGGACCGCCCAGTCGGCGTGGAACAGGCTGATCGAGCCGGCGATCCGGTCGCCGGCCCGCTCCAGCATCATGAGGTGGACTCCGCTGCCCGCGCGCCTGGGCTGGCACACGCCGTCGGCCAGCCATGCGGGCACGTCATCCGGCGACGACGGCCCGCCCGGCGGGAGCGCCTCCGGGTTCCCGAGGCTCAGCAACTCCATGACCAGGCCAGCGTCACCCGGGCCGTATTCACGGATGGTCAGGCGATCCGCGGCGATCTTTACCTCGGGGAACACAGTCATGGGCGAGAGTGTAGCCACCACTGTCGTTCGGGTAAAAGGGTTTACGCGGCGGGCCGCTACAGCACCGGGAGGTAGCGGTCCAGTTCGAAGCGGGTGACCTGGCGGCGGTACTCGCCCCATTCCTCGCGCTTGTTGCGGAGGAAGAAGTCGAAGACATGCTCGCCGAGGGTCTCGGCCACGAGTTCGCTGTTCTCCATGACCCTGATGGCCTCGTGCAGGTCGCCCGGCAGGGGCTTGATGCCCAGGGCGCGGCGCTCGGCCGTGGTGAGCGCCCACACGTCATCCTCGGCGCCCGGCGGCAGTTCGTAGTCTTCCTCGATGCCCTTCAGGCCGGCGGCCAGGATGACAGCCAGTGCCAGGTACGGGTTGCACGCCGCGTCCACCGAACGGAACTCCACCCTCGTGGAGTTACCCTTGTGCGGCTTGTACATGGGGATGCGGACCAGGGCGGAACGGTTGTTGTGGCCCCAGCACACGTACGCCGGCGCTTCGCCGCCGTTGCCGGCGATCCGCTCGGTGCCGCCCCACAGGCGCTTGTAGGAGTTCACCCACTGGTTGGTGACCGCGGTGATCTCCGGGGCGTGGCGGAGCAGGCCGGCGATGAACGCCCGGCCCGTCTTCGACAGCTGATATTCCGCGCCCGCCTCATAGAACGCGTTCTGGTCGCCCTCGAACAGGGAGACGTGGGTGTGCATGCCGGAGCCGGGATAATCGGAGAAGGGCTTGGGCATGAACGTCGCCCACACCCCCTGCTCGATCGCCACTTCCTTCATCACCAGCCGGAAGGCCATGATGTTGTCCGCCGTGGTCAGCGCGTCGGCGTAGCGCAGGTCGATCTCCTGCTGGCCGGGGGCGCCCTCGTGGTGGCTGTATTCCACCGAGATCCCCATCGCCTCGAGCATCGTGATCGCGGAACGCCGGAAGTCGTGCGCGACGCTGTGCGGCGTGTGGTCGTAGTACCCGCCCTGGTCGACCGGGACGGGGAAGCTGCCGACCTCGGGACGATCACGGAGCAGGAAGAACTCGATCTCCGGATGGGTGTAGAACGTGAATCCCCGCTCCGAGGCCTTGCTCAGGTTCCGCTTGAGCACCCAGCGCGGGTCGGCGTAGCTTGGCGAGCCGTCGGGCATGAGGATGTCGCAGAACATGCGCGCCACGCCGGGATACTCGCCCCGCCACGGCAGCAACTGGAACGTCGACGGGTCCGGGCGCGCGATCATGTCGGCCTCGTGCACGCGCGCGAAGCCCTCGATCGCCGAGCCGTCGAACCCGATACCGTCGGCGAACGCGCCCTCCAGCTCAGCGGGGGCGACAGCGACGGACTTCAAAGCGCCGAGCACGTCCGTGAACCAGAGCCGGACAAACCGGATGTCCCGCTCCTCCAGCGTGCGCAGCACGAATTCTTCCTGCCTGTCCACGGGTATCACCTTAGACGTTTCTCGCGGGTACTTCAGCGGCCGGCGTCCGGGAATAGCCCTGGAAGGGCCTGGATACGCTATCAGCGAATGTTCCCGCGCGCGTTTCCGTCCGGGCGATTCCGCGCACTAGCGTTCAGGAGCTGCCAAAGGCGGCAGACCCCCTTCGAACGTTGGTACTAAGTGGGGCTATCACCACGCTAAGTACTAACTTTCACTCCCGTTACTCAGGAAGCTTCTGATTCGCGAGCCGAACCCGGCCACGGGCGACGGTTTTGCCCTGCTCGTCAGTGAGGTCGACCTGCCAGAGTTGCATTGAACGCCCGATCTGCTCCGCCCTGGCGATCACCCGGATGCGCCCGCGACGGACGGGGCGCAGGAAGTCCGTGACGTTGTCGACCCCGACCGCGAACTCGCCCCGGTCGCGGACCGCGAGGGACGCGCCGACGCTGGCCGCCGACTCCACGACGGTGGCCCAGACACCGCCGTGCACGACGCCCCATGGCGTGTGATGCCGTTCGTCCACGTCGATCTCGCCGGTGACGCCTTTGGCCGCGACTTCGGCCGGGTCGATTTCGTCCAGGCGGAAGCCGACCGCCTGCAGGAACTCCCCGGGCTGCACGCTGAACGGGTCGATCGGGCTCATGAATCCTCCGGCGCGAGGCGGCATAGCGGACGCGCTCCCTCTCACCGCCGCACTCCACTATCTCACCGCCGCACCGCTCATGGACATCGCCGAGGTCCTGCTACGCGGCGGCGGCAGACCGCCTGGTCAACTTCGGTTACCGGGCCCCGGCTCCCGCATAGTCATCCGGTCGCGGGCACTTCCCAGATCGCGCTGACTGGCATGGCCCGTAGACGCGGTCCGAAGGAGAGGGTCTGCTGGCCTGTGTACAGGACGAGACCGACGATGAAGTCGTCTCCGAGTCGCTGGGCGAGGTGGCGCAGGCCGCTGAAATCGTCCTGGCCGACCGTTGACGCTGCCTTCACCTCGATTCCGGCCACTTTCCCCTGGCGGTTCTCGAGCACCACGTCGACTTCTGTTTTGTCCTTCGTCCGGTAGTGGTACAGGTCGACACGGGTATCTGACCAAGTTGCCTGCCGGGCCAGTTCCATGTGGACGAAGCCTTCCAGCAGCGGTCCGAGCGGGCCCCCGGGCCGGATCAGCGAGCGGGCGTCGGCGCCTAGCAGGTTGGCCGCAATGCCAGAATCGGTGAACGCGACCTTGGAAGTGGCTACTGCCCTGCTGGTGAGGTTCCTCGACCACGCGGGAATGCGCTTGATCAGGAACACTTCCTCCAGGAGGCTGATGTACCGCAGCGCAGTCGCCTGCGAGACCCCGGCCTCGCTGCCGACTTTGACGGCGACCAGTAGCTGCGCGCTGCGCGCGGCGAGCAGCCTGATCAAGGCCCGCATCTGCGCGATCCGCTCGATGTCGGAGAGCTGGGCGACATCCCGGGTGATCAGGTCCGCGACATAGGAATCGTGGAACCGCTGCCGACGGCGCACGTTGGCACGGGCCACGGCCTCTGGGAAGCCACCGCGCACGATCCTTTCGGCATACTCGGTGCGAGTGACTGTGGACGCGTGCCGCAGTTCATCGCCCTGGGAGAAGACGGCGTCGATGAAGCCATCCGGTGCCTCGTCAATCTCGCCCTGCGAGAACGGCCAGAGTTCGATTGTCTCCATCCGTCCAGGCAGTGTGTCGGGAAGCGCGCGAAGCCCGAGGATTCGGGCGGAGCCGCTGAGCAGGTAGCGGCCCGGGCGAGGATCCCCATCGACCTGGACCTTGATCGGCAGCAGGAGTTCCGGATCGCGCTGGATCTCGTCGATCACCATCATGCCCGGGTAGTCGACGAACCCGACGGGATCAGCGACCGCCGCCTGGCGGACCAGCGGCAAGTCTAGATCACGCCACTCCGCCGCGTCGGAGCGGGCGATCTGGCGCAGGAGCGTGCTCTTCCCGCTCTGGCGCGCACCGTTGACGAGGACCACCCGCGTGTCTTCCAGAGCCTCTCTGATAGTCCGCTCTGCGCGCCTGGCCAGTACTCGCCCGATTGGGGAAGTAACCACTTCTGACATACTCCCATTGTGCCAGCTCAGCAGCCCATCTGATGGACTGGACGGCAGGTTGCTGACGGATTAGACGGTAAGTTGCTGATTGATTAGTCGCTACCTAGCTGATAGATCTGACGCTACCTTCCTGAGCGAATGGACGCAGACGGATTACTCACGCCATCACACGACTGTTGTCGGATACACTCGACTAGACGCCGAAAGGACAGTTTGCGCCGCAGCCAACGGATGTGTCGCGCGAGACGGTGAGTGTCCGCCGTGACCGAGTCTGGAGGGCAGGAAGGAAGGCAGTGCCGCGCACCTTAAGCTTGGAACGTGCCTCTACTGCGGATCGCGCTTGCCCAGATCAACGCAACCGTCGGTGACCTCTCGGGGAACGCCGAGCTAATCGTCGAGTGGACCCGCCGCGCGGCCGCTCGCAGCGCGCATGTCGTGCTATTTCCGGAAATGGCGCTCACCGGGTACCCCGTCGAGGATCTCGCCCTGCGAGCTTCGTTCGTGGAGGCGTCCATCAGCACGCTCCGCGAGAGCGCAGCACGCCTCGACGCCGAAGGCCTCGGCGGCATCGCCGTCGTCACCGGTTACCTGGACCGGCGGGCCGGCCTCGCCCCGCGCACCGGGCTGCCGGCGGGCGCGCCGCTCGACGCGGCGGCCGTGCTGCACGGCGGGCGTGTCGTGATCACCTCCGCCAAGCATCACCTGCCGAACTACGGCGTCTTCGACGAGTACCGCTACTTCGTGCCCGGCACGACACTGCCGGTGTTCCGGCTGCCGGTGACGGAGTCCGACGAAGTCGACATCGCGGTCGCGATCTGCGAGGACCTGTGGCAGGAAGGCGGCCCGGTCGCCGTCACCAGGCACGCGAACGCCAGCCTGCTCGTCGTGCCGAACGCCTCGCCCTACGAGCGCGGCAAGGACGACGTGCGCCTGGACCTCGTGGCCCGCCGTGCGCGCGAGGCGAACGCGACACTCGCGTACTGCAACATGACCGGCGGCCAGGACGAGCTCGTCTTCGACGGCGACTCGATCGTCGTGTCCGCGTCCGGCGAGGTGCTCGCCCGCGGCCCGCAGTTCGAGGACGCCCTCGTGGTTACCGACCTGGACCTGCGCGCCGCGGGAGACGTTTCCGCGACCCCGCCTGCCCGGGGGGACGGCCCCCCGGCTCCCCCCGCCCGCGAGCGCGTGGACGCCGGGGATGGCACGATCATCACGATCGAGCGGGTGACGCTGCCCCGCGTCGAGCGCCCCGCGAGCGGACCGGCCGCGAGTGAGCCGGCCGCGGACGACCACGGCCCGGTCTGGCCGCGGCTCGACGACCCGGCCGAGGTGTACGCCGCCCTTGTCACCGGCACGCGCGACTACATCCGCAAGAACGGCTTTAGCTCCGTCATCCTCGCGCTGTCCGGCGGCATCGACTCCGCGCTGACCGCGACGATCGCCGCCGACGCGATCGGCGCAGAGAACGTGCACGTCATCCTCATGCCGAGCCGCTGGTCGAGTGACCACTCGATCACCGACGCCGAGGACCTGGTGCTGCGCCAGGGCCTGCACGCGCGGACGATCCCCATCCAGGAGATCGTCGACGCCTTCGCCAAGGAACTCGGCGACTTCCCCGAGGCCGGGCTGCCCGCCGAGAACCTCCAGTCGCGCGTCCGCGGCGTGATCAATATGGCCCTGTCCAACGCCGGCGGCCACCTCGTCCTCACCACGGGCAACAAGAGCGAGCTCGCGACGGGCTACTCCACGCTGTACGGCGACTCGGCGGGCGGGTTCGGCCCGATCAAGGACGTCCCGAAGACGCTGGTCTGGGAGCTCTCGACATGGAGAAACCTGCAGGCCGAACGACGCGGGCTCACTCCCCCGATCCCGCCGAATTCGATCACCAAGCCGCCGTCCGCCGAACTGGCTCCCGGCCAGCTGGACACTGACTCGCTCCCCCCGTACGAGATCCTGGACAAGCTCCTCGACGACTACGTCGAGAAGGACATGGGCTCGGCCGAGCTCATCGCCGTCGGCCACGACCCCGCGCTCGTCGAGCGGGTGATCCGCCTCGTCGACCTCGCCGAGTACAAGCGCCGCCAGTACCCGCCGGGCCCGAAGATCAGCGTCAAGAACTTCGGCCGCGACCGCCGCCTCCCCATCACGAACCGCTGGCGCGAATCACTCTGACGGTTCGGGTGCGTAGAGGTCGCTGAGGCCGATGATCTGGACATCGTCATTCGTCGCCAGGGCGCGCAACTGCGGGGAGGGCTGGGTGCTGCCGAAGAGGAGCAGGCGCGCGGTTTCCGCGCCAGGCTGCCCGGCGCGGACAAGGAGCTCTCTGATGCGCTGGAGGCGGGCGAGGTGTCCCATGCCGATTGTCTCGGCCCACTTAGCCTCGCCGATCGCCAGCAGCACGCGCTGGCCGTCGGCATTGCTGCCGAAGGCGGCGACGTCGACTTGGTGCGACTTCTTCTGTTCCGGGTCGTTGACCTGGCCGCTACCGACCTGGGACACGGGGATGCCATTGATCTCAGGCGCAGCGTAGGCCTGTAGCCAGTCACGGCAGATCTGCTCGAACCGCGGGCCGACGACGTTGCCGACGAAACGGCGGGCACTGTCGCGCCAGACCTGAGCAGCCTGCCCGCGGCGCTCCAGACGGCTCCACTCTGGCCGCATGATCGAATGGTAGAAGGCGATCAGCGGCTCGCTGATCCGGTAGACACTGCGGCCGGCACGGAAGACGTCGACGTCACGGGTGAGCAGCCCGGCGTCTTCGAGGACCGACAGGTGGTGGGATATGTCGGTGGCCTTGCGCTCCAGGTAGCCGGCGATGCCGCCGCGCGTGCCGTTCCCCTCGGCGACGGCGGACAAGACGGAGTGGTAGACGGCGTTGTCCCTGATGTCGGGCTCCTCGGCGAGCAGGTACCGGGCCTCCCGGAACAGCGGGCTGAACCTGCTCAGCACGTTCTCCGCCACCCAGCAGTCAAGGTCTGCCACGGACTGCGGTCCGCGGCCGCCCGCCATCCCGTCCCGGTAGGCGGGCGTGCCGCCGACTATCGAGTACAGCAGGACCGCGAGATACGGATCGCCGATCTCCCAGAACCGGGCGGCCAGCCGGTAGTCCAGGGTCGGCACGATCATCTCCAGCCCGGCCCGGCCGCGGAGCGGCGCCGTGCCCGACAGCAGCCGGCCCATGAACGACATCGCCGACCCGCATAGCAGCAGCCGGGTCCGCGAGCGGAGCCGTTCGGCCCTGCGCGGCCCGAACGCGGCCTGGATCACGGACGGCAGTTCCGGATTCGCCTTCACGAGATAGGGAAACTCGTCGATGGCCACAGTGACCGGGCCGTCCTCGCCGAGCGCGAGCAGCGCGTCAAGGACCTCCCGCCAGTCGGCCGGGCGCGGCGGCAGCACGGCCCTGGCATAGCCGCCCAGCTGAATGCCGATCCGTCGCAGCGACTCGGAGTCCGTAGCCTCGGTCGCCTCGAAGAAGAATCCGCCGTCCGCCTTGCACAGCGCGTCAAGCAGAAAGGTCTTGCCTTGGCGCCGCCGGCCGGACACCACTCCCAGCGTGGCGCCCGGCCGGTCGTCGGCAGCGAACCGCGAGAGCGCGGCCCACTCCTCGTCGCGGTCAAACATGTCAGGCGGCTTGGCGAACACGAAGCCTCCAAAAGAGTTAGGATCGTACTTATAAGTATCGTACTCCTAAGTCTTGGACTGCTAAACGAGTTGCGCCGGATGCGCGCACGCTGAGATGGCGCCCGGGCGCAGCTCAGGCACGCTTGGCCATGTTTGCCTGCTTCTCCCGCAGCATGTGCGCCCTGGCCTTGCCTGTCTCGGCCCGGGCCTGCGATAGCCGCGAGATGAGATACCGCCAGAGGAAGCGGAGGATGCGCGCGCGGCCGGTCGGGGTGTTGTGAAACAGCACGAACCGCCAGGTGCCGCCCTCGCGGGCCGCGACCATGCTCATCAGGCCGTTCGGCGGGACGCGCTGCTCGCTTTCGCCGGGGAACAGCACCGACCCGCTGGCATGCACGAGCACGACGTCGGGTGTCACCGGCTGCAGGTCCACCGGGTAGGACTCGCCCAGGCGGGTGTGCGCGAAGAACGTGCCGAAGATCTTCTGATGTGAGTCGCTGATGGCCTGCCGCCCGGCTCGACGGATGCCCGGGGCCTCGACGTAGCGGGCGTCCTCGCTGAAAAGGGAGGCAAGGGCGGAGCCGTCACCGCGGGCCCACGCCTCCCGCATCCGGGCCAGCAGCTGGCGGATGGCCGCCTCGTCAGCGGCCGGGATCGGCCGGTCCTGCACGCCTACCGCCATGTCTCGCTCCTGTTATAGCCTCGCACGGGAAAGTTCCACACATAGAATCTCTCGATCGATTTGATATTTCCATGAGGAGGAATAATTGTCAAGCCGTGCGCAGCTCGTCGGCCGGCTTTCCGAGCTCATGCGCCGGGCCTCGACGCTCGGGCTGCTCATTCACCAGGCCATCGCCGAACAGCTCGGCCTGCACTCCACCGACCTGAAGTTCCTGGATGCCGTGCGCGATGAACCCCAGCTCACCGCCGGGCGGCTATCTGAGATCACCGGGCTGAGCACCTCGGCCACCAGCGCGGCGCTCGACCGGCTCGAACGCCGCGGCTTCATCCGCCGCGTCCGGGACGAGCAGCAGGACAGACGGCGGGTCTTCGTCGTCTCAACCGGGCAGCACGAGGCCGAAACGGCCCGGCTGTTCGTGCCGCTGGCCGCCGCCGCCACAGCGGTCCTTGACAACTACGACGACGAACAGCTGACCCTCATCGCCGACTTCCTCGAAAAGCTCAACACCGCGAACGAGCAGCTCATACACCGGCAGGCACAGGCGCGGTAGGTGCGCGGAAGCGAGACGCCGAGCTTCTATTCGGTGTCGCCTTTGGCGCGGCCCTTGATGAAGTCGATCGCGGTCCAGGGTCCCAGGACCTCAGCGGACGGCGATTCCCTGCAGGATCTCGTCGACGACCCGCTCCGCGAACCCGGCCTCCGCGGGGGTCGCCTCGTGCTTCTCCCTGGCCAGCACGGTGCCGATCAGGGCGAGCATGGCGATCTCCACGTCGGTGCCGGGGCGGAGCTCACCGGTTTCGATGCCGCGGCGCAGCACGGTGCGCATCAGCTCGCGGCGCGGTTCGACCACCTGCTCCTTGTAGCGGGCGAGCAGGCGCGGGTAGCGATCCCCCTCACCGTGCAGGAGGGCGAACTGGCGCGCGTACCGCGGGTCCTGCGCGTCCTTCACGATGACGTCGAGCATGGCGATCAGGTCTTCGCGCACAGACGTGCCGCGCGGCGAGGGCAGCGGGGACTTCAGCGACGCGAACGCCGCGATCAGCAAGTCTTCCTTGCCGGGCCAGCGGCGGTACAGCGTCGCCTTGCCGACCCCGGCGCGGGTCGCGACGTCCTCGCAGCGGACGCCCTCTACACCGCATTCCGACACCGCTGCCAGGGCGGCGTCGAGCAGTGCCTGCTCGGCCGCCTCGCTGCGCGGCCGCCCGGGACGCTTGGCCGCGTCCCGGACGGTTTCCTCGATGCTCACGTCTTACCTTTCGGCCAGCTCCTGCTCAGCCGCTTCCGCGGCTTCGGCCGCGGCGATCTCGGCCGCGACTTCCTCCTCAACGGAGTCCATCGTAAGCCTGGGCCTGCCGGGCATCCAGCGAAGCACCACAAGACCGCCGAGGATCGAGACGACGGCCGCGATGATCGTCGTGATCCGCATCGCGTCGACGAACGCCACGTTGGCCGGCTCGAGGAGGAACCGCCCGGCGGCGCCGAGTTGGTCGGCGACGGCCTGCGTGGCCGACACGGACTGGCCCGCCGTGCTGGCTGCCGCCGCCGGCAGGTGCGCGAGTTCCGGCGCCATGTGGCTGCGGTAAGACTCCGCCAGGATCGAGCCGAGCACGGCGACGCCCAGCGCCACCGCGACCTGCCTGGCGGTGTTGGTCAGCGCCGACCCGGCGCCGGCCCGCTCCCGCGGCAGCACTTCCATGACCGACGCCGTCGCGGCAGGCATGGTCACGCCGATGGCCGCGCCCTGGATGAGGAACGCCACGGTGAGAATGACGATCGGGGAGTTCGTGCTGAGCAGCGCGTACATGGCGATGGCCAGACCGCTCACGATCATGCCGGTCGTGGCCACGGCCTTCGCGCCGAACCTCGCGACCAGGCGCGCGCTGCGCGGCGACATGATGAACTGGCCAGCCGCGAAGGGGATGGTCAGCAGTCCGGCGGTCAGGGGCGAGTACCCGCGGACGTTCTGCAGATAGAAGCTCGTGAAGAAGTAGACACCGCCCATGCCGAAGAACAGCAGCGTGATCGCGATGACGCTCGCCGACAGCCGCCTGTCACGGAACAGCCGGACGTCGAGCGACGGGTGCTTGACGCGGGTCTCCCACCAGGCGAACAGCGCGAGCACGACGATCCCGCCGAGTACCGGGCCGAGGACCGGCGCGCTGACCCACGAGTCGCCGTCGCCGCCTTGCACGATGCCGAACACGAGCAGGACCAGGCCGACGATCGAGCCGAGCACGCCGACGTAGTCGATGCCGCCGACGCCCGCGTTCTTCGACTCCGGCACGAGGAACAGCGCGGCGAGCGCGCCGATCACCGTCACCGGGACGTTGATCAGGAAGACCGAGCCCCACCAGAAGTGGGCGAGCAGCAGGCCGCCGAGCACCGGGCCGATGGCGACGCCGATGCCCACGGCGGACGCCCAGATGCCGATGGCCCTGGCCCGCTCTTGCGGCTCGAAGACGTGCGAGATGATAGACAGCGTCTGCGGCATTACCGCGGCACCGCCGAGGCCCATCGCGGCGCGGGCCGCGATCAGCTCAGTGGGGCTGCCCGAGTAGGCGCTCCATAGCGAGCCGAGACCGAACAGCACGAGACCGATCATCAGCATCCGCTTGCGCCCGATCCGGTCGCCGATGACGCCGAACGTGAACAGCAGCCCCGCGAACACGAGCGTGTAGGAGTTGATCGCCCATTCGAGAGAGCTCTGGCTGGCGCCGAGGCCGCCCCGCGCCGTCGGCTCGGCAATGGTCTTGAGCGCGACGTTGAGGACGGTGTTGTCGATGACGATGGCCATCAGGCCGACGATGAGCACGCTGAGGATCGCCCAGCGCCTCCGCTGAATGGTGGAAGCGTCCATTGGTCCCTTCAGGACTCGGTGAAGTTCGCGTGCCGGGCAGAGCGCCCGCACTATCGATACGGAACAGTATCGTATCGGAACCTATTCCGGGATCGCCCTTTTTCCCAGCCCGTTTCCCTGAACGACACGGGCCCCCGCGCCCGTTCCGCTGCCCCTAAAACTCCCTCGCCCGCGATGGCCAGCGTCGCGTCACAGGGTCACGTCGGCCGAACGGAGTTCGCCGGTGTCCGGGTTGACCCCGAGGGTAAGGGTCACCGTGGCGTGCTCGCCTTCCAGTTCCACGCTCATGTTCGCCGACCCGTCTCCCGCCCGGAACGCTCCGGGCCGGCTCGCCCCGGCCCACGCCCCGGCCATCCGCAGCCGGCGCGTCAGCAGGCTGACGTCCGCGCCCGGCGCGACAGGGACGTTCGACGGCCACGCCGGCTCCCCGCTGTTCAGCCACTCCACCACCGACGACAGCACCTTTTCCAGCACGGACCCGGCGGCCGGCGGGATCGCGATCGACAGCGACTGCACCCGCGGCGGACGCTCGGGATTGAGCTGGATCTGCGCCGCGACGGTGCCGTGCTCACCGGTCAGCCACCACCGGCAGTGCGCCGGGGTGTCGGACTCGGGAGCGCGGGTGCCCGAAGCGCTGAATGTCCCGATCCGCTCCTTGACCTGCTCGATCGCGCGGCGGCGCTCGGGGTAGGGAGCGTCCCAGGCGACGTTCGGCGTGAACAGCGCGTCCGCGGCCGCGTCGTCCCAGGACCGCAGCAGTTCGTCGACCGCCAGGCGTGCCGCCACCGTCTCCGGCCACGGCCCGCCGGCGCCCGTGCCGGTGCCGGCGCCCGTGCCGGTGCCCGTGCCGGTGCCGGTGCCGGTGCCGGTGCCGGCCGAAGACGCCGGCGCGAGGGCCACGTGGTAGGACGCCGACGCCGACGCCGACGCGGGCACGATGGCGCGCAGGATCAGGCCGGTCAGCGAGGACGTGTTGCAGTACGTGCCGTTCCCCAGGGCGATCACGCCGAGGCCGGTCGCCGGGTGCCAGCGCATGTTACTGCCGAAGCCCGGGTACCCGCCGCTGTGGCTCACGACCCTTCCGATCTCCGGATCCTCGTCCGCGAACAGCCCGAACCCGTAGTACGCCGGAGCCCCGGGCGGCCCGCCCGGCAGCCGTGACGGCGCCCGCCATCCGGTGACCGCCTGCGGCAGCTGCATCTCCCGCCGCGACGCCGGCCGGAGCGGATGCGTGTCATCGCCCGAACCGGGCGGGAACGCCGCCGCGAACCCGCTCACCCACGTCGCCAGGTCGCGCACGGTGGAGAACACGCCCCCCATCGGCGCGAACGCGCCGTACGGCTCGAACGGCACCTCGTGCCAGCCGCCCCCGCCGTGCCGGTATCCCTGCGCGAGGTTCGCCTCCGCCGAGGGCACGCGGCCCGCGGCGCCGCCGGCGGGCGCGCTCACGCCGCCGAACTCCTCGGCGGTGAACCCGGTCCGCGTCATGCCCAGCGGCGCGAGCAGGCGCGTCCGCACGAACTCGTCGTACGGCATGCCTGACGCCGCGGCGATGACCCGCCCCAGGGTGGCGTAGCCCAGGTTGGAGTACTCGAACCGCGTCCCGGGCGCCCAGTTGAACGACAGCCCGCCCGTCAGCAGCTCATCGAAAGCGGAAAGCGAGAGCCCCTGCTGCCTGTCCCCCCATGGGTCGTCGGTCGGGAACCCCGCGGTCATCGTGAGCAGGTGCCGGATCGTGATCCGGTCCGCGTCCGCCGTCACCGGCTCCCATGACCCCAGTTCCGGCACGTATTTCGCCGCCGGATCATCCAGGGACAGCAGCCCGGCGTCCCGCAGCAGCAGGACCGCGGAGGCGGTGAAGCTCTTCGACATCGACGCGATCCGGAACACCGTGTCCGCGTCCGGCGCCATCCCGTCCAGGAGCCGTGCCCCGAAGCCGGCGGAGTGCACGAGCCGGCCGCCGGCCACGATGCCGTAGGAGACCGCGGGCGCCGTGCCCCTGCCGAAGTATCCCGCGGCCACGGCATCCGCCGCTCCCGTGGCAATACCCGAGGTGTCAATGTCGTTGATGTCACTGGGCATCTAGTTAGTCTCCCATGCCCCAGCATGCGATCATCAAAGTGTCCGGGTACGCCATCGGGGCGACTCTAGACTTGTGGAGGTGCTGTGGCGATGCCGTCACGCGATTCCGAGCCCCTGTACGGAGGCAAGCAGAGCGGGCGGGTCACCGTCCGGGATATCGCCGCCGCGAAGGCACGCGGCGAGAAGTGGCCGATGCTCACCTCATACGACGCGCTCACCGCGGGCATCTTCGACGAGGCCGGAATTCCGGTACTGCTGGTCGGGGATTCCGCTGGCAACGTGGTCTTCGGCTACGACACCACCGTTCCGGTGACCGTCGATGATCTCCTTCCCCTGACCGCGGCCGTCGTGCGGGGCACGAAGCGGGCGATGGTGGTGGCCGACCTTCCGTTCGGCTCCTACCAGGCCTCGCCGGCCGAGGCACTGAAGACCGCCGTCCGGTTCATGAAGGAGGCGGGCGCCCACGCCGTCAAGCTCGAGGGCGGCCTGCGGGTCGCGCACCATATCGAGGAACTCGTCGCCGCCGGCGTCCCCGTGATGGGTCACCTGGGCCTGACCCCGCAGTCGGTATACGCGTTCGGCGGCTTCCGGGTGCAGGGCCGCGGCGAGGACGGCGAACGCCTGCTCCACGACGCCAAGGCACTCGAGGCGGCCGGCGCGTTCTCGGTGGTACTCGAGGGCATCCCGGCGGCACTCGGCGCAAAGATCACGGAGGCCCTGCACATCCCGACGATCGGCATCGGCGCCGGCGCGGCGTGCGACGCCCAGGTTCTCGTCTGGCAGGACATGGCGGGGCTGTCCCCGCGTTCCCCCAAGTTCGCCAGGCGGTACGCCGACATCGCCTCGACGCTCCGCGCCGCCGCGGAAGAGTACGCCGCGGATGTCGCCTCCGGCGCGTTCCCGTCCGAGGAATACTCCTACCGTTAACCTTTTTTGCCGAACGGACCGTGGTGACTGTGACAGTCAGCATGGTCCGTTCCGCATATTTATTGCACCATGGGCGTATGGACGCGGATCAGGTGGCTGCGCTCCGTGCGATCCTGTCGAACACGGGGTGGCTGGAGCGGGCCGGAATCTTCGGGCGAGCGCTGCGGACGTCGGTGCGGACACCGGGCGGCCTCCTGGTCGTCGGCACCCCGGCCGAAGAGCCCTGGCATCTCACCGCGCACCTCGACGAGGAAAGCCGCCTGTCCGGGATCGCCGAGCTCACGCCCACCCTGGTGCGCTGGTCGCCACCGCCGGGCGCGCCCGCGCACCTGTCGGTGAGCGTGTCCCGCCTGGAGGAGGCCCGGCGCGGCGAGACCCTGTTCGTGGTCGCGCCGGACGCCGCGCCCGCCCCGCTGCTGGAACGCGTCAACGACGCCCGCCACGCGGGCGCGACGATCCTGGCCCTCGACCAGGGCGACCCCGAACTCGACGACCTGGCGCACGAGTACCTGACGATCCCGGCCGCGGGTTCCGCGGGCGCAGGCCAGCCGCCCGCGGCGCTCGACCCCCGGAGATCGGGCCCCCGGACGTTCAGCCCCCGGACGTTCGACCAGGCCGAACTGGCGAGCAGGACCGGCCTGCTCACGTTCGACGCCGCACAGCATCTGGTCTCGGCCGCCGCGGGCGACCGCCGGTCCCCCGCTCCTTCGCGCGGCGTCCGTTCCCTGCGCGGCAAACTAGCCCGCTTCCTCGACGCGGTCAGCGGCCCGTCCGCCCGATAGGGTCGCTCGCGATCGGCCACGCGGACAGACGCAGCCGTGGCGCGCCCGATAAAATGGCGGTCTGTGCCATCGGGCGCGCAGCCGGGGGGCTCCGCGGGGTCGTCCCCCCGGGCTAGTCCAGCGAAAGCACCATGGTCGGGCGCTCGATGACGTGGTCTTCGCGCAGCGGGCGGACGGCGGTGCCGATCGCGAAGAACTCCGTCGTGTGCGAGCCCCACGTGTGGCTGTGCTGGCGCAGTTGCACGCCCACGATGCCCTCGGCGTGCAGGGTCTCGGCCTCGGACTGCATGCGGGACATCGCGAGCTCGCGGGCGTCGTAGAGGGCCTGGGTGAATTGCTCGATCTCGACGTTCCGCCCGACGTTGCCGAGCTTGGTGGCCATCCGCTGGTGCGCGATGTGGTACACGCAGGAGCCCATCACCATGCCGAGCGGGGCGTAGCCGGCCCGGATCAGCGTCCAGAAGTCCTGGCCGGACAGGTCGGACGTGAACGGCTGGTTCTTGTTGTTGCGCCAGTTGCTGACGCCGCCGCCGCCCGCGCCGGGCTCGGCCTTCACGGCGGTACCGACCGCGATGAACTCGGCGATGTCGGCGCCGAACTCCTTCATCTCCACTTCCAGCCGCACGCCCACGATGCCGTCGGCCTTCAGCGCGTCAGCCTCGGCCTCCATCCGGGACATCGCGAGCTCGCGGGCGTGGTACATCGCCTGCGACAGCACGTCGAGCTCCTGGTTCTTGCTCCACCGCGCGATCTGGAGGCCGACGTGGTAGATCGACGAGCCGAGCACGAGACCCAGCGGCCGGAACCCGGCCTCGCGGACCAGCAGGAACTCGTTGACCGACAGGTCGGAGGTGAAGATCGACCCGGCCTTGCCAGGCTGCAGTTCGGACAGCCGCTTGATGGCATCCTGAGGTACGCCCGCTCTGTCGAGCTCAGTCGCGTCCGTCATTGGAGATCCTCACGTCCTATCACCTGTTGACCCCGATGTTCGCCCGGGCGGCCTGGCGCCGCTTCGGGTCAAGAGACATGATGGCGAGGGCGGGCGCCCCGCGCCGTTCGGTATGGGTAGAGAAGCGGACGATCGCGGTGCCGATGTTGGTGGCCTCGATGATGTGGTCGTGGCCGCCTTCTTGGGCCGGGCACTCGCGCTCCCGGACCCGCATGTCCATGTCCGCGATGACGACGCCCTCCCCGCCCATTCGCTTCACATCCGCGGCGAGCTGCTGGCGGGCGTCGTGCCGGGTGTCGTTGACGAGTTCGGTGTAGCCGTTGACCTCCGCGTTGCCCGCACCCCATCGGGTCTGCCCGACGGTGAGCCAGTCGTCGTGCCGCGCCGCGATCGAGATGCCGAGCGCGAGGCCGACGGGCATCCAGCCCTTCGCCACGAGCTTGGCGAAGTCCTGGCCCGACAGGTCGGACGTGAACGGTCTGGCCAGCCGCCGGGCGCCGGGCGCGCGGACAGCGGTGCCGATCGCCTTGAACTCCAGTCCGCCGGCCGGGAACGCGCCGATGGTCAGCCCGACGCCGACCACGCCGTGCCCGCCGAGCTCGGCGCATTCCTCGACCATCCGGCGGATGGCGGTGCGCCGCGCCTCGTACAAGACCTTGACCATCGGCCCGAACGAACCGTAGCCTCCCCGGCTCGACACCTGAGTCCTGGCTTGCGGGCCCCACGCGAACGAAGCGCTGCCCCATGCGCCCGGGCACCCGTAGCCGCCGGTGTAGCCGACGTTGTATACGGCGGCGCCAAGCACCTGGCCAACCGCCTCGAATCCGGTCGAGCGGATCGCGACGAACTCATCAGAGGTGAGCGCCGAGCCCCACGTGCCGCTGCGCTGGATCTCGGCCATCCGCTTCCGGGCCGCCTCCGGCAATTCATTGCTCACGGCCTCTAGCGTAGCCCGAAGTACCGGCTTTCCACACGTTCCTTAACACGTGCCTAACGACGTGGTGGTTGACACAGCGCTCATGCTGATCGCACCGCGTGTTCTAGTCCTCGGCGTCCCATTCCTTGTTGCGCTCGCGCACCTTGTCCAGGGCGTGCGCGGCCTCCTCCCTGGTCGGGTACGGGCCGAGAAGGTCCTTGCCGGGGCACGGGGTGTCGGCCGGCTCGACCGTCAAGTGCTTCGTGCAGAACCACCATTGCTCGTCGGAGGTGCTCATCGGGTACGCGGCGCGGACACACCGCCCTTACAGCGGCGCGGGCACACCGCTCCTCCTCTCTGCTAGGGCATTGTGCACATGCCCGGTTCGCAGGGAAACCATGCAGTCGACGGCGCGGTCAGCAGCTGAAAGCCTCCCGCTGAATATGGGAGAGGACGCCGAGGCTATTAGACTCGCAGAACATGGCCACTTTGCTCCACCCGGGTCGTCTGTCTCCCACCCGGCAGGTTCCCGCTAGCATCAAGCGCCCCGAGTACGTGGGCAAGGAGTTCCCGACGCTCGGCGAGTCCGATGTCAAGGACGCGGACACGATCGAACGCATGCGGACGGCCGGGAAGATCGCGGCGCAGGCCCTCGCCGAAGTGGGCCGCAACGTGCAGCCGGGGGTCACGACGGACTACCTTGACAAAGTCGGTCACGACTTCCTCGTCGCCAGCGGCGCGTACCCCTCGACACTCGGTTACCGGGGCTACCCCAAGTCGCTGTGCACCTCGCTGAATGAGGTCATCTGCCACGGCATCCCGGACGACACGGTCGTGCGGGAGGGCGACATCGTCAACATCGACATCACCGGGTTCATCGGCGGCGTGCACGGTGACACGAACGCCACGTTCCTGGCGGGCGAGGTGGACGAGGAGTCCCGGCTGCTGGTCGAGCGCACGCACGAGGCGATGATGCGCGGGATCAAGGCGGTGCGGCCCGGCCGGCGGCTCAACGTCATCGGCCGCGTCATCGAGTCCTACGCCAAGCGGTTCAACTACGGCGTCGTGCGGGACTTCACCGGGCACGGAATCGGGACGACGTTCCACTCCGGCCTGATCGTGCCGCACTACGACAACCCGGACAGCGACACCGTCATCGAGCCGGGGATGACGTTCACGATCGAGCCGATGCTCACCCTGGGCGCGATCAATTACGACATCTGGCCGGACGGCTGGACGGCGGTGACGAAGGACCGCAAGCGCACCGCTCAGTTCGAGCACACGATCCTCGTCACGGAGGACGGCTACGAAATCCTGACCCTGCCGTAAGTGGCGGGCTAACCGCACGTCGGTCCTCTGGTACGTGAGGGTGGCATGGGGCGAGGGCGAGGGATCGCCCGGTATCTGCTGGATCTCGATCGTGACCTGGGCCGTGCCGAGCGCGGGATGCGACGCGCGCACCGTGACCGTGCCCGGCGAGGCGGGCAGCGAGCGGATCCAGGCCGCGGCGACGCCACCGGTCGCGCCGAAGTCGACGGGGTTGTCGCTGACCAGGACCGCAGCGCCGTCGAGTTCGAGGGTGACCAGGTCGCCGACGTACGGGCGGGCGTTGCCGTAGCGGTCGACGGCGCGGAACACGACGCGGGTCGCGTCGCAGCCGTCCGCGTCGATCACGGCGTCGTCGGCGGTCAGTTCCAGGCGGTCATGGGCCGGGTCGGCGTCGAACAGCCTCGTGGCGACCTTGGCGCCGCGGCGGTACCCGTCGATGCGCAGTTCCGGCAGCGCCGAGCCGTCGAGGCCGCTGAAGTCCACGAACGACGGCGGATACGGCAGGCTCCCGTAGCCGGTCGTGTCCGGCGTGACCGTCGCGAACAGATCCCCCGCGACGTACACCCTCAGTTCGTCCAGGTTGGAGGCGATCATGGCGAGCGGCAGGCTCGTGACGGGAGAACGCGGGTTAAAGTCCCAGTAGAACGCGGGCGCGATCACGGGCTTTCGCGCGGGGTCGGTTTGCGCCTGGTAGATGCACGCGCCGGGCTTCAGCACCCGGAACAGGTCCACGACGCCCGTGTACTTCACGCCGTGGAACCCGTGCCTGCTGGCGGACGGGTAGTCGAACCCCGACCAGGCGAGCAGGCCGCAGTAGGCGTCCTGAGAGTAGGAGATGTCGTGCACGATCGCGTGCGCGATGGCCTCGCCCTGCTGGATGAACTGGGTGTCGGTCCGCCGGAAGTGGGTCGCCGGGCCTGACAGGGTGCCGACGGCCTCGCAGACCAGGTAGGGCTTGCCGGCCGCGTCCGCCGGCGGCTCCAGCGTGGGCCAGCGCACCCCTTGGGCGTTCGTCAGGCTGCTGTAGTCGTGGATGCTGAACACGTCGAAGACGAAGTCCGCGCGGGTCCGGTACCCGTCGCCCCCGGTCGGCCTGGACGGGTCCGTCGCGTGGGCGAGTTCCTTGTAGCGGGTGTACTCCGCGACGTGCTCGCCCGCCTCGTTCGGCATCGCGCCCCAGATGACGACGCACGGGTGGTTCCTGTCCCTGACGATCATGGAACCGACATCGGCGTAGGCCGCCTCCTGCCAGGCGGCGTCGCCGAAGTAGCCCCAGCCGGGAATCTCCTCCCACACCATCAGGCCGAGTTCGTCGGCCGCGTCGTAGAACGCCTCCGACTGCGGGTAGTGCGAGCAGCGGACGGCGTTGCAGTTGAGTTCCCTGCGCAGGATGTAGGCGTCCCTGGCCTGCACCCGGTCTGGTTGCGCGCCGCCCGCGTACGGGAAGAACTGGTGCCTGTTCACGCCGAACAGCTTGGTCCTGATGCCGTTGAGGTAGAAGCCGTCCAGCCGGAAGACGGCCTCGCGGAACCCGATGCGGACCTGGTAGTCGTGCAGTGGTTCGCCGCTTACGTTCAGGGTGGCGACGACGGTGTAGAGCTTCGGGTTCTCGGTGTCCCAGAGAGTGATGTCGGGCAGGCCGTCGAGCGTGGCCGTGACCGTGGACCGGCCGGCCGCGGTGATCGTGACAGGAACGCTCGCCTGCCGTATCATCCTGTTGCTGTTATCAGGATCGCGCAGCTCGACGGTGAGAGTAGCGGCGCCCGAAGGGACGAGGGCCGCGTCGACGGTGGCCCGGACGCTGACCTGCCTGCTCGCCGGGTCGAGGACGCCCGTCGGCCGGGCGAACAGGTCGGCGATGAAGACCTGCGGGACGGCGCGCAGGCTCACGTCGCGGTAGATGCCGCCCGGCTGCCAGTAGTCGATGTCGGCGCTGATGTACGGCGCCGGGCGGTCCGGCGGGACGGCGAGGTTGAAGGTCGAGTCGAGCGTGACGGCGAGGACGTTACCCTCGGGCCGGAGCCAGCCGGTGATCTCGGCGCGCAGCGGCAGGTAGCCGCCGGTGTGGGTGCCCACCCGCGTGCCGTTGAGAGTCAGCGTCGAGCCGGTGATGGCCGCGTCGAAGTCGAGGAACACGCGCAGGCCGTCAAGCCCTCGCGGGGCGTCGAAGTGCTTGCGGTAGGACCACACACGCTCCCATGTGGCGGGATTCCAGTTCTGCCAGGACAGCGGGGTAACGGTGTGCGGGAGCGTCACCGTGGCGAACTGGCTGTCGTCGAAGTCCGGCTGGTCACTGCCCTCGGCGAAGGAGCCGAAGAGCCAGCCCGAGTTGAACGAGACGGTCCTGTACGCGGGGCCGCGCTGAGCCACGGCACCCCGCTCGCCCGTCGTCGCGACGCTCGCCCTGAAAACACTGAGAATGGACCACCCCGCCACCCCGGCCGCGCCCGCGGCGGCCGCGGCGGCCGTCCGGAGGAACACGCGCCGCGACACAGGTGCACGCAGATGATGTTCCTGCATGTCAGAACTATCTCACTATTTTTTTCCGTTAATTCCAATCGAGAAAATAAAGGTGGCGATCAGGCGGGCGGGCCGAGCGGGGGCGGGGGCCGAGCGAGCGGGGGCGGAGCGAGCGGCGGGCGGGGCGAGCGGGGGCGGGCCGAGCGGCGGGCGGGGCTGACCGCTGGGTAACCTGGGCCAGTCCCCAAGTCACCTGACGGAAAGAGCGTCGCCCATGAGCATCTCGTCCCCCTGTCCGGCCAGCGACGTGCCAGCCGCCGTGCTCGAACTGAAGGACGTGACGTTCCGGCGCGACGGCACGCAAATACTGCACGGCGTGTCGTTCACGGTGCGGGAGGGCGAGCACTGGGCGCTTCTCGGGCCGAACGGGGCGGGCAAGAGCACCATCATGTCCTTCTGCGGCGCGGTCGCGTTCCCCACGTCCGGGACGGTCTGCGTGCTCGGCGAGGAGATGGGGCACGTCGAACTGGCCACGCTGCGCCGCTCGATCGGGCACGTGAACCCGCGGCATCCGCTGCGCTCGCCGCTGACGATCCGCGACATCGTGCTGACCGGGATCACCGGGACGATCGAGCCTCCGCTGCGCTGGCAGCCTTCCCCCGCGGACCTGTCCCTCGCGGAGTCGCTCATCGACTCCGTCGGCCTCGGCGCGAGGGCCAGCGCACGCTGGCCCGCCCTGTCGCAGGGCGAGCGCGGGCGGGCGCTCATCGCCCGCGCGCTCGCCGCCGATCCCCGGCTGCTCCTGCTCGACGAGCCGTCCTCGGGCCTCGACGTGGCCGCGCGGGAGCAACTGCTGCAGACACTCGACCTGCTCGACGCCGCGCACCCCGGGGTCGCGTCAGTCCTGGTGACGCACCACCTGGAGGAACTCCCGGCCACGACGACGCACGCGGTGCTGCTGTCCGGCGGCGCTGTGGTCGCCGCCGGCCCGGTGGCGGAGACGGTGACGACGGAGCATGTGTCCGCGGCCTTCGATCACCCGATCACCGTGGAGCATCACGACGGCCGGTGGTCGGCGCGCGCGGCGCGCGCCCCTCGGCCGGTTTGATGGCAATCCGCGGGGTCATGCCACCACAGACTGCGATCAAACCCAGCGAGGAACCGAGGAGCAGACGTGATCGAAGCGGTCGTGTTCGACCTGGACGGAGTGCTGATCGACTCCGAGCCGGTCTGGGAGCAGGTACGCCGGCGCGTTGTCGCCACCTACGGCGGACACTGGGACGCCGACACGCAAGAGCGGCTGATGGGCATGAGCACGGGCGAGTGGTCCCGGTACCTCAGTGAGGACCTGGACGTGGCACTGACGCCGGACGAGGTCGCCGGGACGGTGATCACGCAGATGGCGGCCGCGTACCGGGAGCACCTGCCGCTGCTGCCGGGAGCCGTCGAGGCGGTGACCCGGATCGGCGAGCGGTGGCCGCTGGGGCTGGCCAGTTCGTCGCCCCGGTCGCTGATCGAGACCGTGCTGGACGCGGCGTCGCTGCGGCAGGAGTTCACGACAGTGCTGTCGACGGAAGAGGTGGAACGCGGCAAGCCCGCGCCGGACGCCTATCTCGCGGTGGCGGAGCGACTCGGCGTGCGGCCGGCGGCGTGCGCCGCGGTGGAGGATTCGTCGAACGGGCTGCGTTCGGCGGCGGCGGCCGGATATCAGGTGATCGCGGTGCCGCGTCCGAACTATCCGCCGGCCCCGGATGCCCTCAACGGCACGCGACTGGTGCTGTCCGGCCTGGCGGAGCTCACGACTGCCGTCATCGCCGCCCTGTGACGGCTTTCTGCGGGCTCAAAAGCGCATTCGGGCCCGCGGTCTGACGAGCCCGAATGCGCAATTGATCCCGCTATAACGTGCTCGAATGCGCATTCGAGCACATTCTAGCGGGGGTGCGGCGCGCCGTAGACGCGGCGGGGGGTCAGGCGTCGCGCTTGCGGAAGAGGAACGCTCCGATGATCAGCAGGATCACCGTGTAGCCGACCGTCACGCCGAACTGGCCCCACGCGCTGAACAGGGTCGAGTCCGAGCTGCCCGCTACGGTCGCCATCAGCTGGCCGCCCGCGGAGCCCGGCAGCCACTTGTTGACGTCGTTGGTCCAGTCGGACGGCAGGACCTCGACGATCAGCGGCAGGATGAACAGGACGCCGACCATGGTCGCGATCGTGCCCGCCGTGTGCCGGATGATCGCGCCGAACGCGAACGACATCAGGCCGATCACCGTGACATACAGGGCCGTCCCGATGATGGCGCGCAGCACGTTCGGGTCCGACAGCGTGGCACTGGCCCCGGTGCTGTGCAGGATCGACTGGCCGAGGAAGAACGCGATGAACGCCGTGACAATTGACACGACGAACGCCATCACCCCGAACACCAGGCCCTTGGCGGCGTACACCGTGCCGCGGCGCGGCATCGTCGTCAGCGACGTGCGGATCATCCCTGTGGTGTACTCCGCGGTGATGGCCATCGCGCCGAGCACCATCATCACGAGCTGCCCGAGTTCGGAGAACGCGGTCAGCGACCGCGCCGTCGCGTCGAAGCCGAGGCCCGCCCCGTGCCCGAGGTGCGTGAAACGGTTCTCTGTCGCGTAGCAGATCAGGGCGCCCAGCCCGATGCCGACGACGACCAGCACGATCAGCGTCCAGTACGTCGAGCGCACCGAGCGGATCTTGGTCCACTCCGACCGGATAACGCCGGGCATGCCGGCCTTCCCGGAGGCGGGGGGCAGCTTCTCCAGCAGCACGCCGGAAGGAGCGGTAGTGGTAGCCATGTGTGTCAGCCCTCAATCCTGGCGACGGCGGGAACTTCCGCGCGGTACTCGACGCTGTCCGCGGTCAGTTCCATGAACGCCTCTTCAAGCGACGCCCGGACCGTGGTCAGCTCGTGCAGGCGGATGCCCTTTTCGAACGCGATGTCGCCGACCTTCTCGGCGGCCATATCCTGCACCGTCAGCGTGCCGTCGGTCCCCGCGGTGGCGTTGCCGCCCTCGGCCGCGATGGCCAGCACGAGCTCATCCGGCGCCGTGGTCTTCACCCGCACGGCCGACCCGGACGAACGCGCGATGAACTCCTTCATCGTGCAGTCGGCGATCAGCTTGCCCCTGCCGACGACGATCAGGTGGTCGGCGGTGTTCTCCATCTCCGACATGAGGTGGCTGGAGACGAAGACGGTGCGGCCTTCGGCGGCAAGGGCCTTCATCAGGTTCCTGATCCACAAGATGCCCTCGGGGTCCAGTCCGTTGACCGGCTCGTCGAACATCAGCACCTGCGGGTCACCCAGCAGGGTGCCGGCGATGCCGAGGCGCTGGCTCATGCCGAGAGAGAAGCCCTTGGAGCGCTTGCGGGCGACCTCGGACAGGCCGACGAGCTCAAGCGCCGCGTCCACGCGCTTCTTCGGCAGGCCGTTGGTCTGCGCGAGGCACAGCAGGTGGTTGTACGCGCTACGGCCGCCGTGCACCGCCTTCGGGTCGAGCAGCGCGCCTACCTCGCGCATCGGGTATGCCAGGTCCGCATACCGCTTGCCGCCGATCGTGACCGTGCCGGCGGTCGGGTAGTCCAGGCCGAGGATGCAGCGCATGGTGGTGGTCTTGCCCGCGCCGTTCGGGCCGAGGAACCCGGTTACCGTGCCAGGCTCAATGCTGAACGACAGGTCATTCACCGCAACCTTGTCGCCGTATCGTTTCGTGAGGCCGCGAACCTCAATCAATGGATAATCCTCTCTAATCCGACCACGGCCTTTGGCTTCGCTTGGGATCGCAGGAAGCCGCGCAGCCGGGTCCGGGGGCCCGGGGGATGCCCCGGGCTAGCAGAGCCGGGGGATCATCCCCCGGGAGATAAGCAGACGACCACAAGTGTGCCCGAAGGCGGCTGTGCACCGCGTCGGTCGCAGTGATGATTCCCGGGTACGCCTCAAGAGGGACAAGTCAGGACATGTGCACATGGACCAGTGTCGTTTGGCGGGAAAAATGGAGTGACACCGCGTAGCCGTGCGCTGCGCCCAGTACGCGGTGCCCGCGGCTACCGTGTGCCCCGGCGCCGTGCAGCAGGACGCGGCCGGGGCGCAGGGGGCGGCCGTTCTCGGTAGCCTCGCCCGCGACGAGCGTGGCGTACGCGCAGTCGCACTCGGCGGCCGCGCCGGGCGGGACGACAAGCAGCCACGCGCCGCGGGTGCCGGCGACCGGGATCCGGACCGGCCCGGACGGGTCGAAGCTCACCTGATCCCACCAGCGCTCGGGCGCGGCGGCGAGGTCGGTGAGCTCCCCTGCCCGGCGGCCCGCGGTCAGCGGGCGGTCCCGCGGCGCGACCTGCCAGGGAAGCGGCGCCGAGGTGGCGAGCCGCGCGATCTCAGGAGCGACCGAGAAGTCGGTAGACACAAGTGTTCCTTCGCCTGCGGGAGAGGTGGGCTGTCAGCTGAGGAAAAACGGTCAGCGACAACACGAAGGAAGCGGGCAGCACAACATGGCGAGACGGCACATGTCAGGTGCTTGCATGCGCACAATCACACCCCAGTTACGGTGTGTTGTCAAATCGGCGAGCACCCGATCGGCGAGCGTCAGGCCGGCAGGCCGGCAGGCTCAGGTCGCGGCAGGCTCAGGCTGGCAGGCCGGCCGCGCGCAGGACCGACAGTGCCTGTTCCGCCTGCTCCCCGCTGACAGGCTCCGGGGCCGACCACGCCGCCGAGCACAGGGCGCGCAGGCCGTCGATGGCCTTCCCCGTCCCGTTGATCGCGAGGCGGCCGTTGCGCTCGCGGGACGCGATCCAGCCGCCGCAGGCACAGCCGTCATCCGCGCGAGCCACCTCGGGGTACGGTTCGAGCAGGGCGCCGAGGTTCTCGCCGATGTAGGTCGGGCGCTGGTGGCCCGGGGCGGTAACCGCCTCGGCCGGGTGGGTGACGCCGGTGAGCACGAGCAGGCTGTCGCACTCGGCGCGGTGGCCGGCCTCGATGTCGGTGTCGAGCCGGTCACCGATCACGAGCGGGCGCTTCGCGCCCGTGCGGATGACCGACTCGCGGTGCAATGGCGGCTCCGGCTTGCCCGCGATCACGGGCCGCACGCCCGTGGCGTGGATGATCACCTGGAGCAGGGAGCCGTTGCCTGGCTGGATGCCGTGCGGGCCCGGCAGCGTGCTGTCCGCGTTGGTGCCGACGTAGAAAGCGCCGTTGCGGACGGCGAGCCCGCCCTCGGCGAGTGTCTGGTACGAAATGCCCGGGCCGTAGCCCTGGACAACCGCCTGCGGGCCCGCCGCGGCGGTCGTGACGGGGTTCAGGCCGCGTTCACGCACGGCGAGGCGGAGGGCCATCGCGCCGATAACGAGGACGTTGGCCCCCGGCGGAAGCTTCTCGGCGAGCAGGCGGGCTGCGGCCTGCGCGGAGGTGACGACGTCCTCCGGCTCCGCCGGGACGTGCATGCCGGACAGGAGGGCGGCGACCGCGGCGGGTGTCCGGGACGCGTTGTTCGTGACGTACGCGAGGCGCATGCCCTGCTTCCTGGCGCGCTGGAGCGCCTCCGGCGCGCCCGGAATGGCGATGCCGCCGATGTAGACGACGCCGTCAAGGTCGAGCAGGGCGACGTCGTATGCCTCGTAGAGTTTCGTCACGCGCTCTAGTGTCTCATTCGCCGGCGCCGGTTTCGGCGGAACTGCTTTGGCCGGGACCGGTCTGGCCGGGACCGGCGTTGTCGCGGGCCCTGAGGGTCGCGCGTACCTGGTGAAGCGCGTCGGTGTAATGCTGCAGGTCCGGTCGCATCGCCACGGCCAGCGCCAGGAACTGGGCGGCGGCCCGGTGGTTGCCGGAGCGCGCGAGCGCCAGGCCGAGCCCGAAGTGGGCGTAGTCGTCGCTCGGGCTGGCCTCGACGATAAAACGGAAGTTGTCGGCGGCCTCACTGTAGCGGCCCGTGTCGAACTGGGCACGGGCGAGGGCCTCGCGGACGCTTCGCGCGTCCGGAACCTCGTTCGCCGCGCGCTGGAGAAGCTGCGCCGCGGCCGCAGGGCTGCCCTTGCCGAGCAGCTCAAGGCCGCGCGTGTACCAGCCGTGCACGTCCTGACCCGCGGGGCTGCCAGCTGCGGGGCTGTCGGCTGAGTTTTCGGCTGCGGAGCTCCCGGCAGCGGAGTTTTCGGGATATCGGGAATCCCAGGTTCCGCCAGGCGCTTCTGACATGATGTGCGTACCCTTCCATCCAGCGTTGACTCCGGCCTCGTCCTGCTGCCGTTCCGCGGTATCCGGTATGCCCCGGATCGCGTCAGTACTATCGCGGACGTCACGTCACCACCGTACGACGTGATCGGCGCCGGGACGCTGGATGAGTTGCTGGCGGCGGATCCGCACAACATCGTCCGGCTGATCCTGCCGGGCGGGGATGCCGCCGCCGCGGCCGCGCTGCTCCGCTCGTGGCTGGAGTCGGGCGTCCTCGTGCGGGATCCCGCCCCCGCTCTGTATGTCTATGAGCAAAACGGTCCCGGGTTCCTCCAGCGAGGCATCATCGGGCTCGTCGGGGTCGGCGCCCCGGGGATTCATCCGCACGAGAACGTGATGCCCGGCCCGGTGGCGGGTCGCCGGGAGCTGATGGCCGCGACCGAGGCGAACCTGGAGCCGATCTTCCTTGTGTACAACGGATCCAGTGGTTCGGGTTCGGATGGTTCGGGTTCCGGGAGTTCGGGTTCCGGTGGTTCGGGTTCCGGCAGTTCCGCGAGCAGGCTGGTGGACGAGGTGACCACCGGAACGCAGCCGTTCCTGACGACGGTCACCGGCGACGGCGTGACGCACCGGCTGTGGCGGGTCACTGACCCGGCCGCGCACGCGTCCGTCGCCGCAGACCTGGCGGGGCGCACGGCGCTCATCGCCGACGGGCACCACCGGTACGCCGCCTACGAGGACCTGCGCTCGCGGATGCGCGCGGCCGGGCGCGGGGATGGACCGTGGGATTACGGGCTCGCGTTCCTGGTGGACGGGGACTTCTACCCTCCTCGACTGGGGGCAATCCACCGGGTGCTGCCGGGGCTGCCTTTCGAGTCCGCGGTGTCGCGCGCCTCCGCGGGATTCGCGGTGCGGGCACTGCCGGACGATCCCGGGACGGCAGCAGAGGCACTGCCGGACGACTTCGGGGCGGCGATGTCGGCCCTGGCGGCGGCCGGGGCCGAAGGCCCGGCGTTCCTGCTCGCCGGGCGGAGCGGATTCCGGCTGCTGACCGCACCCGATCCCGCGCGGCTGGCTTCGGTCATGCCGACGGGCGCGTCGCAGCGGTGGCGGTCGCTGGACACGGCGGTGCTCCAGGAATTGCTGCTCACCGACATGTGGGGCATTCACGACAACGAACATGATGTTCTGATATCTCATGATGCGCAAGAGGCGGTGGACCTGGCACGGGCCGCGGACGGCACCGCGGTAGTGTGCAACCCGGTTCCGTTCAGCGCGGTCAAGGAGATCGCGGCGCACGGGGAGTGCGTGCCCAGGAAGTCGACCTCGTTCGGCCCTAAGCCGCGGACCGGACTGGTCCTGAGGACGTTCGGCGGGTAACTGCCGGCCCTGCCCGTCCTGCCGCGCCCGGCCAGGGGCAGCGGAGCAGTCACTGTGCGTGCGATTCACGGGCTCTCCCCTTTCCTTCTCCGTCTGGCTATGTCTGGGACAATGGCGGGATGCGTGATGACATCGCCACGAAGCCCGCCGACGGCGGAGCACCTGACATCACCGATCTCGGCGACGACGTCTTCCAGATCGACACGAGGATGGCCGGTTACCAGGGAATCACGGCGGGATACCTGATCCGGGGCAGCCGGCCCTGCCTGGTCGAGACGGGGACCGCGCCGTCCGCGCCGATCGTCGCCGCTGCCCTGGAGTCGCTGGGCGTCGGACCCGCAGACCTCAAGTCGGTCGTGGTCACGCACATCCACCTCGACCACGCCGGCGGCGCCGGCGACATCGCCGCCATGTACCCGTCCGCGCAGATCGTGGTCCACGAACGCGGCGCCCGGCATCTCGCCGACCCGAGCCGGCTCATGGCGAGCGCGAAAATGGTCTACGGAGACGCCCTGGACAGGCTGTTCGGCGCACTGGCGCCGGTGCCCGCGTCCCGGATCATCTCCGTGGGCGACACTGGCACGGTAGACCTCGGCGATGGGCGACGACTCGACGCCCACTACTCCCCGGGGCACGCGAAGCACCACGTCGGGCTGATCGACTCCGTCAGCGGAGACTTGTACGTCGGCGACGCCGCGGGTGTCTACATCCCGGAGACCGGCGATCTGCGGCCCGCCACTCCCCCACCCGACTTCGACCTGGAGGTCGCGCTGGAGTCACTGCGGAAGTTCCGCTCGCTAGGGCCGACACGGCTGCTGTTCAGCCACTACGGCCCCGTGTCCGAGGTGTCGTCCGTCCTGGAACGATCGGCCGAGGAGATCACCATCTGGGTGGAGGGAACCCGCCGGGCCCGGGCCGCCGGCCTCGACCTGGATCACGCCGTGGCCATGGTCCGCGAGCAGACGCTTTCCCGGTACGAGGCACTGCGCGACGACGCCGACCCGGCGGTCGCCGAGAAGTTCGAGCGGATCAGCGGCGCGGCGGCCAACGTCGAGGGCATCTGGCACTGGCTCGACAAGATCGGCTAGCCCGGCGGGCTCCCAGGCGCCTCGGGCGCCTCAGCGCTCAGGCCAAATGTGCTCGATTGCGCAGCCGGGCGTGCGGGCAAAAGTGCTCAATTGCGCAACCGGGCGTGCGGGAACGACACCGATTGCGCAATTCAGCACGTTGGGACCGAACGGCCGCCGCTTATTTGCCGGGATCGCCGCCGTCCGCGCCAGCTTCACCGTCTTCGTCTTCGTCTTCGTCGCCGAGTACCTCATCCTTGAGGTCGTCGTCGTCGTCGAGATCGTCTTCTAGGTCGTCGAGGTCGTCGTCATCCTCGTCGTCCTCGTCCTCGAGGCCGTCGTCATCATCCTCGTCGTCGTCCTCAAGGTCCTCGTCCTCGAGGTCCTCGAGGTCCTCGTCCTCGTCATCAAGGTCCTCGTCGTCCTCGCCGTCGAGGTCGTCCTCGTCCTCGTCGTCCTCAAGGTCGTCGAGGTCATCGTCCTCGTCGTCCTCAAGGTCCTCGCCCTCGAGGTCGTCGTCCTCGTCGTCGTCCTCAAGGTCCTCGACCGTGATGCCATCGAGCTGGTCCATGCGCGAAAGAGCGTCGGTCTCCTCGTTCTCGTCCGCGATGACGGCGCGCGAGAACGCCTCGCGTGCCTCCTGCGGCCGCTTCGCGTCCAGGAGCGCGTCGCCGTAGGCGTAGAAGAGCCGCGCCGACCACGGGCGCACGCGCCCGTCGTTCAGTTCGGGGACTTGCAGCGCGAGGACACCCGCGTCGGCGAGCCCCTGGTCCCTGCGGATGCCAGACTCGACGATGCGCAGCTCGATCTGCGCCGCGCGCGGCAGCCGCTTGGCCTCGTCGCTGTGCACGAGCTCGAGCGCGCGATCGAGCCGTCCGAGCGCGCGCTCGGAATCCGCGATGAGCGGGAGGTAGTCGCCGCGTCCGGAAAGGCGCTTGGCGGCGCGCAACTCGGCCAGCGCTTCGGCCCAGCGCCCGGAGCGGTACGCGGCTATGCCGGTCACTTCCCGCACGACGCCGATTCTGGCGGCTATCACCCGTGCGGCCTGTGCGTAGCGGTACGCCTGTTCCGGGTCCTTCGCCAG
Organism: Trebonia sp.; assembly: GCA_035948445.1. Lineage (GTDB taxonomy): Bacteria > Actinomycetota > Actinomycetes > Streptosporangiales > Streptosporangiaceae > Trebonia. The sequence goes on along the minus strand of DASZJE010000153.1, from coordinate 1,713 downwards.
TTCGGCTGCCACCAGGTAGCGGCCGACGGTAAGGGCTAGGTCGACTGGCAGGCCGCGGAGTTCGGCCTTGACGTCGCGCGAGATCTGGTCTTCGGTGATGCCGTCTGGCACGCGGGGCGCGTCAGTGCGCGGGGCGCGACGGGTGCTCCCTCGCCGCTCGCGGTCGATCCCGCCGCCGCCTTGCCTTCGCTCGTCAGGCCTTCGCTCTCCGGTCCGGCTGGTACGGCCAGGCGCGTCCTGGAAACGGGCCGGACGCGGCCGGTCGCCGTATCGGGGGCGGTCCCCGGATCGCGACGGGCCACCGGACCGCTCAGGCCTGTCCGCGCGGTTCCCGTCACGGAATCCCGGGCTGCGTCCGGTCTCAGGCCGGGACTCGCGCGATTCGGACCGGCTGCCGTGTCCCTCGCTCCGCCGGTCCGGCCCGCCCTCGCTGTGGGAGGGGCCGTCTTGCCGACGCGGCCGGTCCTGGCGGTACCCGCCGGAACGCCCGTCGTCCTCGCCGTACGGCCGCGCGGGCCGACGATCATCCCCGCGGCCGCCGCCACGCGAGTCGGCCGCTCCGCCACGGTAACCGCCGCCGTCGCGGGAGGAACCGCCCCGGTAGCCGCCGCCGGAACCGCCGCCGTCGCGGGAAGAACCGCCCCGGTAGCCGCCTGAGCCGCCGCCGTCACGGGAGGAACCGCCCCGGTAACCGCCGGAACCACTGCTGTCACGCGAAGAACCGCCACGGTAGCCACCGCCGGAACCACTGCCGTCACGGGAAAAACCGCCGCGGTAGCCACCGCCGGAACCGCCGCTATCGCGGGAAGAACCGCCCCGGTAGCCACCGCCGGAACCGCCGCCGTCACGGGAAGAACCGCCACGGTAGCCGCCGCCGGAACCACTGCCGTCACGGGAAGAACCGCCACGGTAGCCGCCGCCGGAACCGCCGCCGTCACGGGAAGAACCGCCCCGGTAGCCACCGCCGGAACCGCCGCTATCGCGGGAAGATCCGCCGCGGTAGCCGCCGGAGCCGCCACCGCGGTTGGTGCCGTAGCGACGGTCGCCGCTTTCTTGATCCCTGTCGTCTCTTCTGAACGAACGCTGGCCCGTGCTGGCGGGACGGTGACTCGCCGGGCTGCGGAAGGTACCGGAGGATGGCGCGCGGCCCGATCCGCCGTATTCGCGGTCGCCGCCACGGTGGTCGGGGCGATCGCCGCCGCGGTGGTCGCCGCCGCGGTCAGCGCCTCGGTCGTAGCCACCCTGGCGGTCGCCTCCGGCCCGGTCGTCCCGGCCGCCCCGCCCATAGCTTCCGTTCCGGTCAGACGAACGGCCGCGACCCGAGTCTGCCCCGTGAGCCGAGTACCCGCCCCGGGCGCCATAGCCCTCGCGGGACCTGTTTCCGCCGCGAGCTCCGTATCCGCCGCCAGCGCTGTAACCTCTGCGGTCACCGCCGCCTTGACGTCCGCGTCCGGAGTCCTCGCCACGCCGCGGCTCGCTGTTTTCTTCGGCCACTGCCCCCGACCTCCTGAACGGTTGCATAAAAAGATGAGGGTCGCCAAGCCCCAGTGCGGGGCGGCGACCCTCAAAAATGTGTTCCGGCGGTGTCCTGCTCTCCCGCGAGGCCTCCCTCGCAGTACCATCGGCGCTGAAGGGCTTAACTTCCGGGTTCGGGATGGGACCGGGTGTTTCCCCTTCGCTGTAGCCGCCGGGAACTCTATCGAGATGTCAGCC
>DASZJE010000152.1:0-3498 GCA_035948445.1 Trebonia sp. | reverse complement strand
CCGTTTCGCTCATGACATTCTCCAGCTGTGTCAGCGCGTTATGGCGGCGCGGAACGACTCGTCCTTGAGGAAAAGAGAGGTGTTGTCGGCGCCCAGGTGGGTCCATTTGAGGTTGAGGCCGCCATCCACCAAAATGGTCTGTCCCGTAATGTAGGTCGACAGGTCGGACAGCAGGAAAAGTATTGCGCCCGCCTGTTCGGATGGGCGGCCGCGTCGTCCCATGGCGATGGCGCGGCGGTCGCGTTCGGCGTCTTCGTCGACGTATGTGCCCGAGGCCGGGGTCTCGGTCACGCCGGGTGCGATGGCGTTCACCCGGATGCCGTCCAGGGCCAGTTCGACGGCCATCGTGCGGGTCGCCGCCACCAACGCCGCCTTGGCCGTGCCGTAGCCGATGTGGAACGGTGCCGTGTTCATGCCGCTGATCGACGAGATCGAGACGATCGATCCCGGGCGGCCCTGCGACTTGAGCTCCGCGGCGACCGCCTGGCTCATGAAGAACATCGTCTCGAGATTCTGGGCGAACAACGCGCGCCAGTCCGCCCTGCTCACCCGGGTCGACGGCATCCAGGTCGGGGGGGCGGCGCCGCCGGCCACGTTGACGAGCCCGTGCAGGTCGCCGTTCGTCTTCCGAACCTGCTCCATCACGGCCGCGATGCCGTCATCGGTGGAGGCGTCGGCCGCGACCGGGACGACGGAAAGGCCCTCCGCCACGAGGGGTTCGACATGCTTGCCGAGGTTCTCTTCGGAACGGCTCACCGCGATCACGGTCGCCCCGGCGCGGGCCACCATGCTCGTCACCGATGTGCCGATGCCGCCGCCCGCCGCGCCGGAGACGACGACGATGCGTCCGTCAAGACCGAGGTCGTATCCCATCCTCACCCCTCGCGCGGTGCCAGCTCATGCAGGGCCAGCACGCTGCCGTCGGCGTCGGCCGAGACGTAGAGCGTGCCGTCAGGCCCGGCGGCGATGCCGGCGAACAGGCCCTGGGGCCCGGAGAACGGCGGCAAACCCTTGAGGGGCTTGGGCTCCACCCCGAGCGGGGCGCCCACCGGCAGGTCGCGGGCGATCGTGGTCCGGGCCTTGCTGTCGAGGTCGACCTCGACCAGCGACTTGGCGCCGGCATCGACGATGTTCAGCCGTCCGCCGCGGACCGCGATCCCGTGGGGCTTTTCCAGGCCGTCCGCCACGGTGTCGACGCCGGAACCGGTGACGGCGACGATCCGTCCGGCGCCCGATTCGGAGATCAGGCAGGTGCCGTCCGCGCCGAACGCCACGCCCATCGGCTGGTTCAGTCCGGAGGCCAGGGTTGCCACCTCGCCGTTGCGCACGGACACCACGCGGCCGGTGCCGAGTTCGGCGGCCACCACGCTGCCGTCGGGAGCGACCGCCACGCCGTAGAGTTGGTCGAGCGGCTCGGTCGCGCCGGCCAGCACCTCGTGTTCGCTGCTCGCGGGCCGCCACCGCGCGAGCTGGCCGTTGGAGGTGGTGACGATGAACTCACCCTCGCCGGCCGCGGTCACCCCGCGGATGTAGCCCGGCCAGCCAGGACTGAAGAGCATCCCCAGCATCTGCAACCCGCCACCGGGCGTCCCCCGCGGCTCGCCGCCAGACGGCAGCGCGTAGAAATACGTGCCGTCGGAGACGTACAGGGTGCCGTCACTGCCCACGGTGAGGTCCAGCGGCCAGGTCAGGCCGCTCGGCAACACGGCCCGGGTCTGGCCGCCGCCGAGGATCTCCGTGATCTGCCCGGTGAAGCTCGAGACGAACAGGCGGTTCCCCACGAACGTCAGGTTGTCCAGACCAGGGGCGATGGTGGCCAGGACGGTGCGCTCGCCGCTGCGGGGATCGATCCGCACTACCTCCCCGGTGCCCACCTGGGGGGAAACGATGCAGCCCTCGGCGTCGAACTTCAGCGCGACCGGGACACCCAGATCCCCTGCCACCCGCTCGGGCTCGCCGCCGTCCGGGTCGATCCGCCAGATGTCGTTGGTGCCGAGCACCGGGTAGTACAGCTTGCCGTCCGGCCCGAACTCCATGGCGTTGGGCATCGGCAGGTTTTCCAGCAGCACCCGGGGCGCGCCGCCGCCCAGGTCGAGTTCCAGCAGACGCCCGCCGATTCGGCACTCATCGATGAACAGCCGGCCCCGGTGGAAGGTGATGCCGTTCGCGCCCGGCACGTTGTCGCGCAGGACCCGCGTGCGACCGTCGGCGCCGCGCACGCTCACGCGCCCGTCGTAGTACTCCGTGGCGTAGAGGTTGCCCTGGGCGTCGAAGTCCACGTCGTCGGGCGCGACGATGTCCGAGCCCTGCGCGCTGACGGTCTCCAGCTCGGCGGTGTCGACGTTGAGCGCGCTGATCTGGCTGCCGGCTACCTGCGCCACATAGACGCGACCGTCCGGACCGGTGCGCAGACCATTCGCGCCGAACAGCCGGCTCGGCGGGGTGAGCCGTTCCAGGCTCCACCCCTCGGCGAGGCTGGTTGATGTGGCGCTGGCATAGCGAGCCCCTGGCAGCAACATGGTGACGGACTCCCGGAAACCTCGTCGTTAAGGTGAATTCCCCCGCCGTGGGGAGAACAGAATCTCCCTTCCGGATGCGAGAACCCTGCTCTCAGTCAACGTAGCGCTTGTTCCGGCTAAGCGCAACGCGCAGTTTAAACTCTCATTCCAACACACTGCGTTGCCTAGCACCTGCGTCTCCGCCCCGTACCGCGACCCGCCGACCCCCCGGCCCGCGCCCGCCGCCGCGTTCCCGCATGCCCCACCAGTCCCGCATACCCCATCAGTCCCGCGTGCCCCGCCCTCAGAGCCCGGATCCGCGTCCCCGCCCGCGCCACTAACGACATCCATGGAACATCGGTGTCGTGGTAACGACAGCAACGGCCCATCCTTGCTGTCAGGCTGGGGGCCAGGGCCGCGCGGCGCGCGCCTGCGACGTTCCGGCTCTTCGGGCTGGCGGATGACAGATCGCAGCGGGCATGATGGCGAAGGGACATGATGGCGCGAGTCAGTGGGAATGCGCAGCCGAGCCGCGCTCGGCCTGGCCTGCCAGACCGAGCCCGGGTAGGCGCGGCCAGCCTGTTCGCCGGGGTGCTGCTGCTGGTGCTGGCGGGGTGCGGCGGCTCCGGTCCTTCGGCCAGCACTCCGGCCGGCCAAACCGGGTCGTCGGCCGCCGTGTCACCCGGGACGGCGAGCAGTGTCTCGCCGTCCGCCGCAACGGGTCCTCAGCCAGCCACGGTCCCTGAACCGGCGCACACGGTCGTGGTCGTGATGGAGAACCACTCGTACGCGGACATCATCGGCAACCCGGCCGCGCCGTTCATCAACGACCTCGCTCGCCGCGGTGCGCTGTTCACCCGCTCCTACGCGATCACGCACCCGAGCGAGCCGAACTACCTGGCGCTGTTCTCCGGCAGCACTCAAGGCATTGCCGATGACGCCTGCCCGAACCGGTTCACCGCGCCGAATCTGGCCGCCGACCTGATCAAGGCGGGCAAGA
>DASZJE010000151.1:0-1776 GCA_035948445.1 Trebonia sp. | reverse complement strand
CAAATAGTGCAACGCTTGTAAAAGTAACGAACTAGTGCGTTCGCGTGCCGATGATCCGCCCGACGTCCGCGGCGGGCCCTGGCGCGCCGGAGGAGATCACCGGATGGACTTCGACCTCACTGCGGACCAGAAGCTGTTCCGCGCTACGACCAGGGAATTCCTCGAGAAGGAGATGCCGCTGACGCGGGTCCGCGAACTGGCCGACAGCGGCATCGGCTTTGAGCCGGACTGGTGGAAGCGCGGCAGCGAGCTGGGCTGGAACTCCATGATCATCGATCCGGCGGCGGGCGGCGACAGCATCTCCGGCGAAGGGCTGGTGGACGCATGCATCGTCGCCGAGGAGATGGGCCGTCTGGTGTCGCCGGGTCCGCTAATCGGCGCGAACGTGGTCGCGGCGGCCCTCAGCGAGGCCGCCAATGTCGCTGACCACGCCGAGATAATCGCCGGCCTGATGGCCGGCGAGGCGGTAGCAAGCTGGGCCGTGTATGAGCCGCGGCGCGGCTGGTCACCGACGACGCCGACCGTCCAGGCCACCCCGGATGGATCAGGCTATGTCCTGTCGGGGGTCAAGGACCGGGTCGACTGCGGCGATCAGGCCGACTACTTCCTCGTCACCGCGGCGGGCCCGGATGGGCTGGCGCAGTTCATCGTGCCCGCCGCCGCCCCCGGGGTGACCGTCACCGCCGAGCAAAGCCTTGACCTCGTGCGACGATACGCCCGGGTAGACATGGACGGCGTCGAGCTGCCAGCCACCAGCGCAGTAAGCCCGGCGGGCACGATCGAGGCGGCGGTGAACCGCCAGGTCCAGATCGCGGTGGCGCTTCAGTGCGCGGAAACCGCCGGCGCGATCCAGCGGGTCTTCGAGTTCACCGTGCAGTGGGCGTTCGACAGGTATTCGTTCGGTCGGCCCCTCGCCTCCTACCAGGCCCTCAAGCATCGTTTTGCGGACATGAAACTATGGCTTGAAGCCTGCCAGGCCACGGCCGGCGCCGCAGCTCACGCCACGGCGCGCCAGGCCGAGGAGGCCGACGAACTAGCCAGCGTGGCCAAGTCCTATGTCGGGCAGCGCGCGACCGACATCATCCAGGACTGCGTGCAGATGCACGGCGGGATCGGCGTGACCTGGGAGCACGATATTCACCTCTATCTTCGGCGTGCGACGGTAAACCGGGCGATGTTCGGGACGCCCAGCGAGCACCGCCGCCGCCTGGCAGACATCCTCGGCGTCTGAGTAGGGATCAAACGATGACAGAACATACGACCGGGACCGGCACCGCTCGTCTGGAGGACGTCGAGTCGTTCCGGATCCGGGCCCGGGCCTGGCTGGCGGACAGCATGCCGCGGCTGATTCCCGGGGAGAACGACAATCTCGAGGCCCTGATGCAGCGCGGCGACGGGATATGGCCCCGGGCCCGCGAGCTGCAGCGTCTGCTGTACGACGGCGGCTTCGCCGGCATCTGCTTTCCGCGGGAGTACGGCGGACTGGGCCTGACCCCGGCGCATCAGCGAGCCTTCAACGAGGAGTGCGCCGGCTACGAGATGCCGCTGGCCCTCAACACCCCCACGTTCTCGATCTGCGGGGCAACCGTGCTCGACATGGCCAGCGAGGAGCAGAAGCGTCAGCACCTGCCGGCCGTCATCCGCGGCGACGAGGTCATGGTCCAGTTCCTGTCCGAGCCGCGCGGCGGATCCGACCTGGCCGGCGTGACCACCAGGGCCACGCGCGACGGTGACGTATTCATCCTCAGCGGCTCGAAGATCTGGAGCTCCGGCGCG
>DASZJE010000150.1:0-2463 GCA_035948445.1 Trebonia sp. | reverse complement strand
CAGGTGCTCGAGCTGATCGCGATGGCCCGCACGGTCGAATCGATGTACCGGGAGTGGCGCCGCCAGACCCGGGCCGGGATGCGTCACCTCCAGGAGTCCTCAGCACCGCTATATGAGCGGACACGGTTGTTCCGGATCTATGAGCACACGGCACTGCCTGGCCTGTTCCACACCGCCGGGTACTCGATGGAGATCATGAACTATTGGGTGCGGTTCCTCGGCCTGCCCGATGACGCCGAGGCCGCCACGGCGGCCAGGCTCGCGCGGCAGAAGGTGCTGCGCAGCAGTCGCCGCCGGTTCATCGCCGTGCTGGCCGAACAGACGCTCCGGACCCGCATCGGCACGCCCCAGGTGATGGCAGCGCAGCTAGAACATCTGCTGGAGGTGATGCGGCTGCCGAACGTGAGTGTCGGAATCATCCCGGCGATGGCGGAGCGGTACACGGTCGCGCAGGTGCCCTTCTGGATCTGGGACGACGTGCGGGTCACCGTTGAGACGGTCTCAGCGAGACTGGAGATTACCCGCCCGGACGAGATTGCCCTATACGCCACGGTGTTCGATCAGCTCCGCCAGTCTGCCGTCTACGGTTCCCGTGCCCGTGACTTGATCGGCGATGCGGCCGCTGATTATCTGCAACATTCTGCAACATTCTAGCGTCAGCTAGGCATTCACGGCTTCACTGACGGTACTGGTTCTACACGCCCGACCTCGCCGAGCGGGTTTAGCTACCGGGTATCCCGCGATTGGCACACGCAAGGGAGGGACGTCTCATGGGACGGGCGGCGGCAAGCCGGGCCGAAGAGGACGCCGGCCCACTGGAGGATCTTGAGTTCCACTGGGGTCCGCGTACGGCACATCGGACATCGGCACCGACGGCGGCGTGTTCACCGCGACGCGCAGGGACGGCCGGGGCGGCAGCCTCGCCGATCCCCTCCCAGCGGGGCTGCGGCTGGGCAACCGGGACAGGGGGGGCCGTCCGGTGAGGTGCCTTGAGTGCGAGATGGCGGACCCTCCCCCCGACTTGACGTGCACCGGGGGCGCTGATCACTTCGTCGGCACCATCGCCGGGTGCCCGGACTGCGGGCGCACGCTGGCCGCGTGCGCCGCGCGCCCGTGCTCGCCGCGGCGCAAAGGCCGCCCGGTGAGCAGGCTGCAGTGGCTGCACGGGACCGGATGGCACCAGGGCGGCAGCGGGGAGGGAATGCCGTGACCGGCACGGACCGCGCCACCGCGATCGCGGAGTCCTTCGCCCGCAGGCAGCGGTTCGAGGCCGCGCACCCGGACGTGACGATCATGCTGCCGCCGAGGCCGACTGACCGGTGGCTGGCTGTCGTCCCGCTCGACCGGGCACCTGAAGGCTCGGCCGGCACCCTCGGCGCATGGAACCTGGAGGAGCTGATGGACGAGTTGGAGGACATCTACCAGGACGCGGACACCCCCGCCGGCCGTCAGGGCACCGCGGGGACATCACCGGAACAGGAAGGATCGTCATGACGACTACCGCCGCCCTGGTGCCCGGCATATCCGCCGCCGGGCAGCACTACCTGGACCAGGGCGCGCGGGAGTTCTTCGAGACGCAGGGTCGGGGCACTCGGTGCACCTGGCATTCGCCATCGACCGCGACGAACCCCCGCCTTAGCCGCCGGAAGACGCCGAACGAGATTGTGCCCGACGACTGTCATCATTCTCGGCCCGATCGGAGAGCGCATCATCGGCTGAGGCGGGCGAGCCGGCCGGGCGAGCGGCTGGACTGGAAGGCCTTCCCGGCCGGGTCCTAGGCTCGTGGGCATGACACAACGTAAGAGCTTCGGCAGCGACAACCACGCAGGCGTTCATCCGGCCGTGCTGCGCGCGATCGTGGACGCGAACTCCGGCGACGCGGTCGCTTACGGCGGCGACGCGTGGACCGAGCAGGCGACCGCGGGCCTGCGCGAGATCTTCGGCGCCGAGGACGCCTTCCTGGTGCTGAACGGCAGCGGCGCCAACGTTCTCGGCCTGAGCCTGCTGCTGCGCCGGCACGAGGCCGTCATCTGCGCCGAGTCCGCGCACATCAACACCGACGAGTGCGGCTCCAGCGAACGGCTTATCGGCACCAAGCTCCTCCTGGTGCCTGCACCGGACGGGAAGATCACCCCGGAACTCATCGCGGAAAAGCTGTCCGGGCGAGGCGACGATCACCGGTCCCAGCCCGGCGTTGTCGCCATCACCCAGTCGACCGAACTCGGCACCTGCTACACCCTCGCCGAACTTCGGAAGATCACCGACTTCTGTCACGCCAGCGACCTTCGCCTCTACCTGGACGGAGCGCGCCTGGCCAACGCCGCCGCCTCCCTGGACTGCTCCCTGGCCGAACTGGCCGAATGCGCGGACGTGCTCAGCTTCGGCGGCACCAAGAACGGCGCGATGGGCGCGGAGGCCCTGATCGTCATGCGGTCCGGCCTAGCCGCCGACGCGCCGTACCTG
>DASZJE010000149.1:0-78497 GCA_035948445.1 Trebonia sp. | reverse complement strand
GCCGGCCGCCCACAAGTCACCCGAGTTCCCCGCCCCGCTCGTCCCCACCGCCGCGTCACCCGAGATCGCCATGCCCCCGCCGGACATATCCGCCCAGTCCGGCCCCAGGCTCCCGTTCGCCCGCTGGAAATCATCCGACGCACTGGAGTCGGCCCATGCCTTCTGCGGAGCGGCGACCTGTGGAACGACAAGGGCACCAAGGCTCAGCAGCAGCACAGGCAGGTAGAACTTCGCAGTGATCCTGCTCCAGCGTGACCGTCTCATACAGTCTCCCCCGAATCGCGCCCCCGATGATCACGAGACGCGCGACGGGCCGGGCAAGTTGTCCTGACGGACGATGATCTTCCTGCTCAACCGCGTCTCGACTTAATCACGGAAGCGTGATATTGACTATTTGTATCACAACAGTAACTATGTGTGCGCAGGAGCATAGACGCTGCCGGAATCCTGACCGAACGGACCCGCGCAGGCCCCACTCCCGTGCTCAGACAGCGAACCGCACTTGTCGCCTTTTGCGACCGCACCGGTCCAGTCCGCCCAGCTGACCGGATTGCCCTGATTCCAGGCATAGAAGGTCGATGGTCCGTTATATAGATTATGCGACCATATATCATTTTGGAAGAACGTAAGCTGGCTCGCGATTACCCAGCCGCCATATTCGTCATAAGGCGGAGCGATGCTATATTCGCTGAAGATCCCGTTGGCACCGCAATCAGGCCAGGCCGCCTTGTTGCAATGCGGAATATCCGAAGGATCGAAGTCGATAGTGTTGTTATCCACACTCACGTTCGCCGTCTGCCAAAGACAGCCATCCCACCAGTCCTCGCGCGGCACACCCGTGCTATTGCCGACGAAAGTCGTGAAATCGATCGAGGCGGTCGGCAGGTTTGACTTGCAGGACGCTAGCGAGAATGGCCCGGACCCGCCACCTTCCCGCAGCGTGCACACCTGGTCGAATCCACTTGAACAGTGGCGATCAGAGTTCTGCCACAGGAAAACGCCGCCGCCATTGTTGACGAGCGTGTTCCCCGCTATGGCAGACCGGACCGGATAAGCGCCCTTGAGTGCGCAGGATGACTCCCGGCACGCGGGTACCGTGCCCAAAAGTTCACTGCTGCCGCTCTCACTAATATATATCGCGCCCATCGGGAATCCGGGATTATCAAGGCCATCCGCCCAGTCGTTGTCGGCCATATAATTACCCTTGATCGAGAAGTTGTACGAGATCTCCTCGATTATCGCCTCACCGTCATTTCCGGTAAACGAGTTCCCCGTGTAACTGGTATTAACGTTATCCGTGTCCGCCCAGGCCCCGGGACCCCAGTTATTATGGATATAGTTTCCTTCGACAGCGACGCCATTAGTCTGCCAGAGCTTGAATCCTCCCTGGTCGCCGTCGCCCACGACCGCGCCGCAATGCGGATTGCGATACCTCACCGGGACCGGATCATATTTTTCCCAACCAATCGCAGAATTGCTCAGCAATCCTTCGAAGTCACAAGTGTCGTTATAGCTGATCTCGTTTTTTTCTATGGTGACGTCATACGGGCCGCCGGTGAGCGAATCGTGGCCCCACGATTCGTCGTCGGATGACTGGAAGCCGTACTGCCCGTTCTGCGTCATGCAGTTGTCCGCCAGGACGTTGTCCGCGCCAGCGAGCATGCCCGCTCCCGGCACGTTGAGCGTGACCGTGTCGTACCGCAGGACCCAGCCGGTGTTGGAACTCTGGTTGATCGCTGCCGCGTCGGCGTTCGGCTGGAACTTCTCTATCGTCAGGTACTCGATCGTGACACCAGGCTGGTCGCCGTTTGAATTATTCGAATCAAACGCCCATGGATAGCCCGAATAGTCACCGGACACGACAGTGCTCTTGCCCTTCGCGGAACCGCCTACGAAGGCATCGTTGGCATCCGCCTGGAAGGAGCCGACATGCACGCCGGGAAGGAGAAAGTAGACGGTATCAGCCTGCAACTGGTAGGAAGGGTAGCTGATCTTCCCCGGCGCGAGGACTACCCCGGAAGTTGCCCTGGGGAAGTCTGATCCTGGCTTCCCGTACGTGGGCAAGCCCGCCGTACCGCTCTTGTATCGCCCGGCGGGGCCGTCGTAGCCGTACGGCGAGTCGAGGAGCCTGCTGCCGCAGACGCGCCCCTCGACGCCGCTTTCCACCGGGCCTGCCGTCGAAGGGACCGCCGCCGGACCGCCGCCGGCCGTGGGGGTGCCCTGTGTTGAGGCGATGCCGCCCGAGGTACAGCCCGCCGCGAGCAGCAGCAGCGCGGCCAGCAGCGCCGACGGCGCACCGAGAGGTGAATAGCGCATTATTTCGCCCAGGCAACCCCGATGCCGTCTCCGGGCCACCAGTGGTTGACCGGCTGCTCCTTGAAGAACAGGTAGTGCCTGCCGGTTCGTTCTGCCCAGTGCGACAACGCCGCGGAATCGTGGGCGTTGTCCGACAGGACGATCGCGTCGGCGGACAAGTTCGGCTCGACGGCGTTGAGTTCCTTCGTCTCGTACTCATAGGTGTGCAGGCTGTCGTGCAAGAATATGTCGACATCATGGAGATGCGCGAGTTCCGCCACGGAACTCCCGACGCGCTTGTCGATGACGCCGCCCCAAGGCTCGGCGATCAGGTATCCGGAATCACCGTCGATGTCAATCGTGGTGAGCCGACCATGCCCGTTCCGCAGCAAAGCCGCGGCGATTACACAGGAACCGAGCCCGAGGTGCGTGCCGGTCTCCACTATGTTTTCCGGCTCTCTTGCGCGGACGATCGCATACCAGCCGAATCTTCGCGCCAGATGCGGTTCGGTCGCGCAGATCCGCCTGGTGGGATTGGAAGACAGGCGTTTTGTGAGCCCGCCGAAAAGTTCCTCGTCCGTCTCCAGTTCGCGCATCCACGCCCGAACCTTGCCGATTTCGGCACCCGTGACCGTGGAAACGAACCAGCACAGCTGGTCCCGGTTGAGATCGTCCAAGTCGTAGGTGTAGTTCGTCGTTTCCCTGCCCCGCACGAGCCAGCCGAGGGAATTCCCCACCAGACGTGCGTCGTATCGTGTCACCGCCATGGTGCGCAGCGGCAGGGCAGCGGCTCGTCCGAGCGGCGAGGTAGCGAGACCGCGCCGTAGTTTCGATTGCATTGCGCCAGCCTTCCTTCGGTGACTATGAATCGGCGTTCGGGCCAGCTCGCGCCGGCCCTGGCGCGGGATTCGCGATAGCGAAGCTGTAGATCTCGGTCAAGTGCCTGAGGCTGTGCTCCGGGTTGAAGCGCCGCTCGTAGGTCTCCCTGGCCTGCTTCCCGTAGGTGTCGTACTTCTCCGGGTCCGCGGCGACATCGGCGATGGACGAGGCGAGCGCCGCGGGATCGCCCGGCCGGAACAGCGCGCCATCGATACCGCTCGATATCAGCTCGGCGAACGAGCCGTGCGCGGACGCCACCGGAGGCGTGCCGGCGGCCATCGCCTCGACTACGACGAGGCCGAACGGTTCTTCCCAGGCCGAGGGAACGACGACCGCACGCGCCCGCGACATCAGTTCCCGGCAACCGCTGCCGGTGACGAGCCCGAGCATCTCCACCGACGGCCGCCCGGCCGCCCAGTCGGCGACCTCACGGTCCATGGGACCTGTGCCCGCTATGACCAGCCGCAGAACTGGCGCGCCGGGCATGGCCAGGTAGCGGTCCCAGGCCGCCATGAGCAGGCGCAGGCCTTTCACCTCGGCCAGCCTCCCGGCATACACGACAATGGGTTCCCGTCGGGCCGGCCGCCGCTCCAGGCGGGGGATCATGTTGTGCCTGACGAATAGCCGGTCCGGTGGCAGGTTAAGGCCGCCGAGCAGATCCCGCTGGGATGCCGAGATGAAGACATACGCCGAAATGAGTGACTTCCACGAACGCCGGTGTACACCGATAGCGATGGCCAGCGGCGCGCTGGCTGCCCGCGAGTCGCGGTAGCAGCCGTGGAGCACGCCAGGCAGCAGTGCCCCGTGCCCGCAGTCATGGCAGGGCGCGCCGTCACGGAAGAACACTCCGCCGGTGCATCCGAGGCGGTAGTTGTGGATGGTCGCCACCACCGGTACGGCCGCGTCGCGGCAGGCGTACAACACGCTATCGCTCAGCAAGGGGAATGTGTTGTGCACGTGGACGACGTCCGGCTTATGCTCGGTGAGCGCGTTCTTCAGGTCACGGCGGCTCGCGGGATTCCAGATCAGGCGGACGGGTACCTGGGCCTTCCGAAGCCCCGTCCACGACTCGATCTCGTCACTGTCCGCGCCGAAGCGCATGACCTCGTGGCCCGCGCCGACGAGCGCCTCGCTCTCCTGGTCGACGACCCGGTTCTCCCCGCTCGGCCCGGTTGACCGGCACCGGTTGTGGACGACCATGACCTTCACCCCGATCTCCTCTCCCGGAGCGGCGGCACGATAAGCGATGCCGCGAGCGCGAGTTCGAGAAGGTACACCGAGGCGTCGCTGAGTCCGGTCTCGGTGAATGACGTCACCAGCAGGTAAGTCACCAGGAACAAGGCGACGGCGGTCCGCGTGCTCCGCTGCTGGAAGTACGCGGACACGAGCACGAACAAGAGCATCGCGACGCACAGGCTTACCCCGATGAGCCCGAGGTCGTAGTACGCGGCTATCCAGTTGCTGTCGATAGGGAGGCCGTCGAATCCCTTATTGGACAGCCCGTAACCCAGGATCATCTGGAACCGGTCCCGCGGCGCGGCGAGAACCAGGCCCCAGACGGTCGTGCGCCCGGTCAGGTTGGCTAGTTCCTGGGAGTTCTCCCCGCGCACCAGCCAGGTGGTCAGCGCGCCCGAGAACACGATGACCGCCAGCGACACGATAATGCCCGCCGACGCGAGTATCCGGCGCACGCGCGCCTGGGACGTGAACATGCGCAAGCCTGCCACGAGAATGCCCGCGACAAGGGCGACGACTTCGGTCCTGGTATGCGTCAGGAGCAACATGGTCGCCAAGACGAGGATGGCAACCACGGTCAGCCGCCGCCTGGTCTCGCCGCAGAGCCATAGCACCACGACCACGCCAAGAGCGACCGCTGAAAAGTCCGAGACCTGCACCGGGGTGATGGGCCAGAACTCTCCTGACAGCCGCCCCTGGGACATGGCGCGTCCCGGAGCCACGATCAGCCCGAGCAGCACGGACCCGAGAACCACTCCGAGGGCCGTGAGATGGCATTTGACGAGGAGGAGGTCGCGGCGTCCCCACCATGGCGTCATCAGCCAGAGAACGGCCGTGAACTCGGCGAGCCGGCAGGTCCGGTAGAGGGTGCTGATGAAGTGCCCGGACACCGGGCTGACTCCGGAGATCACCGCCTCCGCCACCAGCAGGCTCAGCAGCCCGAGAAACACGCTGGGCCGGATCAGCAATCGCCTGTTGGCCGTCACCGCGAGCAAGAGCGCACCGGAGAGCGCCCCTTGGGTGAGTATCTTGCCGAGGAACGACGGAATAGGGATGAGCAGTGGCAGCCCGTTCCACGTCCCCTTGTAGAAGGTCAGGACATTAAGGAAGACCAGTCCCCATATCCAGTAGACCCTGTGCCGCGCGCTACGTTCTCGCGCCTGGTCAGGACCGAGCGGCCGCGCACCCGGCCGCAGCAGCCGCATGCCGCGGTGCGCCTGGTAGGAGACGAATGTAGAGGAAGTCATCCCTATCCCAGGCTGTCGATTCCGGCGAGGATCTCGCCATCAGGGACCAGGCCAAGGCTCACGTCCGACTTATCGGCCCCGACGAGCACCGCCGAGATCACTCTCATCCTGGCGAGCTTCAGCATCTCGCCCGCTGCCTGGATCTTTGCCCATGACGCCCGCCCGGCGGTAACGATCGCGACGGCGTCGCCTCCCCATGTCGCGAGATGGTCTGCGCCGATCCCGGGATCGAGAGTCACCAGCGTGAGCAGGATGTCCGCGGAAGCGCAGGCGCTCGCGACGTCGCGCGTGAACTTGCTGCGTTCGCGTTCGCCGGGTGCGGCGGCATTGGATGCGGCGGCATCGGGCGCGGCCGCATGGCGTGCGGCGGCATGGCGTGCGGCGGCATCGGGTGCGGCGGTGAGCGGACCGATCGGAGCCACTTCATCGATGTCCGGCACCGCCAGCGTCATCTGGGACTGCCGTGCGTTTATCCTGCCGACTCCGGGCCCTTTGCCGGCGAGCAATGCCGCCGCCGGCGCGCCGACGGCCAAGTCCGCGAGCACGACGCTGCGTCCGTCCTTCGCGAACGAGACAGCGAGTGAGGCCAGCGACAAGGCCGCGATGCCCGGATCGTCGACCGCGACGACGACCAGCGCTGCTTTCCGGTCCCGCTGGGGAACCGCTGTGCGCAGGTGCGCGACGATCCGGCGCACTTCCGGATCCGCGGCGGCTGCCAGGCCGCGACGACCCGGCAGCAGGCGTCGCTTGAGCCGCACATGGCCCACGCTGAGCCGCACCGGCACACCGAGCGCGCGCGCGATGTCGTCCCGCCGGCGCAGCCGGTCGGAAACGACCGAACCGACCACAATGATGCCCAGTCCGAGCGCAAGGCCCGCCAGGAGGCCATAGGCACCGTATTCGAGTATTGTCTTGGACTTCGATTTCACCGTCGGCGACGCCGGGTCGAGTACCACGCTGCCGGTCACCGACGAGATCGTGGAGGTGCCGGCCTGGGTGCCGGCGATCGTCTCCTGTAGCGTGCCGAGCGTGATTTCCGCCTGGGTATGGGCGTTCTGCAGGCTCTTGAGCCTGGCCTGCTGCGACTGAGACGTCTGCTGCGACTGCACCTGGCTGATCTGCGAGGCGAGGTCGTCAAGATTCCCCCTCACCTGGCTGAGTTCCTGCCGCAGGGACTGCAGCAGGACTTGGTTGGCCGCTTCTTCCTCCTTCGCCCTGAACTGGAGGAACGACGTGGCTATGGCATTGGCGTTACTCACCGCCTGGCCGGCCGTAGGGGCGCTCGCGGTTATCTGCAGCACGCGGTCCGTGAGGACCGCGACCGTGTACGACCCCGCGAAGCTGCCGAGGCTCTGCGTGGTGTCGTGCAGCTTAGACATGGCCCGCTGGGCGACGGAGTGGCTTTCCGCGATCGTCTGGTTGTCAAACACGGCACTTGCGGGACTCTCGTCTGGGCCATACGTAAGCAGCACAGACGTCGTCGCCTTCGGGGACGGCGGCGACACCACGTAATAGCCGACGCCGATGATGAGGCCAATGACGGCCAGGGCGCACAAGAGCCGCACGCCGCGCTTGATGGCCGCCCCGATGAACCCGAGGCTCACCAGCCCGGTGGCCACGTTGGCGGGCTGTTCCTCCGAAAGGGTGAACTCGCTGAAGACGGGCAACCGAGCGGGGTGGCCGTTATCTCCGTTCATCGGGTACATGACCGTCTGATCCCGGTCAGTCATCGTCTGCTCCCCGTCGCTACGCCGTACATGCGAGTAGGCATCCTGTCTTGCTCGGGGCGGGCCAGCTGCGGCGATCGCCCGGTCGTCTGGTCGTCTGGGTCCGGATTAGCCACGAGAATCCCGGTGAGCTTGTGCCCGGCGCCAGCCGCGCTGGCGGCGACACGGGTCAGCTGCTCGCCCGTGACCGCCCCGGCTGTCACTGCCAGTACTGTCTGCGCGGCGCTGATCACCCCCGTTACGCGCGGATTCTTGCCGTCCACCACGGCGACCGCGATGGTCAGCGTGTCCGCTGGCAGCTGGCCCGGACGATCAGGATCGAACATGACGATCCGCGGTTTACGCGGACCCTGCCCCGAAGCCGCCGCGCGGTACACAGCCCGCAGCCCGGTCCCGGCCCTGGCCGCGCCTGCGGCGATGAGGGCTCGCGGTGCCCGCGTAGTCAGTTCCGCCTCCTGACCTCGTTCGGCCACGAGCGCGGTGGGAATTCCCCGCGCATCGGCGAAGGAAGCCAGTTGGGGCCCGATGGCCAGCGCGTCACGATCTGTGGACAGCGAGAGGATCGCGAGCGAGACGGTGTCACCACCCCGGAACCGGCCGAGGGCGTCACTTGTGACCCCAAGTTCGCGCAGCAGCCCGCCCAGGCGCCAGCCGTCACCGGTATCGGGCGAATAGCTTTCCATGAGCTTGGCCCAGCCGCTGGAATCCTTCGGCGCACTGGCGCGGACCGAGGCAAGAACCGGGACGCCGATGGAGTCTGCCATCGCGTCGCGCTCTGTCAGCCACCGGTCATTGCGCCAGACAGCGAGCCCGGCGATCAGGCAGAGCAGGAGGCCCGCGAGGAAACCTAGCCCGGCCGCCTCGGACAACCGGGTGACGAGCGGCTTGACCGTGGCTGTCGTGGCGGGCTGCAGGAATTCCGCTGCCTGCTCCCCGAGCGGATTCCTCGCGGAGGTGACGTATGCGACGTAACTGCGGGAGACGGAATTAGCCGTGGCCTCCGCCTGGCTCGCCGAGCTCGCCTGGGCCGCGATAGTGATCATCTGGGCCCCGGCGCGTATAGCCCGCACGCGCTCCTGCAGCGTCGCGAGCGGAACGTCGCCCACGCGGGCGTCGTTCATGGCGGCCTCGAGCACCGGATAGCTGGTGACGACGAGGGTCTGGGTCTGCACGTTCACCGATGGGCCGAGCATGACGAGAGCGCTGGCCGTGTAGACAGGCGGCGCAATGGCCTGGTATGCGGTGTTGCCGACAAGGCCCGCGGCCACGACGGCACCTACCAGGATCTTGTGCCGCCACAAGATCCGCGCCGACCTGGTCAGGTCCAGCCTGCGCCTATTCACCCAGCCTCCGCTCCACCTGGCCTCCGCCCGGGCAAGGGACTCCACCTACAGGAGCGCCGCGGGCCACTGGTGATACAGGACACGCGCGGCCACGGGCCAGACCTAACCGTTGGGCTAGCCGCAGGCCGCGGGAAAGGCGACCCGCCATGTATCAGTACAAGCGGATCCCGGGTCTTCTGCTCGGACATGTTGCTGGCCGTCTGGTCCACCACGCCGGAGGGGCTAGTGCGCAACGGCGATCAAAGACTTGGACGGACAGTGAGAACACGACCTGCGGCATCTGTTCGGCGGCTAGGGCTTTTCGGTCTTCTCGGTTCGGGAAACTCCGGCAACGACGCATCCATGGAGACCGTGCTCGCCTACTTCCGGGATGCCCGTCCGGACGTCGTCATCGATGTCATGGGCGGCGGAGCGTCCGGCCGAATGCGCGCCGAATACGGCCTCGACTGCACTCCGCTGTACTGGTACCAGAGGTATGACCAGCGGATGTCGGGCGTGCCCGCCGTCTTCCTCAAGGCGCTGGGCAAGGGTATCGACGTTTTCCGGACGGCGTCATGGGTGCGACGGCACGACGCGGTGATCGTCCCCGGCGCCGGGGCCCTGGAATCCACTCTCCCCACTCGCCCTTGGGGATTCCCGCTGACCCTGTTCGTGGTCTGCGCCTCCGGCAGGCTAACCGGGACCAAGGTCGCCCTTGTCAGCGTCGGCGCCGAGATCATCAACAAGCGGTTCACCCGCTGGCTGTCCGACGCGACCGCGCGGGCGGCGGCTTACCGCTCCTATCGTGACGCCAATTCACTGGAGGCGATGCGGAAACGCGGCTTCGACACCTCCGGGGACCGGGTCTACCCGGACCTCGTGTTCGGAGTTCCCACTCCGCCCTACGAGCCAGGCGACCCGCTGCTCGTGGGGGTCGGGGTCATGGCGTACTACGGCGGAAACGAAGACGACCGCAGCCGTGCGGATGAGATCCACGCCGCCTACGTCGACAAGGTCACGCGTTTCACGCGGTGGCTGGTGGACAGCGGCCACAAGGTCCGGCTGTTCGGCGGCGACAGCAAGTTCGACTGGGAGGTGGCGGACCGGATCGTCGCTGACGTGCGCGCTGCCCGGCCCGACCTGGACTCGTCCTGGATCAGCGCTGAGCGGGTCGGATCGTACGCCGAGCTGATCAAGCTGCTCTCCCCGCTCGGCATCATCGTGGCAACGCGTTACCACAACGTGATGTGCGCCCTCAAGCTGTGCAAGCCGACGCTGTCCCTCGGGTATTCACGGAAGTTCGCCACCCTCATGGCGGACATGGGCCTCGGCGATTTCAACCAGCCCGCCGGCTCGTTCGACGTCGACCGGCTCGTCTCGCAGTTCCAGGAAGTCGAGAAGCGGCATGCGGATCTGCAGCGGCAGATGGAAGACCGCAACGCCGCCAACAAGCTCGCCCTGTACGAGCAGTTCGAGGTCCTCTCGGAAACGCTGCTTGGCGGACGCGGCGATCATGCCATGTGACGTCAGCACATGCCGGTGAAGCCCCGTCACGGCCGGCGGGAGCGGCCGTCACGGGAAGAAGACCAAGAACGCGCCGCCGTTGGTAACTGGCGGCGGATTTCCCGAGCCCGCCGGAGAGACCTCGATGTCGATCCACCGGTTCTCCCCGCCGTCGTTGTGGTCCCAGGTGGCTGGATAAGCGGGGCCCGGGCCGCCGACGTAATAGCAGCTGTTCCCGCCGGGGGGGCTGAACGCGCTCGCGTTGTCCGGCGCTGACAACGGTCCGCTGACCAGGCCGTTGGCGGCGGGCCCGGCGTTCCCCATGTAGGAACCGAAGTATCCCCGGTTCTCCTGGTAGAAGATCTTGCCCCCGGGATAGTAGACGCTGGCGATGTAGTTCCCCGCGGGCAGGACGATATTCGCCGCGCTGTAGGAGTTGGCTATCCAGCCGCTGCCCAGTTCCCCCGACCACGAGGCCGCGAGGTCCGTACCGGAGACAAGCGCCTGCGTCGAGGCGTCCCAGATCTGGGTACTGGCAGGCAGGTCTTCGGCGAACGGAGGGCTGTAGAACCAGACGTTGTCCACTGCACAGGGTCCGGACAAGGAGAACTGGTTGCCCATTGTCTGCTGCCCGGTATCGATGGTGTTCTCGACCGGGAACACCGTGGGGTAATTCGGCCATTGCCGGAACGACCCCGCATACGCCGACGGGACGGTGTCGGTGACCTGGAGGTCTATCCAGAAGTTGGATGAGTTCGAGCCCATGTCCGGTACGTGTACCGAGGGATCGGTTCCGGCCGTGCTGAAGGCCCCCTGGAAGGAAGTGGGGGAAGCCGGCGAAGGCGCCGAGGCGCCCTGATCCGAATAGGCGAAGAGCGGTCCGTTCGTTATGCCAGAGGCGTATGGCCCGCTGGCGCCGAACGCGCCGTTCGTGTCCGGAAAACTCCCGGTGAACCCGGTCGCCGCCTCGTATACCGCCGCACCGTTGCCAGTCAGGTTCCCCACGCTCAACGGAATCGCCACGGGAAGCGGGACAAAGTTCCACTGGCCGGCCGTCAGTGCACCCGACGTGGCCACGCTCCCGGCGATCAGGTTGCCCTCTCCCTCACCGTACAGCTGCCACAGCGCGAACTTCTGCGGTGCGGTCGACTGCCCGGCCGGGCATACCCACCACCAGTACCCCTCCAGCCAGCAGATGCTGGTGACGCAGAACGTGACGCCTGCCAGGAAATCGCCGGTGTAGGAAACAGGGCTGGACGGCCCGTTCGCGGACGGAAAAATCCGGTAAGTGCCCATCAGCCAAACCCATTCAGGTAGGCGGCGAGCAGCCATGTGCCCTTTGTGCCGCTATAGACGAAGCCGAGCAGGTCCGTCTGACCAGCCGTGGTGCTGAGCGCTGGCTGCGGCAAGCTAGCGGAGAACTCGTAGCCGCTGTCCCAGCTGAGCGCGAACGGGGCGCCCGCACCCTGCGTCACCTGGAAGATGATCTGCTGCCCGTTCACCGCGTTCAGCGGAGTTCCCATTGTCCGGTTCCCGCCCAGCGTTACCCGGAAGTCGTTTCCGAGGGACGCGTCAACCGCGATCGTGGCCTCGTCGGTCACCTGGACCACCGCGGGCGCGAGCGCACCCGATTCGGCTGTCACGCTCTCCTGCCCGGCACTGCCCATTTCCCACCTGCGCCTTTCGCCGACGGCCCGCCTCAGAAGCCGGGCGTGACCTCTACGTCGACCCAGAAGTTCTCACCGTTGCCGCCGGGGGAGTAGCTGTCGGGGTAGGCCCAGGAGCCTGGCTGGTACGTGCACTGCCCGGGACTTGCGGCCGCGGACGTCGCCGGCGCAGTCAGCGGACCAGCGGTGATGCCTTTCCCGCCGGCGCCGCCGGTGGCCCAGTAGCCGCCCGTGGCCTGGTACCAGGGCGACCCGCCGCCGTAGTACACCGCCACTTTGTAGTCCCCGGCTGGAAGCGGCACGCCGCTGTAGGAGCATGCCACCCATCCGGACCCGGCCACCCCCGACCAGGCGGGCGACGAGTTGTCCGTGCCCGTGACTTCGGTCTGCGAAGAGACGTCCCAGATCGCGCATCGGGTGGGCAGCACGGTCGCGCCTGATGCCGAGTAGAACCAGATGTTGTTCAGCGCGCACGGCACGGAAAGGCCGAACTCCGTCGCCAGCGTATAGGCGGCCACGTCTGAATCCAGGCTGCCCGGGAGCGTCGGATAGTTCGGCCACATGCGGTAGGACGTTCCCGCCGGCGGGTTGGTGTCGGCCTGGACGTCCATCCAGAAGTTGCAGGCGCTGGACCCGAAGATCGGGATGCTCGCCGCCGGGTTGTCGCTCGCGACGCTGAATACCCCTTGAGCGGTGTTGAAAGGCGACGGAAGGGAGCCGGTCGAGTCGGAGTACGCGGTGAGAGGCCCGTTCACGATCCCGCCGCTGTAGGGGTCGCCGCTGCCGAACTGGTTGCCGGTGTCCGGGAAACTCCCCGTGAACCCGGTCGCCGCCACGTACACCGCCCCGATAGCCAGCGGCAGCGGCGAAGACAGCGGCACGAAGTTCCACTGCCCGGCCGTCAGGCTCCCCGAAGTGACCTGGCTGTCCGGCACCAGCGTCCCCTGCGATCCGTTGTAGGCCTGCCATAGCGCGAATCGCTGAGGGGATGTCGATTGCCCGGATCCGCAGACCCACCACCAGTAGCCGTCAAGCCAGCATGCGCCGGACGTAACGCTGAAGACGACACCACAGGTGAATGGCCCGTTGTAGGAGACCGGGCTAGCTGGCCCGTCAGTGCCGGGGAACAACCGGTAGGTGCCCGTCTGCTGCGCGGGTGCGGGCGGCGGGGCAAACCCGCTCACGAAGGCAGCGAGCAGCCATTTGCCCATGGCCGCGTTGTACAGAAAGCCCAGCAGGTCCGTCTGACCCGCGGTCGTGCTGAGGGTCGGCTGCGGCAGGCCGGCGGAGAACACGTATCCGGTGTCCCAGGCGAGGGTGAACGGGCCCCCGGAACCCTGGGTCACCTGGAGAGTGATCTTCTGGCCGTCTGCCGGGCTGGCCGGGGTGCTGACCGTCCGGTTACCAGAGATGGTCACCCGGAAGTCATTACCCTCGGCGGCGTTGAGTTCGATCGTCGGCGCGTCGGCCAGGCTGACCACGGCCGGCGCGATCGCGCCGCTCTCCACCGTGGTGGCCAGTTCGGCGGCGTGCGCCGGCGCGGTACCGGACTCAGCGAGCAGGGACGCTCCCGCCGCGCCTGCCGCCGCGGCTCCGACAGCGCTCATGACGATCTGCCGACGGCTCAGTTCGTTGCCTGAGGATACAATTCCCCCCATAAATCCACCCCTTACGCCGCGGAATCCATAATCTGCGCGAATCTGGATTCCTTCTGCGTGTATGACGCGCCGTAAAGAGACAGGGTTGACGGACCTCACAGGAACTATCTTTCCGGCCTATTCGGACTCTCCGATGCGGACGCGGAAGCTTCGAATACGAGCATCGCGTCCTCCGGCGGGGCACCGAACAGTGACCGCACCAGGTCTTCGTCGAAGGCACTCTCGTCCTTGACGCTGACGAAGTCCCGTATGGCGGTGCCGGTGCAGTAGACATCCGCCAGCGGCGCGCCGCGGCGCGCCTGAAGATCGAGCGTGTCGACGGTCCGGAAGTCGACGCTGAACCTCGCCAGGCCCGAGACGTTCGGGATCGACTTATGCAGCTGCGCACCTGAGAACAGCAGGACCTCCCCCGGAGCCGGCAACGGGATCATCTCAAGGTCCGGCGCGTGGTCGACGGCGCCCGGCCGGGACTGCCGCTCTGTCCGTACGGACTTCGCCGTGATCACCCGGTGTGCGTTGTTCTCGTAGTAGTCGAAGCCGCCGGAAGTGTTCGGCACAGGCCGCCCGAACTTCGCCAGGTCGAAGCTCATCGCGTTCGTCTCGCGTACCGGGAAGATCGGCAGCCACCAGTTGACCTGCTGCGGGGGCGCGCTGTACCAGACGTCACGATGCCACGGGAAAGCGAAGGCGATTCCGGTCGTCAGGTGTCCTGCGGGGAACGATGTCCGCGGCTTGGGCACGTCGTAGTGCGTGCGCTCGGCCTCGAATCCCGCCTCCGTGATAATCGCGCGGACCAGGTCCCGTGACCGCTCGGCGTGGATCCAGCGGGGTTTCCATGCTCCCAGGATCTTCGCCATCTCGGCGGGTTCGATGTGCTCGTGCGCGTACTCGGGATCATGCGGGGCGAAGAGCGCGGCAAGCTCGTCGCGCACGTACTCCACGAACTCCGCCAGCACCCGCAGGCGCGTGAGGATAACCAGGTCTCCGGAGTAGATCCGCTGCCGCAACTCGTGCGCGGGGATCTCAGGGTCGGTCAGGATGGCAGTCATCTAATTCCCCCTCTAGGAAATGACTAGCTTCGCGCACGTGAAGGCCTCCGCGTAGTGCGCGCGGCACTCCATGCCGCGCAGGCGGGCCAGAGACAGGAAGGTTTCCTCGCCCCACCAGTCGCGACCGCGCTGGGACGGGTAGCACTTGCCGAGCAGTTCGACCTTGCGCCGCGCGATCTCGTCGGTGAGCACGACGTATGCGTTCGGGCGGCGGAGGTCGCCATCCCATTTCGGAATCTCGTAGGCAAGGCAGATCTGGTCTCTGAAGGCGGTCGTCACGAGTCCGCCGACGGTGCGGTGGTCCTGGTGGGCGTCATCGGGCGACGGCGCCAGGATGACGTCCGGCCGCAGCGACCGCGCGACTTCCTCGAGGACCTCCTTGACCTCCCTGTAGACCGCTGGCAACCGCCCGTCGGGCAAGCCGTGCAGTTCCACGGACAGATCGGCGCCCGGGGTGAACGCCCGCGCCGCCGCCCGGGCCTCCTCCTGCCGGTCCGCGGTCCCGGTGAGAAGCAGGTACCTGACCTGCAGACCGGGGTGCCCCGACGCCAGTGTGAGCAGCGTGCCGCCGGCCCCGATCTCGATGTCGTCGGGATGCGCACCGATCGCGAGCACCGAAAGCCGGCCGGCGGCGGGCGTGTCAAGGCGCAACGGCAGCATGACCCCGCTACCCCGCGACCACGACGGCCCCGGCGTCGCCCGAGCGCTCGGGATCCCACACCATCCACGGGCAGTCGCCCCGGTGATACCGCTCCTCGAGTTGCGCGCGCTCCTTCACCGTGTCCGCCGGGCACCAGTAGCCCTTGTATGGATAGCCGAGCACTTTCCGCTTCTCAACCAGCCGCGGGATCGCGTGGCCCACCAGGTCCTCACCCTCGTTCAGGTGGTCGAAGACCTCCGGCCGCATCACGAAGTATCCGCCGTTCTCCCACTGCCGCAGATCCCGCAGCGGCGTGACGTTCGTAATCAATCCGCTGTCGTCGACGTCCACCACGTGATGGGAAGACTGCGGCGGCACCGCGAGCAGGCTCACCGCCGCGTCCGTCACGCGGAACCGCTCGATCATGTCCGGCAGCGGCGCGTCCGTGAACACGTCGGCGTAGTTGGCGAGGAACATCTCCTCTCCGTCGACGAATTTGCGCACCCGGCGCAGCCGCTCGCCGATCTCCGAGTTCAGTCCGGTGTCGACGAACGTGATCCGCCAGTCCGAGATGTCCGTCTTGAAGAGCTCGACCTGGCCCGCTCCGCCCTCGAGCACGAAGTCGTTGGACCTGGTCTCGTCGTAGTTCAGGAAGAAGTCCTTGACCGCCGAGGCGCCGTAGCCGAGGCAGAGCACGAAGTCGCGGTGCCCGTAGTGCGCGTAGTAGCGCATGACATGCCACATCAGCGGGCGGTCACCGATCATCGCCATGGGCTTCGGGGCGTTCGTCACGCCGTCCCGCATCCTCATGCCAAGCCCACCGCAGAAAAGCACGACCTTCATAGCTCACTCCCCTTTCAGGTCTCCCGGACAGAAGACCCGCGAGAGCGCGCCGTAATACGGCGTCAGACGATTTCAAGTGCGGGGATCGGGAAGACGAGGCGTCCGCCCCACGACCGTATGTAGGAAAGCTGCTCGCTGATCTCGTCACGGAGGTTCCACGGCAGGACGAGCACGTAGTCCGGCTTCGTCGCTCCGATGCGCTCCGGCGCGTGGATCGGGATGTGCGTCCCTGGCAAGAACATCCCCTGCTTGTGCGGCGACCTGTCGACCGTGTACTCCACCAGATCCGTCCGGATGCCGCAGTGGTTGAGCAGCGTGTTCCCCTTGCCCGGCGCCCCGTACCCCGCTACGGAACGGCCATCGGCGGCCGCCTGCAGCAGGAACTCCAGGAGGTCGCTCTTGATGTGCAGTACCTCGGCCGCGAAGCCCGCATGCCCTTCCACGGTGTGCAGGCCCGCCGCTTCCTCGGCGTCGAGTATGGCTTTCACGCGCTCGGCGGGCTCGCCCGCCGCCTCGGCCGGCCGCGCGTGGACCCTGAGGGATCCGCCGTGCGTACTCAGTTCCTCGGCGTCGACCACGCGAAGTCCGGCCGCCTCCAGCGTGCGGCCCGCCGTCAGCAAGGACAGGTACGAGTAGTGCTCGTGGTAGATCGTGTCGTACTGCCGCCGTTCGATGAGCCGGAGCAGATGGGGAAACTCCAGTGTCACCAGGCCGGTGTCCTTGACGAGGGCGCGCAGGCCCGCCGCGAACCCGCGGATGTCAGGTACGTGCGCGAAGACATTGTTCGCGGCGACCAGGTCAGCGCGGCCGTACTCACCCGCGATCGCGGTACCCGTGTCCGGGCCGAGGAACTCCACCACAGTCCGGATCCCCTTGGCACGCGCGGCTTCCGCCACGTTCCCCGCCGGCTCTACGCCGAGCACGGGGACCCCGGCCGCGTGGAAATGCTGCAGCAGGTAGCCGTCGTTGCTCGCGACCTCCGTGACCAGGCTGCCGGAAGTCAGTCCGAGCCCGGAGATCATGTCGCCGGAGTACCGCTTGGCATGAGCCACCCAGGACGAGGAGTACGACGAGAAGTAGGCGTAATCCGAGAAGATGTCCTCCCCCGCGACGTACGCGGGAAGCTGCACGAGAAGACACGCGGAGCACACCCGGACATGCAGCGGATAGAAAACCTCCGGCGCGTCCGTGCGATCGGCCGGCACGTAACTTTCGCAGAGCGGAGACATTCCCAAATCGACGAACGTACGCGTAAGTTCCGCACCGCAAAGACGGCACGCATACCCTGACGACATGTACCCCCCAAAATCAATTGAGAAATCAGCACTCGGCATACAGTAGATTCGGTATTACCGAGGAACTTACCTCTCTCGTTAGTTCCCGCCGGGCGGAGGATATGAAATGACCGAGCACCAGTGCCGCGCCTGCCGCGGGCAGTCGGGACATCTAGTCCTCGATCTGGGAGAGCAGCCCGCTTGCGACTACTTCCCCAAATATGACGATCCAGGACCCGATCCGGTTTACCCGCTTCAGATGTGGCTGTGCGCCGAGTGCGGGCTAGCCCAGTTGCTGACCGATCCCACCGTTCCAGCCGAGCCCCGGGGCACGGAGCCGGCCGCTCTCGTCGCCCAAGCCGAAGATGCCGTGCGCAGGGTCGCGGCGGCGGGTCTGCTTCCGGCGGGAGCGCGGGTCGCGGAGTACGGCAGCCCGCACGGCGGATCTTGGCTGGGACTGCTGAAGGAACGCGGTCTCACGCCCGTGAACGACGACGAGGACGCCGACGTCATCCTCGACTGCTTCGGCATGATGCACGCCGCCGACCAGGCGGCGGCGGTCGCCGAGCGCGCCACGCGGCTCACGCCAGGCGGCGTGCTGCTGCTGCAGTACCACTCGCTGGAGACAATCGTCCGCGGGGGACAGTGGAATGCGCTGCGCCACGGGCATTACGCCTATTACTCTGCCACCGCGCTCACGAGCATGCTCGCCGCGGTCGGGCTCAGTCCTCGCAAGTCGTGGCTGTTCGATCTCTACGGTGGCACCGTCCTGCTCGCCGCCCGCCGCGACGCGGACGACCGCGGCGAGCCGGACAGGACCGTAACAGCCCTGCTCGCCGGCGAGGCCAGCACCGGCGTCCGCGACCGGGAGGTAGTCGGCGCCCTTGCTCGGGACGCGTCCGCGCGTGCGGACGGCCTGCGGGACTGGCTCACCGCGATGCGGGATTCGGGCAAGGAGGTGCTCGGCTACAGCGCCGCGTCCCGAGCCGTCGCACTGCTGTGCAAGGCAGGTGTCGACCGTGACCTGCTGCCCGCCGTCGCCGACGCCTCACCCGCCAAGCGCGGCCTGCGCATGCCCGGAACGCTCGTCCCGGTCATCAGCCCGGCCGAACTGGTAGCACGCAAGCCGGACGCGGTCGTGCTCTTCGTGCCCGACCTCATGCCGGAGGTCCGCAAGGCCTACCCGCAGATCGAGGCCGGCGGCGGAAGCTGGCTAGATGCCGACACCCTGCCGTAACGAGGCCGCCAGCAGGTCGCGCAGCCGCGCCAGCAGGCGGCCCCGCGTAGGGCCGATGCTGCCGACCGGAAGCCCCAGTTCGCTGGAGATCTCCTGGTAGGACGCGGGCGGGTCGGCCATCAGCAGTTCGAGCAGCCGCTGCCCGCGCTGCGGCAGGTGCGCCATGGCCGCGCGGACGGTTTCGGCTCGTTCGCCGGCCAGCAGCGCCTCGTCGATCTCGGCACCATGCTCCGCGATGTCGCCAAGCACCACGTCGTCCTCGGTGACCAGCACGAGCCGCTTGTGCGTGGCGAGGCAGCGCAGGCATTCGTTCCGCGCGGTCGCCGCGAGCCAGGACCCCACCCTGTCCGGGTGCTCGATCCGGTCGATGTGCTCGATGAGCCGCATCCATGTCGTCTGGAAGACGTCGGCGGCGTCGGTTTCCCTGAGCTTGAAGTCCCGGGTGATCGACCAGATGAGCCTGCCGAACTTCTCGATCAGGCGCTCCCATGCCCTGGTCTCGCCGAAGCCCGCCCGTCGCACGAGCCGCGTGACGTCCAGGTCGGCGACATCCGAGTCGTCCAGGTCGGCGGGATCCGGGTCGTCGAAGCCCGCGCAGGCGTCAAATTCTGGCTCTCGGCCTCCCAGGCCAGCGAACTCCTGCTCTAGCGTTACCGCGCTAGTACGCACCAGACCCCCTGATGATCACCGAGATCGTTTTCCACAGAATTTGCAGATCGAGCGCGAACGACCAGTTCTCCACGTAGCGCAGGTCCAGCCGGACCGACTCCTCCCAGGAGAGGTCGGAACGCCCGTTCACCTGCCACAGACCGGTCAGGCCCGGCTTGACGACGAGCCTTCGCCTGACGTGATCCGCGTACTTCTCCGCCTCGGCAGGCAGCGCCGGACGGGGTCCGACGAGCGACATGTCACCGAGCAGCACGTTGAGCAGTTGCGGCAGCTCGTCAATGGACCATTTGCGCAGGTACACGCCGATGACGGTCACGCGCGGATCGCGCCGCATCTTGAACAGCACGTGGCCGTCGCCGTGGTCGCTGCTCGTCTGGAGCTGCGCGAGGCGCTGCTCGGCGTCGACCACCATCGTGCGGAACTTGTAGATGCGGAACGTATGGCCACCCCGGCCGACACGGGTCTGGACGAACAGCGCCGGCCCTTTGTCGTGAAGCCTGATCGCCGCCGCCACCGCGAGGAAGAGCGGTGACAGCAGCAAAAGGGCGAAGCCGGCCATGACACGGTCGAACAGGCTTTTGATCGCCTGCCGGGCACCCGACAGCTGGGGATGATCCACGTGCAGCAGCGTCAGCCCTGCCGTTGGCCGTACCGTGGTGCGCGGTCCGGCCACGTCCAGCAAGGACGGCGCCACGCACAGGTCGGTGCCGGTCTTCTCCAGCTCCCAGGCGAGCCCGCGGAGCCTCACCGCGTCGATCTCCGGGCAAGCGGTCACCGCGACCGTGTCCGCGGCGCAGCGCCGGACGGCGCTGGCGACGTCTTCCAGCCCGCCGAAGACCGGCACCCCGGCCACGTCCCTGCGGTCCGCGGGTTCGGCGATGCACACCCCTGCGACCCGCATGCCGTGATACTTGTCCCTGCTCAGTTCCCTGATCAGGTCCGCGACGCCCGGTTCGTGCCCCACTGCGATCACGGTAAGCATGTACCGCCCGGCCGCGCGCTGGCTGTGCAGCCACTTGCGAAGGCAGAGCCTGGCCGCGAGGTCCAGCACGGTGACCCCGGGCATGGCGATCACGAGGTAGACGCGCGACAGTTCGTTGTTGATCAGATATGAGAAGATCGCCAGCGCCGCCGTGAGACTCACACCAGCATTCAGGACCTTACGAAACTCATCGGAGCCAGTTCCGATAAACCGGACGTCATATCCCCCGGAAAGCGTCATGGTTATCGTCCACAGCAACGGAAACGCGAGGCTGAACATGACATAAGCCGAAGGAGAACTACCGCCGAACCGTACTCCGAGCGCCGCCCCGGCGGCGATAACCGCGCATCCCAGATCCGCGACAGCCGCACGACGCAAATAGCCTCTGGTCCACGCCATTGAACTCGCCAGCTCACGACGAATGTTGCTTTCTGTCGCCGCGACGTATCCTGACAAAATCCCGCCCCCCTCTGCCGAGTTGCCAGCTCACGCCACAACCCGTGTCCTTTTGGCCATAAAACGCCGTAAGACATCTGAAAGAGAGACGCGCGATCTAAGCGCTTGGTTGACACGATTGTCCCGGACCCTATTATCGCTACGGAAGTGGCGTATAGGGCATTTGATGCCAGTGTGGCATTTGTGACTATTTAACCCTAGTCTGGCATGTCGCCGTGACGGGAGACGGCCACCCCGCGCCCGCCGTGACAGCACCGTGGCGACTCGTCAGCGGCCGGTAGAACGCTCCCATTCGAGCACCCGTTCAGCGAAACGCCTGGCGGCTTCGCGAAGCGCGAGTTCGGGATCCACCCCGGCTTTCCCGGCACGGGCCACGGCCCGCATCAGTTGGGCGCCGATGCTCTCGCTGCCGTCCGCGCCCTCGACACCATCCGCGCCCCCGCCGACGTCCGGGCCATCGCCACTGTCCGCGCCATCGACGTTCACGCCGACTTGCGCACCCGCCCGCTTCGCCCGCCGCTGCAACTGGGCCGCGAGGGAGAGCGCCGGCTGCCCGAATGCCACGCCATCCAATACAGAGGCGGGACCAGAACCAGATACACGGGATCGTTCGGCCTTCTCGGCCTTCTTGATCTCTTCCCAGTTCCGGTTCACGTCGTCCGCGGACGATACGGCGACCGACCCGAACACATGCGGATGCCGTCGCACCAGCTTGGCGGCGAGTTCATCCGCCACGTCGTCGATGGTGAACCCGCCCTCGGCGGCGCTGCGCTCGGCGGCCACCCGCGCGTGGAAGACGGCCTGGAACAGCACGTCCCCGAGTTCCTCCCGCAGCGACGCCCAGTCCGACGTCTCGATCGCCTCGGCCGCCTCGTACGTCTCCTCGAGCAGGTACTTCAGCAGCGAGGAGTGAGACTGTTCCTGGTCCCAAGGGCACGACACCCGCAGTGTGTCCATGATCGAAACCACGTCGAGCAGTCGCGCCCCCGGCAGGTCATGCGACCCTTGCACGACCCGCACGGGAAGGTCCGTGACGTCGGACAGCACACTCAGCAGCGAAGGCGCCGCCCCGGATCCGGAAGGCGCCAGCCACACCACCGGTCCGCCGGCCTCCGTAACCGCGCTGGCCAGAAGAGACGCGAGTGCGGATTCCTCAGCGGGAGCGTCCACGACCTCGGCGATCACTCCGGCTTCGGTCAGCGCGGGAACCAACCGGTGCCCTGCCGACCCCACCAGCACCCGCGACGCCGAACGCAACGCCGACCAGCCCTGCCACGAAAGCAGTCCCGGCGCCACGCGGGGACTGCTGAGCAGAATCGTCAGCACGCGGGCGTGAGCCCTGCCGTCGAGGGCTTAACCGGCGGTCCCGAGAGCGCGGACAGCGTGTTGTCCGAAGTTCCGCTCTGCACGGCGTACTGGGTGTAGTTGAACTGGCCGTACTGCGGGTTAACCTGGATGCTCAGCGATTTCGCCGCCGTGCACCGCGCCTTGGTCACCGCCGTGTCCACCGCGCTGTTCTCCGCCGTCGTGGTCGGTAGCTTGCCGCCGTTGACCTTGACCGCGAAGGCATCCAACTGGGCCTGGTACTTTCCGAGGTCGGGCAGCATCTGCGGCGGCAAGCCCACGTTCAGCAGACCCGCGTTCAGGTTCGGGGACACGCCCGCTTGCGATTCTTCTTGCGCGATCTGCTGCTCGATCGACACGGTGCCCGCCTGGATGTCCGCCTGCGACACCGTGATCCCCGCGTCGGAGGCCATCCGGTCCTCGATCGCGAACAGGATCAGCCAGGTCAGCACGGCGGCCGGCGCCTCCGCGGCGGTTACCTGGACCTGGCCGGGGTAGTCGGCGGCCGCGTCGTTGAAGCTGGAGACCTGGGTGTCAAGCGTCGACTGCGTGATCCGCTGGTTGCCCACGATCGCCGCGGCGCCCACCTGGACAGGGGAGCAGGCGGACAGCAGGAGACTAACGCCGAGCGCCGCCACACCGCCGGCACCCGCTACGCGGATCTTTCTGCGAGCCGCAGCCCATCCAGCCACAGTGAGTCCCTTCCGCAACGCGACAAGCAATTTACGAGTCGGAGAGTACCGAACGGATCACTTCCGCGCACCACGCGAGCAGTTCGGTGTCACGCAGGGGCGTTCCGCCGAAGCCTCCGCTGGAGGCCCCGGATTTCGGCACCGGTATCAGCATGGTACTGACCGCCGGCTTGAGCAAAGTCTTCGGGTACAGCCGCTGAACTCGTACCGTACGCGAATCGGGAAGCACCACCGGCGCGAACCGCACAAAGTTTCCTTGCAATGTGATATCGGTCAGCCCGGCGCGGCGGGCGGCGAACCGCAGCCGCGCCACGTCCAGGAGCGTCGCGACTGGCAGCGGCAGTTCCCCGTACCGGTCGACCAGTTCGTCCCGGACAGAGACGGCGTCCTCTTCACTGTCGATGGCGGCAATCGACGTGTACGCCTCCAGCCGGAGTTTCTCCCCTGGCACGTAGTCGTGCGGGATGTGCGCGTTGACGGGCAGTTCCACGCGCACCTCTAGACGCTCCGCCGGGGCGTCCTCCTTCAGCTCCCTGACGGCCTCGCCGATCATCCGCAAGTACAGATCGAACCCGACACCGGCGATATGTCCTGACTGCTCCCCGCCCAGAAGATTTCCCGCGCCACGAATCTCAAGGTCCTTCAGCGCCACGTACATCCCGGCCCCGATCTCGGTGTGCTGCGCCACGGTCGCCAGCCGCTCGTGAGCGGTCTCGGTGAGCGCCTTCTCCGCCGGGTACAGGAAGTACGCATACGCCCGCTCGCGCCCGCGCCCGACGCGCCCGCGCAACTGGTGCAGCTGGGACAGCCCCATGGCGTCCGCCCGGTCCACGATCAGCGTGTTCGCGTTCGGGACGTCGAGTCCGGATTCCACGATCGTGGTCGCCAGCAGGATGTCGATTTCCCGCTCCCAGAAGCTCACCATGATCTTCTCGAGCTCATGCTCGTTCATCTGCCCGTGGGCCACGGCGATCCGCGCCTCCGGCACGAGATCGGCGACGGAAGCCGCGACCTTCTTGATCGACTGCACCCTGTTGTGCACGTAGAACACCTGGCCGTCACGCAGCAGTTCGCGACGGATCGCGGCCGCGATCTGCCGCTCGTCGTGCGGCCCGACGAACGTCAGCACCGGGTGCCGCTCCTCTGGCGGCGTCAGGATGGTCGACATCTCACGGATGCCGGCGACCCCCATCTCCAAGGTACGGGGAATGGGAGTCGCGGACATGGCGAGCACGTCCACCTCGGTCCGCATCCGCTTGAGGTACTCCTTGTGCTCGACGCCGAACCGCTGCTCCTCGTCGATGATCACGAGCCCGAGCTTGCTGAACCGGACTTCTGGCGACAGGAGCCGGTGGGTGCCGATAACGACGTCGATCTTCCCGTCGGCCAGCCCGCGCAAGGTCTCGGAAACCTCGCGATCCGTCTGGAACCGCGAGACCGCCTTCACCACCACGGGGAACGCCGCGTACCGCTCGGAGAACGTGTTGAAATGCTGCTGCGCCAGCAGGGTCGTCGGGACCAGCACCGCCACCTGGCGCCCGTCCTGCACCGACTTGAACGCCGCGCGCACCGCGATCTCGGTCTTGCCGTAGCCGACGTCGCCGCAGATCAGCCGGTCCATCGGGACCGGCTTCTCCATATCCCGCTTGACCTCTTCGATCGCGGAAAGCTGGTCAGGCGTCTCCACGTACGGGAACGCGTCCTCAAGCTCCCGCTGCCACGGCGAGTCGGCTCCGAACGCGTGCCCCGGCGACGCCATCCGGGCCGAGTACAGCCGGATCAGCTCGGCCGCGATCTCGCGGACGGCCTTGCGCGCCCGGCCCTTGGTCTTCGCCCAGTCCGCGCCGCCGAGCCTGTGCAGCGCGGGCGACTCGCCCCCGCTGTAGCGGGTGACCTCGTCGAGCTGGTCGGTCGGCACGTACAGCCGGTCCGGCGGGTGCCCCCGCCTGGCCGGCGCGTACTCGAGCACCAGGTACTCCCGGGTCGCTCCCGCGGCCGTCCGCGACGTCATCTCGATGAACCGCCCGACCCCGTGCTGCTCGTGCACGACGTAGTCGCCGGCCTTGAGCTGCAGCGGGTCCACGCCGCCGCGCCGGCGTGCCGAAGGCATCCGCCTCTCGTCCCGCACCCCCGGCCGTGACGTGCCACGCGCCGCCAGGTCGGCCTCGGTGATGAGGGCGAGCCTCAGCGACGGCCAGACGAACCCCTGCGTGAGCACCGCGGTCGACACATAAGGCACGCCAGCCTCGGGCGCCTCGGTGATGTCACCGAGGCGGGCCCCGAACCCCTCGCCACGCAGCACCTCGGCCATCCGCTGCGCCGGCCCGTGCCCCTCGGTCACGAGCACCACGCGCCAGCCCTCATGCAGCCAGGCGCGCGCGTCGGCGAGCATGCGGGCCGTGTCGCCCCGATACGCGGTCGCCTGACTCGCCCTTATTATCCCGAACGAACTGTGCGCATTGCCGTCGTCCGCGTCCTGTTCACCGGGGGCTGCGAGTTCCGCCGCCCCTTCCGCCGCTCCGAACGGCGCGAGGGTCCACCATTGAATCCCCAGCTCGGCCGCCGACCCGCGGATGCTCTCGATCGGCTTGAAGGCGGACCCGCCCAGGTCGATCGGCGCCGCGCCGCCGCCAGCGGCACTGGCCCAGGACGCGTCGAGAAACTCCTTGCTGGTGGTGACCAGTTCTATCGCCCTGGTCCTGATCCGCTCCGGATCGCACGCCAGCACCATGCCGCCGACCGGCACATGGTCAAGCAGCAGTTCCATCCGGTCGGCCAGCACGGACGCGAACGCCTCCATGCCCTCGACCCTGATCCCGTCGGCGATCTTGCCGAGCATTTCCGTCAGGCTCGGATGCTGCCCGGCCAGTTCCTTCGCCCGCGCCCGTACGGATGGAGTGAGCAGCAGCTCGCGGCATGGCGGCGCCCACAGCCCGCGGGCCGCCTTCCCCGAACTTCGCTGGTCCGCGACCTTAAAGCTCCGGATCTCCTCGACCATGTCACCGAAGAACTCGATGCGTACCGGATGCTCTTCGGTCGGCGGGAACACGTCGAGCAGCCCGCCGCGCACGGCGAGTTCGCCGCGCTTGGTGACTAGTTCGACCCGCGCGTACCCGATCTCGGCGAGCCGTGCGATCACGTCCTCGGGATCGGCGTCGTCGCCCTCCCGCAAGTGCATGGGCTCCAGGTCATCCAGCCCGGCGACGATCGGCTGCAGCACCGCCCGGATGGGCGCGACGACCGCCTTCAGCGGTCCGCCGGTGTCGTCGCCGGCGGCCGCGTGAGACAGCCGGCGCAGCACGGCGATCCGCTGCCCGACCGTGTCCGAGCGCGGGGACAGCCGCTCGTGCGGCAGCGTCTCCCAGCCAGGGAAGTACGCGACGCTCTCGGGCGGGAGAAACGAGCCGAGCGCCTCGGTCAGGTCTTCGGCTTCGCGTGCGGTCGCGGTCACGGCCAGCACGAACCGCCCCCGCCCGCCTGTGGTGGCACCGCCGGCGAGCGCCCCGGCGATCACCGGTCGCAGCGCGGGCGGTGCGACAAGCTCGCGGTCGCGACCGGGAGCCTCCGGCGAGGGAGCGAGGGCGTCGCGAAAGTGAGAATCTTCGGCTACGGCGGCAAGAAGTCCGGCGAGGCTCATGCTGTCCCAAACGTCAAAGTTTTCAGAAGCGTCCAGGCATGCCAAAACCCCCGTTACGCGCCTGGACTGGGTGGTGCTCGACGCACAACGCCAACACGTCTACTTTACTTCCCCCGGTCGCCCGTCCGGCGGTCAGGTCAGACGAGGACGCCCCCCGCGAGGACGTTCCACATGTCGGCGACCGGCTTATCCGTCACCAGATTGCGGTAGGCGGGGTGCGGGGTCGCGATGACCAGCAGGTCTGCCCGCGCGAGGACATCGGCGAGCGGGAGCAGGCTCGGGTCGGCGGCCGCGGGGACAAAGGGGTCGGTCGTCAGCACCTGCCCGGCCTTGAAGGACAGGATCCGCTTCAGCTTGTACGACAGCGAGGATCGGATGTCGTCGGACTCGCTCTTGAACGCCATCCCCAGGATGCCCACCGTCATCGAGGCCAGGTCGAAGCGCTGCTCCAGCCGGCTCACCAGGTACAGCGGAAGCCCCTCGTTGATGGTCATCGCGGTGTGCCCGAGCGCGAAGTTATTGTTGTTGAACGCCGCCAGCTGCATCGTGTCCTTGAACAGGCACGGCCCGGCCGCGAACCCCGCCCCCGGCATATCCGACGCCCTCGGGTAATCCTCCGACAGCCCGCGGCGGATCTTCTCGAAGTCCAGGCCCCGGTCGTTGGCCATCATGTAGAACTGGTTGGCCGCCGCGAATTTGATGTAGCGCCACACATTGGTGAACAGCTTCGCCAGCTCGGCTTCCTCCGGCGCCATCGGCACCACTGAGCCGGTCAGCAGGCCGAATAGCTCCGCCGCCCGCTCCAGCCCTCGCGGCGACCGCGCCGACACGATCTGCGGCAACTCGAACAGCTCGGTCATCGCCTTGCCCTCGGCGATCCGTTCCGGGCAGAACGCCACCTCGATGTCCAGCCCCAGCCCGGCGATCATCTTCTCCACCAGCGCCGTCACGCCAGGGAACACCGTCGACCGCAGCACGAGCAGCTGGCCGTCCCTGAAGTGCTCGCAGCAGGCCCCGAGCGCACGGGGGATCTTCTCCGGATTGGGGTTGAGGTGTTCGTCGACCGGCGTGCCGATGACGACGACGACATGCTCGGCCGATCCCACTATCGACGGCTCGGCCGACGCCACCAGCCGCCGCTGCGCCACGACTCGTGACAGCACGTCCGCCGCGCCCGGCTCGCGGAACGGCAGTCGTCCCGCATTCACCGTTTCCACGGCCGACGCGCTGACGTCGTAAATGCCGACCCGGGCACCCCGGTCCGCGAACGCGATCGCCAAAGGCAGCCCCACGTGACCGCACCCGCCGATCACCACCACGTCGCGCTCGAACCCACTGCCCGCGGGAATCTCCGTCATCCCCCACCTCCAATTAGGAGATTCCGGACGTTCGAGGTTGATACGGACCACGGGCACTATTTGATGTCACCATTGGCAGTCAATCAGTTACTATGCGTGCATGATCAGCGCCGACGGCGGTGAGGACGTGCGGCGCCCGGATAACCCCGCGCGCCCCTACGTCCCTGACGTCACCCCTAACATGCCCGAGCAGTCGCGGAAGTCACCGCGGGGCGATCCGGCAGGCCCGCGGGAGCAGCACCCGAACGGCGACCCCAGCGCCTGGAACGCCACGGACGAGCAGGGCTACTTCTACCGTGATCCGCGCCGCGAGCCCGCGAACCCCTTCTTCGCCCAGCCGATGCGCGACTATGTCCTGCGTGAACTCGGCCGTCCCGTCAGCGTCCTGCAGGCCGGCTGCCTGGCACCGCTGCGCGAACTCGGCATCGGCGCGCTCGAAGAGGGCGGCTTCGAGGTATCGGTCACCCTGGTCGACGACGACACGCCCCTGGCGCGCCGTGTGCTCGCCGAAGTCGCCTCCGCCTACGACGACGTGCTCACGGGAGACCTGCGAACGGCCCCGGTCCCGCAGCGCGCCTTCGACGTCGTCTACTGTGCGCGCCTGCTGGAACGGGTCCAGCACGTCGAAGTGGTCCTGGACCGGCTCGTCTCGGCGCTCAAGCCGGGTGGACTGCTGATGATCAGGATGTGCGACCGCGCCAGCGCCTCGGCCCTGCTGGACAGATGGCTGCCGACTCCGGTCCGCGCTGCCCTGTGGAAGGACCTTCACCCGGGTATTCCCGGTCCTTTCCCCGCCGTTTACGAGAAATCCGCCACCGAGCAGGGCATCCACTCCTACGTCCTCATCCGCGGCCTCGTGGTCGCCCACCACACAGTCGTTCCCACCGCGGAGCGGACGACACAGGCGAATCAGACACGGCTATCATCATCGGTGCGGACTATCTGCGGCATCATCTCCTGGATTACCCGCGGTCGTTTCGGGGTCGGCCACGACGAGCTGCTGTACGTGATCCGCAAACCGCAGGACCGCTTCGCCCACGTAGTGTGACAAGGGTTGCCCGATACTGGGTTGCCCGATACCGGGTTGCCCGATACCGGGTTGCCCGACACCGGGCGGAACGCGGACAGGGATACGGAGACGCACGTGACGACTGTTGAGCAGCTGCCCGCGGACATGGCCGCCTGGCCGGCCTGGACTCCGTCCGAAGCCCAGCTAGGGGATCTGGAGCTGCTGCTCTCCGGTGCCTACGCCCCGCTGACCGGGTACCTCACCGCCGCGGACGCCGCGGCGGTCGCCGCCAGGCGCGAGCTCGCCGACGGCACGCCGTGGCCGGTTCCCGTCACGCTGACGGTCCCCGCCACCGCGGTCCCCGAAGGCGCCGCCAAGCTGGTGCTGCAGGATCCCGAAGGCTCTCCGCTGGCCGTTCTCGACATAGCCGAACGATCCCTCGCCGATGCCGCCTCTTCCGATCTTCGGCTCGCCGGGCCCGTAACGGCACTGCGTGCCCCGGAGCACGGTCCCTTCCGGGCGATGCGCCGCGTCCCCGCGGAAGTCCGCGACGACCTCGGTGATGGTCCCGTCCTCGCCCTCGCCACCAGAAGACCCCTGACCCGGCGTCACATCGGCCAGCTCAAGCACGTCGCCAGCCAGCTTCGGTCCGCCAATGGCACCGCGGTCAGGATCCTTCTCCTGCCCCTCGTTTCCGGGTCCGCCGCCGTCGTCGTCCGGCCGGAGGCACTCGTGCGGACCGTGCTCGCCGCCGCTGGGCAGCTTCCTGAAGGCACCGTCGTCGTGCCGGTCCCGCTGCCGCCCCGGGACAACCCGGAAATCGAACTCGCGGCGCAGGCCGTGGTGGCGGGAGCCTACGGGGCGACCCACTTGCTGGCGCAGACCTCGCCGGGCGACACGGGAACCACTGATCGCTGCGATGCGTATAAGGCCTTCGGAGTTGAGATCATCGCGCAGCCCGAATGGGCCTACGACCCGCGGTCCGAGGTATGGCGGCCGCTGTCGCTGATCGAGACCGGCCTGGAGCGGGGCGAGCTGTCGGACGCGGAACTGGGGGCACTGCTCGACTCGGGCGAGGCGGTGCCGGCCTGGCTCGTACCCGGTGCTGTGGCCGCCGAACTGCGGCGGGCGCGGCCGCCGCGGTCCTCGCGTGGACTCGTCGTATTCTTCACCGGCCTATCCGGATCCGGGAAGTCGACGTTGGCCCGTGACCTGCGGGACGCACTGCTCGAACGAGGCGACCGGACCGTGTCGCTGCTTGACGGGGACGTGGTCCGGCGGCTGCTGTCGGCGGGGCTCACGTTCTCGCGCGAGGACCGGGACTTGAACATTCTCCGGATCGGCTATGTCGCGTCCGAAATCGCGCGGAACGGCGGGATCGCGCTCTGTGCCCCGATCGCGCCCTACGCGGCGACCCGGTCCGCGGTGCGGGAAATGGTGAAGGAAGTCGGGGACTTCGTGCTCGTGCACGTGTCCACGCCACTGGCCGTATGCGAAGCGCGCGACCGGAAGGGCCTCTACGCGAAGGCCCGCGCGGGCGTGATCGGCTCGTTCACGGGAATCTCCGACCCGTACGAGGAGCCGGCAGACGCCGACCTGACCGTGGACACCTCCGCGATGTCCCGGCACGACGCGGTGAAAGCCGTGGTCGCGCTGCTCACCCGGGGCGGCTGGCTCGTCGGCTAGCCGACTGGCTGACCAACTGACTGGCCGGCTAGCTGACTGGCCGGCTACTGGCTAGCTTAGCTAGCGGTTGTGTCGGCGGTCTTCTCGTCGGCGGCCGGTCCCTCGGCGACGGGCTCGTCGGCATCCTCGGCCGCGGCGCCTTCCTCGAGGCGCTCCCGGATTTCCGTCGCCACGCCTGTGACGCCGCTCGCCGCCTTGCTCAGCCGGCGGTTCAGCGCGCCCGCCATCTTCTCCCGCTGCTTGTACAGCAGGATGTAACTGGCGATCGCGCTGACGATGAACGCCAGGGCGATCAGCAGGATACCGCGGGCCCCGCAGGCGTAGAGCACGAAGACGGATACGACGAGAATCAGTATCCGCGCGGTCGTATAGGCAAGTCCTGATCGCATAGCACTACCCAGTGTAGGACTAGCCCCCCGCGCGAGAACGCCCCCCTCCCCTAATTAGGCGGCGAGAATCGCCCCAAGCAGAGACGGGTCGACATTGCCGCCGGACAGGACCGCGACGAGGGGGCACTCGCCGTCCTTCGTGACGCCGAGTTCGCTTCCGGTCCGGAACAGGGACGCGGCGACCGCGACAGCGCCACCCGGTTCGGCGATCAGGCGGGCCTGGAGCGCGAGGCGCTTGACGGCCTCGAGGATCTCATCTTCCGTGACGGTAACGATGTCGCTGACCAGTGCGCGCATGTGCGCGAACGGAAGTTCCCCGATCTGTTCCACCCGCAACGCGTCAGCATTGGTGCGCGTCACCTCATTGGCGCCCCACTTGACCCGTGTGCCCGTGCGGAGTGATTCGCGCGCGTCGGCCGCGAGTTCCGGCTCGACGCCGATGACCTTGGTCTCCGGGCTCAGCGCCTTGACGGCCACGGCGATGCCGGAGATCAGCCCGCCGCCGCTGACAGGGACGAGTACAGCCGCGGGGTGAATGCCCTTCGCGCCGAGGTCTTCCGCGATCTCGAGGCCGATCGTGCCCTGGCCCGCGATCACGTCGCGGTGGTCGAACGGCGGGATCTCGGCGTAGCCGCGGGTTTGGGCGATGTGCGCCGACGCGCTCACCCGCGCTTGGAGAGTCGGCTCGACGCGGACTAGTTCCGCGCCCGCGCTCTCGATCGCGGCCGTCTTAACCGATGGCGCGTTGCGCGGCACGACGATCGCCGCCTTCACGCCGAGTTCTCTCGCGGCGTACGCGACCGCGAGACCGTGGTTGCCGCTGGAGTGGGCGACCACCCCGTTGGCACGCCGGACCGGCGGCAGCGCGACGATCGCGTTGTAGGCGCCGCGGAGCTTGAAGGCGCCAGTGGGCTGCAGGGACTCAGGCTTCACCATGAGGTTGGGGACCACTCCACCGGCCCCCACCGATGAGGCCAGCGCTGGGACGGGAACCAATGGCGTTCGGACGATGACGCCTTCCAGCCGGTGAGCGGCCGCGCGTATCTCGCCAAGCGAAACCAGATCGGGCATCCGCCTACCTTAGCTGACGCGCCTGAGGCCGCCGCATTGACGCCGCGACGGGGCCAGGCGATGACGTCCACGTCATGCCGCGTTGTCCCTCTCCTTCCCCATTGTTCCCAAAGACCGTGTCGGGACGCCGCCGAACGCGTATTCTCACCCACGATCAGTCGCGTTTCGTGGCGGCGCGAGCGCGGCCGGGCTACCTGTGCGCCACCCTGGGACGTCCGTGAGATCATCTAATTTTGCGAAATCTAGGCAGAAAGTACCCGTTTGTCGCCAAACTAGGGGCATACTCGCATACTCCACCGAGGTTCGAGGAGATGGGAACGTGGACGGCAACAATGAGCGGCTGCTCACCCCCGGGGAAGTAGCCGCCCTGTTCCGGGTGGACCCGAAGACCGTCACCAGATGGGCGGCATCAGGAAGGATCACCAGCATCCGAACGCCCGGCGGGCACCGCAGGTTCCGTGAATCCGAGGTGCGCGCCCTGCTGAACGGCGAAAGTGAAGTTTCACCCGAAGGGCATCCGGCGGCCTGACACCGGCGCTCTTCCCGGCGCGCCGCCTCCCCCCGGCGGCGCGCCGCCCTTAGGGCCAGGCCCTCGGGCGCCAGATGTCAGTCGTCTTCCTGATTCGACCACAAGCCGCCGTCATCGACGAGACGCGCGAACTCGTGGAACTCCCGCTGGAGGGCGGCATCGTCGGCGTGCCACTGCTGGCGGCGTCGTTCCGCCTCGTCGGGAGTCAGCGCCTGCGTCGCCAGGCGCGCGTAGTCGGAGTCTTCCGGGCCGATCTCGATGTAGGCGTCTGCCACGATACGGGCATTGCCGTCATTGCTGATCGCGGTGTGGGGGACCTGAAGGTTCCCGTTCGGTAGCCGGATGACGAACATCGCACGATCACCTTAGATGCCATAGCGGCGGTTGAAGTACAACATCACCTTCAGCGCGCACCGGGTGTTGCCGCCAAGCATATCGACCAGCGCCGGCCGCTGCCCGGACGCGATGGCGGCGAAGGCGTCGGCGAAAAACTCCTTCCGCCCGAGGCCACCGCGCTGATGGTGGAAATCACTCGCGAGATACGGCTGACACTCATCGTAGATCAGCCTGAACACCGGCGAGTCGGATTGCCATTTACCCGGCGGGCTGTCGAGGTCGTCGAGCGCGTGCCCGACTTCGTGGCACATGACATCCGGCGTCGGTGACGGCCGGGTACCGACCACGATCTTGCGCTCTCCGTATGCGCCGGCGCAGGCATCCCAGGTCGCCCGCCCCGAAGGCAGCGGCACACCCCGCAGTCCGGTCATGTGATCCAGTTCAGGCACCCCGCCATCACCGACGTAGATCCCGTCGAGACCGCCCGCGAGCTTTTCCTGCAGCGCCCGCGGGAAGCTGGCCAGTCGCTCGACCGCGGCGGCGGCCTGCGGCGGCGGGCGCGTTTCGTCCCACTGCCGCCACAGGATCCGCTCGATGGGACCGCAATTCGTCCGGCCGTCCCCGAGGCGCACGCCCGGAGGGTGCGGCGCGGCATACGGCAGGTCCGGAGGGTGCGGCGCGGCATACGGCAGGTCCGGCGGTCGCGGTCTGCGGGGCATCTCGTGCGCCGGCCCGACGACCTGGTACCACGGCTGGCGCGGCGCCGCCGGCCGGGCGCGCGGCGGCGCGGTTTGCACGAGCGCGGCCGACTCAACCGGAGCGGACCCGAACGGGGCTTCCCGTATCCGCGCCCGCCCGGCCCCCCCGCCGCCAGCGGCGTGCGCCGCCCGCGCGGCCCTACCGTAATCCTGGTTCCCCTGGTCACCGCCGGCATAACCGGGCCGGGCGCCGTTCGCCGGCCTTCGGCCAGACGGCATCGCCGGCAAACCCGCGGGCGGCTGCATGGCCGACGCCCGCGGCGGAGATTCCGCGCTTTTCCGGTGCCCCCCGGCCCGTGACTCGCGCTTCTTGTCACGTCCCGCGTCTCGCGATCCGGTTCTCCAGCTAGCGAGCCGCAAGAGCCGGCCGAATAGGCGCAGTCGCATTCTGGGTTCTCCCTGATATCTCGCCCATCAGCATAGTATTCCGAAAAGCTGCTCCCCGTCACCCGGTGTGACAGACCGTGATTAGATATACAGATAGAAAAAACAGTGCATATCCGATACGAGATTGCATTGCGGGGGTTAGGCTTTCGCTATGCTCGTGTCAGGCGTCCTGTTTGTCGTATTTGACGTCGTCACCACGATGTTCGTGGTGTGCCTCGTCGCCTGGCTGGCAGCTTCCCGCCGGCCGCGCCGTGCCTGGACCTGGCCTGCCACGACGCGTTCGCTCCGCTCGCGTGTCATGCCCTCGCATACGTATAGCCACTGGCACCCCGACCGGGT
Source organism: Trebonia sp. (assembly GCA_035948445.1). Classification (GTDB taxonomy): domain Bacteria; phylum Actinomycetota; class Actinomycetes; order Streptosporangiales; family Streptosporangiaceae; genus Trebonia. Next base: position 44,278 of record DASZJE010000149.1, on the reverse strand, counting down.
GGCCGCCGAGGCCTCGTTTGCCCGGCACCCGGCCGGCCGCTTCAGGAAGACGGCGGCTGACGGCTACGCGCGTCCGAGAGGCCCGGACGATGACCCGGATTTCCTGCGCGCCCTGGAGCAGCGCATCCGCGGGATGCGCGGCGAGAGCACCGACTGACTCGCGCACCGCGCCGAGGAGGACCGGCGTGGATCAAGCGGAGGTGTGACGAAAAGGCGGGACTCCGCGCTGAGAGACATGAGATGAGGACACGCCATTCGCACGGGATCACCCGGCGAGCCGCCAAGCACATGCTCAACGGCGCCGCCGGGACGGGTCCGGAGCAACTAATCCGAGTGCTGAGCGCCGCGACGGCACCCGCCCGCGAGGGTGAGCTGGCCGGCGAACAAGAGGCCATGGCCGCGTTCGAGGCGCGCCGACCGTTCGAGGCGATTCCTCTCAGTCCAATAGTCGCTACTCCCAGGAAAAGGAAGATGTCTAACCTTCCGCTCGCGAAACTTCTCACCGCAAAGGTTGTGGCCTGGTCGCTGGCCGGCATCGTAACCGCCGGCGCCGCGGCGGCAGCGGGGACGGTCGCCTTCAGCACACCGGGGTCGACAACCACTAGCAACGGCAGCGCCTCAACCCCAGGCTCCGCCGGGGCCTCCGACGTCAGCAGCCCGGCTCTGGGCGGCGCGACCGTTAGCAAGCCGGCCAAGGCTTCAGTGTCGCCCGGCTCGTCCGGCGGCGCCACGACCCTGAGCCCCGCGAAGCTGTGCACCGACGTGGCGTCCAAGGTCGAGTCGGCCGTCGGGGCAGCGGAAAGCGGCGCTGACGCCGCCGCCGCCGACGGGCTCAGCCAGGCCAACCTGACCTCGCTTCTGGCCAACCCCGCTGTTTCCCAGGTGCTCAGCAGCCCGACGTTCACCTCGCTGATCTCCACGGTCGACAGCGCGGCCGCGGTGCCCGACTACTGCGGCCTGGTCCTCGGACTCCCGACGGTCCCGGTGCCCAGCGCCTTCACTGCGATCCCGGCCTCGGTTGTGACCCAGGTCCTGGGCTCGCTGCCGGCCGGCAACCTGGCCGGCGTGCTGAACTCGCTGCCCGCCGACCAGCTGTCCCAGACTCTGGGCGAGCTGTCACCGACGCAGCTGACCTCGGTCTTCAGCACGCTCTCGTCCACCGCGGCGGGCAGCGTTCTGTCGAAGCTCCCGGCCGGCTCGCTCGGCAGCGTCCTGACCCAGCTCCCGGCGGCTAACCTGAGCAGCCTCCTGCCGAGCCTGCCGACCAGCGACCTGACCACGGTGCTGACCAGCCTGCCGAACAGCGCGACCGGCACGATCCTGTCTGAGCTTCCCGCGAACGGCCTGACCAGCGTCCTGAGCGGCCTGCCGTCCTCGGCGCTCGGAAACGTGTTCACCGGCCTGCCGGCCAGTGACCTGACCAAGATCTTCTCCACCCTGCCGGCTTCGTCGGCGGGCAGCGTGCTTACCGCGCTCCCGGCGTCCACCCTCGGCAGCGTCCTGACCCAGCTCCCCGCGGCTAACCTGAGCAGCCTCCTGTCGAGCCTGCCGGCGGGCAACCTGAGCAGCGTGCTGACCACGCTGCCGACGGGCAACCTGAGCACCGTACTGACCACGCTGCCGTCGGCGAAGGTCGGCTCGCTGCTGAGCAGCCTGCCCAGCGGGTCCGCGGCCCAGATCCTCGCGAAGCTGCCCTCTTCGGTGCTATCTGGCCTGCAGGGCCTGCTTCCGTCGTCTATCGTGTCTCAGCTGCCGTAAATAACTGACCATCCACGGGGGGAGCGGTCCGCCGCAGGCGGGATGGCGTCGTCGAGGCGCTGTCCCGCCTGCCCTCATGGAGGAGATTTTCACTGACACCGCTAGGACGCGAGCGGGCAGGAACAATGACATTGGCCGGGCATAACTACGCCGCGGCCAAAACTGCTGACGCCGCGGTCAGCGGTGACACGACGGACGAACTGACGGCGGCGATAGAAGGCGCGCGGCGTGGCGACTCCGAGTCGTTCCGGATTCTTTATCGTGAAACCCAGCCACGGCTCCTGCGCTACCTCACTTACCTCGTGGACAGCGAAGCCGAGGACATCGCCTCGGAGACCTGGCTGCAGGCAACACGTGACCTCGGCAAGTTTCACGGAAACTACGACAACTTCCGCGGCTGGATTACCACGATCGCCCGGCACCGCGCCATGGACCACCTGCGACGCAGCAATCGTCAGCCCCCGGCCATCCCGGTTCCCGTCGAGGATCTCGCCTTCCTGGCCGGCGGCGCGGACACCGAGGACCGCGCCATGGAGAGCATCGGCACGAACGAGGCCCTCGCTCTCATCGCCACCCTGCCGCGAGACCAGGCCGAGGCCGTCCTGCTCCGTGCCGTCGTGGGCTTGGACGCCAAAAGCGCGGCTCAGGTCGCGGGCAAGCGCGCCGGGGCCATCCGGACCTCCGCCTACCGCGGCCTGAAGACCCTCGCCAAGCGCCTCGGCGCGGAATGACGGCCGAGCCAGCCGGGTGAACCACACGAAAGGGCACGCTCCTTAGAGCGTGCCCTTTTTTCGCGGGCGGGCGGGCGGGCCGGCCGGCGGTCAGCCGAGAGGAGGCGGTCAGCCCAGGCCGACGGTCAGCCTAGGCCGGCGTAGGAGTGCATGCCGGTGATGAAGACCTGCACCACGAGGATGTTGAAGGCCAGGCTGGCGAAGCCGATGATCTGGATGTAGTGTGCCCGGCGGCCACGCCAGCCGCCGGTGGCGCGGGCGTGCAGGTAGGCCGCGTACAGCACCCACGTGATAAACGCCCACGTCTCGACCGGGTCCCAGCTCCAGTAGTGGCCCCAGGCCTCGTCCGCCCAGATGGCGCCCGCGATCACGCCGAACGTCCAGACCGGGAACCCGAAGATGATCGTCCGGTAGGTCAGCTTGTCCAGTTGCGCGGCGGAGGGAATGCGCTCCAGCAGGCCATTCCCCGGTTCCGCCTTGCCGGCCGCGACCCTGGCCCGGTACACGTCGGTGGTCAGGTACAAGATGCCGAGGACGAAGGCGATGAAGAAGATCCCTGTCGACAGCGTCATCGCGGTAACGTGAATGCTCAGCCAGTACGACTGGAGCGCGGGAACCACAGGCCCGGCGGCGGTGTAGATGACGGTCTCGGCGAGCCCGAGGGTGATCACGATCGCGCCCATCACGAACACGCCCAGCGACCACGCACGGTACCGCAGCATCACGTAAACGAAGAAGATCCCCGCGACGCAAGTCAGCGCCGTGACGAACTCGTACATGTTGCCCCACGGGGCCCGGTGCACCGCGAACCCTCTGGTAACGACCGCGATCAGGTGCGAGGTGACACCGAGGACGCTGAGCGCGACGGCCACCCGCACCCAGTTGCCGGCATCGTTGATCGCCCGCGACAACGATGCCTGCCGTGAAGGCAGCACGTTCGCCGGCGGGGGCGCAGTCGTGCGCGGCCCGTCCGCCGGCACCCCGCCCGAGACGGCCGAACCCGCAGCCGGACCAGCGCCTACGGATGCCAGCTCGGCAATCCGTGTCTGCTGCTTCACGGCGACGGCCGCGCGGCGCGGGCGGCCGAAGGCGAAGTCACCGGCGAATGCGAGCACGGCCAGTGAGTAGATGAGCAGCGCAGCGATCATGAAGTCGCTGCTGACATTCGCCAGCGTTTCGTTGACGCCCACGAGCCTCACGCTCCCGTTTCTGACTGATTGGTGGGCTCAGTTCCCGCCAGTTCGGCGGCGAGCCTCGCGAACTCTTCCTCGAATCCGCCGCTGGCGTCTGTCCGCGCCAGCCCCCCGACGGTCAGGATGCTTCCCCGGTTGCCGTCAGCCGCCACCGCCCGAACGAAGACGCGCCTGCGCCTGACGACGAACGACACCAGTATCCCTAGCAGCGCCAGGGCCGCGAACGCCAGCGCCGGGCCCTGGCCAGGGTCGTAGGTGGCCGTGAGGCTGACCCACTGCTTGTAGCCGACGAAGGTGATGGACCCCAGGCCATTCGGCAGCTTCCAGGTCTGCCCGGGGAACATCAGGTGCGGTTGCGCCGCCACTTTCGTCATCGCGGTCGTGTCCATCTGGTACACCGACTGCGGCAATCCGGAGTCCATGCCGAGGTTCCCGCTGTATCCGATCAGCGACACGGCGGGATTCTCCGCGGCCGGGAACGCCGAGTTCAGCGTCCCGCCGCTCCCTTCCACGGCCGTCGGCACGAACACGCCCATGAAGCCAAGCTGCTCGGGCGCGGCGTTCGGGGCCTTCACCACGCCGTCGGAGAGCATCGTCGACGTGTCCGCCGGGATGAACGGCGTCGCCTGATCGTAGACAACTTTGCCCTGGGCGTCGGTGACGCTGAACACCGGCGCGAACCCGTGCCCGATCAGGTACACCTTCACGCCGTCCACGTTCAGCGGGTGATTCACCTGCAGGTCGTCCGTCTTGGCAGCCCCGCCACTCGTGGCTGTGTAGGTGACGTTGGCGTTGTAGGCGGCCGGCTGCCCCGCGTTCTGCCCGGACGTGATGTAGGTCGCCGTGAAGTTGTTCAGGGTTATGTCGAACGGGGCGAGGTCCGAGCCGGTGGCGAGCCGCCCCGGGTAGAAGTCGTCGAGCGCACTCGGCGTGTCCGCGTAGCTCTGCCCTTCGACAAGCAGCTTGTCCGCCTTGTAGCCGAACAATCCCCCCACCGCCACGCAGATCAGGATCCCGAGCAGCGACAGGTGGAACAACAGGTTCCCGGCCTCGCGCAGGTACCCCTTCTCGGCAGACAGCCAGAAGGTTTTGTCGCCGGCGTCCGCTTTTTTACCGGGCGGGGATGAGGGGGTCGTTCCCGTAGAGACATTCGTCCGGAGCCGGAAGTGATGCCCGCCGAGCACCGACGCCGCGGCGGCGACCGCCTCCTGCGGCGGCAACGGCGAGACGTACGTCGCCGAGTGCGGCAGCCGGCCCAGGAACCGCGGCGCCTTCGGCGGGGGCGTGCGCGACTGCCCGACCAGCCGGAACGTCCGTGGCACCACGCAGCCGACCAGCGAAATGAACAGCAGCAGGTAAATTGCCGCGAACCACGGCGAGCCGTAGACGTCGAACAGCCCGAACCGGCTCAGCCACGGCGCGAGCGCGGGATGCGAGATGAAGTACTGCTGCACCTGTGCCGGGTCGTTGCCCGTCTGCGGGATGATCGACCCCGGTATGGCGCCCAGCGCGAGCAGGAACAGGAGGACTAGCGCGGTCCGCATGGAGGTGATCTGCCGCCACGCCCACCGCCACAAGGGCAAGTTCTTCTGCTGGGGGACTCCGGACGGACGCCGGGGACTGTCCGGTGTCGCCGAACCGCCCCCCTCCGGAGGGGTCTGGGGGGGCGCCCCCGGGTTAACACTCGCCGGAGCGTGAACATCGGTCATTGGCTCACCACGTCATGAATCATCGTGTCGAGTTCCGAGTACGTCACGGCGCCGTAGACGACGCCTGCGATGTGCCCGGTACGGTCGATCACCAGCGTCGTAGGGGTGTCATTGATGAGCACCGCGTTCCCGAAGTCCTGCACGACCTGATAGCTGGGGTCGTTCACGCTCGGGTAGGTGATGCCGATGCTGCGCGTGAACGACAGGCCGTTCGTGGGGGTGTCGTTCACGTCGTCGCCGAGGAAGGACACCCCGTCTCGTGCGTATTTCTCCGACAGGACGGCGAGTGTCGGTGCTTCGGCGCGGCACGGGGGGCACCACGATGCCCAGAAGTTCAGCACGACGACCTTGCCCTTGTAAGAAGAGAACTTGATCGGGGCACCGGTCAGCGTAGTGCCGGTAAAGTCGGGCGCCGGCGGACGGTGGCCCGCCGTATACAGCCAGGCGCTCGTGCTGCCATCAATGTACTTGCGGTCGCTCGCCTGGCTATCTCCGCCCGTAAAGGTGACAGCGACTCCGACCGCGAGCAACACGACCAGAACGGCCGCCGCCGTGACGACCACCCGGCGCCTGACTTTGAACACCCGAGAATCCCCTTGCGCTAAAAATCTCCTACAGGGGGTAGTACTCGGTCTATTGTGCCGCATCTCCTTCGCGGACGACGCGGCGGGCCGGCACCGCATAAGAGACGCTGGTCAGCTCGCCACCATCGAACGTAAAACTGGTGACGCTGCCGAGGGCGCACTCGCGGCTGCCGGGGTTGTGCCACAGGTGCTTGCCCTCGGCGTGCAGCCGGGTCACCCAGATCGGCAACTGGTGGCTGACGCAGACCGCCTCGTGCCCGGCGGCCTCGCCGCGGGCGCGCTCGACGACGGACCACACCCGGTCCGCGACGCGCCGGTACGGCTCGCCCCACGACGGAGTGAACGGGTTCCACAGGTAGCGCCAGTTCGCGGGGTTAATGGCCAGCTGCTTCAGGCTGACGGTCTTCCCCTCGAGCACGTTCTCGGACTCGATCAGGCGATCGTCCGTGGTGATCTTCAGGCTCAGGCGCTCGGCTACCGGCCGGGCCGTTTCCTGGGCACGTTCGAGAGGGGAGGCGAAAAGAGCCACCACTGGACGTTCGGCGAAAAAATCGGCGGCGGCGGCGGCCATCCCCCGGCCGTTCGCGGACAGGTGGTAACCGGGCAGGCGTCCGTACAGGACCCCGGCGGGATTGTGAACTTCACCGTGCCTGAGCAGGTGAACGACAGTTTTCTCGGCCATGGCGCCGCCAGCCTACCCGCTGCGGCGGGCTTAGTTCCGCGAGTGGGTGATCCAGGTCGCATACATCGCGGCGTAGGGGCCGCCGGCTCGCAGGAGTTCGTCGTGCGCGCCCTGTTCGGCGACTCCGCCGTCGGCGACCACGACGATGCGGTCAGCGCGCATGGCGGTGGACAGGCGGTGGGCGATCAGGATCGCTGTTCGTCCCCGCCCGTGTTCCCCCGGCCGCCCGTGTTCCCCCGGCCGGCCCCCCGGCCGTTTGCCCAGGAGCGTGTCGAGAGCGGACTCGACCTTCTCCTCGGCCTCACGGTCGAGATTGGAGGTTGCCTCATCGAGCACGAGGACCTTCGGCTGGACGAGGAACGCGCGGGCCAGCGCGATGAGCTGGCGCTCGCCGGAGGACAGCGACTGGCCGCGTTCGTGCAGGAAAGCGGACAGGCCGCCGTCGAGCCTGTCGACGAGGGGAGCCAGGCCGATGGCGCTGACCGTGTGGGCTATCTCTTCGTCGGTCGCGTCCGGGCGGCCGAAAGTGATGTTGTCCTTAAGGGTTCCGGCGAAGAGGAACGGCTCCTGGGGAACGACGCCCATCTGGGTTCGCAGCGACTTGAGGGTGAGCTGGCGCAGATCCTGGCCGTCGAGCAGGACCTGGCCGCGCGTCGGGTCGTAGAACCTCGTGACGAGCTTGGCGAGGGTCGACTTGCCCGCGCCGGTCGGGCCGACGAAGGCCACCGTCTCGCCGGGCTCGATGGTGAGGTTGACATCCTGGATTACCGGCTGTGCGGGGTCGTAGCCGAAGTCGACGTTCCGGAACTCGAGCTCGCCCCCGATCTTTCCCGCCGCTCTCGCGTCCGGGGCCTCCTGGACGCCCGGATCCGTCGCCAGGAAGTCGCGGATCTTGACGACCGCCGCGGTGCCCTGCTGATAGTTGTTGTAGATCGCGACCAGCTGCTGAACCGGCAGGAACAGCGAGTTCAGGTACAGCACGTACGCGGTCAGTTCGCCGACCGTGAGCTGGTGGTGCAGCACCATGTCGCCGCCGATCAGCAAGATCGCGGCCTGGGCGAGCACGCCCATCGTGTAGGTACCCGACCCGTAGACCGACGCGATCTGGGCGGTGTAGTTGTTCGCTTGCCGGTAGGTCGCGACGACCTTCCGGTGATGGAGCACGTTCAGGCGCTGCCGGTTGTGCCCGACGATCACGCGGATGCCGTGCAGGCTCTCGTCGAGATGGGAGAGCACGCCGGCGATGCCATCGCGGACTTTCAGGTAGCCGGCGTGGCTTGTGCGGCGGAACCAGATCGAAAACGCGGTGAGCAGCGGGAAAATCAGCCCGATGGTGATCAGAGCCAGCATCGGGTTGTAGACGACGAGCACCGCGATCACGAAGACCATCGTCAGGCCCTGGATGGCGAACTGGGCGAGCCCGTCCTGCAGGAGTTGCTGGAGTGCCTCGATGTCCGAGGTCATGCGGGTCATGATCACGCCCGCTTTCTCCTCGGTGAAATAGTCGAGCGACATGCGCTGGATCTGGTGGAAGACCTTCACGCGCAGGTCGTGCATGACCCAGGCGGCCAGCCGCCCGGTCCACCGGACGCGGCTCCTGCTCGCGACCGCGGTGGTGACGACGCTGACCAGGTACGCCGCCGCGACGATCACGATGACGGCGAAGTGACGTGGCAAGATGCCGGCGTCTATGCCGATCTGGGTGAGCAGCGGGCCCGCCTGGAGGCTGATCGTCTCGACGAGGATGAGCCCCGCGGACAGGAACAAGGCCTTCTTCTGGCCGAGGAGCAAGCGAGGGACGGAGACCTTGCTGACCCGCTCCTTCGGCGGCTGATGCGTGAATACCGTCGTCGGCTCTGGATGTTCCGGCTCCGTCGCCAGGGTCTTCTTGACACCGTCGAGAAGCTCGCTCGGGATGCCCGCGAATGGCAGTCCGCCGCCAGGATTGCCGGAATGCCGGGTTCCGTTGGAAAGGCCTACGCCACCGAACGCCATCTGTTACACGGCCTCCGTTTCTTCTTCCCTGGCCGCCTGGGCAAGAACCTCCAGGTACCTGGGGACGCCCGCGGCGAGTTCGGCGTGCGTGCCGTCCGCGAGCACCTTGCCTTCCTCGATCAGCACGACCCGGTCCGCGAGGCTGATCGTGGACATCCGGTGAGCGATCACGAGCGTGGTGCGGCCCTGCATCTGCCGTCGCAGTTGTCCGTAGATCTCCTGCTCGACGCGGACGTCGATGGCGCTGGTCGCGTCATCGAGGATGAGGACCGGCGGGTTGACCAGGAGCGTGCGGGCAATGCTGATGCGCTGGCGCTGACCGCCGGAGAGTGTGTAGCCACGCTCCCCGATCACCGTGTCGTACCCTTCCGGGAGATCTTCGATGAACTTATGGGCGCCCGCGGCCTTCGCGGCTCGCGTTACCGCCTCACGGGTAGCCTCCGGCTCGCCGTAGGCGATGTTGCCGTGGATCGAGACCGAGAACAGGAACGGGTCGTCGGACGCCATGCCGACCTGCTCACGCAAACTCTGCTGGGTGACGTCCCTGACGTCGTGACCGTCGACGGTGATAGCGCCTTCCTGCACGTCGTAGAAGCGCTCGAGGAGCCTGGCGACGGTCGACTTGCCGCAGCCGGTGGGGCCGACAAGCGCGACCGTCTCGCCCGGCCTGATGTGCAGCGAGAAGTCGTCGAGGACCCAGGGCCCCAGCTTGACCTTGTCCAGGTCCGGAATCACGTCTTCGCTGTCGTCGACCGCCGAGTAGGCGAAGCAGACGTGATCGAACCGGACGTCGCCGCGAACACGTCCGTCCGCCGGGCCAGCGCCGTCCCTCGCGTCCGCCCCGAGCACTACCGCATCCGATTTATCGGCTATATCGGGTTTAGTGTCGATGACTTCGTAGATACGACGGGCACTGGCCGCGGCACGCTGGCCCATCATGAGCATCATGCCGAGCTGCCGGAACGGCGGCTGCATGATCAGCACGTAGGAGTTGAACGCGACAATCGTGCCGATCGAGGTGCCGCCGTGGATCGCCATGTACCCGCCGAGCAGCAGCACGAAGGACAGGCCGACCCTGGGCAGGTTCTCGATCGCGGGCGCCCAGCGGGCCCGGATGTCGGCGTCCTCCTGATATGCCCACTTGACCTTCTCCGCCGCCCGGCCCAGGTCGTCAAGCTGGCTCTGCTCGGCGGCGAAGGACTTCACGACACGGACGCCGTTGATGTTCTCGTCGACGATGCTGGCGACGTCGGCAAGCCGGGCCTGGATGAGCCAGGACACCGGGAACAGCACCTTCCGCATGTGGGTGCCGACCCAGAACACGAACGGCATCGTGACCATGGCGACGATGGCGAGCGGGACGTTGATGGAGAGCATCTCGATGAAGGCCACGAGCACCACCGAGCACTGCACCATGATCGACGGGCCGAACGTCAGGTACAGCTGCACGGCGCGGATGTCGGAGTTGGCCCGGGAGATGAGCTGCCCGGACTGCACCCGGTCATAGAAGCCGAACGTGAGCGTGCTGAGGTGCTCGTAGATTATGTTGCGCAGGTCGTACTCCATGTCGTACGCGGTGCGCAGCAGGCATAGCCGGGAACCGTAGGTGAGGGCGCCGCAGATGACCGCGAGTATGGCGATCCACTCCACGTAGCCGAACAGGCCGTTCCTGTTGGCGCTGACGGCGAGGTTAATCGCCCGGCCCAGCAGGTTGGGAATCTGCACCTGGAGGATCAGGCTGAGGAAGCTCAGCAGCAGCGAGAGCCCGAACACCCACTTGTGCGCGAATACGACGGGCATTACTCGCTTCAGCCAGCCGTCCCCTACGGGCGGCCCGATAACCGCCTTCGGCGCCTCGGCACGCAAGTAACCGCCTCCCAACACGCACGCCCAGCCGCCGTCAGCCAGCACGCCAAATTCCGACTTTATCAATCGGAATTATATTATTTTGCCTAACTAACAGTCAATCCCTTCTTTCCTAACATCGATCTCCGCCTGACGCCAGCCATCAGCCAGCAGGAATCGGCAACCAGCCAGCAGCCGTCAGGCAGCAGCAATCAGCCAGCACGCAGCCGCGGTCCAGCCCGCCCCCAGGCGGCCGGGCGTTACGCCCCTACAGCAGCGGCGGCGGCGCGGGCGGCGGCCGGGAGCGCGTCAGCGACGTGGGACATGGCCGCGTCGTCGTGCGCGGCGGAGCAGAACCACGCCTCGAACGCCGACGGCGGCAGGTACACCCCGCCGTCGAGCATCGCGTGGAAGAAAGCCGCGTACGCCTGCGTCGACTGGTCCTTCGCGTCGTCGAACCGCAGCACCGGGTCGGTGCGCCCGATGAACATCGTGAACAGGTTCCCCGCCATCGACAGGTAATGCGGCACGCCGGCTTCCGACAGGGCCGACGACACCAGCTTGGACAGCGAGTCCGCGAAGGAGTCCACCGCCGAGTACACGTCGGCCGTGCACGCCCGCAGCGTGGCAAGGCCCGCGGCCGTGGCGAGCGGGTTACCCGACAGGGTCCCCGCCTGGTAGACGGGGCCGGCCGGCGCGAGGCGCTGCATGATCTCGGCACGTCCGCCGAAGGCCGCGCACGGCAGTCCGCCGCCCATCACCTTACCGAAGGTCACCAGGTCACCCCCCACTCCGTCGAGCCCGTACCACCCGGACGCGGAGACCCGGAATCCGGTCAGCACCTCGTCCATGATCAGCAGCGCGCCGGCTTCCCTGGTCAGGGATCGCAGCAGTTCGTTGAACCCCGGCGCGGGCGGGACCACGCCCATGTTCGCCGCGCATGCCTCGGTGATTACGCACGCGATCTCGGATCCGCGCGCCGCGAACAGTTCCCGCACGGCGTCGAAGTCGTTGTAGGGCAGTACCACCGTGTCCGCCGCCGACGCACCGGTCACGCCAGGGGTGTCCGGCAGACCCAGCGTTGCCACGCCCGAACCGGCCGCCACCAGCAGCGCGTCCACATGTCCGTGGTAGCAGCCGGCGAACTTCACGACCAGCGACCGGCCGGTGTAGCCGCGGGCGAGCCGGAGCGCTGACATCGTCGCCTCGGTCCCGGAGTTGACCAGCCGGACCTGCTCCACCGGCGCCCGGCGGACGATCTCCTCGGCGAGTTCTACCTCGCCCGGCGTCGCGGCCCCGAACGACGTCCCCCGGGTGAGTGCCTCAGAAACGGCGGTGACGACCGCGGGGTGGCCGTGGCCGAGGATCATCGGCCCCCACGAGCACACCAGGTCGACGTACCGCCGGCCGTCGACGTCGTACAGGTACGCGCCTTCACCGCGCGCGATGAACCGCGGCGTCCCCCCGACGGGGCCGAACGCCCGGACCGGGGAGTTGACGCCCCCCGGAGTCACGGCGGTCGCGCGGGAGAACAGTTCGGCGGAGCGGTCACTCATGGGTCAGCGGCCTTCTTCCTCGCAGGCATCCACTAGGTACTCAAGCAGCCGCAAGGCGTCCGGCAGCGGCCTGCCCGCGGGCTCCCGCACCCAGCGTACGTCTTGCCCGTCGCGCAGCCGCGAGGGCGGTGCCGGCACATAACTGTCCCGGCAGTGCCAGCGCAGTGCCTCCGCCTCCGCCGAGAAGTCCGGCGAGGAGTCAAGCCCGCACGACCACCACTCTTCCTCGTCGGCGGGCGCACCCCTCGTGCTCACGAAGAACAGCATCCGTTCCGCGCCTATCACGGCGACCGGCCCGGTCTCCACCTCCGCGCCGAGGCGCGCCAGCGCCGTCGCGCCGGCCAGGGCGGGCACGTCCAGAACGTCAAAAACCCGCCCGGTGACGAGTATCACGTTCGCCTCCGGGCGGGTTTCCCACCAGTTCCCTATCGTCGCGCTGTCTACCGTCGCCTGCATCTGCCACGCCGGGGATACCGGATGCGCTCCCGGCGTGGGGCAGCCGACCCGGTCACACGAGCATGCGCGGCCCGGTTCCGGTTTCCCCTCGATCCCCCTGCTGGCATGCGCTCCCACACAGACCGGCCAGCCCATCGCCGCATACTCAAGCGCCGCCGCTCCGAGCATCGGCAGCCGTTGCGCCGTTCGACGGCTCCTTCGTCGCATCATGGTCACCATCAGGCCTTGAACTCCTCATCGTCCGCCCCCCACACCGGTAGGCAGGTACGCCAGAGCGGCACTGATGCCAGGTCGGCGGGATAGCCGAAATCGTACCCTGGCCAAGAGGCTGATTTCGAACGGATCAGGGTGACTCTCACCACGCGCCGTTTCACCAATAGTAGGCGCTTCACCACCCAGCGTCGGAGTTATCGCCCTACAGCGGTCGCCAGTTCCCGCTCCGCGAGACAGGAGGCGGGAACCAGCGGCGTGCTAGCGGAGGCCGCGGGAGACTTCCGTGGCCCAGTAGGTGAGGATGACGCTCGCGCCGGCGCGGCGGATCGAGGTGAGGGTCTCCATGATCGCCGCGTCGCGGTCGATCCAGCCGTTGGCGGCGGCCGCTTCCACCATGGCGAACTCGCCGCTGACCTGATAGGCGGCGACCGGAACCTGAACGGAAGCGGCGACACGGCCGATGATGTCGAGGTAGGACAGCGCGGGCTTGACCATCACCATGTCGGCACCCTCGGCGAGGTCGAGTCCGACTTCCCTCAGGGCCTCGAGGGCGTTGGCCGGATCCTGCTGGTGGGTGGCACGGTCACCGAACTTGGGGGCACCCTCGGCGGCTTCTCGGAACGGACCGTAGAACGCCGACGCGTACTTCGCCGAGTAGGCGCAGATCGGGAGACTGGCGTACCCGGCCTTGTCCAATGCCGCCCGGATGGCGGCGACCTGGCCGTCCATCATGCCGCTCGGCGCGACCATGTGCGCACCCGCGGCCGCCTGCGCCACCGCCGTGGACGCGTAACGGTCCAGCGTCGAGTCGTTGTCCACGTAGCCGTCCGGGGTGACGACGCCGCAGTGACCATGGTCGGTGTACTCGCACAGGCACAGGTCGGCCATGACCACGAGATCGTCGCCGACTTCGGCGCGGATGTCGCGGATCGCCACCTGGGAGATTCCCATGGGGTCGTCGGCGGCGCTGCCCAGGCCGTCTTTCTCCTCGGGGATGCCGAAGACGATGATCCCGCCGACGCCCGCCTCGGCCGCCTCGGCGGCCGCCTTGCGCAGGCTGTCCCTGGTGTGCTGGACCACGCCAGGCATCGAACTGATCCGCTGCGGCTCGGTAATGCCCTCCTTGAGGAACACCGGGAGTACGAGTTCGGCCGGGCGCAGCGACGTCTCGGCCACCATCGCGCGCAACGCCTTCGTACCGCGCAACCGCCGCGGCCGGACCTCGGGGAATCCCATGACATCTCCTACTTGATCGCGAGGCGGCGGCGGCCGCCACGGCGGCGTTCGCTGGGGCGTTTCAGGGGCTCGCCCGCGGCCGCCGCGGCATCCCGTTGGGCGGCGCCGAACTCCGCGAGCGCGTCCACGAGCGCGGCCACCGAAGGCTTCGGCGACTGCACGTCCACCCGCAACCCGAACTCGACGGCCGTCTTCGCCGTCTGCGGGCCGATCACGCCGATCACCGTGACGGCGTGCGGCTTGCCGGCGATACCGACCAGGTTCCGAACCGTGGACGACGAGGTGAACAGCACGGCGTCGAACCCGCCGCCCTTGATCGCCTCGCGGATCGGGGCGGGCGGGGGCGCGGCGCGCACCGTCCGGTAAGCGGTCACGTCTTCGGCTTCCCAGCCGAGGTCGGTGAGCCTGGCGACCAGCGTCTCGGTGGCGATGTCGGCACGCGGCAGCAGGACCCGGTTGATCGGGTCGAGTATGTCGTCGAACTCCGGCCACTCGTCGGCCAGGCCCTCCGCGGACTGCTGAGCCTCGGGCACCAGATCCGGCCGGATCCCGAATTCCAGCAGCGCCGCCGAAGTCGCGTCACCGACGGCCGCGACCTTCACGCCTGCGAAGGCCCGCGCGTCGAGGCCGTACTCCTCGAGCTTTTCCCTGATGGCGCGCACCGCGTTGGTAGAGGTGAACGCCACCCACTGGTACCGGCCAGTGACGAGGCCCTTGACGGCGCGATCCATCTGCTGCGGTGTCCGCGGCGGCTCGACGGCGATCGTCGGCACCTCCTCGGGCACCCCGCCGTACTCGCGCAGTCGGTCGGACACCGCCGAGGCCTGCTCCCGGGTCCGGGGCACCAGCACCCGCCAGCCGAACAGCGGCTTCGTCTCATACCAGGACATCCGGCCCGTCGGCGCCGCGGCGTCGCCGACCACGGCGACCGCCTTGCCGTACGTTGTCGCGACCGTCGCGCCCGCGGCCTTCAGGTCGGGACCGACACGGCCCAGCGTGGTGACCACGGTCTGCTGCTCGGTCGTCGTGCCGGCCCAGGTGATCGCGTACGGCGTCGTGTCCGGCCAGCCTGCCGCGATGAGCATCTTGCCCAGGTCCTGCGGCCCGGCCTCTACGCCGGTGACGATCAGCGAGCCACAGGTGCGCGACACCTGGCTGACCTCGCCCGCGTGGATGACCCGGATCTCCCCGGCGCCCTCGCTGGCCAGCGCGAACCCGGCGTACGCGGGCACGGCGGTGGCGGCGGGCACGCCGGGGACGATCTCGAAGCGCACCTTGGCCCTGGCGACCGCCGCGACCTCTTGCGTGCCGCCGCCCAGCAGCGGGTCACCTTCGTACAGGCGGACGGCGAGACGCCCCTCGCCCGCCGCGGCCAGCAGCGCGCGAGACGTGGAGGCCACGTCGGCCGGCGAGGCCACCTCGGCGTCCGCGGCCAGCAGGTGCCGGAACTGGTCGGCTAGTTCTGGCGCGGCCACGACTAGGCTCGCCGAGGCGAGAAGCCTGACCGCGCGCATTGTGAGCAGGCCCTCATCGCCGGGCCCGGCCCCGACGAACGCTACCCATCCGTCAATGTCAGTCATGCGCATCATCCCTGTTGGTTGTCGCGCCCATGAGCCGCGCGGCACCGCGCGCCAGCATCCGCGCGGCAAGGTCACGCCCGAGTTCCTCCGCCCGCGCGGCGGGTCCCTCGGCACGTTCACGTATAACCATTGTGGCGCTGCCAGCTATTTCGTCCAATCCGCTAGCTGATGCGCCGCATTCGTCCTTACATCCGCTCACGGGTCCCTGCCCGATGACGAGCCCGCGCAGGTGCAGTGTGTCCGTCCCCGTGGCGTAGGCGCCGACCGGCGCGCTGCAGCCGGCTTCGAGCGCGGCGAGCAGGCTCCGTTCCGCCGTCACGGCGGCACGTGTCGGGGAGTGGTCCACCGATGCGAGCAGCGCGGTCAGTTCGGCATCCGCGGTCCGGCACTCGATGGCCAGGGCCCCCTGTCCCGGCGCGGGCACAAGAGCGTCCGGCTCGAAGATCTCGGTGACCAGGCCCGTGAACCCGATGCGGGCCAGTCCGGCGTAGGCGAGCACCACCCCGTCCAGTTCCCCGTCGCGCACCTTGGCGAGCCTCGTGTTCGCGTTGCCGCGGATCGGCACGCAGGTGATGTCGGAGCGCAGCACTTGCAATTGCTGCGCTCGCCGCGGTGAGCCGGTGCCGATCCGTGCCCCGGCGGGCAGGTCGGCCAGCTTCGCCCCGCCGGCGCCGACGAACGCGTCGCGCGGGTCGTCGCGAAGCGGGGTCGCTGCCATGGTGATTCCCGGCGCCGGCGCGGTGGGCAGGTCCTTGAGCGAATGCACCGCGAGGTCCACCTCGCCGCGCAGCAGGCTCTCCCGCAGCGAGCTGACGAATACCCCCGTGCCGCCGATCTGGGTCAGTTGCTCCTTGCTGGCATCCCCGAACGAGGTGATGCCCACGAGGTCGACCGCCCGGCCCGAGGCCTGGGTGATCAGCCGGGCAACGTCGCCTGACTGCGCGACCGCCATGGGGCTGCGGCGCGTGCCCAGCCGTAGCGTGTCGGCACTCATTGGCTCTCCTCCTCTTGAGTTCCGCCGATCTCACCGGCACCGAGTTCACCGGCGCTTGCGGATTCGACGTCGGCTCGCGTGACCGCCTCTACGGTGCGCGGGTCCAGGTCGAACAACACCCGCAGCGCGTTGGCGTACTCTTCACCACCTGGCGATGATGCGAGTTCTTTGACTCGCACAGTCGGTGCGTGCAACAGCTTGTCTACCACTCGATGCACCGTGTGGGCTATTTCATCCAGCACACGGCCGCTCAGCCCGTCCTCGCTGACCCGCCCGCCGAGCCTGGCGAGTTCCGCGTCGACGACCGTGGCCGCCTTCGCGCGCAGCGCCACGACGGTCGGCGTCACGCTCGCCGCGCGCACGGCGGACCCGTAAGCGGCGAATTCCTCGTCCACGATCGACCGGACCGCGGCGATCTCCTTTTCCCCGACCGCCGCGCCGCCGGTGCCGCTGATCTCGTCCATCCCGATCACGTGCACGCCGGGCAGTTCCGCCACCGCCGGGTCGACGTCGCGCGGCATGGCAAGGTCGAGCAGCACCAGTGGCCGTTCAACAGGGGCGGCTTGGGGCGAGCGTCCCCCGCCGGCAGTCGGCTTGCCGGCCGCGCGCTCCCTCATTACCGAACGAACTGTGGCCTCAGTGACCACGAGCCCCGACGCCCCGGTGCAGGAGACGACCAGGTCGGCTTCCGCTATCGCCGCCGGCAGTTCCGCGAAGTCGGCCACGTCGCCGGTGGCGCCTGGCGCGTGCTCCGCGACGGCGGCCGCGAGACGCTCGGCCCTCTTCCTCGTCCGGTTGGTGATCGTGACGCGCGCCGCACCCGAACGAGCGGCGGTCGCCACAGCCAGGCCGCTCATCGCGCCGGCCCCCACGACGAGAACGTGACGCCCGGCCAGAATCCCACTGTCGTTCGGCATAAGGGGTTGGGGGGTGGCGGGGCTGATCTTGGCGACGGCCAGTTGCAATCCCACGCTGACCAGGCTCAGGCCCAGGCGGTCGATGCCGGTCTGGGAGCGGGCGCGCTTGCCGGCGCGCAGCGCGGTGCGGCCGAGGTCGCCGAGTGAACGGCCGAGCGTCCCGTGCGAGCGGGCGAGAGCCAGGGCGGAGCGGACCTGGCCGAGGATCTGGTCCTCGCCGACGACCATGGAATCGAGGCCACTCGCGACGCCCAGCAGGTGCTGCACCGCACGGTCTTCGTAGTGCACGTAGAGAGAAGAGGTCAGATCGGCCGCCGGGATAGCCGAATACTGGGCCAGGAGGTCGCAGACGCCCGTGACCGCGCCGTGGAACCGGTCGATGTCGGCGTACACCTCGACGCGGTTACAGGTCGAGATGACGAAGGTCTCGCCCACGTCCGGCAGGTGCGCGACATCCTCAAGGAGCTTGCCGAGCGTGTCTCCGCTGACGGAGACCCGTTCCAGGGTTGAGACCGGCGCGCTCTTGTGGCTGAGGCCAACGACGAGGACGCTCACGCTTGCACCGCCTACACTTCCGCAGCCGCGGATCCAGGCACCTGCCCGACGCGCTCGGCGAACCGCCGCTGCGCGTGGAAGGCGAGAATCTGCAGCTCAATAGATAGATCGACCTTACGCACATCTACTCCCTCTGGCACGGTGAGAACCAGCGGAGCGAAGTTCAGGATGCTGGTCACGCCAGCGGCGACCATCCGGTCGCATACCGCCTGCGCGGCGCTCGCCGGGACGGCGATGACCCCGATCGCCACGCTGCCTTCGGCGACGACCTCCTCGAGGTCGCTCACGTGCCGGACTGTGACGCCGCCGATCTCCCGGCCGACCACTTCGGCGTTGGCGTCGAGGACAGCCAAGATCCGGAAGCCGCGGCTGACGAAGCCGCCGTAGTTCGCCAGGGCACGCCCGAGATTACCGGCGCCGACTATGACGACCGGCCACTTCTGCGTGAGGCCGAGCGCACGAGATACCTGATACACGAGGTAGTCAACGTCATATCCCACGCCTCTGATCCCGTAAGACCCGAGATGTGACAGATCTTTACGAAGTTTGGCCGAATTCACGCCCGCCGCAGCGGCGAGTTCGTCGCTGGCCACTGTGCCGACGCCGCGTTCGGCGAGGGTGTACAGCGCGCGGAGGTAGACCGGAAGGCGGGCGATGGTCGCCTCGGGCAGGGGCCGGCCGTTGCCTGGCCTCGCTTCACCAGGGTCGGTCGCCTCCTCGGCGCCTGCCGCGTTCGCCTGGCTGATATGCGGTAGGCCCGAAGGTTCGGCGGCACTGGACATGCGGCGCTCCCGGGGCGGATTTGACGCGGTAGCACGGGCACGGCGGAAGCGATGCGGTCGCGGCCCGGCCTTAGGTAGCTGTAAGTAACGGGCGTTTTGGGATAACGCCCCCACCACCATACGTTGTTTGTGAACGAATGCACAAAGTCGGGTGCCCGTGACAGGGTCAGCGCGTCGTTTCCCCTGTCGTCGCCGGCGCGCCTGGTCCCGGCAGCTTCCGGGCAAGGTCGACGGCCCGCCGATCGGCCGGGTCGACGTGACGGCCGAGCACGACTATCGCGACCCGGGCCGCCCCGGTCAGCTTGAGCGCGGCCGCGGCCGACTGGGCGCTCGCGCCCGAGACCCAGGTGTCGTCCACGACCAGGACATCCAGTCCCCGCGGGTCCACCGGTCCCTCAGATCCGGCCGCCCGGGAGTGGACGCGCACCCATCCGGTGCTGACGACCCGGCCGCGCGCCGCTTGCCCCGGGCGGACGGACAAGCCGATGAGCGGGAGCGGAACCGTCGCCGAAGCCACCACCTGAAGCAACGGGTGGCCGCCCGGGCGTCCCTGCCCGCTGGGCACCACGGCGACCGCCCCCGGCGGGCCTGTCATGCCCGCGGCCCGCCATACCTCTTCTCCATGTGAGCGCAGGAATCGCGCCAGCATCCCGGCGAGCCGTTCCCGCGGCTCCGCCACGTCGGCGCGGGCCGACTTGTACCACCGCAGATCCCGCGCTAGTTCCCCGCCCTTCACCGCGTACGCGATCGGCGCCACGACATCCGCCAGCAGGCCTGGTGCTGTCCGTGCCGCCAGGTCGCACTGGTAGCACTGGGCGTAGCCGGGCCGCACGGGCCCGCGGCACGTGCGGCATGCCCGGAATGCGCCCGCGGCGAACTCGGCTGGGTCCACGAGTCCGATGGTAAAAGCGACCACCGACAAAACCAGGTCCCGGCCCGGGCTGCCAGAATGATCACGTGCCCAACGACTCGGCTGGCCAAGACGGTCCGGAGATCCGGACGCTCGCGAGCAGCATTCTGTATACCGATCCCTGGATCCGGCTCCGCAAAGACGACATCGAACGCCGCGACGGTTCCCGCGGAACCTACGCCGTCATCGAGCGAGACGACTTCGCGCTGATCATCCCGGCCGAGGCCGGCGGCTTCCATCTCGTCGAGGAGTACCGCTACCCCGTCGCCAGGCGAAGCTGGTCGTTTCCGCAGGGCGGCTTCCCGCATGGCCAGACCGGGACGCCCGAGGAACTGGCCCGCATGGAACTCGCCCAGGAGACCGGTCTGCGCTCGCGGCGACTGGCGCACGTGGGCAGGCTGACCTCCGCCCACGGCATGTCACCGCAGCACTGCGACTATTTCCTGGCCACGGAACTCACGCCGGGCCCGCCGGATCCCGAACCGGAAGAGATGGGCATCCGCTCCGCCTGGTTCCCAAGGGAAGAGTTCGAAGAAATGACGCGCGACGGACGAATCGCCGACGATTCAACCCTCGCGGGCTATGCGCTTGTCCTCCTCGCCGAACGCCGGGGCGAAATCGACCTCCGCTAGACGGGCAAGAGCGGCGCCAGGAGATCGCCGGACTTCTCCACTCGGCGCAGGACCTCCGGGGCCGTGAAGAAGAGATCTCGCTGGACTTCACAGCCTTCCACTTCGTCCCAGGTGACAGGGGCCGAGACTGTCGGGTCCGTGCGGGCGCGGAGGGAGTAGGGGGCGATCGTTGTCTTCGCGCCGTTGTTCTGGCTCCAGTCGATGAGGATCTTGCCCTTGCGCAGCGACTTCGTCATCCGGGACACCACGAGGTCCGGCTCGTCGTGCTCAAGGCGCTCCGCGTAGGACTTGGCCTGCTCGCTGGCCTGTTCGGGCGTGATGCCGCTGACCTTCGCGTATAGCTGGAGGCCCTTGCCGCCGGACGTCTTCGGCAACGGATCGAGGCCGTCGGCCTCCAGCAGGGGACGAAGGGCTTCGGCGACCCGGCAGCATTCGACGATCGTGGCGGGCGCGCCGGGGTCCAGGTCGAATACGAGCAGGTCCGGGCCGTCGCCCGCGAACTTCCACTGCGGGACGTGCAGTTCGAGCGCGGCGAGGTTGGCGGCCCAGATCAGCGTGGGCAGGTCGTCCATGACGACGTAGTCGACCGTCTCGCCGCGTCCGCGAGAACTGTGGCCCTCGACCTTCTCGGTGCGGACCCACTCCGGCCGGTGAGCCGGGGCGTGCTTCTGGAAGAAGAACTCGCCGTCGACCCCTTCGGGATAGCGCTTCAGCGTCATGGGGCGGTCGGCGACATGCGGCAGCAGCACGTCGGCGACGCGCTGGTAGTAGTCGAGGACTTCGGCCTTGGTGAAGCCGTCTTCCGGGTAAAGCACCTTCGTGAGGTTCGTCAGGGCCAGTTCGCGGCCCTCCACCTGTACGCCGATCTTGTCCTGCGTCATCATGTCTCCCGGACGACGTCCGCTGGGTCTATGTCATCTCGCAGTCCGCGGTAGGCGGGGGCGCGCATGCGGCCGGCCCGCGTCCAGCGATCGAACTCCACGTCGATCACCAGGCGTGGCTCTACCCAGATCGCGGGCCGGGCATACTCAGGCGGCACAGTGCTGCCTGGCACGCTGCTTCCGGTCGCGGCGCCGTCGAACGGGCTGTCCCCGCGGCGGAGCGGTCGCAGTCTCTCCTCGAGCATCCGCATCGCCACGTCGGTGAACCCGGTGCCGACGTGGCCGCAGTACAGCAGGGCGCCGTCGTCATACACGCCGACCAGGAGCGAGCCGATCCGGCCTTCCCGGTTTCCCTTGCCCGGCTTCCAGCCGGCGATCACGACTTCCTGCCGGAGCAGGTTCTTGATCTTCAGCCAGTTCCCGGAGCGGTCGCCCGGCTCGTAACGGGAGTCGAGGCGTTTCGCCACCACCCCCTCCAGACCGCTGCTGAGGGAGGCCGCGAGGACCGCGTCGAGGTCGGGACCGGAGAACTGGGGCGGAATGAGCCAGGAGGGATCGTTCGGGATAAGGGGCTGGAGAATGCGCCTGCGCTCGGAGTACGGGACCGCGAGCAGGGAGCGGCCGTCGAGTTGGAGGATGTCGAAGGCGAGGAACGTGACCGGCGTGGTCACGGCGAGGCGCTCGGCTTGCGCGGCCGAGGAGACGTGCATGCGCGGCTGGAGCGCCTCGAAGTCCGGCTGGCCCCCGGGGCCGAACGCGACGATCTCGCCGTCGAGCAGCGCCTGCCTGTGGCCGACGGCACGGGCGAGGCCGAGCAGGTCCGGATAGGTGCGGGAGATGTCCTTGCCGGTCCGGCTCGCGATCGCGGTACGGCCGTTCTCGCAGAACGCGAGGGCGCGAACTCCGTCCCATTTCATCTCGATCGCCCAGTTGTCCAGGTCACCCGCGGCAGGGCGGCCGCGAGCGGCGAGCATCGGCTTGACCCCCGACGGGAGCGGGAGGCGCTCGCGGTGAATCATCCAGTTCGCCTCCGCGCGGCCGTCCGCCCGCGACCCGGTGGCGAACAGGACGTAGCCGCCGTGCAGGCGCTCGCCGTGGAGAGTGACCTTGACCTCGTGGTCGGTCCACTTGCCGGACTCGTAGGTGCCGTGGTCCCAGATGCTGACGCTGCCGGCGCCGTACTCGCCCTTCGGGATCTCTCCGTTGAAGGTGGCGTATTCGAGCGGGTGGTCTTCGGTATGGACGGCAAGGTGGTTGACGGCCGGGTCGTCGGGGACGCCTTTGGGGAGCGCCCAGGAGACGAGGACGCCGTCGCGTTCGAGGCGGAAATCCCAGTGCAGGCGGCGGGCGTGATGCTCCTGGACGACGAAGATACCCGCGGGTCCCGCGTCCCGCTCTGCGTTGCCCGCTGTTAGCCGCTCGCCAGAATCGGAAGGGACAGGCTCGGGGGTGCGCGCCGCGTCGCGCTTACCCCGGTAGTCCGCCAGCCGGTCCATTTCTGGTGGGTACCCGGCTGGCGGCCGACCTACCGCGCCGGCATGATGTTGTTACCAGCGACGGGTGCTCGCGTGTGAGTGAGCCCGGATGGCTTCGGTGTCCTCGGCTGGTTCGTATACCGACTGCACCGCTACCCGGCCCGGGCCGTGCAGGCGCAGCAGGATGTTGTGGTAGCTCCAGCGCGGCGACCAGAACTGGAAGCCCCGGTTGCGGGGGTACTCCAAGTGCAGGTTCACCCGCACTGACATGTCGCGGTAGAGCAGCGCGCTCGGCTGGACGATCAGTGTCTGGCCCGGCTGCAGGTCCCGGACGAACGTGTTCCCGGGGGCGTGGAGCAGGAGCAATCCCGGTGCGCGGGACGCCGTGAAGATGTCGCCGAACTGCCCCATCGGATAGTGGATGTCCTTGTGCTGCTGGTCCTCGCCGGTGTCGTACCAGACGTCGTTAGCGCGCCAGTCGTAGGAGACGTTGGCGGTCGCGCACAGGAACCGGTGCTCACGGACCCACATCGACTGGCCGTGGGCGAGAGGCAGGGCCACGACCTCGCCCGCGTGGTTGTCCGACAGGGCGATGTGCCCTGGGCCGTGGGCCTCCATCATGATCAGCGGCAGCCCGGCGAGCATGCGGTGCCAGCCGCCGCGCATGCTCATGTTCCCCAGCCGAGTGGCCGGATCCGCCCACAGGAGGACGTGGTGGGAGAAGTAGATCATGTCGTTCGGCGCCAGGACGAAGTCGGCGACCGGAACGGTGCTGCCCTCGATCTGGCAATGCGACTGGCCGAACTGGATCCGTGCCATGTCCCTGATCGGCGGCTGCGCGATCCATCCAGAATCGCTGATCTCCGACCTGATGTCGACGGGGGCCCCGCAGAGCGGGCAGGTCGGCGAACTCGGGTCGCTGGGCTGGCGGCAGTAGCGGCATACGTATTGGTTCATCGTGTCGGCGCTCACTCGCCGGCGGCGTGGTGGACGTACATGGACTGGATCCCGACGCGGCCGGGGCCGGTCATCTCGGCCAGGTACATGCCGTGGCTCATGAACCCGGTCTTCACGGGCATCTGCTTCGCCTGCAGTTGCACGCTGGAGTCCTTGTAGAGGAAGGCGCCCGGCTCGACCAGGATCTTCTCCCCCTGGCCGAGCGTGCGCTGCAGGACGTTCCCGTTGCCGTGCAGCAGGAGCAGCCCGGGGGACTGCTGGGTGATGAACCGGTCCATGAACATGCCGCTGCCGCCGTGCATCAGGTTAACCAGGCCCTTGATCCGCACGAAGGAGTACTCGACGCTGTGCGTCGCCACCAGGAACGCGTGCTCGCGGACGTCCAGTTCCATCCCGGGGTGCAGGGGGAGGACGACCAGTTCGCCGGGCGCGTCGCGGGAGAAGGCGATGCGGCCGGGGCCGTTCGCCACGGTGACGATGTGCGGCATTCCGCCGAGCGTCCGCTTCATCCCGCCCTTGGTCCGCAGGGACTGCATCGGAACCGATTCGTCTTTCCAGAGAAGGACATGATGCTCGAAGTAAACGCCGTCCTGGGGAGAAAGGCTGATTTCCGCGACGGGAACCAGTTCCCCCTCGACCTGGCATGTGCTCGCTGAGAACCGGAACTCGGTCATGTCTTTCAGGCGCGGCGCCTCGCGCCACCCTGAGTCACTGACCAAGTCCCTGGCGTCCAACGGGGCACCGCAGGTCTGGCAGGTCGCGGTTCCTGGCTGGTTCTGGGCGCGGCACCACCCGCACTGGATCAATTCCACGGGCCAGACCATAGCAGCATCCGATGCGAAATAGCCGGTATCGTAGCGGCTATGGCACTGTTCGGGCGCGAATTCATCGCCGTACCTGATGGGCGTAAGGGCCAGATCGTTTTCAAGTGGCCCGACGTCACCATCCGCCGTTTCACGCACGCGATCGTCAACGCGGACGAGATGGCACTTTTCGTCAACACGGGCCAGATCGCGGCGACGCTCGGGCCGGGGCGGCACCCGATCGACGCGGACGAGATTCCGGGTCTCGGCACGGTGATAGACCGGCTTTCCGGAGGCAACGCCTACCGCGCCGAACTGTACTTCGTAGGCACACGGGAGTACGCGGGGTTCCGGTTCGGCGGGCGGGTCGACGACGTGCAGGACCCGCGCAGCGGCCTGATCGTGACGCTGCGGGTGTTCGGGGACTACGCGCTGCGGGTCATCGATCCGGTACTCCTGATCACGAACCTGACCGCGACCGTTGACGTCACCGACAACGAGCGGATCGCCTCGTGGGTGAGCGACCAGTTGCTGAAGGTGCTGCGCACGAACGTGACGGCGCAGATCACGGGTGAAGGATGGCCGATACTCGGCCTGTCCGCGCATTCACCGGAGATCGAGCAGGCGGCGATCGTTTCCGCGAACGGGCAACTTGAGGCGTACGGGCTCGCGGTCACGCGGATGGGGAACTTCGACGTCAACCTTCCGCCCGACGACGCCGAGCAGCTGAAGCGGCTGGCCAAGGACACGTCGTACGCGCAGCTCGCCGGCGGGTTCGGTCAGTACGCGGCCGGCGAGATGGCGCTCGGCGCCGGGCAGGGAATGGCGAAGGGAGGCGGCGGGACCGAAGGGGCCTTCCTGGCCGCCGGGATCGGGCTCGGCGGGACGCTCGGCGGCCTCGGCGGGGCCGTGGCTCCCCCCGCGCAGCCTGCGCCTCCGGCACCGGCACCGGCACCAGCACCGACACCAGCACCGGCACCAGCACCGGCTCCGGCCGCGCCAGCCGGGCCCGTGTGCGCGTCGTGCTCTACCGCGAATCCGGCAGGGGCGAAGTTCTGCATGGGCTGCGGGCAGCCGCTCGCGCCGGCCGTCAGGCACTGCACCGAGTGCGGAACGGAACT
Source organism: Trebonia sp. (assembly GCA_035948445.1). GTDB lineage: Bacteria > Actinomycetota > Actinomycetes > Streptosporangiales > Streptosporangiaceae > Trebonia. The sequence goes on along the minus strand of DASZJE010000149.1, from coordinate 18,713 downwards.
CCCGTCCGGGGCCCGTTTCTGCGCCAACTGCGGCACTCCGGTCGACGGCTGAGCCTAAGGGCCGGCAGGTGACGCGCGAGGGCCGGGACCCGAGGCTATGCCCGGCGTCCGGCCCTCGCCAGGTTCCGCGATTACCGCTGACTCGCGGGCCGCTTACTAGCGGGCGTACCGCTTTACTAGTAGGCGTACCGCTGAATCAGGTCACCGAAGTTCGGCAGTGCCGCCTCGATGTTCTTGCTCGCGCCGCCGCGGACGGTCTTGTAGGCGCGGACGATCGCCGGCTTGTTCGAGGTCCCCGCCAGCTGGTCGGTGACGACGAGCAGAGCCTCGGCTACCTCTTCACCGCGCTTGGCGAGGTAGTCACCGAAGTTCGCGCCACCCGAGTACAGGAAGTCGCGCCAGAACGGCTCAAGCTGCTCCGTGAACTCGGGGAGCATGGCGGTGAGGGCGTTGTGGTAGTAGCCGGGCGCGAATGCCGTCACTGCCTTGTACGCCACCTTGATCGCCGTCGCGGAGACACCGCTCTTGCTGGAGATCTCGTGGTCAACCAGGGCCTGGCAGTCAGTGACCACCTGCGGCAGCGTGTTCGGCCCGAGCAGCATCTGGGCAAGTGTCGCGGGCATTGGGGTTTTGGGCTCCTTTTCTCCGTATTACTACGCTCCGCCACAAGGTACCCGGCGCACGGTTAACGCCGCGTCCAAACCCCGAAACCCATTCATCCCGAACGATCCCTGGTGGCAGCGTCCCGCGCGCCTCCCGTGTTCCGGGTCCGACGTATGCGAGTCTTATCGCCGCAAATCATCGGATGTCGCGCCTCGTGCGCCTGACACTACAGGAGTGAACGATGCTCGGCAGGGATCACGCCCTGAGCGGCGCGCTCGCGCTCGCGGCCCTCGCCCCGGTACTTCACCTGCCGCCGGAGATACTCCCCGCCGCGGTAGTGCTGGGCGCGGGGGCCGGCGTACTGCCGGACATCGACCACCCCGACAGTTCCATCTCCCGGTCCTTCGGCTTCGCGACCGAAGGCTTCTCCCGGCTCGTCCACAAGCTCTCCGGCGGCCACCGCCACGGCACGCACAGCATCATCGGCATAGCGGTGTTCACGGCAGGCGCATATGCCGCGGGAGCGCTCCAGGCCGCCCACGCATCCCACGGCTGGGTCGTCGACCACAAGACGTTTACGTGGGATATGCTTCCGGCGCTCTTGTACATGAGCTTGCTTTACGGTTCGGCCCTGCGTGCACTGCACGTCGGCGGGCACCACGGCGACGCGATCGGCATCCTCGGCGCGCTTGGCACCGTCTTCACCGGCGCGGACGTCACGACGTTCCACGTCTGGCACTGGTCGGTCCCCTTGCTGGCGCTCGCCACGGGCCTGGGCTGCGCCGCCCACATCGCGGGCGACGAGCTCACCCACGGCGGCTGCCCGGTCCTCTGGCCCTTCAGCAAGCACGAGTTCCACCTGCTCCCGAAACCCCTTCAGTTCACCACGGCCAAGCTCTGCGAAACCTGGGTCATCTTCCCCCTGCTAGTGATCGCCCTGACGGCCGCCCTCTGGCACGCCACCGGCCACCAACTGTGGGTGCCGAGCGCGGCGAGGAAGTGAGCACAACCGCACGTAAGGCCACTACATGGCGTTTATCGCCAAAAGGGCGCGAGTGGGACAAGTTAGCCATACCATTACATACGTCTGACGACGTGCCCTGATGCAGGACGTCGGCAGGTGCCCCCTTCCCCCCGCTTGGAGGACTTGGAGGAGCAGCCTCGTCATGACGACGACGCATCCGGGAGCAGACACGGGAGCGCAAGCCCCCGGGCAACGAACCGCAACTCCCGGTCCTACTACGACGACGCAACTCAGGGCGCTGGATGCTCTGGTCAAACTCGGAACGGCTATCTTCCCGCGCCGGGTGCAGCGCCAGCATTTTCCGCCCGCGAGGATTTCCGTCATCATCCCGGCGCACAACGAGGCCGGCTCGATCGCGCAGACACTTGCTTCCGTATACGGCCAGTCGCTCGCGCCGCAGGAAGTGATCGTCGCGTGCGACAACTGCACCGACGACACGGAGCAGATAGCCGCGGCCAAAGGCGCCCGAACCTTCATCACGTACCGGAACAGTTCGAAGAAGGCGGGCGCCCTCAACCAGGTTCTGACTCTTCTTCTGCCCGCCATGGAGCCCGACGAACTCGTGTTGGTCATGGACGCGGATTCCGCGCTGAATTCCACCTGGCTGGCCGCGGCATCCTCCATTCTGCAGCGTCTGCCGGACGTAGGAGCGGTGTGCGGCGTCTATTACGGGGAACCGGGCAGCGGCCTGCTAGGGCAACTGCAGCGAAACGAATACTTCAGGTACGGCCACTCTGTCAGCAGGCAGCGCCAGGCACCCGTGCTCTCTGGAACGGGAACATTGTTCCGCGTGTCCGCACTCCGGGAGATCCTCCGCGAGCGCGGAAAGTCGCTCCCGGGCTCACCGGGAGACGTGTACACGACCCAGGGCATCACCGAGGACAACGAGATCACCCTGGCGCTGAAGACACTCGGGTATCGATGCATCGCCGCTCAAGGATGCGAAACGATCACCGAGGTCATGCCTACCATTAAACATCTCTATAAGCAGCGACTCCGCTGGCAGACGGGAACGCTGACAGATTTGCATGTTTACGGTTTCAACCGGGTCACCGGGCAGGCATGGCTCAAGCAGCTCGCCATGTACGCCAATATCTGCTGCACAATCGCGTGCTGGGTAATTATTTTCTATTCAATGTTCCCTCGTCTCACGATCAACGTAGCCTGGACAGCCGCAATCCTCAGCATTAACCTGATCGCGCGAACTTGGACGGTACGCCGAGCGGGCTTCGGAGGCATAGTCGTCAGCCTCCTCGTACTGCCGGAGTACGGATATGACATTTTCCGCATGGCGGTCTTCATCAGATCGCTCTTCGCCGCGATCGGCAACGGCGATGTAGGCTGGAACCACGTCGAAAGATGAGCCTCGGACACATAATCGACATCCTGTTCGGGTCGTCGCTAGAATGGCGGTTCGTTCGGGCATTTGTCTACATTTCACTGGGCGCCGTCCTGTGGCAACTGCGGCCGGTACCAGCGTCCCAGCGATCCATCAGCGCGACACGGAATGCTGTTGTCCGTGGCTCACGTCGCGGGCTATGGATCGGCACGATCTTCGCCACCGCGGCACTCGTCTGCGTCGGAGCCTTCGGCGTGGGACTATCACCAGCCCGCCATACGGAAAAATCTGTGGCCTTGACCGGTCCGGTGCATATCGATCTAGGCCCGCCTTATGTCGGAGTATTCGAACCGGGCGAAGAGGGCACTTATCAGCCTGTTAATCAGTTTGGTAACGAGACTGGTCGCCAGCCGCAGATCGTCTTGTCATACAGTGCGTGGAACCAGCCCTTCAACAGCCAGTTCGCGAACACCATACGCAACGCCAATGGAATCCCCTTCCTTGAGGTTCTTCCCAAAGGGATCCCCATGAGCAGCATCGCGGATGGCCGCTGGGACGCCTACATCCGGGGCTTCGCCAAGCAAGTTCGCGACTTCGGTTCCCAGGTCGTCATCGGGTTCGCTCCCGAGATGAACGGAAACTGGTACAGCTGGGGGAACGGAAACACGCCGACCTCGGACTACATAGCGGCATGGCGGCACGTCGTGGACACCTTCAGGGCCGCGGGGGCCACAAATGTCACATGGCTATGGGTCATCAATGACGTAGTCCCGGGAGAGTCGCAAGTCAAGCTCTGGTGGCCCGGCGCGAATTACGTGACGTGGGTCGGTATCGACGGTTATTATTACGAACCGACAGATACCTTTGACAGCGTGTTCGGCCTCGCTCTCAGCGAGGTTCGCTCGCTGACGAACAAGCCGGTTCTCATCTCCGAGACCGCGGTGGGACCCGGTCCGCAGGCAGCCAGCCAGATTAAGGGCATATTCAAGGGCGTCACGAGCAACCACCTGATGGGCATGGTGTGGTTCGACGAGAGCCAGTCCGGCGGGCAGTACATGCGGAACTGGCGAATCGAAGGGGATACAGCAAGGATCGACGCATTCCGCGATGGAATTGCGTCACTAACACGAAACTCTCCGTAGCCGAATTGCTGTTGGCTATAGAAACTGCCGATGACATTACAGAATAGAGTGAGGTGTTGCGGGTGGGTGGATCCGCGGACATCATCAAGGCGATGAGGCAGGCCGTGCCGGCCGGGCTAGCCCAGCTAGGCCAAGCGCAGATAACGGTCCTGCGCGAACTCACCGCGGAGCTTCTCAAGGCCACGCCTGGAGCCGACGCGGAGCACCGTCGGTTCCGTGACATCACGCTCCGAGGCCTGTGCCTGCCGGAAGCGGAACTGGCTAGTCACATTGATGGCGCTACCATCCTCGTGACCGGAGGCACGGGCTGCATCGGCTCGGCTCTGATGGCGGAACTCGCGGCGCGGCGCCCTGCCCGGCTGGTCAGCGTCAGCCGCGGCGGTGCCGAAAGCGCACCCGGCACGCCCGCACGTCCGCGGCAGCACAGCGCCGAATACCTCAAGGCGGACGTCAGTGACTGCCGGGCAATCGACGCCGTGATCGGCGACGTCCGCCCCGATATCGTGTTCCACCTGGCGGCGCAGCGTTCACCGGCACTCGCGGAGGTCGAAGTCCACCGCACCGTGTCGACCAACACTCTCGGCGCGCGCAATGTCCTCGCCGCGGGGGCGAAGGCGGGCACGCGCCAGGTGGTCTTGGCGTCCACCGGCAAGGCCGTGCGCCCGTATTCCCCTGAGGTGTACACGGCCTCCAAGCGCGCGGCGGAGTGGGTCGCGACCACCGCGGCCTGCGACGTTACATGCTCGGCTGCCCGGTTCACCCATGTCGTCGACAACTCGATCGTGTACCAGCGGCTCCTCGGGTGGGCCGCCGACGGTCCGGCCAGTGGCACGGCCAGTGGCAACGACGTGATCCGCCTGCACAGCGGGGACATCGCGTTCTACGCGCAGTCCGCGTGCGAGTCCGCCCAACTGCTGCTCATCGCCATGCTCGGCGCGGTCCCCGGTGAGTTCCGGGTCCATGCCATCTCGGATCTGGGGTGGCCGATCAGCCTGCTGGACATAGCGCTCGGCATACTCGCCGACACCAGATCGTCGACGCCGCTCTACATCAGCGGCTACGACCCAGGATACGAAGAGGTCCCGTTCCCCGGTCTGTACGACCCGGTGACCTCGGGCGACGTAAGCCCGCTGCTCAACGCGTTCGAGGCGACCGTCACCACCCCTGGGCCGTGCCCGATGGTCAACTCCTTCCGGCTGGAGATGGCACCGGACCCGGCCGCACCGAAGCTCCTCGACGTCCTTGACCGCGCCTGTGCGAGAACACGCGACAACGACGCGATCCGGCACGCGCTCGATGACCTCAGCTGGTCGGTCCTCGACGCGGCGCTCGCCGCGGCGGATCTGTCAGCGCTGCGCCGTTCCGCGATGCTGACCCGGCGCTTCGAGGACGGCATGACGCCGGCACATCGCAAGATCATGCGCGCGATCACAGCCCACTGCGGCTGGGACCCGTATGGCACCGATTGAAAATGTCTGTCACCGACATTTAACATACGTCAGTATTGACGTCCTCAGGAGAACCCGACAATGGCGGACAAGTGGTTTGAGACCGTGGCGGTCGCGCAGCGGCGGGCGAAGAGGAGGCTGCCGAAGTCGGTGTACGGCGCGCTGGTCGCCGGCGCCGAGCAGGGCCTGACCGCTAGAGACAACGTCGCGGCGTTCTCCGAACTCGGTTTCGCTCCGCACGTCGCCGGGCTGCCGGAGTCGCGGGAAATGACCGCCAACGTGATGGGGCAGGACATTTCGCTGCCGGTGATCATCTCCCCGACCGGCGTGCAGGCGGTGCACCCGGACGGCGAGGTCGCGGTCGCGCGGGCCGCCGCGTCGCGGGGCACCGCGATGGGGCTGTCGTCGTTCGCGTCCAAGTCCGTGGAGGAAGTGGCCGCGGCGAATCCGAAGACGTTGTTCCAGCTGTACTGGGTCGGCACGCGCGAGGACATGGCGGCGCGGACGGAACGGGCCCGCAAGGCCGGCGCCGTCGGGCTGATCGTGACGCTGGACTGGTCGTTCTCGTTCGGCCGGGACTGGGGGTCGCCGCACATCCCGGAGAAGATGACGCTGAGGGAAATGATCCGGATGGCACCTGAAGGGCTGTCCCGCCCGGCGTGGCTGCTCCAGTGGGCGCGGACCGGCGGGTTCCCCGACCTGACGGTGCCGAACCTGCCCGTGGGCGGGGAGAAGGCGCCGACGTTCTTCGGCGCGTACGGGCAGTGGATGGCCACACCGCCCCCGTCGTGGGAGGACGTGGCCTGGCTGCGCGAGCAGTGGGGCGGCCCGTTCATGCTGAAGGGCGTCACCCGGATCGACGACGCCAAGCGCGCCGTGGACGCCGGCGTGACGGCGATCTCGGTGTCCAATCACGGCGGCAACAACCTGGACGGCACGCCGGCGACCATCCGCCTGCTTCCTGACATCGCCACCTCCGTCGGCGACCAGGTCGAAGTCCTGATGGACGGCGGCATCCGGCGGGGCGGCGACGTCGCGAAGGCCCTTGCGCTCGGCGCGAAGGCCGTCATGATCGGGCGCGCCTGCCTGTGGGGCCTCGGCGCGGGCGGCCAGGCAGGCGTGGAAAACGTCCTCGACCTGCTCCGTTCCGGCCTGGACGCCTGCCTCCTCGGCCTGGGCCACTCGTCGATAGCGGACCTATCCCCGGGCGACCTGGTCATCCCGGGCGGCTTCGCTCGCCGCCTCGGGGACTGACTCGCCCGCCCGCAGGGAGCTAGCGCGCGTAGCGGCGGAGTTTGAACGGCATCAGGGCGGATTCGAGCTGTACCTTCAGGCTCATCTTGGACTCGCCCTCGATGCGGTCGGCGAAGTGGACCGGCAACTCGACGATTTTCAGGCCGCCCTTGACCGCCCGGTAGTTCATCTCGACCTGGAAGCTGTATCCGTTGCTGCGGATCGTGGGCAGGCCGATCGCCTGGAGCGCGGACGCACGCCACACCTTGTATCCGGCGGTGACGTCACGGATTCCGAGGCCCAGGAGGGATCGGACGTAGGTGTTGGCGAAGCTGGACAGGGCCTTGCGGTACCACGGCCACTCGGCGCCCACGCTCGCGCCGGTTACGTAGCGCGAACCGATGACCAGGTCAGCGTTCGCCGCCAGCAGCGTCCCCAGCATGCCCGGCAGGTACTCCGGCCCGTGCGACAGGTCGCTGTCCATCTGGACCACGAACTCCGCGCCCGCGGTGATCGCGCGCGTCATCCCGTCGATGTAGGCACGGCCCAGGCCTTCCTTGCCCGCCCGGTGCACGACCGACATGCGCTCCCGGCCGTAGCGCTCGGCCAGGTCCTCGGCGATCCGGCCGGTGCCATCCGGGGAGTTGTCGTCGACGACGACAACGCGCAGGCTCGTCAGCGGCAGGGACAGCAACGCGTCGGTGATCACCGGGATGTTCGCCGCCTCCTGGTACGTCGGCAGCACCACGGTGATAGCGGACGAACGCCACGGCTCCGGCAGTTCTACCGCGCGTACAGCAGCGGCCTGCTCCTGCGCAAGCACGCCCTGCCGCTCGGATGCGTCCATACATTCCCCCTGAGGGATAGGTCCAGGCATGTAATACCTACCCATACAATGCCCGAATGATATCTATTTTCAGCAAGTTCTGAGCATACATAGAGCAAACGGAAAGCGCAGTCAACCCAGCCGGGGACGCCTGCGACAATGGCGATTATGCGCTTCGTCCACGACACCCTCCCGCAGCGGGTCTGCTTCGGCGCCGGACTGGCGCGCGAGCACCTCAAGACCGAAGTCGGCAGGCTCGGCGCCACCAGGGTCATGGTGATCGCCAGCCGGCGGGACACCGAACTGGCCGGTGTGATCACTGCGGACATCGCGGTCGCGCGGCGCCACGACGAAGTCGTCATGCACGTCCCCGTCGAGATCGCCGCGCGCGCCAGGGAAGCCGCGAAGGAATCGGGCGCGGACGCGCTCGTCAGCGTCGGCGGCGGCTCCGCGACGGGCCTCGCCAAGGCGGTCGCGATGACCACGGGCCTGCCGATCATCGCGGTTCCCACGACGTATTCCGGCTCCGAGGCGACCGCGGTGTGGGGCCTGACCGAGGGCGGCCGCAAGACGACCGGCAGCGACCCGAAAGTCCTGCCGAAAGTCGTTGTCTACGACGCCATCCTGACGCTCTCCCTCCCAGTCGACATGAGCGTCGCGTCCGGCCTCAACGCTCTCGCGCACAGCATCGATTCCATGTGGGCACCCAACGCCGATCCGATCAACACCGCCCTCGCCGCGGAGGGCATCCGCGCCCTCAACGCGGGCCTGCCCAAGGTCGCCGGGAACCCCAACGACCTCGCCGGCCGCGAGGAGGCGCTGTACGCCTCGTACGTCTCGGCGGTCGCCTTCGCCTCGGCGGGCTCGGCACTGCATCACAAGATCTGCCACGTGCTGGGTGGCAAGTACAACCTGCCCCACGCGCAGACACACGCGACGGTCCTGCCCTACGTGCTCGCCTTCAACGGTCCGGCAGCTCAGGTGGCGGAGGCGAGGATCTCCGGATCGTTCGGCAGCGGTAGTGCTCTTGAGGGCCTGCAACGGCTGCGGGCCGCGCTGAACGCGCCGCGCGCGCTCGCGGACTACGGGTTCGCCGAGGCGGACATTCCGGCGGCGGCCGCCGCGATCCTGCCGGCTGTTCCGGCCAGTAACCCCCGCCCGGTCACCGCCGCGGACCTGGAGTCTTTGCTGCGCGCCGCCTGGTCAGGCGCGGACCCGCAAGTGTTACGCAAAAGTACCCGAAAGTGACGGCATCCGCGACCGGGAATCCCCTGATCCGGTTCCTCGCCGGCCGGGCTCAGCACATCGCAGGCGGCCGGGAGCGCTTCTCGCAACCGGGCCAGGCGCAGTGCCCGTCCCGCAGGCCGGCGTGGGCCGGGCTCGCCGGGCAAAAAATATCGCCTTGATCACGAAAGCCGTGATTTTTTAATATCGTGGCTATAATTTTGGCAAGAATGATCATTTTGCGGCATATTCGCACGTCAGACACCCGGGGGTACTGATGCGTCTCAAGGCCATGTCACTGCTGCCAGCCCTAACCGTCATTCTCGGCCTCGTTGCCCTGCCCGCGGGCGGGGCAAGCGCCGACACCACAGCCTCGCTTCCGATGTCGAACTTCGACCAGATGGTGGTGGATAGCGCGAAGGGCTACTTGTTCATCAGCGAGGGCAGCCCCCTCGGGGGCTACACAGCAGGCGCCAACTCCATTCTCGTCACCAATCTAAACGGCAACCCGGTGACGACGATCACCGGGCAAGATGGGGTTAAAGGCTTGGCGCTTTCGCCCGACGGGTCGACGCTCTATGCGGCACTGTCCGGCGACAATGAGATCAGCGCGATCAACACGAGCACACTAAAACAAACGGCCGTGTACGGCACCGGCGGCGAAACGCCATGGAACCTGGCAATAGAAGACGGCATCCTCTGGGTGGGCTACAACACTCCCGACGGCGGGGGAGGCATTGGATACATCAACCCTGATGCGGCCGACCCGGCGTTCGAGAATCCGGGCATTCCCGGAAATCAGACGTTCCGCTTCGCGCCCTCTATAGCAGGAGATCCGGACAACGTCAGCTCTAGCAGCACTACCGGCACTCTCGTGGCCTCCAGCACCGGCAACACTCCCACGCCGATTTACAGCTACGAGATCTCCGGCGCGACGGTCACCTCATACAACTACTCGAGTATTGAGTCCAGCTGCGACCCGCAATACGGTCTCGCCGTCCTGCCGGGCGGATCGCAGTTCATCGTTGACTGCGAGGGCGACACTCTCTATGACACCGCCACTATGGCCCCGAGTTCGGCGGAGAGTAGCTACTATCCGGGCAGCAACAGCCTGGCCATTGCCCCGGACGGGACAGTTGCCACCGGGTACACCGACCAGAACGTTCCGGATCAGGTATCCCTGCCAGACCTGTACGTCTACCCGTCGGGCAGCATATCGCCCGCCCCCTCGACCGGCTACGCGCTGGACACGACCAGCTCTTATCTGACACCGAACGGCTTGGCCTGGAACGGCAATTCAGAACTGTTCGCCCTCATGACAGACGGAAGCTCCTCCAGTGGCACGGTCACTGGCTACACGTTGCGCACCTTCTATCCGGGGCTGGCTTCGTCCGGCATTACCCTCAACGGCCCGTCATCCGCCAAAGGCGGCGAGACCGTCACGCTGACCGGCACCCTGTCGCGGGCCAACGGCACGGTCCCAAGCGACACGAAAATCACCATTACCCGGGCGCAGTCGGGCAGCACCTCGACCAAGACGATCACTGGCACCACGACAACCGGCGGCGAGTTCAAGATCACCGACGTCCCGCCGTCGTCCGGCATGTTCACCTACACCGCGAGCTACGCGGGAAGCGGCACGGTCGCACCCGCCACCTCGGCGCCGCCGGTCAAGGTCACCGTCACCAAGTCGACTCCGTCGCTGACGATCGCTACCAGCGCTAGCACCGCCGCCTACGGCGCCAAGGCCACCGTCACCGCGACCCTCGGCAAGACCGACACCAACCGCAGTGTGTCGATTTACGAGACCCCGGCCGGCGGCAGCAAGAAGCTGGTCAAGTCCGGCACGGTGAACTCCAAGGGGCAGCTCGCCGTCTCCGAGACTCTCGACGAGAGCGCCTCGTTCGTCGCCGCCTTCACCGGCGACGAACAGTATGCCGCCGTGACCACCGCCGCGAAGTCCGTTGGCATCGATGCGAAGGTATCCGAGTACATCAGTGGCTACTACGGCAGCCAGAAGGTGGGCACCGCCACCTACTGGCTGTACCGCAACTCCGGCAAGGTCGCGGTCACCGTCGACGTCGTACCCGACAAACACGGCGAATGTGTCAAGCTCGAGGTCCAGCGGTACTCTGACGGCCAGTGGAAGTCCTACACCACCACCGGCTGCACGGACCTGAACTCCTCAAGCAGGGCCGGCATTACCTTGACGTTGAGCAGGTACCCTCTCGGCTCGAGGTACCGCGTCAGCGCCGAGTACATCCGCAGCAGCAAGGACCTGGCGAACCTCAGCGCGGACAGCGGCTGGCTCTACTTTGAAGTCCTGAAGTAGAGCCAGCAACGTCGCCCGGACGATACGTCATTGGTGATACGTCATTAGTGATACGTGGTCGTCCGTGACCGCCAGGAACACGAGGGCACCCTCGGCACCATTCAGGAAAACGAAGGGGACACGAACTTGCGTATCGCTGTATGGGCAACCGCCGTGCTCGTCGCCGTCATCGCGGCCCTGGCGGGCGTGCAACTTACCCGAGCGATACCAGCGAGTTCGATAGCGATCTATTCCACCATCGCCGCCGATCAGCCTGGCGGGACGGGCTTCTCATGGCCCTCCGCCAGGGAATCGGCGGTCTCTGTAGCGGGCCTGGACGGGTCCTGGCAATCCGGTGACCAGCGCGAGGTCCCCATCGCGAGCGTCGCGAAGATGATGACCGCGTACATCGTGCTGGGCGACCATCCCCTGACCGGCGACTCCCAGGGCCCGTCGATTACGGTCACGGAAGCGGACGAGGAAACGTACGAGTCCGACGTGGCCAATGGCGACTCGAACGCCGCGGTGGCCGCCGGCGAGACGATCACGGAACGGCAGGCCCTTGAGGCGCTGCTGCTGCCGTCGGCGGACAACATCGCCGACCTGCTAGCCGAATGGGACGCAGGGAGCGTCGGCGCGTTCGTGGACAAGATGAACCAGCAGGCACGAGCGCTCGGCATGGATGACACGGACTACACCGACCCGTCCGGCCTCGCCGCGTCCACCGTCAGCACCGCCCATGACCAGTTGATCCTGGTGCAGAAGGCGATGGCGATCCCCGCGTTCGCCGACATCGTCAGCATGCCGTCCGCGACGATCCCCGTGGCCGGAACCATCGAGAACTACAACTACGAGACGGGCGAGGACGGGATCCTCGGCGTGAAGTCGGGCACCGACTCCGCGGCGGAAGGGTGCTGGGCGCTCGCCGTGAAACGCACCATCGCGGGCACGCCGCGTGTCGTGTACGGGGTGGTGCTTGGCGCACCGCCGCAGACGACTTCCTCACTGGCGCTGATGAACGCGGCGCTGCGGGCCGGCTTGTCGCTCGCCAACGGCGTACCTGGCAAAATCCGGCAGATGACGGTGCTGCCCGCGGGAACGCAGGTCGGTACCATCACGGTCGGCTGGAGTTCTACCCCGATCCCGATCGTGACGGCGTCCGCTCTGAGCGGGCTCGGGGTATCCGGGACCACCATCACCCTCCGGCCGCAAGCATCGGCCCCGGGCTCGTCGTTCATGTTCGGCCAGCAGGTCGGCGAGATCACGGCCAGCGGACTCCTCAGCGGCAGCCAGAGTGTGGCCCTCGTGACGCAAGACGCATCCGGGAACCCGCCCCTCACCTGGCGCCTCTTCCGCGGATAGCGCCCCGGCACGTCCCCAGACGCCCGGTCCCGCCAGCGCGCGCCCCGGCACGGCCGCGCAGCGTGCCCAAATGCGCAGACGGGCCGGCCGCGCAGCGTGCCCAAACACGCAAACGAGCCGGCCATAGCGTGCCCAAATGCGCAAACGAGTCGGCCGCGCAGCGTGCCCAAATGCGCAGACGGGCCGGCCACAGCGTGTCCGGCCACTCCGCCCCTATCCCGAACGAACCGTGGCGCCTGTACCTACGACGCCGATTTGCGGCTGCCTGCGTGCCAGTCTTCCTCAACCCCGGCTGCGCCGGGCTCTACGCCGAAGCCGCGCAGTTGCGGCCGTTCGCGCAGGCTCCGCTTGAGCTCCGCGAAGCCGGGGAAGGCAGCCAGCGCCGTGACATGCTCCCAGAGTCGGACGGCATCCTGGGGATCAGGGAGCCTGCTGATCACCGGGCCGAAGAACGCCGCGCCGGCCGGCGGCCTGAAGTGGATGATCGGCGTGCCGACATCCCTGCCGGTCAGCGACAGTGCTTCCTCGCCCTCGGCGCGAATCTCGCCGTCCCACCGCGTGTCGCCGAGAGCGTCCGCCAGGCCGACGGGCAGGCCCGCCCTGGCGAGCAACGGCTCGACGAACGCGCGACTGCCCCTGGTAGCGGGTGTCAGTTCGGCCGCACCAGGAGCGTCGAAGATCTCGCCGCTGACGGTTTCGTAGAACGACCCGACGGCGGCCCGCCCGTGCTCGGCCCGCACCCGCGCCGCAACCCTCAGCAGCCGCAGGCCGGAGGTGTGCCCCTCCTCGTAGCCGACGGGGAAGTGGCTGTCATAGTCGATCCCGGAGTTGATCAGGCGGAGAGAGATGAACCGCCAGTCGACGGTATAGTCCCGCTGCGCGGCCACCATGCGCACCCACTTGCTCGTCATCCAGGCGAACGGGCACACCGGGTCGAAGTAGTAGTGGATGTCCGCATCAGTCATACTGCCGTCTCCCATCCGTCAGGCCATCCCAGGCCGGGACATCTGCCATGAAAACGGTAGCGCGGGACACCCGCTACTTAAGCGGCACCGTATGCGCCAACGACTGATCCCCGCGCACCTGGAAGGCGGCAAGCTCACCCCTCGCCGGGATCGTGGCCTCGATGACCACGTCAGCGAGAAAACTGACGTCTTCGGCAGTGGCTGGCCTTATGTGGTAACTGAGCACGGGAGCATGCTCTCACTGTTAATCGTCGGCGGCCGAGCAGCGGTTCTTCACGGGTTTTGGCCTGGTGCGTGTACTTGAGGGGTGCTCCACGTGCTGCTGGAGCACCCCTCATTAGGCGACAGGGGGCGGAACGCTAGCTGTGGCTCTTGGGCAGGACGGCCACGAAGTCGCCGACGAGCCGCTCACCGGTGGCGTACGCGGGGCTGTTGACCTGCGTCCCGTTGACCGCGAAAGCGGTCGAGCCGCCGCCGTCGAGGTTCATGGCGCTCACGGCGCCCAGATTCTTCATGAGCGCAGCTTCCTCGCTCAGCGTGGCACCTTCGCTGATCCCCGGCTGGCTGCCGTCAACGGTGACGAGCAGGAGGTCGCCTTCGGCGTTGATCCCGACGATCGTGCGTGCCTGGCGTTCCTCGGCCCAGGAGTAGTTGAAGGATAGGTCGGCCGGGACGACGTCACCCTCGCTGACCGCGTCAATCGCGACCTTGCCGTTCTTGACCAGGATCGGCGAGGCGCTGGCGATGCTGAGGCCGGGGTTCAGGGGGATGGGCTGGCCGGACGTGGTGGCGAGCCGCTCGGAGACGGCCAGGCGCTGCCCAACGACCGCGTGCTGCGCGAGCCAGGTCCCGGCGGCGCCGATGCCCTGGATGACGAAGCCGCCCGCGGGCACATCGCCGCCCGTCTGGGCGCCCACCGAGAGCACCCTGCCGTCGGCACCGATAACGGCCTGCGTCCCCGAGCCGCTCGGCGTGGTGGTACCAAGGTCGTCGGTGAACAGGACGAGTTCGCTGCTCACCGTGCAGTTGATGTCCTGGCGCGGCTGGGACGTCGGCTCACCGCCCGGCCGGCCGCACTGGAGGTCAACGCCGGGGATGCGGTTGATGCCGTTGATCGGGTACGACGCCGACCCCGCGTGAACGGTAACGTCCGCCTCGACATCGGCGATCTCGGGGCGGCCGTTGTCGATGATCAGCGCGGCGCGCGGGCCGGCGTTGATCGACTCCAGCTTGCCGTCGTAGACGGCCAGGCCGGCTGGGGCACCCACGATGCCGCTGGTGGCCGTGGTGACGAAGAAGCCGCCGTTAGTGTCGACGAGCGCGCCGAGCGCGGCGCCCACCGAGGACGTGGTCTGCGTATGGGCTAGCACCCCGTCGTGGGTGACCTCGATGTCGGACAGGCGCGGGTTGATGACCGCTTCGTGGATCAGCTCGTCATCCGGTGCCTGGTCGGCGGAGTAGCCGGTCCACTCGACGGTAGCGGTGGTGAAGCCGAGCCCCTTCAGGGTGGTGGCCAACGCCGTCGCGGCGGCCTGCGTCGAGAAATCGCCGGTGCGGACGCGGTAGCCCTCAACACCGCGCGGGCCGTCGGAGTATTGCGGCCAGTCGACGACGGTGACATTCGGGGTGTACCCGTCGGCCTTCAGCTCGCCCGCTGTAGCGGTCGCCCAGGAAGCGGTGCCGAGCTCTGCGTCCGCGGGCTCGCCGGTGATCGAACTCGTCACCGTGGCGTCGAGCGTGACCGTCCAGTACGGCTTCGCCGACGAGTCGGCAAGCACGCCGGAGCGCACGGTCACGCCGGGCGCCAGATCCTGCGAGGTCCACTTGACCTGGCCGATCCAGGAAGCAACTCCGTCATCTCCCTGAGCAGCGCGGGCGGTTGAGGCCGCAGCGCTGCCGGAGGGGAGAAAGGCGAGGACGGGCAACGCGGCCGACGCCGCGGCGACCGCGTACCAGCTGCGTCGCCGGAGAACGGAGAGTAGAGATTTACGCATAAGAGAGTGTTCTACATGAATCGCACTTCATTCTGGGAGGCAATTTGGCAACCGTGCCGTTAACACTCTGGAACGGCGACCTGACCAGGACCTGGCCGAAGGTCGCGTCCCGCTCCGGCGACGCGTGCTCGTCGGCCTCCTTCGGCAGCCTGCCGAGCGCGATGGCGGCCGAGGTCGCGACCAGAATGACCAATCCCCCCGGATCAGTACCGGGCGGGCATTGGCGCGCTAAGCGCGATTGGCAATGCGAGTCGACTCCCTTACCCAGGGGTAGCCGGGGGCGTGAACGTGAACTCACCGTCCGGCCCCGGCACCAGCGGCACCACGTCCACGACAGCATCCGGGTTGAGCGGTCCGTAGATGTGCGGGAACGCCTCGTTCCAGCCGGGCACGTCGTCGTAGCGGAACGGACTCGTGAGCTTGTCCGTGCTGATCACCAGGACGATAAGCGGTTCTCCCGCGTCCTTGTAGAACGAGTTCGCCACCTTGTTCGTCTGCGGCGCCGACTGCGTGGCGTGGATGAACCCCTGTTCCTCGAGGGTGCGTCCCTTCGTTGACGTGGTGTACGTGCCGTCGGTCGTTGCCTGTTCCCAGTCGGCGGCGTTAGCGATGTGGTAGATCGTGGCCAAGCTCAGCTCCCTAGCAGTCCCCTGGATTCTTCCTCGAAACTCTCAACGTGCGGGTCGCCGCTGCCGTAACAGCGGGCGAGGCGCCGGCGGAGGTCTCTCGCGTAGGCGACCTTGGGCCGGGCACCGACCCCACCGCCTGCCGCGCCTAGGGCGACAGTCGTCGGGAACCGCGATGGCAGCACCGGGACCACTGGGCCGCGACAGGAACTCCGGCACCCCCGCGCGGCCGACGCTACCCGGCTCCCCCTCGGCAGGCGGCGCGAGTTCGGCGCGGTACGCCTCGGCCGGCCGGGATCCGCGTAGACCGCGCGGGTGAGCGGGCGCACGCCGACACCACGGTCGTCCATCAGGCGCGTCAGCGTCTCGCTGAAATCGCTCATGCCGCGTAGCGCCCGTCCGCTGCGTGAGGAGCCGGGTTGACTGTTGCCTGTCCGCCGAACACAGCTCTACGTTTCATGCTTTCCGGGCGAGGACGTACAGGAGCGCGGCCAGCGTGGTACCGGAAGTGATGTCGTCTTCGCGGATCAGGCGGGGCACGTCTGCGAGCGGAACCCATCCGACATGATCGGATTCGAAGTCGTCTTCCGGGTGCCCGATGCGATCGGCCCCGTCGGCGAGGTAGATGTTATGCACAGAGTCAGACAATCCGGGCGACGGCTCAACGCGGAGCAGGGAACGCAGCGGCCCCGGCCGCCAGCCCGTTTCCTCTTCGGTTTCCCGCGCTGCCGCAGCGGCCGGATCTTCGCCTGGGTCGATTTTGCCGATGGGGATTTCCCACCCGTACGTGCCGGTGATGAATCGGTGCCGCCACAGCAAAAGCACCTGGCCATCCCTGACAACGACGCAGCCCGCACCCGGCGGTGTGCGGATCAGCCGGTGCTGCAAGTGGCGGCCGTCGGGTATCTCGACGTCGGCGACCCGGATATCGAGCCATTCGTCGCGGTACAAGGGCTTTTCGCTGTGAACCGTCCAGCGCATGCGCGACAGTATCGCAGGGTGGCTACCGGCGCCGCAGGGAGACTCCGGTCATGTCGGAGACACGCTCGGCCAGCTCGGCGGCTGCGGGGCCGTCCGAGGATGAGGTGACCGCGTCGCGTACCCGGAGAATGCGTTCTTCGATCCGCCGAGACTCCATGCCGACGGCGTGATCGAGCATCCGGTTCGCGGTCCCCGCAGCCGCGTCGGCGTCACCTTGCCCGGCAAGGATCGTCGCCAGCGTCGCAAGCCGGTGGACCCGGCCGCGGGCGTGGCTCGACAGGTCCACGGCCTGTTGCGCATAGGCGCGGGCGGCAACGAGGTCGCCGAGAGCGCGCAGCGCATCGGCGTGCTGGGTCTCCACGAGCCCGGCTTGCACGTAGCTGGTCTCGGGAGGTTCCTCGGCGGGGCGGATGCGACCGGCCATAGACTCTGCCCGCGTCATCGAAGCGTGGCATCCGCCACGGTCGCCGATGCGGGCGTACGCCTTGGCCTGGAGAACTGAGGTCCGTGATCAGCGCTGGCGACAGATTGCCTTTGGCTCCCCGCAACGCGGTCTCGGCGTACTGGATAACCTGCCGGTTACTGCCCCGGTAGAGGGCCTGATTGGCGAGCAGCGCGACGACGTAGCCGCCGAATCCGCGGTCCCCGCTTGCCTTGGCCATGCGGAGTGCCTGGAAGAAATACCGCTGCGCGACTCCCTGGTAGTCGGCGTCATACGCGCAGATGCCGGCCAGGGCCGCCAGCCCGCCCGCACCCCGGTAGAGCTGCCGGCCGGTCTCATCATCGAACGTGCCCCTGATGAGCGGCGCGGCCTGCTCGGCGAGAAACTCGACCACACGCGGGCGTACCGGGATGCCGCCAGCTTCGCGGTACATCCGCTCGTACCGGAGCCGGGCGGCTTGGAGCTTGCGGACATGTGCCGCGCTGACCTTGTTCCCGGCCTGGCGGGTGACGTCGAGGTCATCGGGCGGGTTCTCCACTCGAAGACGGGAGCGATCGCCGCGGCTCCCTGTTTCGGCTGTGCGCCGTGGAGCGAGGCGGCCCGCTTGTAGTCGCTCCTCCACAGCGCGGTGGCCGCGTCGACCGCGTTCGAGAGAGACGTTCCCTCGTCAGCCAGACCGCCGCCAAGGCCAGCGTCCGACAGGCTCACCGAGCGGCCTAGGCGCATCGACAAAACCTCGCAAATCAGCTCGGGGACCTGGCCGCGAGGCACGGTGGCGTCGCGTATCCAGCGCCGGACAGAGGCATGGTCGTACAGCAGGGTAAGGCCGCGTCGCATTCCGGCCTGATTCACGCGCGAGGCGAATCCGTCATGGCTCATTCCGGCTTCGTCGATGAGCGCGTCGAGCAGGATGTTCGGCTCGCGCAATACTGCTCCCCGCGAGCGTCATCAGCGAACTCGTCACCAACGCCGTGGAAGCGACGCAGGCCGCCCGGCTGAACACCCCCGTCCGGCTGACCCTGATCGGCGGTCTGCGGACCCTGCTCGTCGCTGTATGGGACGCCAGCCCCGAACCGCCCGTCCCCGCTGCCGCCGCAGACGACGACGAGAGCGGGCGCGGACTGCTCATCGTCCAGGCCCTCAGCGCCCGATGGGACTGGAAGCAGGCACCTCCCGGCCGTGGCGGCAAAGTC
>DASZJE010000148.1:0-65596 GCA_035948445.1 Trebonia sp. | reverse complement strand
ACGTCGACGGTCACCGTGCACGTCCGGCGGCTGCGCGAGAAGCTGGAGAGCGATCCGACCATGCCCAGGCGCATCGTCACCGTCTGGGGTGTCGGCTACCGCTACGAGCCGGAGCCTTGATGAACTCCGAGGTCGTGCCGGGCGTACAGTGGTCCGACCTCCTGCAGGTGACGGGCGCGGCCGTCGTCATCGCGGTGGTGACCACCGTGATAGGTGTGGTCACCCTGAAAGCGCTGGCCGGCCGGACGCTGGGCGTGCAGCTCGTCCTGGTCGTGGCGGTCACCCTCGTCACGTCACTGGCCTCCTGTGGTGCCACCGCCGTCTTGATGATCGGCAACACCACCGACCGCGAAGTGGTCCTCGAACTGCTCCTCGTCGCCGGCCTCGCCGGGCTCGCGGTCGCGCTGTTCCTCGCGCGGTCCTTCACTAGATCGGGCAAGACGCTGCTCACCGCCGTGCAGGAGGTCGGCAGGAGCGGCATCTACAGTGCGCCGGAGATCACGCTGCCGGCCGAACTGGCCGAGCTGTCACAGGGACTGGAAACGGCGCACGAGCGGCTCGGTAAGTCCCGGTCACGCGAACGCGCCCTGGAAGCCAGCCGCCGTGAACTCGTCGCGTGGGTCAGCCACGACCTGCGGACCCCGCTCGCCGGGCTCCGCGCAATGGCCGAGGCACTGGAAGACGAGGTCGTTACGGATCCGCGAGAGGTCGGCCACTACCATTCGCAGATCCGCCGGGAGACCAACCGGCTGTCCGCCATGATCGACGACCTCTTCGAACTGTCGAAGATCCATGCGGGCGCGCTCCGGCTGACACCGAGGATCGTCGGCCTGGAGGACCTGGTCGCCGAGGTCATCGCCAGCGCCGAGCCGGTGGCCCGGGCGAAGGGGATCCGGCTGGCCGGCTCCGCGGTGCGCGGCATGCCCGTGCTCATCGACACCGCGGAGATGGGCCGTGCCGTCAGGAACCTGGTGACCAACGCCATCAGGCACACGCCCCCGGAAGGCCGGATCGAGATCCTGGGAGAAATCAAGTCGGGAATGGCCCGCGTCATCGTCTCAGACGAGTGCGGCGGCATCCCGCCCGAGGACCTCACCCGGGTCTTCGATATCGCCTTCAGGGGCGAGAGCGCGCGCACCCCCGATCCGTCAGGCGGCGCGGGCCTCGGCCTGTCCATCGCTCGCGGGATAGTCGAGGCCCACTCCGGCCAGATCGGGGTCCGCAACATCGGCCCTGGCTGCCAGTTCGTCGTCAAGCTCCCGCTGGCGCGCACCGACGTCCCGTCGGCCGCGGCCCGCCTCAGCGGCTCGTTCCAGACCGCCTACTAGTCCGTTCCGTCCGCTCTCCGCGACCCCGACCCCGACCCCGACCCCGACCCCGGTCCCGCTCCCGGTCCCGGTCTGGGACGCGGGCTAGGCGAGCGCGGCGGGGGCGCGCAGCGGGGCGCTGGCGAACTCGGCGACGCCGTCGGTGAAGTCCACCGCCGGGCGATACCCGATCTCGCGGGCCGCTGCCTCTGGCGACGCGACGATGTGGCGGACGTCGCCGAGGCGGTATTCCCCGGTGACCTTCGGCATCACGTCACCGCCGAACGCGTCCGCCAGCGCCGACGCCATCGCCCCGACGGTCCGGGGCGTGCCGCTTGCCACGTTGTACGCGCGCGGCGTTCCCGCCGGGACGCTCGAAGAGCAGGCCTCAAGCGCCAGCACGTTGGCCGCGGCCACGTCGCGGACATGCACGAAGTCGCGAAGTTGACAGCCGTCCTCGAAGACGCGCGGCGGGACGCCGTTCTCCAGCGCCGAGCGGAAGATCGCCGCCACTCCCGAGTACGGCGTGTCCCTCGGCATACGCGGCCCGTACACGTTGTGGTACCGCAGCGCCACGCAGGTCCCGCCGGTCAGCCGCGCCCAGTTCGCTGCCAGGTGCTCCTGTGCCACCTTGCTCGTCGCGTAGGCGTTGCGCGGGTCGAACGGCGTGTCCTCGCCCACCAGAGACGTCGACAGCAGCGAGCCGCACGACGGGCAGCGCGGCTCGAAAACGCCCGCTTCCAGGTCGGCCGCGGCCCGGGGAAGCGGTCGCACCGTCCTGCCGGAAGGGCAGGTCTGCGACGGGCAGGAATACGAGCCCTCGCCGTACACCACCATGGACGACGACAGCACGAGGTGCGGCACGCCGCGGCGGCCCATCGCGCCCAGCAGCGTCGCCGTGCCCGTCACGTTCACGTCCGCGTACAGCGGAAGGTCCGCCAGCGACACTCCCAGGCCCACGATGGCGGCGAGGTGGCAGACCGCATCCACTCCGTCGAGTGCGTCTTCCATGGCGGCCGGGTCACGGATGTCCCGATGGAGGAACGAGGGATCGTTCGGGATGTAGGAAGGCTTTTCGCTGTGCACGGCGGGGGCGAGCGAGTCCAGCCACAGGACCTCGTGGCCGGCCGTGATGAGCGCCTCCGCCACGTGTGACCCGATGAAACCCGCTGCTCCCGTGACTAGAACTCTCATACTGTGAGCCAACCACCCGCGGGACAGTAGACAGACGCTCCGTGGCCGACTGTCACAGTTCCGTAAGGGCGGAATTCGTCCCGGAGAGCCCGATCGTGACTACGGTCGGCCCCATGGACGAGATCAACGTGATCCTGCCCTGCCTCAACGAGGCCGGGGCGCTGCCGTGGCTGCTGAGCCGCATGCCGGCCGGCTACCAGCCGATCGTCGCCGACAACGGTTCTACCGACGACTCCGCCGCGATCGCCCGCGCGCACGGCGCGGTCGTGGTGGACGCGCCACGGCGAGGTTTCGGCGCCGCCTGCCATGCCGGGCTGCTCGCCGCGACCAGCGACATCGTCTGCGTCATGGACGCGGACGGATCGTTTGATCCCCTCGACCTGCTCGCGGTCGCCGCGCCGGTTCGCGACGGCGTCGCGGACCTGATGCTGGGCCGGCGCGCGCCGACAGAGGCCGGCGCCTGGCCACTGCACGCCCGGATCGCGAACAAGGTGCTCGCGCTCGAACTGCGCCGCCGCACTGGCACGCCGTTGCGTGACCTCGGCCCGATGCGTGCCTTCCGCCGGACCGGCATGCTGAGCCTGGGCCTGCGCGACAGGCGGTTCGGCTACCCGCTCGAGATGGTCCTGCGCGCCTCCGCGGCGGGCTGGCGCATCGGCGAGACCCCTGTCGCCTACCATCCGCGCACCGGGAAATCCAAGGTCACTGGCACATTTTCCGGAACGGTCCGTGCTGTTTCCGACATGCGCCGCATCCTCGCGGAACTCGGATGACCGGCCACGCCGCCTCTTCAGAGGCGCAGATCATCGTCATCGCCAAGGAACCGGTGCCCGGACGCGTGAAGACGAGGCTGACGCCGCCGTTCACCTTCGAGGAGGGAGCGCTGCTGGCGGAGGCCGCGCTCGCCGATACGCTAGCCGCGGTAGCGGCGGCACCGGCCGCCCGGCGCGTGCTCGCCCTTGCCGGTTCGGCCGGTCCCTGGCTGCCATCCGGCTTCGACCTGATCCCGCAGCGTGGCGGCGGGCTCGATGAGCGGCTCGCACACGCGTTCGCGGACTGTTACGCGGGGCTCGCGGCCCCCATAGTGCTGATCGGCATGGACACGCCGCAGGTCACGCCGGCGCTGCTCGCGGAGGCGGCGGCACCGCTTGTGACGGGGGAAGCCGACGCGACCTTCGGACCGGCGGCGGACGGCGGATTCTGGCTGCTCGGGCTGCGCCGCCCCGACGCCGCCCTGCTGACCGGGGTCCCCATGTCCGCGAGCGACACGGGCCGCCACCAGTTGGACCGGCTGACGTCGGCCGGCTTGCGGGTCCGTGCCCTGCCGTTCCTTACCGACGTGGACACCTTCCGGGAAGCCGAACTAGTCGCGGGGGAGACGCCGGGATCCAGGTTCGCGATCGCCTTCGGACAGGCGACCGCGAGCCTGGAGCGGGTCTAGGCGCCCCTGTTTCAGGCGCCCGTGTTTCAGGCGCCCGTGTTTCAGGCGACTGGCCCCTGGACGGTGACCAGTGTGCCGTAGGTCAGGTAGGGCCAGATGAACTGCGCGGTGGTCGGCGGCAGTTCGACGCAGCCGTCGCTCTGGTAAAAGCCGTAGCTGGCGCGCACGAAGCCGTGTACGGCGTCGCCGCCGTTGAAGTACGAGATCCAGTAGACCGGGTCGTCGTAGTGGGATCCGTCCGGGTTGGTGCCCTGCATGTCCTGGAACTGGAGCTTCTCATACACCGGGTAAGTGCCGTCCTGGGTTGACGCCCCCGCGACGCCGGTGTTCGCCGGGCTGTCCAGGATCTGCTTGCCGTCGTGCCAGACCTGGAGCGACTCGTTGTCCCCGGTGGCCTGGGTGGCCAGCGCGTAGCTATACCCGCTCGGGTTCTTCTTGTCCTGGGCGATCGCGGTGAGCAGGTGCGACCAGACCTCGGGACCGGCGTCCCCGTCCATCGTCAGGCCCTCGTTGTACTCGAAGGCGCGGACGGCACCGGTCACCAGCATGTTGTCCTGTCCCACCGCCCACTGATCTGTCAGCTCCGACGGGTAGTCGCCGTTCAGGGCGAACGTGCCGGCCGGCGCGTCATAGGCCGCAGCCAGTTGCGCGCTGGCATCGCTGCCCGCGATGTCCCCGGAGGAGGCGGACGGCGTCCACGTGTACGGCAGGTAACCAAGCTGGGCGAGCAGTTCCTGCAGGCGGAGCGTTGAGTACTGGCCGGTGGTGAATTTGACCGTCTGGGTCGTCTTGAGCGCGGACAGCGACGTGGAGGCGGGCTCGATGCCCGACGGGACCTTCACCGTCACGGTGGTCTCGGGCAGGTAACCGGTCTGCGGCGTGAACGTGGCCGTGTCGCCCGCGACGTGCCAACTGCCCGGGATGCTCGGGGACAGCTCAGGCATCGGGCTCGACGGTGACACGGAAGCGTCGAACGTGACCTCGATGGGATCTGTGCCGTTGACTCCGGTGGCGTTCTGACCGGGGGTGACCGAAACAAGCTTCAAGGGGTTAGGCGGAGCGGCGGGCTTGATGTGCGAAAGAGGCTTGCTGTTCGCGACACTGGACGCCGACACCGTCCCCGGCCCCTGGCCCCCGGACCCATGGGAAGTCGCGGCGTAGGCGCCTCCCGAAATCAGCACTACAGCGGCCACCCCGGCGGTTACCGTGATCCCCCGGCGCGTAGCCAACGCGGGAGACCTACTGCCAGCCTTTCCCCAGAACGACACGTACGCTCTCCTCAATGGTTTAGTTCGATGCTTCCATGAGCTCGATGTGGAGGCCCGTCCAAGTTTAACGGTCAATGACCATCAAGTCGGGAAACTTCGGATCTCGAACCTTCTACGTATAAAGACGTAGGTCTGCCGTCATGAGTTGCGTGAACTTGATGTGACTTGTGGATGATCAGCTAACTCGCGGCCTGCGTTCGGCTGGGGCTCAGCATTGCGGAGATGTCCGTTACCCGTACGCAACGGCGCGGTGACTTTAAGTGATTACGTCACTTCACGTAGTCGCCTAGCGTCGCCTGACGAGATGACGGCAGGGGTCGGGACGCCTATAACGGATAGATATCGAAACGACTTACGCTTCATCAGGCACGTTAGAAGTCTGCAATATCTCTCTCAGGTTGTGACGTTAATATAACGCGTTCCGTAATCTTCGGAATTCCCGAGTTCTGGCCTCCTGCCTGGTCTAACGTAACTCCCCGGGAGTGGTACAGCGGACATGGAGGTGGTCTTTAATGCGCACCGGAATCCGGTCCGCATGGCGCCGCCGCACGCGACGCGGTCGGGCGGCGCGGATTGCGGTCCCTCTCGCCATACCGGTGGCGCTGGGCGTAACCCTCGGTATCGTGATCGCGGTATCCGGTGGTGCACACTCGACGCAAATCAGGCAGGCGGCGCTAGGTTCCACGGCGGGCCCTTCGGCCAGCGGCCCGCTGGCCACCACGCAGTTCGGCGACGTGGCGACGGCCCCGGTCAGCGGGGCGGCCGGGGCTACCCCGATCAACCTGAACCAGACGGCCGCGGAGGCCGCCAACTCGATGAACTGCACGCTCGAAGTGCCGGCCAACCCGCTGACGGCGAAGGGCCTGGAAACTCCGTGGCAGTTGGGCGACGGATGCTCTATGGAGAACGCCGGCACCGAGGGCGCGTTCGTCGAGGCCACGATTCTGGCGCCCAGCGGTTCCCCGCAGGTCTACAACCCGCTGGTGATCACGGCCGGCAGCACGCCTGGCGCGGCGCCGACGCGCGTGACGGTCGCGCCAGGTTCCTCGGTGGAGATTTCCATCGGCTTCAACGGTAGCAACCTCGCGCTCACCGGTGCCGGGGCCAGGGAAGGCGACTGCGTCGACGCGCTCGGCCAGTCGCTCATCGGCCAGGTTTCGGCCTGCGGCGCCGTCGGCTTCTACCGGGCGGCGGACGCCGACATCGCGAACGGAACGCTGAAGGTACCCGCGCTAGGCACCGCTGACGACGGCCAGCCGTGCCTGACCACGCGCGACTTCGCCACGATCGACCAGGATCCGAGTGACAACGTTGTGAGCCAGTACCTGATCAACGGGAACGGGCAGACCGAGCAGGCCACCGCGGCTAACAAGACGGCGGCCCCGGACGACACGCTGCTCACCAACGGCAGCGACGACGCACTGCTCGCCGAGTTCCTCGACCCGGCGAACGGCTGCGCGCCGTTCACCGCGACCGACAACACGAACCCGAACGGCGCTTCCGCCTCGCAGGCGCTCAACGAACTGCAGGCACAGGCCGACCAGACAGGGGCCACCGCCGTCATCCCCACTAACGACGAGATGGTGCTGGTCAACGGTCAGTTCAGCATCGCGAAGACCAATGTCTACCGCTCGCTGGCGGATCAGCCGCTGCTGCCGGACGCCGCGGATCCCACCACGGTCGCGGCGGACTTCTGCCAGAACATGGTGAACATCCAGCCGGAACGCAACCAGCTCGACATGACCAGGGAACTGAGCTTCGCCACCCCGGACGCGGCGACTGGCGACAACCTCGCGACATTCATGGGCAACCGCCTGTCCATGTCGTTCGTGAACCTGAACTGCGCGAAATTCGGGCTGGCCAACCCGGTTAACGTCACCCTCAACGGCAACGGCGTCGCCACCGCGGTGTCCTACAACGTGACACAGCAGACGGCGAAGATACCGGCGAACAGCCGGACGAACCCGAACGCGGGGCAGCCCTCGGGCACCCAGGCCAGGGGACAGCGTCATAACCGTGCCCAGAACCCGTCCGGCATGTGAGGGGCGATCGAGCCGCCGCCCCTCGCGTTGTGTAACGCTTCAGAAGAGTTTCGCTATCTATGAGGTAACGAGTTGATCTCAAGGTTAGTCTGGCCGCTCAGGAACCTTACTGAGCGGAGGTGGTCATGCTCGCCGGAAACAGCCGTTCGACCAGAGACGACGGCGGGCAACTTGGGTCATCCCTCATCGACGGCGATTTCGGGAACCGCTCGCGCGTCCGGCAGGCGCGCCGCCGTAGGACGGCGCGCGCCGCCGCGCCGCTGCTCGTGCCGCTCGCGCTGGCGCTCACGCTCGGGGCGATCCTCGCGGTGTCCTCTGGCGGACCCCGGACTACGCACGTCAACCAGACGACGTCGAGCAGCGGCAGGCCCTAGCTGTCCGCGGTCTTGGAGCGTGCGATCGCGCGGCGCAGCATGGGGTACAACCCGGCCGCGGCGGTGAGGGCGAAAGCGACGACGGTCAGGATCGTGATGACGTACTCCGGCCACGGGCCGACGCGGTCGGCGAGCGTGGTGTAGGTGATCAGCGGGACCTTGGCCTCCAGGATGGCCTGGCGCCAGGTACCGCTCTTCTCGACCAGTTGCCCGTCGGGCGCGATGATCGCGCTGTAGCCGGTGGTGCTCGCCACCACGACCGCGCGGTCGCTTTCGACGGCCCGGATCCTCGCCATGTCCAGCTGCTGGCCGGTCTCGCCGGTCTGCCCGTCCCACTCGAAGGTCGCGTCGTTCGTCTGCATGGTCAGCAGGTTCGCCCCGGCGTTCACCTCGGAGCGGACCAGGTTGTCGAAGCCGATTTCGTAGCAGATCACGTCGCCGAGCCTGATGTCGTTCACGTGGAAGACCACGGTCTGGTGTCCCGGCGTGAAGTTCGTCGGCAGGAGAGAGGTCAGCGGAGTGATCTTCTGCATGATGCTCCGGAGCGGGAGATACTCCCCGAAGGGCACCAACTGGCGCTTCACGTAAACCTGATTGGTCGGACCCGCGCCGGGAAGCCAGAGCTGGCCGGCGTTTCGCAGCGGGTTCTGCAGCACCTCGCCGGCCAGCAGCGGGGTGTCGATGGCGTCCGTGGCGGCCGCGAGCTCGTCGTAGATCGGCGGGTACAGGCTCGGGTCCTCGTCGGTGGAGTTCTCCGGCCAGATGACGAGGTCCGGCTTGGGCCTCTTATGGTCCTTGACCTGACTGGCGAGGGAAAGCGTGACATTGGCGTGGTTCGCGGTAACCATCGAGTCGTTAACCTGGGCCGTCAGGCTGCGCTCCTGCGGGACGTTGCCCTGGATAGCGGCGACTTCGGTGGTCGGGGCCTGCCGGCTGACCGGGTCCAGGGGCAGCGCGGCGGGGACTCCGGCCGCCAGCCCCGCGGAGGCCGCGAACGCGAGTGCCGCGAGCGCGGTGCGCCTGCTACGCCATCGGCCGGCGATGCCGGTGACCAGGAGCCAGGCGAGCATGGCGCCGACCAGCGCGACGACGAACGTGAGGAATGGCGCACCGCCCACGGCGGCCCATCCGGCGGTGGGGGCTCCCGCCTGGCTCATCGCGAGCCGGCCCCACGGGAAACCGCCCCACGGCCACCGGTCCCTGAAGGCCTCGAGGGCGACCCACCAGCCCGCCACGGCGACAGGCCATCCCTTGAGCCGGAGCAGCACCCGCTGGCCGATGGCGAAAACGCCGACGATGACCGCTGAGGCCCCTGCGAGCGCGACCCAGGCGTACCAGGCGACGTTGAGCACCCAGGACAGCAGGGGGAAGAAGAAGGCCACGCCGAACACGAGCCCGATGAGGAAGGATGCGCGCAGGGACCTTCCGGACAAGGCGACGGCGAGCAGCGCGGGACCAGCGATGGCCAGCGGCCAGATCCCGACGGGCGGGAACGAGACGGCGAGCAGCAGTCCGCCGGCCAGTGCGGTGAGCAGCGACCAGCGCAGCTTCAGCGTCACGGTGGGCCGCGCCTCACCTGGCGCCACGGGCTCGGCGTCCGCTTTCACGGGTATCACGCTGGCAGCCTAATAGCAGTGCCGACCAGCATGGATGCCCGCGTACTCGCCGTGGGCAGGCGAGAAGGTGTGCGTGACCGCTCCAGACGAGCCACCGCCCGCGCACCATCCCCGGCCCTTTCCCTGTACGCTTCCCATTGCCGATTCTTCTATTTCTCCTATTGCGGATTAATCGGGCATAATTAACAGGGGACGCGGGATTGTCGTCAGGCGCCTATACGGCGTAACGGGCAATTTATCTATACAGCGTGAAGGCGGCATTCCAGTACGCTACATTCAGATGCACAGGTGACGCCTGGATGGGGGGCGCGTGCCTATGGCCGTATGCGATGAGGTTGTCATGGACGCGCGTGAATGGATCGAACCGTGATCCGCATTCGATACGGAAGTATTTCGTCCGGTTTGCACGGGAAGGCGGAGGGTGGTGGCACTGGCGGTGTCACTATCTACCTCCTGCCCGGCCTGTCGCCGCGGCAGCGCAGGGCAGCGCTGCGCAGGCTGCGCCAGGAAGCCAGCCGCGGATGCGGCCCGGCACTGCCCGCGGGGCAACTCGGGCTCGCCCTCGCGCTCGACCGGGTACGCGCCGGGGTCCGCCACGCCCTCGCGGTCGTCAGGCTCCACCCGGCGGGCAGTCTGATCCCGATTCTCGTGATCGGCGGATGCGCGGCGCTTTTCGTACTCGCGTCTGCCACCGTCAGGGTCGTGCACCCACCGGACACGAGCGCGTCAGGGGCTTTCCCCGATTTCACGCCAGCTGTCGTGCCGGGCGGCGCGCGGTCAGGAACGCCCGCGCCGAGCAGTGACCGCACCGGCCGCGGTGGATTCGGCCGTGGTGGCGTAGGCCGCGGTGCCGGTGATGGTGATGGTGGGGGCGGGGCGGGAAACCCGGCGGACACTCGAACTGACCGGTCTTCGGGTGCGCTGGTATCGCCCGCAACGGGCTCGTGGTCGCTGGCGGCGGCCGCGTCGCAACCGGCACCCGGAGCCGAGGCACCACCGTCGGCCAGTGGCTCCGGGGCAGGCTCCGGGTCGGGTGGCGGGTCCGGTTCGGGCGGGTCCGGTTCGGGTAGCGGGCCGTCGTCGTCTGGCGGCGCCGCTCCCTCGGGCAGGCCGTCGTCCGTAACCGTATGCGTCAACGTCGGGGCGTTCGGTGGCTGTCTCGGCATTTAGCGGCTGTCACCGGGCCAATTGCGGACGCGGGGCGTGGACCGACCACTGGCCGGCACCCTGTGATTTGGCCTCGTACAAGGCTGCGTCGGCATCCGACACCATGGCCTCGGCAGTCGTGGCGGCGGCGTCGCGATCCACGATCCCCGCGCACGCGGACACGCTCACGCGCCCCGCACGCAGCGGCACAGGCTGGCTGATCTGGGCGAGGATGTCGGTGACGAGGGTGATCATGCCATGCAGGCCAGGCGACGTCTCAGCGAGCACCACGAACTCGTCGCCGCCGATCCGCGCGGCGAGGACACCGTGCCGGCCCGCGACGCGGCCCATGCGCTCGGCCACCGCGACGAGCAGTTGGTCGCCCGCTCGGTGTCCGTGGCGATCGTTGACCGACTTGAACCCGTCGAGGTCCAGGTAACACAGTCCGACGCGGCCCGTGGTGCCCGACGCCAGTGCGGTGGAAAGCCTCTCGAAGGCGGCCGCCCGGTTGGGCAGTCCGGTCAGCGGGTCATGCGTGGCCTGGTGCCGAAGCTGCTCGCTTAGGATCCGCTCGGCGGCGCGTTCGGCACGCCTGATCGACTCCTGCTCGGCTAGCGTGCGGTCGCGAAGCGCCCGGACGTATCCATTGGCGAGGGCCTCGGTGACCGCCGCGATGCGATGCTCCAAGTCCGCCGGAATAGCCCAGGGGAGGTGAGCGGGCGCACTGCCCCGGATGAGCGTGGGCAACAACACGATCAGCACGCGGAGGCTGCGCCCCAGAATGTCGGCGCTGGTGAGGTCCGCGCTCACGAGGGAACGCCCGACGGCCGCCGCCCTCCGCGGCTGGAACTGCGGGTCAAGCAGCACCGCCAGCAGCCGCCCGGAAAGCTCGGTGAGCGTCCGTTCCGCGAGGGACAGATCGGCTAGGGGCGTGTCGCTCTGGCTCGCCGGCTCGTCGCCGTCACCGGCCAGGGCGGTGAGCCACGCGAGGGCAAGCCGCCAGGCCAGCAGGTCGTGCCCGGGCGACACAGGCGCGGGCAGCGTGACCTCGTGCAGAGCCGTCTCAGCCATGGGGACGCTCCTGTTCGGAACCGGCGGGAACAGCGTGCAAACGATCTCTGCGTCACTATAGGCGGTGGGGTCGACACGAGTAGTGTCATCAGGATAATTCTGTGACCGGGCGTTCGCTGTGCGCGTTCGGCCGGGTGCCGTGACGCGTGACCCGAGGCGGATCGAAATCGCTGACCCGGGGTAGGTGCCTTCACATGGTCGAATCGAAGCGCGAACGGGACACGGAACAGGGCGCGGAAGAGGAAGCCGCCGCGCGGGAGGCCGCCGAGTTCGCGGTGGAACTCTCCGAATCAGCGCGTCCGCAAGACCGCCGTCGTGTCGCCGGCGCGCTGAGCAGGGTCAGGAGGTCCGCGGCCCGCGGCTCTCTCGCCCGCCAGGGCGCGGCCAAGGCGGGGCGCGCCTTCTCGTCGACGGTCAACTGGCTCACGGGCCAGGCGCTCGCGATGGGCCCCCGCCTGCGGATCCGCGGGCAGGACACCCTCCGCGAGCAGTTCCCCGGCCGCACCGACGATCAGATCGCGGATCTGCTCATCGAGGGCGCGGCGCGCGCCGCCGCCGCGGTTGGCGGCGCGACGGGTGCCTGGTCCGCGTTGCCGGCCTTGCCCGCGTTCCCGGCGGAAATCGCCGCGGAAACCCTCGCGGTCACTGGCATCGAGATCAAGCTTGTCGCCGAACTCCACGAGGCGTATGGCATGCCCGCCCCCGGCGGTGCCTCCGAGCGGGCACGGGCTTACATCGCGTCCTGGGCGCACCGGCGCGGTGTCTACCTGGTCCCAGGCGGTCTCCTGCTGGTCGCAGGAACACCGCTGGCGGGCCAGGTCCGCCGTCGCCTCGCCGCGCGTGTCCGGCGGTCGACGGTGTCGCTCGCGCCGCTGTTCGTCGGCGCGGTCGCGGGCGCCATGATCAATCGCCGGGAAACCCGCAATCTCGGCAATCAGATCCGCGACGACCTGCGCCGCGCCGTCATCCAGAACCGATAGCCGGCATCCGATAACCGGCAGCCGATAACCGAGAGCCGGCGTGCGGAACCGAAAAAAGGGCCGGAAGGGCGGACCCGGGGAAGTCCGCCCTTCCGGCGTCTAAGGGAGTATGCGGTGTCTATTTCCCGGAGAAACTGTCCCGGAGAAAAGGTGTCCGTTCGGCTCGTCTGACGGCCTTCCCGCACCTCCGAATATTTTCAGCGCATAGAGTGCTGTCTATATTTCGATCTCAAGATGTGCACTGGATCACATTCGCCGGGCGAGTCGCCAGGCCGGTAACCTCGGCAACAGCGGAGTCAGCGGCGGAGGAAAAAGTCATGACGGCGGAGGATGCGGTGCACGGCGCACACGAGGACCTGGCGAACGCGGATGCGACGACGGCGGTCCAGGCGGCGGCGCGGGCGGCACGCGCGGGGGTGACCAGGCTGGCCGGCGCGTCCGACGAGGCTGTCGACGCCGCGCTGTGCGCGATGGCGGAGCGGTTGCTGGCAGCCGCGCCGGCAGTGCTCGAAGCGAACGGGCAGGACATGCGCGCCGCCGGGGAAACCGGCCTGCCCCCGGGCGTCCGGGACCGGCTCAGGCTCGACAGCCAGCGCTTGAAGGCGATGGCCGTGCAACTTGAGATCCTGGCCGGCATCCCGCACGAGCCCGCGAGCCGCAAGATCCGCGATCTGCCCGGCGGCCTGGTGCTCACCGAGCGCCGCCGCCCGGTCGGGGTGATCGGCGCCAACTTCGAAGCCCGGCCGAACGTCGTCGTGGATATCGCCTCGCAGTTCGTCAAGTCCCGCAACGCGGGGGTGCTCCGCACCGGGAGCGCCGCGCTGCGGTCGGCGATCGCCCTCGCCGACGAGGTGATCGCACCCGCGCTTGGCGCGGCCGGCCTGGACCCGGCGGCGATTCAGCTCGTCCGCACGTCCGGCCAGGCATCCGCGTTCGCGCTTGTCCGCGAGCCGAAGCTGATCCCGCTCGTCATCCTCCGCGGCAGCGGCGCCAGCACGCGCGCGCTCGCCGCCGAGGGTGCCGCGCACGGGGTCCGCACCCTCGCGCACGCCGACGGCGGCGGGGTCCTTTACCTTCACCCTTCCGCCGAACGGACCGCGGTTTCTGCCCTGATCGCCGCGAGTCTCGACCGGCTTGGCGTATGCAACCGGCTGAACCTGCTGCTGGTAGACGAGTCCCTATGGGACTCGTGGGTACCGGATCTCACCGCGGAACTGAAGGACCTGGGCGTCTCGGCGTCACTGCCCCCGCACGATCATCCCGTCGGCTACGAGTGGGCGCTCGACGCCGGTCGCGAGGCGACCGTGACGATCGCCCGCGCGGACGGCCCGGCGCGGGCCGCCGAGATCGCCAGCGACGAGACGTCGGGCCTCGCCGCGGGGATCGCCGCGACTGACGAAGCGGCGGCGGCCGAGTTCCTGAACGCGTACACGGGCACCGGGGCGTTCTGGAACGCGCCGACGCGGCTGCTCGACGGGTTCAAGCTGCTTGAGGTCCCCGAAACAGGTATCAACCTCGATAAGGTCCCTGGACCGCGCGGCCCGGTCACCTTCCGGGACCTGTGGCTGCGCCAGTTCGTGGTGACTCCGGCCTGACCCGAGGTAGGTCGGTCGCCGGGCCACGTTCTTCCGGCGGTCCGCGATGACCGTGACCAGGGTCTCGCAATCCATCAGGAGACGTACCCGTCGGCGTTCATGGCGGGTCTCGGAGTCGGCAACTGATCCAGTCCCTTGCCGGCCTGCGGCGGTTTCCGGTTCCGGAATGCGGCCTTGATGCCGATTTCGCTGCGCGACGGGGCGTTCGATGCGGATACTCAGCTTGTGGTGGGCAAGGAGTTCGAGGCCGTGCTCGCGGCCGCGCAGGAGGGGAGCGAGGACGCCTTCGCGGTCCTTTGGCGGGACGTGAACCCGGCGTTGCTTCGCTACCTGCGCGTTGTCGCGCAAGAGCACGCGGAGGATATCGCGGCGGAGGCCTGGGTCCAGGTGGTCAGGGGACTGCCCAGGTTCAGCGGTGACGAGGCCGCCTGGCGTGCCTGGCTGTTCACGAACGCGCGCAGGCGCCTGTTCGACCAGGCCAGGTCGCGCAGGCGGCATCCGGCGCAGCCTCTTGACGACATCCGAGGTGACGAAGTGCCGCGATCACCGGACGCGGAGCAGATCGCGATGGAGAATCTCGCCACGGAGTCAGCGATCGCGACGCTGTCTCGACTCCCGGAACAGCAGGCCGAGGTGATCCTCCTGCGGGTGGTCGCCGGACTGGACACCGATGTGGTCGCCGACATGACCGGGAAGACTCCCGGGGCCGTCCGCGTGCTGGCACACCGCGGGCTGAAGAAGCTGCAGGCGCTGCTATCGGGGGCAGGTGTAACGCTTTGACCGGGCACGGCGTTCCAGACGATGACATGCAAGACAGCATTCTTCCTACGTCATGGGGTTCCTCGCCGTTCGATGAGCAGGACCTCGACGCGCTGCTGGCCGCAAACACCTCGCCGTCCGAGAGCACTAGTGCCGTCCCCCCGGCGCTCCGCCAGGTCGCGGACACGCTG
This sequence comes from Trebonia sp., assembly GCA_035948445.1. Taxonomy (GTDB): domain Bacteria; phylum Actinomycetota; class Actinomycetes; order Streptosporangiales; family Streptosporangiaceae; genus Trebonia. The sequence continues at coordinate 50,612 of DASZJE010000148.1, read as the reverse complement.
GCCGCGCTCCGTGCCGCCCCCTCACCAGCCGAACTCCGCGGCGAAGCCGCCATCAGGGCCGAGTTCCGCGCCCGCGCCGAGTTCGCCCCGGCTATGGTGACACCCTTCGGTGGGCCGGGCCGTGGCCGGCACGGTACTCCCAGGCGCGGGCGCGGTACTCGTGGGCGCGGGCGCGGTACTCCCGGGCGCGGTGGCCGGGTTCCGGCGCATGCGCGGCGGGGCGGGCTCGCGGCGGCGGTGTTCGCCGCGGCCTCGGTGGTCATCGCGGTCGCGGCAGCCTACTCCGGCAACCTGCCGGGTCCCGCGCAGCGCCTAGCGCACGTCGCTCTCGCGGCGCCGTCCGCCCGGCAGTCCGGCGCCACCACAGGGGCCTCGCCCAGCATGGACGTCAGGTCCGCGCGGGCCGTAGTCTCGCCGAGCCGCCCTGCTGCCGCGAACTCCGCGTCGCCCGGTCCCGCCGTCTCGCCGTCGGCCGTCGAGACGCCTGCCGCTAACCCAGCCAGTTTGTGCGAGGCCCTCTCCCTGTCACTTGAAGACCCGTCGTTCGGGCGGCCGTGGTGGGAGACACCGGCATACAAGCAAGTCAGCGTCGCGGCCGGCGGCGCGGCGCGGGTGCCGGAATACTGCGCGGCGGAATGGGCCAAGCTCCGCCCGCACGACTATCCGCAGGTGCCGGTCACTCCCGGATCCGGGAACCGGCCATCAGGGAACCCGCCGTCAGGGAGCCAGCCGTCCGGGAACCCGCCGTCGGGGAACCAGGCGCCTGGAAGCGGAGCGTCAGGGAATCAGGGCAGCATCCCTGGCCACCTGCCTGGCCAGGGATAGTTAGCCTGACTCGTCCAGCGCGCAGAGAATCGCGGCGCAGGCGTCCTCGAACGCGGAGCGCTGGCTGTCGTCGAGACGGTCGAATATGAACTGACGCACGGCCGCCACGTGACCCGGAGCCGCGGACCGCAGGGCAGAGGCGCCGTCGGTTCGGAGGATGACGAAGGCGCCCCGGCCGTCAGCGGCGCACTCTTCCCGCGCCACCAGGCCGCGGCGCTCCATGCGGGTGAGCTGGTGGGAAAGACGGCTTTGCTCCCAGTTCAGCGCCTCGCACAGCCGATAGGGCCGCAGCCGCTGGTCCGGTGCCTCGCTGAGCTGTACTAGCACCTCGTACTCGGGCAGGGACAAGCCGGAGTCACGCTGCAGTTGCCGGTTCAGGCGTGCGGGAAGGAGCGAGCTCATCCGGAGGTAGGTCCGCCAGGCCCGCTGTTCATCCGCGGTCAGCCACTCGCCGCTCACTCTCGCAGGATAGCTGATACATCATTTATTCCCCATAGTTCGCCGTCCTGGCGGCGGGCGAACCGGAGTCAGTTGGGGAGTCGCGCGGCGCCGGGGGCCTGACCACATCGCCGGGACCGCGTCGACGGCCTCGGCGATGAGGTAGGCGGGCCTCTCGTAGTTGAGGCGCCAGCCGACGAAGTCGTGCCAGGCGTCTTCGGGCGCGCGGCTCATGGGGAACCCCACCTTCTCCAGCCGGCTGACCGCGTAGCGGAACTCGTCAAAGGTCAGCGAAATGCCGCTGTCGGGGTCGGCCTCGTCGGGCACGTCGTAACCCATCGCCTGGGAGATCCGGATGAAGCAGTCCTTGCCGCCGCGCAGGCACAGCCGGGCCTCGACGACCGGCGCGCGTTCAGGCGCGAGCGAGAGCAGCAGCGCGGCCGAGTCGAGCACGGCGATGAGGGCGGTTATCCAGGATGACCGCCACCGTGGCGAGCGAAAGCGGACCAGCGGCAGGTACGTGGTGTGGCTTTCGGCGACGTCGGCCGCCCAGCGTTCCCAGCGGCTGTACAGCTCCGGGAGCGTGTCCAGCGTCGACTCCCCGGTGCCGAGCGCGTAGTAGGTGCGGGCGAGCAGTTCCGGGCCCCAGCTAGGCGAGCCTGACCGGGCGTTCAGCAGCGCGACCTCCGTCTCCCGGCGGTTGAACGAGGCGTACAGGGTCGGCAGGTAGCCGACCTGCAAGGCGACGACGACGAGGCCGCTGACCGCGGCGAGGAACACTAGCACGTCGGGCGCTCCGCCCGTCGGCTCGGCGAAGCCCAGTGTGAACATGCTGGACCCGGCGTCGATGAACGCGCTGGCGATGCCTGCCCTGGCGAACGGCCACAGCAGGAGCGCGAACCCGGTGAAGATGATCCCCATCCAGGCGCCGAGCTGGGCCAGCAGGATCGTCGCCGCCTGGGTGGCGAGCACGCGGTCCCTGGTGTGGAACTCCCCGACGCGGTCAGTGAAAACACGGTAAGTGCCGACGATGACCCAGTCCACCCACCGGGTCAGGAAGCTGGCGACCGGCCGCGCCACGACGAGCGTCCCGATCAGGCTGCTCCAGCCGATGAGCACGAGTAGCGCGCCGACCGCGGCCGCAACGCACCGGACGGCGATCGATACCACCATGGGCGTCTCCTGTCTGCGAAAAAACGAGCCGGGTCACACTCGGATGAGTGTGACCCGGCTGTGTGCCGCGCCGCTAGCCGGCCCGTCGATACGGCGCGGGAAGACGGCGGCGGCGAGGTTTCGCGGCTACCGGCCGCCGTGCCCGAAGTCGGCCGCGAGCACGGCCAGGTCCGGGGTGCCGAGCCCGCTGCCCGGGGTGTACAACGCGCCGGCGGTGCCGGTGTAGTAGAGGTTGTCGTTGTCCGTGCCCGTGGCGTCCAGCGGGGTGAACGGGTCGTGCCCGCTGGCAGCGAAGGCGTAGATCGAGGGGTTCCAGAACCCGACCCGGTGGCCGACGTAGGAGTCGATCTCCGCTGTGGAGCCGTTGAGCTGCGGTGCGACGAAGCTCGTGCCGCCCCACCCGCTCTCAAGCTCCGCGTTGCCGGACTGCGTCGCTGACGGTTCGTAGAGCCAGTAACCGGTGTACGGGTCGGCGTCAGCGGAGAGATCAGGCAGGGCCCGTCCGGCGGGGGTGTCGCCGGTGGTGACGGGTGCCGGGTCGTTGACGGTGAACTCGGTCGGCAGCACGAGCGAACTGCCGCTGATCGTCTCATCGCCGGTCGGCGTGAGGTCACTCACGGCGGTGTACTTCCCGATGCCGGGGATGTCTTTCTGGTACGAGGGCCGGGGCTCGGTCACGGAGAAGCCGCCACCGCCGCCGCCGAGGTTCGCCAGCGCGGAGTCCGCGTAAGACTCGCCGCTCACCTGTGCGAGCGGTGCCCACAGGTAGTCCCAGCCCCAGTCGCGCTGGAACGGGACCGAGACGCTGGCCGTCTGCGTCCCGGCGGTGTTGGACACCGTGCCGGTCCACGCGTTGGTGGTGCCGCCCGCGTCGGTGACGTAGGGGCTCGAGCCCGGCGAGTCGACCGACAGGTTGGTCGTGCCCGCGTCGCCGGTGGCGTCGTAAGCGCCGCTGTCGCCGGCCGCGATGAAGGAAGACTGACCCTGCGCCGCGTACTCGAGGAACGCCTCGTCGAACGCGGCCTGGTAGGCCGGCGTCTCGATGCCGTCCTCAACCGCCCACTTGATGTAGGTCTCGGACTCACCCCAGCTTGACGAGACGGAACCCGCGACGTTCTGGCTGGCCGCGTCGAAGAAGGCGTCGGCGAAACCGTTGTCGGTGTTCGGCGCCTGGTAGACGACCACCTTGGCGCCAGGCGCGAGGGCACCGGACTGCTCGACGTCGAGATCCGTCTCGCCCGTCCCGCCGGTGTCGCTCGGCGCGCCTGGCCCGCCGTCAACGTTGTCCACGGTGACCCCGCCAGTCTGGTTGACGTGCGCCACGTTCTGCCAGAAGTACTCGGGAGCGCCCTGGTCGAGCGCCGCCAGGGTCACGATGGCGATCGTCTCCCCGGAACCGTCTGCCTTCTTGTAGAGCGGGTCGAGGTTGTACTCGGACGCGAAGTTGGACGGAAGGTTCGAGTATGCGTTCTGCTGTGATCCGGACACGGAAACCTTGGTACCCGCCGCGATGTGCGCGAGGTCGCTGGTGAACGCGCTGTAGTTCGTCAGGCCCAGGACGGCGAGAACATTCTGCGCGATGTTCGCGGGCAGTCCCGGAGCACCGTCCACGGCATGCACGGTCTGCGCCGGGATCGCGCCCATTCCGTCGCTCCCCTTTACGGCGGGGACCTTGTACTGGTTCTGCGTCACGTCGAGTGCCGAGTCGAACTCGGCGGCGGTGCCGCTCGCCGCGACGTCGAGGTCGTCGGCGTAAATGGAGGTGCTGATGCCGAATTTCGCCAGGTAGTTCGCCAGTGCGCGCGCCGTTGCGGACTGGCCGTACTCGCTGGCAAACCGCGGCACCGACAAGTAGTTCTCGTCGGTGAAAGACCCGCTCGTCACCTTTCCCTCGAGCGAACCGAGACTGCGCGCCTTGAGGATGAAGGACACGGTTTCGGGCGTGGCCGAGGCCGTGGCCCCTTCCTTGGTCGCACGGGGCAGTGACTTGGCGGTGATTCCCGCCTGGACCGGCGTAAGCGCCGCCTTGCCGGTGCCGGTGCCGGTGGACGCGCTGGCGGAAGTCGCCGCGATCGGGATCGCCGCGATCACCGCCCCCGCCGCCAGCCCTGCCGATAGGCGCAGGCGAACAGATCGAACCAAGGTGATGGTCTCCTAACGAGCGGAACAGTGGTACATCACACGACTATTTGGCATTTGTCCGCCTATCTTTCCATGACCGAGGTGCTCGTTCGCAAGCCTTGCGCCGAAGAGTCCCTTCAGCTCTCGATTTGCTTGCCGGGTTATCTCGGGAGGAGTATGTCGTCGCGGTGCGTGCCTGGCACGGCGCCTGGTTCGGTGAACCATTCCCGGCCAGCGAGCAAGGCGAAAACCGGGACCGGCAGCGCGACCGCTAGCCGGAACAGCCGGGCCGACCGCGCCTTGCCTCGCACCGGCGTCAGGTGCGCGGCCAGCGCCGCCTGCTTCTGCGCGGCGTAGCGGCGGACGTCGATCCGGTGCGTGATCGCCGAGCCTGGCGTGCCGGCCGCGCGGGCTTCCTGGTCGGTGAAGCGGGCCAAGCGCAGTGCCCGCAGGATGGCCGAGCCGATGACGGCCAGTTCGCGGGGCACGGTCGCCTCCAGGACGCGTACCCCGGTGAGTTCCGCTGCTCGGGCGCCGACGTCGTGGACCTTGAGGTGATCGCGGTGGCCGTAGCCGCCTCGCTCGTCGTAGCTCAGGAGCAGGTCCGGGTTCTCCTCGCGGATGACGGCCGCGAGCCGGCCAGCCGCTTCGTCGGTGCTGGCGCGGGCGAACCGGATTTTGCCCGGCGGGTCGGGAGGGACCATGGGCCCGTGCCCGCTGTCGGCGTAGCCGAGGTACTCGGCTCGCGAAGCACCCAGGATCGCGGCGCTGGCGCGGAACTCCTCCAGCCTGCCGTTCGGCGTCCACATCGCGCCGTCGCAGGCGACGACGATGACGACCCGGTGCCCTTCGGCGGCGAGCTTGGCGAGGGTTCCGCCGGTAAGCAGCACCTCATCGTCCGGGTGCGCATGGAAAGCGAGAACGGTCGCCACGACACCCAGCGTCCCACAGTGGCCGCTCCCAGGGGGCCTGTGCCTGGAGCCCGGGACGCGTGGCGGTGACTAGCGGTCGCGGCGCGCGCGGCGGGAGGCACGGTTCGCGAACACCACGGCTGCGATGAGGACCATGATCGCGAACCACGGGATGAAGAAGAGGACGTGAAGGAATGCGTGCCAGGCGATGATCGCCGCGATGACGACGACCACCGTGACGGCGATCGGGTGCCCGTGGCGCGGACGTCGGCTCATGCCGTACGGGCGGGCCGGGCCGTACACGCTGCCGGGACCCCCGGGACCACCGCGGCCGCCGGAGCCCGTGAGGGTGTCGTCGGCGGAACCGGTGCCCAGGTCGGGCAGGTCGTCGAACAAGCCGTTCAGGTCGGCGCGGGTCTTGGCGCTCATCGCGCGGGCGACGCGCTCGTCGAACTCGGCCTTGTCAAGGCGCCCGTCGCTGTAGTGCGTGGCCAGGCGGTCGGTGACCTCGGCGCGCTCGGCGTCGGAGACGCGAATCTGGTCGTTGTAACCCGGGTGGATGAGGCGCGTCCAGGACTGAGCGGACGAGGGAGACATTTCGGTCATTCCTTCTTCTGGTGTGTCTGACGTGTTAGCTGGGCCGTCGTTTAGCGGGGCTGGACGGAGTCCAGGAGTGAAGAGGCGAGACAGACGTCTGTTCCCTCTTCGGGGATGAGGAACAGGCAGGCGACGTAGGCCGGGATTCCGACCCCGCCCGCCAGCGTGAGCACGGCGAAGGCCACGCGGATGATGGTGCGGTCCACGCCGATGTAGTCGGCGATGCCGGCGGCGACGCCGCACAGCATGCGGCCGTGATACGCGCGGCGAAGCGGCGGCCGGGCGCCCACGGCGCCGGCCGGCGCCTGCGGCCGCGGGCCGCTGTCGTTGGCGGATTCGGTGTCGCTGACGGATTCGGTGTCGCTGACGGATTCGGTGTCGTTAACGGATTCGGCGCTGGCCGTGAAGTCGTTCATGGCTCAAGCGTGCGTCCGAGGGCGGCGCCGCCGCATCGGGGAAAGCCCTGTCGCGACCCTGAACCTGGCCGACCCGGGTCAGGGTCGTCGCAGGCCCGTCCCCGGTGAGGAATCAGGGTCGGCTCAGGGATAGTCCGGATGGTCCTGAGGGCGCGATCGGGTCATGATGGTCACGTGGAGGAATCACCGCTGCAGACCGAGCCGGACGGCCCCGCCGGGATGTGGCCGCGGCGAGACGGGGCAGGATCGTACCGTGCCTGGGAAGACCGGCATGGCAGGCGCCACCCCGCAGGCGGCTGGGGGCACCGCGGCGGCGGACCAGTGCGGCGCGACCTCGAGTACCGTCTGGCCGGCGGGGTCGCGGCGGGTATCGCCGCCTCACGCGGCCGTCCGGATCGGGTGACCGCCGTGCGGGTCGTCTTCGCGGCCGCGGCGCTCGTGACCTGGGGCTGGGCGATTCCGCTGTACTTCCTCGCGTGGCTGGTAGTGCCGGCTGCCGGCGCGGAGGCGAGCATCGCCAGCAAGGCGCGCCACGACTCGCGCGGTATCGCGCTGGCGCTCGGTCTGGCGTCGCTGCTCGCGGTGATCTTGCTCTTCGCCGGCTTCCTGAACGACGGTTTCGTCGACTCCTGGGGCTGGCCGCAGGTGGTCAGCGTGGGCTGCCTCGCGCTGATCTGGAGGAACGCCCCGCCCGGCGAGCAGGAATCGATGCGCCGCCTCGTCGAGCCGTTGTCCGGCGTCGGCGGCGTGGTCGGCGAGCGGACCCGGCGCGCGACGGTACTGCGGCTGGCCGGGGCGAGTGTCTTGCTGATCGCCGGGATGAGCTGGCTGCTGACGGCGCACGAGAGCCTCGCCATGCTCAGCCCGCTCGGCGGCCTGGTGCTCGTCGCCGCCGCGGTCGTGCTGCTCCTCGGCCCCTGGTGGTTCCGTATCGCCCGCGACCTGGTCGATGAGCGACAGGCGAGAGCACGCGCTGAAGAACGAGCCGAGGTGGCCGCGCGCGTCCACGATTCTGTCCTTCAGACGCTGGCGCTGATCCAGCGGCGTTCCGCCGATCCCGCGGCGGTGGTCCAACTGGCGCGGGCGCAGGAACGGGAACTCCGGTCCTTGCTGTTCGAGGGAAAGGCGCCGGGCGGAGCGTCGTCGGAGTCTTTCGGGGACGGGGTGCGGGAGATCCAGCGGGACGTCGAGGCCCGGCACGAGGTTCCCGTCGAAGTGGTGACGGTGGGGGACTGCCCGTTGTCCGACGACCTGTCCGCGCTGCTTTTCGCCGCCCGCGAGGCGGTCGTCAACGCGGCGAAATGGTCGGGTGCTCCGGTGATCTCGCTGTTCGCCGAGGTGTCGCCGGACAAGACGGAGGTGGTCGTGCGAGACCGGGGCAAGGGATTCGATCCCGCGACCGTGCCGGATGACCGGAAGGGGCTGGCCGAGTCGGTCAGGGGCCGCATGTCCCGGCACGGCGGTTCGGTGACGGTGCAGTCGGCTCCCGGCGAGGGCACGAAGGTATCGCTCTGTATGCCCCGGCATCAGGGGGCGGCACGAGGAGGCCAGCGATGAGCGTACCGCGCGTGGTACTGGTGGACGACCACGGGCTGTTCCGCTCCGGGGTGCGTTCAGAACTCGGCCGGTCGGTCGAGGTGGTGGGGGAGGCGGACGACGTCGAGCCTGCGATCGCGCTGATTTCCTCGGTCGTCCCCGATGTCGTGCTGCTTGACGTGCATCTTCCCGGGGGTGGCGGACAGGCGGTGGTGTCCGCCGTGCGGGCGTCGCATCCAGAGGTGAAATTCCTTGCGCTGTCGGCGTCGGACGCGCCCGAGGACGTGATCGCGGTGATCCGGGCCGGAGCGCGGGGTTATGTGACGAAGACGATCTCCACACCGGAACTCGCCGCCGCGATCCGCCGGGTCGCGGACGGGGACGCGGTGTTCTCCCACCGCCTGGCCGGGTTCGTGCTGGACGCGTTCGCATCCGCGCCCTCAGCCGACGTTGCCGTCAAGCCATCGTTCGACCCGGAGCTTGACCAGCTAACCGGCCGTGAGCGCGAGGTCCTGCGGCTGATCGCGCAGGGATACACGTATAAGGAAATCGCTAGAGAGCTTTATATATCGGTAAAGACGGTGGAAAGCCACGTTTCCTCGGTGCTGCGAAAGCTGCAACTCTCCTCCCGGCACCAGCTCACGAGGTGGGCCGCCGAGCGCCGTCTGGCCTGACTGCCTGAGGAGGCTGTCTGACCTGACTGCCGCAGCCGTCGGCTCCCGCAAGACGTGACATCGCGCCTTTTTCGCGGCAGGATCTTCGCAGGGAGCAATCGGGTGGCAGCAGAGCCACCCGATAGGCGGGGAGGCAACGATGCCGGTCGTGCAGGCGAACAACATCGATATCTACTACGAAACGCAGGGCGAGGGCGAGCCGCTCGTCCTTATTCCCTATCTGGCGGCTGATCAGGCGTGCTACGCGTTCCAGGTAGCCGAATACGCCAAGCAATTCACCTGCTATACGGTCGACCTGCGCGGGGCGGGCCTGTCCGGTAAGCCGGAAGGGACCTATACGACCGAACTGTTCGCCGATGACATCGCGGCGTTCATGTCGGCCGCGGGCATTTCCAGCGCGCACGTTTCGGGGCTGTCCCTCGGCGCGGCGACGGGCATGTGGCTCGCGGCCAAGTACCCGCTCTTGGTGAAGACGCTGTCACTGCACAGCGGGTGGCCCGCCACCGACCCGTACCTCCGCGCCGTGGTCGAGGGCTGGCAAACGATCGCCAAGGGACTTGACAACGTTACCGAGATGGTTATCCAGGGCATTTTCCCTTGGTGCTTTACCCCGGAGCTTTACGCGGCCAGACCTGAGTACGTCGGCTCGCTCGCCGATTTCGTGCGCGGCCGCCCGATGCCACCGGTAGACGCCTTCCTCCGGCAGTCCGCGGCGGTCCTTTCCCACGACGCGACCGAGGTCCTCGGGTTGATTCAAGCGCCAACCCAGGTCACGTTCGGCCGCCGCGACGCGGCCACGTCGACGCGGTTCGCGGGCCCGCTGACGGAAGCGATCAAGGATTCCGAACTGGTCGTCTTCGAGGACTGCGCGCACACGCCGATGTACGAGAATGTCGAAGAGTTCAACGCGAAGACGCTGGCGTTCCTGAGTCGTCATTCCGGGTGATGTCGCCCGTCTCTCCGGAGCGGTCAGGTGCGGGGAGGCTCCCCTGATCTTCCGCGAGCCACGCGGGGCCGGCTGGCGTCGCCGGCCCCGCGATTTGCCCAATCGCGTTCAGGGATAGGTGACCACATCGCTGGGGCCGCCGAATCCGGAGTCCACCGCGGCGCCCGTGCCGTTGATCACCGACTCGATCCCGCCGGAACCGTTGAGGAACACGGACAGGATGTCGTGGAACACCACGCCCGACGTATCGGGTGCCTGGAAGGCCATGGCGTTCTCGATGTTCACGCCCTGGTCGAAGTAGGAGTAGCTGCCCATGCCGTACCCCGTGAACGAGGTGACGCTGGACGGGATGTAGAAGGCCGGGTAGCCGTCCTGGGTCGCGCTGGACATCCAGGCCGACTGGCTCGGCACCTCGTACGGGTTCTCGTTCTGGAAGAACAGGTCTGTGCCGCCCTGGCCGTTCCAGATCGTCTCGTACTGCTGGAAGTGCTCGATCGCCAGGCCGTCCGCCTCGACATCGTTGCCGTTGACGACCAGCCCCGTCGCTGACTGGTCACCCGTCCAGGTGCCGGCGCCCGCGCCGTGGTCGGCGCGCCACGCCCACACGTCGTCGATGATCGAGTTATTGCTGTTGTCGACGAAGGCGGCGGCCGCCGTGCCCGCCTCGGCGCCGCCCACGCGGAAGAATACGTCGTCCACGCTGTCCGGGTTCGAGGCGTTGTTCGTCGTCGAGCCCTCGGTGCCGACCTGCAGCAGGGACGAGGACTGGGTCGGCCCGGCGTCGAAGATCAGCCCGGAGATGTTAACCCCCGGTACGTTGGCCACGTTCATCGTGATGTTGCCACTGGTCGGGATCAGCGTGGCGAACCCGAGGCCGATGATCTTCGTGTTCGGGTTCGTGACGTTGATCGTGGAGCCATAGCTGTAGACGCCGGGCGTGAACAGCAGGTTGTCGCCTGCCGCGAGCGCCGCGTTGATCTGCGCCACCGTGCTCGCGGAGTTGACGACGTAGAACGTGCTCAGCGACAGTGAGGTGCCCGGGGTGTTGCTGGAGGCGCTCCAGGACGGGCCGCTGGAATTGGTCTGCGGCGAGGGCGCGAACACGTTGTAGGCGCCCGCGGAATTCATGTACAGGTAGGGTTCTTCCTCGGTCACCGGGCAGGACGCGAGCGTCGTGTAAGGCGCCGTGCCGCCGCTGTCACCCGAGTCAGAGCTGAAGCTCTGCGCGGGCGCCCCGGGGTCGCCGCAGAACACCTGGTTCCACACCCCGTTGCTCCAGCTGTCGATGTCGCTGCTGCGGACGAAGAACTGCTGCTGCGACCCGTTGGTGATCGGGCCGGAGAACTTGGAGTTGGCGATGAACCCGCCGCTGGCGTAGTCCGGGGAGCCGTCGCAGTAGTCCATCAGCGTCAGGTCGCCGTTGATCTCGACGTCGCGCAGCGGGGACGCCTGGGAGACCGCCCACACGTCGGTGCCGTTGAAGCAGCCGGTCATGCCGGTGACGTTGATCGTCAGGTTGGAGATCGAGCGCCAGAAGTTGTCGGTGGCGTTGCATGTGGAGCCACTGCACTGGTTGTAGGAGTTGATCGCGCCGTTGATCACGACGTCAGAGGGGTTCTGGCCGAGGCCGGCGACGGCCTCGTAGTAGCCGACCGTGAACACCAGCGGATCCGAGGTCGAACCGTAGGTGCCGGGCTCGAAGAGGATCTCATATCGCTGGGTGCCGAACTGGTTCGGCACCTGCGCGTTGGAGATCGTGTTCAGCGTGGAGAGGATCGAGCTCACCGACTCGCTCGGGGTGAACACGTATACGTTCGGGCCGAGGCTGCCGCCGGTAGCGGGCGCGGACGCGGTCGGCGGGGTCACCGGAGTGTTAGAGACGGTGAAGTTAGTCAGCGACCACCAGTTGGTCGTTGAGGAGGCAGTCAGCAGTATCCGGACGTACTGCGCGGTCTGTGGCGCGAACGTCGCGGTCACCGTCTGCGAGCTGCCCGTGCCGAAGTAGACGGGAGTGAAGTTCGTGCCGTCGTTGGAGACCTCGACGTCATAGCCTTTCGCGTAGTCGCCTGTGTTGCCGCCCGAGCTCATCGTGATCGCGCTGAAGGTCTGGGCGGAGCCCATGTTGACCTGGAACCACGTGCCGGGCGCCTGGTCGGCGTCGGAGCTGAACCGGCCCCCGCTGCCGTTGATCGCGTTCTGCGGGGCATCCGCCGTGCTCGAGTTCGTGTTGGAACTCGCCGTCCACCCGGTCTGGGCCAGCTGGGTCTGGGCCAGCTGGGTCTCGGCCAGCTGGGTCTCGGTCTGCGCGGATGCGGCCGGGGTGAACGACGGGGCGAGCACCACCAGGCCGCAGCAGGCGACGACGGCAGCCATGACATAGGCCAGCCGTCTCGCCGTCTTCCTTACACGGGGAATCGTCATGCACGAGCCTCCTCGTCGAGTTAATCTAAGTCTTTAATTAACTCGGCGCCGCGCATCTGGCAACCCCTTTCCCGCGCGCACGCCCGCCGCGACTGGCCCCGTGCCCCGGAAGCCCCCGGGCCCCGGAAGCCCTATGCCCCGGAAGCCCTATGCCCCCGGAAGCCCCGTGCCCGTGGTCGCTCGTCGCTGGCGGTCAGCCCGCGGCGCGGTCGCCGCGAGCGGGCATCCTCGTGGTCAGCGTGCCGCTGAGGAAGCGCTCCATCGGGAGCGTTGCCGCCCCGAGCGCGATCGCGTCCGGCCCGAGCCGGCCGAGTTCGATAGACGTCTGGGCGAACCTGTGCGACAGGGAGTGCCGCCTGGCCGCCTCCCGGATGGCTGGCAGCAGCTTGTCGCCGAGCAGCAGTCCGGCCCAGCCGCCCAGGATGATCCGCTCCGGGCCGAACAGGTTGATCAGGTTCGCGATCCCGGCACCAAGGTAGAGCGCCGTTTCCGCCAGTACCCCGGCGGCCCGCGGGCTGGTCTCGGCGACCAGCGCGACGAGCGCGGACTCCTCGTCATCGCCCGGCAACGGCAGTCCGTACCTGTCCAGGATCGCCTCCGCGCCCACGTACGCCTCGAGGCAGCCGTGCGACCCGCAACGGCAGGAACGGCCGCCCACCTCGATAGTGGTGTGCCCCCATTCAACCGCCGATGAGTTCCCGCCGCCGCCCGGCGAACCGGTGATGATGCTCGCCCCCAGGCCGGAGCCCATCAGGCAGACCACTGCCTGCCGCGTACCGCGGCCGGCGCCGAACCAGAGTTCCGCCTGGCCCATGGTCTTGGCGCCGTTGTCGATGTACAGCGGAAAGCCGACGGCTGGCCGCAGCAGTTTCCCCAAAGGGACGGCATCCCAGCCGTAGGTCTGCCCGTGGACGATCGCGTCGGTGCCCTGCTCGACCACGCCGGGAACGCCGATGCCGGATCCCAGGACGCTGTCGGCACCGATCCCGGCGTCGGCCAGGACGCTGGCCAGGCCGGCCGAGATCCGGTCCACGATCACGCTCACCCCGTGCTCGCGGGGATCCAGTGCGTACTCGGCCCTGCCCCGGACTGTCATCGTCAGGTCGAACAGCTCCACAAGGACCCGTGTCTCGCCCACGTCGACGCCGGCCACGTATCCGTACCCGGTGTTCATTTCCAGCAGGACGCGGGGCCTGCCGCCGTCCGAATCGACCGATCCGGCCTCGGCGACGATCCCGTCGCCGATGAGCTCGCGGATGACGTTGCTGACCGACCCCGCGCTCAGGCCGGTAGCCTCACTGAGATCTTGACGGCTGCACGGCTGCGCGGAGAACAACGACCAGAGCAGGATCGACCGGTTGTCGCGGCGCAGGTCACGTACGGTCCACCGTCTTCTCTCCTGCACCCTTCTTCCCCCTCCCCACTATTGTTTGATCTTATAACAAGTCAAAATCTCCCTGTTTTCCGGGGTTGCGCCCGATTGTCCGCGGCGTAGAATCCAGTTAATCTAAGACTTAGATTAACTAGCGACGGCGAGAGCGCGCGCCGTCCCGGGAGGCCGTCATGGCTTGGGCACGCCCGTTCGCTTTCCTCGGCACGCTGGTCCTCCTGGCCGGGAGCCTGATAGCCGCCGCGATCGCATTCACCGCGACGGCCGCCAGCGCCGGCACGGTACCGCCACCGCCGTCCGGGTGGACGACGGTGTTCAGCGACAACTTCGCCGGGCCAGCGGGGTCGGCGCCGAACTCGCAGAACTGGTTCTACGACATCGGCAGCGGTTACGGGACCGGCGAGGTCGAGAACACTACGAACTCGACCAGCAACGTCCACCTCGACGGCAACGGTGACCTGGACATCACCGCGACCGACAACAACGGCACCTGGACCTCGGGCCGGATCGAGTCCACCAGGGACGACTTCGAGGCGCCGCCGGGCGGCGAACTGGAGATGACCGCGTCCATCGAGCAGCCGAATCCGGCCAGCGGGTCGGGGTACTGGCCCGCGTTCTGGGCGCTCGGCTCGCCGATGCGGGCCGGGGGCGGGTGGCCAACCTCGGGCGAGATTGACATGATGGAGGACGTCAACGGCCTGAACGAGGCTTCACAGACGCTGCACGACGCCTCGAACAGTCCCGGCCACGCGCTGATCGCCTGTCCCGCCGCGGGCTGCCAGACCGGCTACAACACCTATTCGGTGCTCGTCAACCGGGTCAACACCAGCGCGGAATACCTTGAATTCCTGATGGACGGGACCGTGGAGAGCACGATCACCGAGGCATCGGTCGGCACGACGGCCTGGCAGGAGGCCATCGATCACGGGTTCTTCATCATCCTCAACCTGGCGATGGGCGGCAATTACCCGGACGGCGAGTGCGACTGCACCACGCCGACGTCGGCCACGACCTCGGGCGGCACGATGAGCATCCAGTACGTGGCCGTCTACGAGGCGGGCGGCAACTCCACGCCGACCGCGACGGCCACGGCGAGCGGCCAGGTCACGGGCATCGACGGACTGTGCCTCGGGAACCAGAACTCGCTGGACACCGAGGGCAATCCGATGGGGGCGGGCACCTGCGACGGCGGCGCCGGGCAGCAGTGGTCGTCGTACTCCGACAGCACGCTGCGAACCCAGGGCGGCTGCCTGGACGTGGTGGGCGCGGGCACCAGCAGCGGCACGGACGTGGACTGGTATCCGTGTAACGGGACCGCGGCGCAAGGTTGGACACGCGAGTCCAACGGGGAACTCGTCAACCCGAACTCCGGGCTGTGTCTCACCGACCCTGGCGGTAACACCAGTTCCCGCCTCGACATAGAGACCTGTGCCGATACCGCCGATCAGCAGTGGACCGTGCCTGCGAGCAGCGGCGGAGGCGGAAGCGGAACGCAGACGATTACCGCGTCAACCTACGCGGCGGCCAGCAGCGGCGTGATGACGCAGCCGACCTCGGACACCGGCGGTGGCGACAACGTCGGGTGGCTCGGCAACGGAAGCTGGCTGGAATACACCAACGTGAACTTCGGCAGCGGGTATCCGCAGATCGAGGCGCGCGTCGCCTCGGCGGTGTCGGGCACGGACGTAGGCACGATCTCGTTCGAGATCGGCTCGCTCACCGCCGCGCCGTTCGCGACCATCCAGGTCAACGGCACCGGCGGCTGGCAGACGTGGGTGACGAGCGCGCCCGCGGCTGACTCGCCGGCGCCGACAGGAACGCAGACGCTGTACGTGTCGTTCGCCACCAGCACGGGCGCGAACTTCGTCAACGTCAACTGGTTCGAGCTGGCTCCAGTTCAGTGAGGCCGGCTCCGCCGCGGCCTTTCCCCTGTCGCGGCGCACGTCGTGACCGCGTAGGGCATCGTCTGTTTAGGTTGTTTTTCCCGACCTGAAGAGTTCACCAAGGCCAACCCTCGCCGTAGTAACTTGATCCGGTGCGAGAATTGACCGCTTCGGCGGCCGGCTACTTCCAGTCTGTCTACCGCTGCGAGGGCGTACTCCCGCCCTTGGCCGATGTCCGTATATATCCGGCATCAGACCATTTGTGCCAGGCGTTCGGCGCACGGGCACTCACCATCGGCACCGAGATCCACTTTCGCAGCGGAGAGTTCGCGCCTCGCACCCGCCAGGGCTTCTGGCTTCTCGCGCACGAGGTCGCCCACGTGGTCCAGCAGTTCCGCGGCCCGGTTACCTCATCGGGCGCCGTGGGCCCGTGCGACGCGCCCGAGGAGACCGAGGCGAGCGCCGCGGCCGACGCCGCCCTGGCCGGGCTGCCGTTCGAGTTCGCGCAAGCGGCTGCGCGGGACCGCACTCCGCACCCCGTCGTACAGCGATACATGGCGTGGGAGCACCTCATCCTCGGCAGCGTCGGCCCCGTCGAGACGCGGCAGATCCTCGGCGAGGCCGGGAAGGCCAACCGCGAGCAGCCCGCGACGGCGCTTTCGGCGCTGCTGGAAGAGCTCGGCCGTGACGCGGACGACGCGGATGCCGGCCGTATCAACGCGACCTACGAGCACGCGGCCGCGGTGACGCTGCCCGGCAGCGGCATCGTGGTGACGCTCGGCGAACTGAGCATCCTTCCGGACTACCTGTCCCGCCCGGACGACATCGCGGACGCTCCCGCCGAGTTCGTGCTCCCGCTGATCCAGTCGCTCCGCACGTGGAACATCAAGGAACTGCGCCGCGCGGCCGGGGAGAAGCCGGGCAAGCCGAAGCTCAAGGCGGCCCTGTCCTACCCGAATCTCGGGTCCATGGCCGAGATCGCCGAGGCCCTGCAGATCGACCTGCTCGGCCGCCGCTGCGGCATCCCGAAATGGGAGCGTTACTCGTCGGTCGTCGCGCGGAACGCCGGCCACTTCGCCCCCTTCTCCTGGTACCGCTGGCAGGATCATCACCTTCGGGCGCGGGAGACCGCCCGCCAGGCGCACGCCGCGAAGGACAGCGCAGAGCGCGACCGCCTGGCCGCGCGGGCCTGGATCTATGCCGGTTACGCCGACCATTTCCTGCACGATTCCTTCGCGGCCGGCCACCTGGTCAACAAGACCCTGATCATGCAGTGGTACGCCGAATGGCTGGCGAACTCGCGCCTGCCGGTTCCCGGCCGCCGCTTCATGACCGCGATGATCGAGGCGGCGCAGCCCGCCCTCCACGGCCCCGGCTACTACCGTCCCGTGCCGGCCGCGGACGGCGAGCGGCTGGTCCCCGCCGCCACGCCGGGGGCACCGGCCGTCACGGACCCGCAGGCCGCCGCGGAGGCCGCCGCGCTGGACGGCAGGATCGCCGCCGCGGGCATCATCGCGAAAAATGATGCCGAACGGTCAGTGGCCTATGCGGCGTATCTGGCCTTCCTCCGGAGCACCCTGACGCAGTCGGCGGCCGGCGCGATTCACGCGTACCTGAACCGGAACTCGCTGATCGTCGCCGCCGGGCCGGCGGGTGACGCGTTCCGCCTGCACGGCGACTGGCGCCTGCTGGACAGCGCGGATGCCACGGCGCGCGCGGCGGAGGCGGCATGGCTGTCCCGGCAGGCCGTCGCCGACGTGCTCGCCGACGGCAGGACGGACATCGCCAGCCGGGAGATCTTCGCGCGTTTCCCGGACCACGTCGAGGTGGACGGGGTGCTGCTGTCTATCCCCGAATGGCACGAAAAGCACCTTCGCGACCGCTGCTTCGGCGACTTCTTCCGGATGAAGTCCACGCGGAACATGCGATTCGGCACGACCGTGGCGTACCGCCACCTGGGCATGCCGTCGGCGGACTGCGTCAATTGCTGCTGACGCAGTCCGCCGGGGCTTTCACCTGATCGTGATTTCCGCGGTCATAACCCGGAAATCACGATCAGATCTGAGCGGTGAGCGGCCGAGTGGTCAGAAACCGGTGATGATCGCGGCGAACTTCGGCGTTCCGATGCCGGTCGCCTGGTCGTAGCCATAACCGGTTGAGAACACGCCGTTGTTGGTGGCGAGGGTGACGCCCTCTTTCCTGGTCGCGGTCCGCTGTGCGGACGCGCGCGGCGCGGCGACGTCGTTGAAGTACCAGCGCTCCAGGCCGGTCCTCTGCCAGAGGTAGACCAGCGGGTTGATGTTGCCGGTGCGGTAGCCCTGGTAGGCGTCACGGTCGGCGATCAGTGCGCCCCACAGCGGGGACGACAGGCTGGTGCCGCCGATGCCGAACCAGCCGCCGCCGTCGCCGATCTGCGCGCATGTGCTGTAGGGAGTGCTGGTGCTGCCCGTGCAGTACTCGGCGTAGGGGGTGAACTCGTCGGCGTCCGCCGAGACGTCGGGCACCTCGCGGGCACCCGTGCTGTCGTGGATGGCGCCCTGCTGGTAGAACGGCTCGCTCCAGAACTGGCTGGCGCCGCCGCCGCCCGCGCCGCTGTCGGCGCACCAGAAGAGGCCGCCCTGGTTGTCGTTGTCAGCGGCCGCCGTCTGGTTGCTGCACAGGTTCTCGTCGTTCCAGACGGTCTCGAAGCCCGCGGGGTAACGAGGGTGCGTGTCAGTCCCGGGGTTGTCGATCTCGAGCGAGGTGCCGCCGACGCTGGTCACCCACGGCTGGGACGCCGGGTCGTTGACGTTGACGACCGTCGTGCCGTCGGAACGGATGCAGCCGAACGCGCCCGTGTCACCGGAGGAACTGAACACGCTCTGGCCCTGCATCGCCATCTGCTCGAAGACGGTGTTCTCCGCCTGCGCGTAAACTGCCCCGGCGTCGTTCTCGCACTCGCCCCAGCTTGAGCTGATCGAGGCGACCTGGTCCTGCTGGGCGACCGTGGTGTACTCGTCGAGTTCGGTCTGGCCGGTGTAGTCGTTCGGCGCGTTGTAGACATACAGGTGCGCGTCCGGGGCGATCGACAGTTCCTGCTCGATGTCGGCGTCGACCTCGATGTCTCCCGAATAGCCGTTGGCTTGCGGCGGGCACGTGTCGCTAGCCGGGCATGCCGGGGCCAGGGGCCCGCCGTCCACGGTGACGTTGGTGACATCCGGCTGGTAGCCGCTGCCGTAGAACTGCTGCGCCCAGGTGTCGATGTCGGACGTCTGGTAGGCGGAGAGTTCGAAGACCGCCGTGCTGACGCCAAGTCCCTTGGCCCGCGGTCCGGCGTGGGCGGGGGCGCCGTAGATCGAGTTGGTCTGCTGCGGGGTGAGCCCGGCGCAGTCCGGGCCGCCGCCGTAGCCGTACGCCTCGGGCTGCGCCGAGACATACGAATCGAACAGCCACTGGGCGGTCGGGTAGGAGCTCTCGCAGCTACTGCCGGCGCTGGTGGCCGCCTTGGAAGCCTTCTGCGCTTTCCCGGCGGGCCGGACGGCCTCCGACTGCATGCGCACGGTGTTCGAAAGGCCGATCACGCCCTGCACGCTGCCCGCGAGGGATGACGGCAGGTACACCGACTTGGAGTTGGAGAAGTAACGAATCCCGTGCGGGTCGACGTAGTCGCTGAGCTGGGTGCTGAACGCGTGCTGGATCTGGGTGCTCGAGCCGGTGGCCCGCAGCAGGAACGGCGAGTCAGTCTTCGAGACGGAAAGGCCCGCGTCGTTCAGGAATGTCGTGATGGTGTCGACCGTGCTCGCGGCGGGCGCGTACCTGGCGTCGAACTGGCCGGCGGCGAGGAACTTGCCGTACTGGCTGCTGCCCTTGGTGTAGACGGCTTCGAGTTCGGCGTTCAGGCCGGCCTCGTCCTGGGGCGCGAGCGCGACCTCGACCGACATCGTCGGCGCCGAGTAGGCGCCGGTTATCTTGTCCGTCGTCGCGGGCAGGCTGTCCTTGACCGCCGCGAGACGCGGCGTGACAGCCGGCGTGGCCGCCGAAGCCTGGCCAGCGGCGAACGTGCCCGTGAGCGCGATCGCCGCCAAGCCGACTGCAGCAGCCCCGCCTGCCCGGAGCGGGCGGTGGAGTAGACGCATGCCAACACTCCCTGAATTAGACAATGCTGCCCCGTGCCGATCCGGAACACCGTTCCGTATCGGCACGGGAACAGCCCGAGATTACTAACGGTTTATACGGGAGATATGGCTGATGTTCTAGTGGGCTGATGTAACGTTTCTGATTCGCCCTGCCAGGAGACGACAAGTGTGTTGGCCGGGGTGGGAAAGACGAATAGGTCTTCGCGGGCCTTCAGTGCCGGGCTGGAGGCCATCCCGGTCGGCCATATCTCGAATCGCGCGGTCCGCGTCCGGTAGTTAGTATCCCAGGCTCGAATCCGCTCCGTGATTGTTTCCGCGAGGTCGGGTCCGCGTGGCCCGTGCCCGACGACTTCCACCTCCCGGCCCGCGTCGCTGTCCGCGGCGTCAGTCGTGCCGCTGTTCCCGCTCTCCCCGGCCGGGCCGAGGGAGAGATAGGCCAGGCTGCCGTCCTCGATGGCCCCGACTGCCCCCCAGCGGAAGAGCGGTGCCACCACGCCCGCGTCGATCGCCGACTGCGCGACCTGCATCCTGAAAAGGCCGAGGTTCAGCGTGCACGTCAGCCACAGGAACAGCCATTCCGCAGACACCGCGTCGCCGAATCGCACTCCGGTCCGCACGGCCACGCGCTCGGTGTCGAAGACCCCGTCCAGGGCGTCCGGATCTACGCTGTCCCGCTGTTCCTGGTGGACCTCGAGCAGCACGTTCCCGGAGCGGGTCAGCGGGAGCGTCTGCCGTTCGTCGCTGGCGATGCTCGCCCGCATGGGCATGAACCCGCACATCACGCTGGAGACACTGCGCAGCTCCGGGCCCGTCTCGCGGGCGTGCTCGAACGCCACCGACCGGGTCACGCCGCCGCGCAGCCGGAGCGGGACGACGAGCCGCCCGTCCGGCGCGAGCTGATCCTGCCAGGCGAGAGGGACGTCCCGCGCGCCCACGGTCGCGACGATCCGGTCATACGGTGCGCTCGGTGCGTATCCGAGCGCGCCGTCCTCGCGGACGACCGTCACGCCCGGGAATCCCGCCTCGCCGAGCGCGGCACGGGCGCCGTCCACGATGTCGTCGTCCACGTCGAGTGTGACGACCGAGCCGTCGTCGCCTGCCAGGTGGGCGAGGAGGGCGGCGTTGTAGCCGGTGCCCGCGCCGATCTCCAGTACCCGCATCCCCGGCGCGACGGCCAGTTGCTCCAGCATCACGGCGACGATCGACGGCTGCGAGGCGGCGCTGATCGGCGTGCCGTCGGAGTCCAGCTTCGTCTGGACCACGTCGTCGGCATAGGCACGGCGCAGCGGCGCGCCGGGCACGAAGACGTGCCTGGGCACGGCCCGCATCGCCGCCTCGACCCTGGGTGCGCACACCGCGCCGGCCTGACGCAACTGGTCGACCAGTGCGTGTCGCAGGCGGTCCGCTTGGGTAGCCACATCAGGGGGGTACCCCAAAAAGCGGGTCTGTCAGCTATTGCGCGCCAGGAAGCGCTGATGTGCCTGCGCGAGGCGCAGGTATGCTCGCGTGGCTATCTCGGCCCGGCGCGCCGCGTACTGCTGCGGCGACACCTCGAACCTGGTCAGCCTGACCTGCACGGCCGCGAGCTCGGACTCGTATTCGTCCTCGATTCCGAGCGCGTCCTCGACGTACTGGCTGTCTGCCCTCCGGGCGTCTGGTGTCAATCCTGGGTTACCTTCGTGTGTCATGTCTGCCCCCGGCAGGAAAGTAAACCCGATGCCGTGGCCTCTCCGGCCAGCACTCCTGTCCCAGGACTAGCTGCTCACAACGGAAGCCTACAGACAGCAAATTCGTGTACCGCCCGACAATGTGATCTATGTCACATCTATCTAAGGCGAAACGAACTCCGCGAGCACCGCGGCGGTGTCCGCGCCGATGATCGGGGCCGGAAGCACGTCGCCGACACCGGGCTGTCCCAGCGGGGAACCCGTCGCGAGGACACGTCCGATGCCGGGCTGGTCGATGAGCCGGACCAGGGGACGCGCGGCCAGATCCGGATCCGCCGCGAGGTCGGCGAACGTGCGGTATCGCTCCCACAGGACCGAAGTGCCCGCGAACGCGTCCGCCACCTCCTGTGTCGTGCGCTTGGCGAACCACGGGGCAAGCAGGGCCGCGATCACCTCGCGGTGCGCGTAACGATCGGAGTCGGCCGAGAAGTCCGCGCCCAGCGCCTTCGCGAGCTCGCCGAATGTCGTGGTCAGGCCCGTGGCCGCCGCCAGGTCGCGGAAATGCCGGGCGGTGAGCAGGCAGATCATGACCCAGCCGCCACTGCCGGTTCGGAAATCCCGGGCGAAGCCGCCGTAGAGGTGGTTGCCGATCCGGGGGCGGCCCGCGCCGGTGAGCTGGGCCTCCGCGAGGAATCCCAGGTGACCGGTCACGGCGAGGGCGACGTCGGCGAGCGGGAGCGTGATCGAGCGGCCCTGGCCGGTGCGGCGGCGGTGGCGCTCGGCGGCGAGGATGCCGGTCGCGGCGTACAGGCCGGTCGCGACGTCCCAGGCGGGAAGCACGTGGTTGACGGGCCCGTCGATGTCTTCAGGACCGGTGGCGAGGGGGAAGCCCGTCGCGGCGTTGACCGTGTAGTCCACCGCGGGCCCGCCGTCGTGCTTGCCGGTGATCAGCAGGTGGATGAGATCGGGGCGGCATTCGCCGAGCGACTCATGCGACAGCCAGGGGAAGGCGGCGTTCGTGAGGACGATGCCGCCGTCTTCGCCGGAGTTCGCCACGAGCCGTCTGAGCGCGTTCCGTCCGTCTTCGCTGCGGAAGTCGAGGGTAACCGAGCGTTTGCCCTTGTTCAGCCCGGCCCAGTACAGGCTGTTGCCGTTGGCGGCGAGGGGCCAGCGGGTGGTGTCGGCCGCGCCGCCGAGAGGGTCGATCCGGATGACGTCGGCCCCGAGTTGGGCGAGCGTCATGCCGCCGAGCGGTGCCGCGACGAAGCTGGAGACCTCGATGATCCGCAGGCCGGCCAGCGGCGCGTCGCTCTCACGTGCAGCCATGTACCCAGCACCTCCAGTGCGCCGGCGTTCGCCACGCGGCCAAGCGTACGCCCGCGATCGACGCACATTCAGCGTGTTCGAATGACGGCAGACGAGCCGTTTGTACCCCTTTATGTGCGATCTCGCGGACGGGAACATGGCGCACGACATACAGTGCGGCCCGTGATTCGCCATCGAGACCGGCGCCGGCGCCGGCATGAAGGTCGCGACGCGAGCGCCCGGGCAACCCGGGCGGGCGCGCAGGCCGGCGGTGAGGCCGGGCCGGTGAAAGGACAGTGATGCGGCCGCGCGTGGCGGCGCTCGTCGCCGACGACGAGGCGCCCGCCGCTGACGACCTGAGATACCTGCTGCGAACCGCCTTCGGCGTCGCCGTGGTGGACACGGCGCGGGATGCGAGCGAAGTGTTCCGCCGCGTCCAGCAGCGCAGCTACGACGTGGTGTTCCTGGACGTCAAGATGCCGGGGCTGAGCGGCATCGAGGTGGCCAGCGTGCTGCGGCAGTTCGCCCTGCCGCCCGCGGTCGTCGTCGTGACCGCGCACGAGGAGTACGCGGTCCGCGCGTTCGACGTCGGGGTGTGTGACTACCTGCTCAAGCCGGTCTCGCGTGTGCGCCTCGGCGTGGCGCTTGACCGGGCGCTGACTTCGACGCGCGTGCCCGGCCCGCGGGCGGCCATCCCCCCGGCCGGGAATCTCCAGGGGCTTCCCGCCATACGTCCGAGCGGGGGATACCCCGCCGTGGACGATCCGACGGCCACCATCCCCGTCGAGACCGCCGGCCGTACCCGGTTCGTCTCCCGTGAGGATGTCCGGTGGGCGGAGGCTCAGGGGGACTACGTGCGGCTGCACATGGCGGACGGCGAGGCGCACCTGGTCCGCATGCCAATCTCCCGGTTGGAGGAAATGTGGGCAGATTCCGGATTTATCCGGATACATCGGGGTTATCTTGTGCCGTTCAAGCACGTCACTGAGTTTGCCGCCAATGGCGGCAGCCACACGGTCACCGTCGCCGGTCATTCCCTTCCGGTCAGTCGCCGTCACGTACGTGACCTGCGGGACCGGATTCTGCGCGCGGGATGGCGCGCCTAATCACCCGGCTCGCCGTTCGTCTTCCGCTATCGACCGTTCGTCGTGGCTACGCCGCCGCTTGTCGCACGCGCATGCCTACTTATCGTACCTAATCGTCCTGCTTGAGCGGCCCTGCGTAGGTTCGGAGATGGGCATGGGGCTATATAGCCCCAACGAACGGGTGATGCGGTGTATACGGGAGGCATGAAATGTCTGTCACACAGTCTGCGGGCGGGCGGGTTAGCGCTTATGAGGTTGTCCACGCCAGTCGCGAATTCCAGAGCCTGAGACGGCATTTCAGTGAATTTGTCGTGCCTGCCATCGCGACGTTCCTGGTCTGGTATTTCCTCTTCGTCATCTGCGCGGCATTCGCGCCGGGCTTCATGCGGGTCCAAGTATTCGGCGAGGTGAACGTCGGCCTGTGCTTCGGCATCCTCCAGTTCGCCTCGACGTTCCTTGTCACGGTTTCCTACCTGCGGTGGGGGCGGCGAAAGTTCGACGTGCAGTCCGAACGCCTGCGCCTGCGTCTTGAGGAAGGGCGGACCCGTTGAGCACGACCGGTGTCGTCGTCGCCGCGGCCGTCGGCGATCCCGCGATCAACATCACGATCTTCGCGTTCTTCGTCATCGTCACCCTGATCATCGCGGTGACCGCGGCCGGCACGAACAGGAGCACTAACGACTACTACGCCGGCGGACGGAACTTCGCGGGCTGGCAGAACGGCATCGCCATCGGCGGTGACTACCTGTCCGCCGCGTCCTTCCTCGGCATCGCCGGCCTGATCGCGCTCTACGGATACGACGGATTCCTGTACTCCATCGGCTTCCTCGTGGGATGGCTGCTTGTTCTCCTGCTCATCGCGGCCCCGCTCCGCAACACGGGCCGTTACACCACGGCGGACGTGTTCGACCTGCGGTTGCGGAATGCCAAGGTTCGTTCGGCTGCGGCGATTGCGACCCTGACGATCAGCCTGTTCTACCTGCTGGCGCAGATGGCGGGTGCCGGCAGCCTGGTCAGCCTGCTGCTCGGCGTGAGCGGAACGGCGGGACAGGCGATCGTCATCCTGGTGGTTGGCGCCGCGATGCTCTGCTACGTGCTGATCGGCGGCATGAAGGGCACCACCTGGGTACAGATCATCAAGGCGACGATCCTGTCCTTCGGCACCGTGATCATCACGCTATGGGTAATGGCCAAGTGCGGGTTCAATATCTCGACGGTGCTGTCCCGCGCGTCCGCCGCGAGCCCGGATGGCAAGGCGGTGCTCGGACCGGGCCTGCTCTACGGCGGGGGCATAGCCGCGCACTTGAATTTCATCTCGCTGGCGTTGGCGCTCGTGCTCGGCACGGCCGGCCTTCCGCACCTGATCATGCGCCTGTACACGGTGCCGGACGCTCGTGAGGCGCGCCGCAGTGTCGTGTGGACCGTGTGGCTGGTGGGCGTGTTCTACATATGCACCCTCGTGCTCGGGTTCGGCGCCATGTGGCTGGTGGGCGGCAAGTCCATCCTGAGCGCGCCCGGCAAGGAAGACTCGGCGGTGCCACTGCTCGCCTACAAGCTCGGCGGGACCCTGCTGATGGGCGGCGTGGCCGCCGTGGCCTTCGCGACCATCCTCGCCGTGGTGGCGGGCCTGACGATCACGGCCAGCGCCTCGTTCGCGCACGACGTGTACTCTGGCGTGTTCCATGGCGGCGAGGCGGATCCTCGTGACGAGGTGAGGGTCGCCCGGATCACGGCGGTGGTGATCGGATTCGTGGCGATCGTCGGTGGCTTCGTCGCGCGGAACATCGACGTGGCCTTCCTCGTGTCGCTCGCCTTCGCGGTCGCGGCCTCGGCGAACCTGCCGACGATCCTGTATTCGCTCTTCTGGTCGCGGTTCACTTCCCGCGGCGCGCTGTGGAGCATCTACGGCGGGCTGATCGTATCCGTCGGGCTGATCATCTTCTCCCCGGTGGTGTCCGGTTCGTCCAGCGGGGCCACCATCTCGCTGATCACGGACCCCCATATCGACTTCGCGTTCTTCCCGCTCAGCAATCCCGGCATCGTCTCGATCCCGCTGGCCTTCTTCCTTGGCTGGCTCGGCTCGGTAACGGACCGCGCCCCCGCTGACCAGGCCCGGTTCGCCCGGATCCAGGTGCGCGCGCTCACGGGAGTCGGCGCCGAGCGCAGCAGCAGGGCGTGACGGGCGTGGACACTCCGGCCGAGGCTGGCCAGCCGCCCATCGATCCCGCGATGCTTCAGCTCATGCGAGCGTCCGCCGGCCGGATCGCCGCCGTCGAAGGGACGTCGGTCAAGCGCCTGCACGACGACATCAGCGCCATCGTGTGGCACATGCCCGGAAACGGCAGGCCGTTCAGCGAGCGGATGGTCCGCACGGTGCTCTGGACGGTGCTCGCCGACCAGCCGCCGGACGCGATCATGGAAGGCCTGTACTGGCTCGGCTCGACGAACCAGGCCGAAGGCTTCCCGGCATCGGAGTACGTGACCGTTGCGCACGCCATGATCCGGGTGGTACGGGAGATGTCCGGGCCGAAGTGGGAGACGACGACCGGGTCGGCGTGGGTCCAGTTCTTCATGTGGATGCAGCCGTACCTGCTCGCCGCTGCCCGCCAGGTCGCGGAGCGGCAAGACGCCGCGCGCCGGGCCGCCGCCGCGCAGCAGGATGCGGCCCGACGGCGCGCGTTCGAGCAGGTGTCGCGCCGCTCGGCCACGCAGCGTGGTGCCGCCGACGTCGACGTGACCGCCGTCGCCGGGCTCCTCGGCCAAGAGGACGAGGAAGACGACGACGGCCCTGGCTACGGGCAGATCATGCTCGGCATGACCCTGAACCAGCGCCGCGAATTACCGCCGTGATCGCGGTGACTCACTAGCGTCGCGGAACCCTCTATGCACAGGGGTGCCCGCTGCGTACTCTCATGGCATGACCAAAGTGGTCGAAGCCTGACAATGAGCCCCAGCGAATTCAACGATCTCGGCCCCCTGCTCGAGCGGCTGGCCGAACTCGTCGAGGAACAGCAGTTCACCGTGGTGCCGAGCATGCCAGTCGGCGGCCGGTACGTTGACCTCTCGCACATGCCCTTCGAGACGCTGTGCGACCTGATGGTTACAACGAAGCCGCCCCGGTTGTATTTCGTGCAGGGCGAGAAGTTCCAGGCCGCGATGAACCGTGCCCTCGACCAGTTCGCCACCGAGAAGGATCTCCTGCGCGAACTGCGCCGCATGTACAAGGGGACGGACGGGCGCAGGGAACTGCGCTGGGGACGCGGCCGGAACAGGGCGGCGCGGATCTTGTCGCTGCGCGAGCGACTGAACCGCGCCGAGGCCCTGCATGACGGCAAGGTGATGCACATGGCCGTCGCCTTCGTGGCCGACGACGACGTCCTGCACTACTGGGCGGCCCGTACCCGCTGGCCGCAGCTTGAATGGATCGGGAACGAACTGAGCGGACTGGTCTTCGGTCTGCTCTCGGAAGACGCGGACTAGCGGGTGGCGGGAGCGACGCGAGTGACGTGAGCTAGCGGCGCAGCAGCGGGCTGCGGATCGCGGCGGCCCCTGCCGTCCGGTCGAACGTCGTGTAGAAGTCTTCCCGGTAGATGTCGCGCGGGAACAGCCGTGCCCTCATCAGCGCCTTCAGGGTGCCCTCCACGAATGCGGGCTTGCCGCAGATGTAGGCGGCGTGCCCGGAAGCCCGCGGGTAGTCCGCGGCGAGCAGATCCGGTACCCGCCCGGTCCGCCCCTCCCAGGAGTCCCGGGACAGCGCGGGCCGGTAGGTGAACCAGTTGTGTTCCGCGGCGAACCCCCGCAGCCAGTCGTGCTCGTACAGGTCCGCGACGGTGCGGGCTCCGTGATACAGCGTTACGGAACGGACCGTGGTGTCTGTTCCGGCCAGGTGAGCAAGGATCGCTTTCATGGGCGCCAGGCCCGTGCCGCCCGCGAGCAGCAGGACTGGCTCGGGCCGGGCGGGACGCAGCGAGAACTGCCCGTACGGCCCGGACAGGCTGACGGCGTCGCCGGCGGCGAGCCCGGCGAAGATCCAGCCTTCCGTGGCGGCCCCGCCCGGCGACAGCCGGACGTGCAGTTCGATGGCTGGATCCGGGCCCGCGGCGGCGGACGGCGGGCTGGCGATCGAGTACGGCCGTGTCTCCCCGTTGGCCCGTGTTTCCTCGCTAGCCCGTGTTTCCTCGTTGGCCCGTGTTTCCTCGCTAGGCAGGGAAAGCTGCACGTACTGCCCGGGGTTGAAGGCCAGCGGCCGGTCGAGCCCGATGATCAGCCGCCGCACGCCGGCGGCGGCGTCCGCGACTACGCGGACGGTGCCCGTGTAGTCGCGGACCGGATGGACGTCCACGCCGTCGTCGGCGTCGATCTCGCCCTCGATGGTCACGTCGCCGCGCGGCTTCGCGACGCAGATGAGGGCCTGCCCCGCTGCCCGTTCCCCGTCGAGCAGGGCGTAGGGGGAGGCGTCGCCGAGGTCGACCTCGCCGTCGGTCACCTGGGCCTTGCAGGTGCCGCACGTCCCGTGCGTGCAAGCGTGCGGCAGCCAGATTCCCTCGCGCAGGCACGCGTCAAGCACGGTCTGGTCGTCGCGGCACGTGACTCGGGCGCCGAGGGGGTCGACGGTGACGGTGTAGCTCGTCATCGGCTAGTTCGCCGTGAACCGGAGCAGGGCCTTGTGGCCGATGCCGAGGCTCTCAAGCGGCGCGGCGGGGCCGGGGTGGAGCGGCTCGTCGAACAGCTTCCAGCCCCGGATCAGCGCCGGGTCGAAGTCCGGGTCGGAGGAGGCCCACGGATGGACCATGGCCGTCAGGAACTCACCGAACGGCATCGCCCGCGGCACACGGAAGCACGCCGACGAGCAGAACAGCGGGTTTCCTTCCCAGTGCACGAACACGAGCTGGTCCTCGCCGAAGTTCTCGATCCGGTCCGCGGAAGGGAAGTCGTAGTCATACAGCGCCTTGACGCTCATGCCTTGCCTCCAGCCAGCCTCGCCGCCTGCCCCCGGGATTCCAGATGCCCCCGTGATTCCAGATGCCACTGCGCCCACGACAGCGCGTCGGGTGACCCCTTGTACTCGCCGTTGTCGCCGGGCTGGATGCCGTACCAGGCGAGCACGTCCGGCACGGTCGGCCCGCCGCAGTTGCCCTGGTAGATCTGGTGGACCGGCAGCCACGCCTGGACGTACTTCTCCGGTTCCCGCTCGAATACCCACTGGCAGCCATCGCCGCAGAAGTGGAAGGTCTCGCCGCGGAAGGTGGTGTGCCGCAGCGACAGCGCCGTCGGGTCGTCCGCCTCGGTGAAGGCCATCGGGATCTGGCAGACCTGGCACAGCTGGGGCAGGCCCTGGAAGAAGATCCGGCCGCCGGCCTCCTCGGTGCGCCGGTGCTTGTCCCACACCGGCCGGTAGTAGCGGTCGAACGTCTCCGGGTACTGGGCGGACAGCCAGTCCATGTGCTCCGCGCTGGGCGTCTGGGTGGTAAACGCGGCGGCGAAGGAGAAGTTGTGCAGGATCTTGTAGACCTCGTGGCTGAGCTTGCCCTTCTCACTGATCGCCAGCTGGACGTGCCGCGGCGGCTTGATGCCGTAGAAGTCCAGGTCGGGGAACAGGCCGCCGAGCATCTGCTCCTCGAAGTAGAGCTCGAACGCCTCCTTCCAGCTCATCACCGGCTTGGGCAGCATGTAGTCCATCATCCCGGCGACCAGGGCGGACAGCCGGTAGGAGCGCCAGAACCACTTGTCGATCCACTCCTGGATGATCGGCACGTTGCCCTCGTCCTGCTCCAGCAGGAACTTGATCGCCTCCAGGCCCAGGGTCATGTGGCGTGATTCGTCGGACTGGGCGGAGAACCCGAACGACATGGTGGGCAGGTCGCCGTTGAAGCTGGCGCCGGACATGAACGGGACGAACAGCAGGTTCGTCAGCAGGTACTCGAAGCTGAAGGAAATGGAGATGAGGAACTCGAACGGCCCGGCGGTCATGGCGTCGTCGAACATTGACTTGGGCACCGACAGGTACCAGACCCGGTCGTGCATCTTCGACCAGGAGTGGAACCCGCCGTAGAACTTGTTGTAGTTGCTGATCGTGTGGATCTGCGTCTGGGCGTGTCGTAGCTCGTCGATCGACTGGCACAGCGCCGCGAACCTGGGCGCGGGCCCTTCCAGGTAGCGGGCCAGGAACGCGAAGTGCCGGTGCGCCGCGTACTCCAGCGGGGTGACGCCCTGGATGAACAGCTTGATCGCGTTGAGGTAGCTGGCATCGGCAAGGCCCAGGTGACCCTGGCCCTGCGCGAAGCTGTCCAGCACCGCGTACAGCCGCTTGTCCTTCTCCGCCTGGTACCTGTAGTAGGCGTCCACGGTCAGCCGGAACGGGTCGGTCCACCCGTCCCAGTCGTGGATCTTGATGCCCTCGTAGGAGGTGTAGGGGAACAGGTCGGCCTTGCTGACGTAGCTGGGCTCCCAGTCCAGGTCACGGGTGAGCAGGGCGTAGCGCTCCTTGAGCGGCAGCTTGCGTGGCATGTCAGTGCTCCCACTTCACGATGATCTGGTCGTCGTCCCATTCGGCGAAGTTGCCCGCGTAGGAGACGAGGGCGAGCTGGAACTCACCGGTCTCCCAGCCCCGGCCCAGCTTCGTCTCGACCGTCTCCCTGTTGATGACGATCTGCCCGACGGCCTGGACTTTCACCAGTCCGGGCAGGTGCCGGATGGTCAGCTCGGGGTTGTCGGCCTTGATCGCCTCGACCAGGGCCCGGGTCTCCTCTGATTCCTGCAGGTCGATGCCGACCTGCCGCTGCGTCCCGCTCACGCGGTCTCTCCTCCGACGAGTTCGGTGATGGCGCTGGCGATGGCGGCGACGGCCTCTTCGGCCTGCGGGCGCCAGCGGGCGTCGATGCCGTTCAGTTCCCTGTGGTTGACGTCGGCGAGTTCGGGGTCGGTTCGCCACGCCGTGTACAGCGCGTCCAGCCATGTCCGCTGGTCGGTGAACCAGGCGGAAAGGTGCTGGGCGACCAGGCTGTAGGCGCCCGCCCCGGACAGCAGCGCCCGCTCGTCCAGACGCCGGTACAGCAGGGGGTAGAGCATGGAGTCGGCGATGTCCATGGCGACGAGAGCCTCGGCCCAGTCGGCAACCACCATCGCTCGTTCGGTGTAACGGCGAAGCGGCTGCAGGTACGGCTCCTCGAGCCACGCCTGCTTGGCGATCGTGAGCGCGTTCGGGGTCCCGCCGCCGACGGCGATGCCGACCCGGGACAGCAGCTGAGCGTTGCCGATCCGGTCGAAGGCCGCGAACGTGCAGCACTGCTCGACCGAGGTACCGTAGGCGAACCGCGCCCCGGCCACGCTGACCAGTTGCGCGCCGGACTCGTAGTGCCGCAGTGGCACCACGACCGTCTCCAGGAGCTGCCGCCACCCAGCCGGGAGCCTCGCGAGCAGATCGCGCTGCTCCAGGTAGGACAGCGACTTCCCGAACTCCTCGTGGAACGCCGACCGGTTCGTCACGTAGGGCGTGTAGTAGAGCTGCCGCGGGTCGGTGAACTCGTACGGGTCGGTGAGCCGGATCCTGCTGTAGCGCGGGTCATACAGCTCACGGTCCCTCGCCCAGGTGGGCCGGTAGTGGAAGTTCTCCCTGGGCTCGACGTCAAGGGTCGCCTCCAGGTACCGGCTCGCGGGCTGGTCACCGAACCGGTCGATGACGTTCTGGTAGGTATGGCGCTTGGGCTCGATGACCTGATAGCGCAGCTCGTATTGCACGATCAGCCTTCCTGCTTGCCTATGAGCGGGCTTTAACGATGAGTCGGCGGCTATGCGCCGGCGATGAGAGACAGGACAAGCGCGCGCACTTCGGCCTCGCCGGCGAGGTTGCGCGGAGGGCTCGTGACGCCGGGGATGACCAGGCTCGCCCGCGCGTCGCGCCCGCGGAAATCGGTCCGGATCTGGGCGCTGCGGCCGCGGTAGCCGAGGGTGAAGACGAGGGCGCCTGGCCCGCACTCGTCGTCGAGGGTGATCACGGGGGTGCCGTCACCCGCGTCACGGAGTACCGCGTTCGCCTCGCTGATGAGCTGCTCGGCCAGCGCACGGACCGCGACCTGGGCGTTCGTCGCGGCGGGAACCGGTACCGGCACGCTGTCAGTGACGGCCGGGCCGGGCACGGCGGCCTCGCCGTCGAGAACCTCGCGAACGGCGATCATGAATGGAGTCATCGCTCGGTCTCCGTGCTCAGCGGTCTTTGGCCACAGTGGCCGGCGTGAACGTGACGGGAAGGGATGTCAGCCCGCGCAGCGCCGCGGACTGGCGCCACTCCAGGGCGTCAGGGGCCACCGTGAGTTCGGCGTCCGGCGCCCGGTCGAGAAGCACCTCGACGGCGGTACGGGCGATGATCTCGCCCATTTCGGCCCCCGCCTCCGGGCAGGAGTGCTCGCCGTGCGCGAATGACATATGGGCGCGGTTGGCGCCGGCCTCGCTGAACGAATCCGGCCGAACCTGGGGGTCGCCGTTGGCCGCGGCGAGGCCGATAATCACCAGGTCGCCCTCGCGGATGCGCTGCCCGCCGAGCTCGCAGTCCCGCGCGGCCCACCGGCCGAGAACGTTCTGCACGGGGGGATCCTTCCAGAGGACTTCGGTGAGCGCGTATTCGGCACTTGACCGGCCACCCTGCAGCAGGAGCGAGAAGTGGTCGTCGGTGAGCATGAGCCGCAGCGTATTGCCGATCCAGTCGGCGGTCGGCTGCTGGGCGCTCATCAGCACCGTGTACATGTCCGCCGCGAGTTCTTCGCTGCTCCCCGCGGACGGGTGGTTGACAAGCTGTGAGGCCAGCCCGATGCCCGGCTGACCCCGGAGATCCCTGACCAGCTGACCCATCCGCCCCGCGCCGCGCTGGTATGCCTCCATGGCCCGCACGCTTGGAGAGCCCGTGCCCTGAGAGCCGGCCGTGAGGAGATCGGCCGCGATCGCGGGGATCTCGTCCTCGCGCAGACCGTACAGCCGGGCCATGATCCTGATGGGAAGCTGGCGTGCGTACTGGGCGATGAGGTCGGCCTTACCGTCCCCGATGAAGGCATCGATGAGCTGGTCGGCAGTCCGCCGGCAGATGCGGGTGAGTTCGGCGTGGTCGACGGAGTCCAGCGCGTCGCCGATCGCCCCGGCCCGGCGGTGGTGTTCCTCGCCTTCGGCGTACGTCACTGTCGGAGCCCAAGTGACGAACGGGAGCAGCGGCCAGTCGGGCGGGACCTCGTCACGCAGGTTCCAGCGCCTGCTGTCCCGCCCGAACAGCTGCGGGTCGCTGGTCACCTGATGGACCTCGCGGTACGCCAGAACGAGCCAGGCCGGCACGTTGCCTTCCAGCAGTACCGGGGCGACGGGCCCGTACTGCTGGCGGATCGCCAGGTAGGCCGCGGCAGGGTCGTCGGCGAATTCCGGCCCATGCAACTGCGCGGCGTCTCGGTGGGAGGACGGAACTCGCATGACCGTTCCTCGTACAGTCTGTGATCTACGCATGATTCAACATCGTGAACGATAGCCTCAAACCCGCGCGCTCGCCGCAAGTATCGACAGATCGCGCACTCGCCGCAAGCGTCCAGGATGCAACTGCAACCGTTTTTGTCACAGAGATGCTCATTATTCGATATTCTTCCGACATCTGGTCCGGCTGGTGGTCCTTGCCTGCGCCTTACCGCCAGAAGGATGCATTGGCGTTGATAGAAGTTCTTCAACCGGCTGGAGTGGCCCGTGTCCTTGACCCCTGACTCCAGAAGCGCTCCCGACCCCGGGAATATCAGGCAAGAGCGTGAGCCCGCGCGGCGCGCGCTGGCCGCCTGTGTCGCCGCGGTCGTGATCACCGGAGGCGGCCTGGCGGTCGCGGTGTCAGCCGCGGCCGGCTCGTCGACGACTTTGATCACCGGCGGCGGCGGCGTCGCGGCGGTCGTGATCGTCATCGCCGTGACGGCGGCGTTCTACTATGCCGGGACGGCACGTCTCGGCAGTGCCCGCGCCATCCTGGCCGGCAGGGAAGCGGTCAGGATGGACCGTGAGGCGGCGAGCGCTCGCCGGGAGGCGGAAAGCGCGCGGCGGGACGCCGAGAGCGCCCGGCAGGAGGCGGAACGCGTCCGCCAGGATTCCGTGAACGCCAGGAACGACGCCGCGATCGCCGTCGCGGACCGGGTGACCCTCGAGACCGAGGCCGCCAAGCTGGCCAAGGAGACCGTGCCCGAGGCGATCACCCGGATGCGCCAGGGCGAGGAGGCGGACACCGCCCTGGCCGAGGCCGGCCGGTCCTCGTCCCAGCCGCTCAACGCCTTGCTTGACATCGTGATGACCGAGATCGCCGCCGCTGAACGCCGCGGCGCGTCCACGATGGCCGCCTGCGCGAACGCCGCGGCCCGCATCCAGGCGCAGACCACCAGGATGCTCTCGGAACTGCGGGAGATGGAGCAGCGGTACGGCGACGACAAGGTTTTCGCCGACCTGATGGACCTCGACCACAGGGTCTCCCAGATGGGCCGCCTGGCCGACAGCGTCGCGCTGCTGGCCGGCGGCCGCAGCGGACGGCGGTGGACGAAGCCGATCCCGATGGAGAGCATCCTGCGCGGCGCCATGGGACGGATCGACGCCTACCAGCGAATCCAGACGCACCTGACCACCGGCGCCGCGGTCGTCGGCTACGCCGCCGAGGGCGTGATGCACGCCCTCGCCGAGCTCATGGACAACGCGACGGCCTTCTCCGCACACGGTTCCGAGGTCCACGTGTACGTGGAAGAGGAAGACATCGGCATCGTCGTCACGATCGACGACAGCGGTCTCGGCATGCGCAGGCGCGAGCGGGCCCGGGCCGAAGGGCTGGTGTCGAACTCGCTCGACCTGTCCACGCTGCCCGGTACGCGCCTCGGGCTCGCCGTCGTCGGCCGGGTCGCCGCCCGCTACGGGCTCAGCGTCAGCTTCCGGCCCTCATCCCGTGGCGGCACCGGGGTGGTGTTGATGATCCCAAGCGCGCTGATCACCCAGCCGCGGGGGGCCGTCGGTGCACCGTTCGGCGGGCCCGTCGAGCGCGCCGCTCCCGCCGTGTCCGCGTCGTCGTCCGCCCTGCCGACCGCAGAAGACGACGACAGCGACGACGGCGGCATCAGCTTTGATGATCTCCCGGTCAGGCCGCGAGGACGTACCCTGGCGGCCGCTACTCGCGGCGTGCCGGACTCGGAGGAGGCGACGCGGTCGCGACCCGCCCGCGACGCCGGATCCAGGTTCGCGGCGTTCCGCCAGGCGGGCCAGTCCTCGGGCGGGGACACGTCAGACAACGCTGCCAGCGAAGAGTGAAACGAATGGGGTCGGCATGACCAGCACAGAGTCCATTGCCACGGACGATCACGACCTGGATTGGCTGCTGGAGAACCTGAAGGAACGCACCCCCGGCATCCGCCACGTCCTCGTGCTCTCGAAAGACGGGCTCAAGCTCTGCTTCACCAGCGAACTCGATGTCGATCAGGCCGACCAGCTCTCCGCCATCGCCTCCGGGATCCAGAGCCTGACGCTCAGCGCCTCCGCCGAATTCGGCACCGTCCTCGGCTCCGGGCAGTCCATGGTGGAGTTCCCCGGCGGCGTCCTCCTCATCGTCCCGGCCGGCGAGGGCGCCCACCTGGCCGTCATCGCCGACGAGGACGCGGATGTGGGCCTGGTCGGCCACAGCATGAACGAGCTCGTGGAGCAGATCGGCGGCTATCTCACGGCCCCGCCGCGCCGCCATGAGGCCAGCGTGTCATGACCCCGAGGGCGGTCGACCGCGAAACGCCGGACCGTCTGTACACGGTCACGAAGGGCCGCACGCTGGGCGACGACAGCCCGTTCGACTTGGTGTCGCTGATCGTCAGGGAGCACGCGCCGGCGGCCGGGATGCAATCCGAGCACGTCAAGATCCTCCGCATCTGCCGCCACCCGACGTCGGTCGTGGAGATCGCGGCGGAGCTTGAGCTGCCGGTCAGCGTGGTCAAGGTACTGCTGCTTGACTTGCTCGACGCGGGCAGCATCACCGTCCGCCACCCTGTTGTCCGGCGGAGGCGGGCGGAGCGTGACGCCTCCTCCAGCCGGATGCAACTACCAGACCCAGACACGCTGAAACAGGTGCTACTTGGCCTCCAGAGACTCTGACCAGGCGGAAAGCCGCTCTCCGCTGCGAAAAACGGCCAGTCAAGGGCTGAAGATCGTCATCGTGGGCGGGTTCGGTGTCGGCAAGACGACCATGGTGGGCTCGGTCAGTGAGATCAGGCCGTTGAGCACCGAGGAGATCATGACCGTGGCCAGCCGCGGCGTCGACGACGACACCGTGGTCAGGGACAAGGTCACGACCACGGTCGCGTTCGACTTCGGGCGGATCTCGCTGGACGAGCAGAACGTGCTGTACTTGTTCGGCGCGCCGGGGCAGGAACGGTTCTGGTATCTGTGGGACCAGTTGTTCGCCGGCAGCCTGGGCGCCGTAGTGCTCGTGGACACCAGGCGTCTCAAGGATTCCTGGTACGCGATCGACCGCCTCGAGTACTACAAGATGCCGTTCGTCGTCGCTGTCAACCGGTTCGACGGCCCCAGCCCGTCCCTGGAGCGGGTGCGCGAGGCGCTCGCCCTGCCGGATGACATTCCCATGCTGGACTGCGACGCCCGTGAGCGAGGCTCCGCCAAGGAAGTGCTGATCAGCCTGGTGCAGTACCTCACCCGTCTGACCGAGGAAACATTGGCCGCCGCGGCCGGCTAGGGGCCAGGCAAGGGTGAGGGCCAGGCTAGGAGCCGGCCAGAGGCGTCGGCAGCAGGTGGCTTAGCAAGGTGTCCATGGTGACATCTCCGGTTGCCACTCCCTGGTAGAGCGCTTCCAGGTCGGAGTAGGCGAGTCGGCGGCAGACGCTGAAGGCGGTGCCATCGCTCTCCAGATCGAGCAGGTCGGCACCGCGGTCGGCGAGGGTGGCGGCCAGCGTCGCGCGGCCCTCGGCCGAGGCGTTCTCGGCGTCGCGCCGGGCGAGGGCCTGCTGGATGTGGGCCTTGGCCTGGCCGCTGCGTGCCACTTCGAGCCACGAGTCAGGCGGGTATAGGGCGGGCCCTGTGACCAGTTCCACGACCTGGCCGTGGACAACTTTGTTCTCCATGGACTTGCGCATGCCGTTGACCAGCATGCCGACGGCCGCGCCGGCGGTTTCCGGGTCGGCCGCGTAGGCGAAGTCGACCGCGGTAGCGCCGCGGGGGAGCGCCACTGGCGTGCCGTCCTTGGTGAACACGACGATGCCGTCTGTCCGCAGGTCCGCGCGCATGCCGTCGAGGAAGTCCGCCGAGCCCGCCAGCGGCTGCCAGGCCAGCAGTCGCTCCAGCCACTCAAGGTCCGCGCGGCGCGCCACGTCCGCGGTGACGTGCCCCGTGCGGCCCGCGGCCTCCCTGATCTGCGCGGCGACGCCAAGGGTGGCGACCCGGTCCATCGCGGGGTTCCGGATGATCACGTCGACCATCTCGCCGTCGCCCGTGAGCAGAGAGGTGTGCAGGGACCGGTACATGTTGTTCTTCGGCAATGCGATGTGGTCACGGAACCTCGGCTCGAACGGGCGCCACCGCGCGTGCAGGGCGCCGAGGGCGACGTAGCAGTCGGCTTCGGTCCCGTCGACCACGGCCACGATCCGCGTCGCGTTCCGCGGCTGGAGCTTCCCGTCCGGCAAGTCGCGGTATACCGAGTACAGGTGCCTGTCTCTCGCCTGGACCTGAGCCTTCAGCCCGGCGCCTGCCAGTTCGGCGGACATCGTGGACAGCAGGTCCCCGAGGGCGCTCGAACGGTCGGCGGCCGATTCCCTTACCCGCATCCGCACGTTCTCATAGGCGTCTGGTTGCAGGACCGCGAACGTCAGGTCTTCCATCTCGCGGAGGAAGACGTAAAGGCCGAGCCGTTCAGCGAAAGGGATAAGCAGTTCCAGGGTCGCTCGCGCGATCCGCTCGCGCTTGTCCTTCCTGGGATGGTGCTTGAGGGTGCGCATGTTGTGGACGCGGTCGGCGAGCTTGATCACCAGGACGCGCAGGTCGATCGACGCGGCCACGATCATCTTCCGGAAGGTCTCCGCCTCGGCATGGTCGCCCCACTTCGAGCCGTCCAGCTTGGTGACCCCCTCCACCAGGATCGCCACCTCGGGGCCGAACTCCGCCTTCACCTGGCCGATCGTCAGGTCGGTGTCCTCAACGGTGTCGTGCAGGAGCGCGGCGGCCAGCGTCGTGCTGTCCATCCCGATCTCGGCGAGCAGGATGGCCACCGCGAGCGGATGCGTGATGTAGGGCGCGCCGGACTTGCGCATCTGGCCCTGGTGATAGCGGTCGGCGACCTCGTAGGCGCGCCGCAGCAGGTCCGTTTCGGCGCCCGGGAAGACGGCGATGTGCGCGGCGATGAGCGGGCGCACCGCGTCCGAGGCCGACGACCGAGCGCCGGACAACCGAGTGACGTTCCGAAAGCCCATTACCGTGCTCCGCTCCCGTATTGCGTTGTATACGACGCGTTACTAACATTATCGGCTGCGGACGGGTAGGGGACCCACTTCGGCGGTCATATCGTCGAGGTATGCCTGCCAGCGCGGCGCGCGCGTCGCCCGGCCCGCGCTGATCCCGGCGTTCATCCAGGCGGCGACGGGGCGGATGCCGTGCAGGGCGTTGACCGCCCAGACCTCGAGCCCGTCGAGCCCCCCGGGCGCCGTGGCCTCGAAGGCGACAGGCACGCCGCAGGCCCGGGCCGCGTCGAGCAGGACTGCCCGGGTGGTACCGGTGAGGATCGTGCCGTCCTCGGGGGGCGCGCACAGGATGTCACCGCGCCACCAGAGGATGCTGGTCGTCGACCCCTCCAGCACGTGGCCGCCGGGGGAGACCAGGACCGCCTCGTCGGCTCCCGCGGCGACGGCGGACTGCCGTTGCGCCGACAGCCAGTCCAGGTCCGGTCCCTTGACGTCCGGGTGCTTCCTGCCGTCCGGACGGCAGGTGACCCACAGCCTTACGGTCTCCTCACGCGGCGGCGCGGGCCGGATCCGGAACGCCAGGCCGGACGTCTCGCCTGTCACGGTGAGCTCGGCGCGCGGGAACCAGCGGCCGCGGCCGGGCACACGCGACGCGGCGGCTCGCATGAAGTCCTGTATCTGGTCCTCCTCGATCCCGGAGAAGGCGGCGCAGGCGGCGGCGAAGCGCCGCACGTGCGCGTCGAACGCGAGGACCCGTCCGTCGCCGGCGAGCCAGGAATCGACGATCATGACCTCGCCCGGGCCTGAACCCGAGCCCGAACCCGAGCCCGAATCTGAACCCGAGCCCGAACCTGAACCCGAGCCCGAACCTGAACCCGAACCTGAGCCCGGGCCCGGGGCCGCCGACTGCCGGAAATCGCGCGCCGGCTCATCCCAGCGCAGCAGAACCTCCTTGGGCGCGTAGGCGCGCAGCGAGGCGGAAGCCTTGAGCATCATCTCCTCGTACTCGCCTTCCGGGTCGGAGTCGAGCACGATCGCGCCGCCCGCGCCGACGGTCAGCGTGCCGCCCTGCCGGATGGCCGTCCGGATCACTATGGACAGGTCGGCGCCGCCGGCCAGGCCGAAGTAACCGAGCACCCCGGAGTAGACGCCCCGCGCCTCCGTTTCCAGCCGGTCGATGATCTGCGTGGTGCGCAGCTTCGGCGCGCCGGTCATCGAACCGCCGGGGAAGCAGTGCCGCACGCAATCGACGGCGCTGACGTCGGCGTTCAGCTTCCCCGTGATCGTCGAGACAAGCTGATGGGCGGTGGCGTAGGACTCGACGGCCATGTACTTCGTGACCTCGACGCTGCCGACCTCGCATACCTGGCCGAGGTCGTTGCGGACCAGGTCCACGATCATGAGGTTCTCGGCCCTGTTCTTGGCGTCGCGCGCCAGTTCCCTCGCGACGCGGGCGTCCTGCACCGGGTCCTGGTGCCGGCGTGCCGTGCCCTTGATCGGCTTGCTCTGCGCCCTGCGGGTCCCGCCGGCGGCGTCGATGCGCAGGAACCGCTCCGGCGACGAACTGAACACCGTGATGCCCGCCGCGCGCAGCAGCGCCGCGTACGGTGCCGGGTTGGCCTTGCGCAGGCGCAGGTAGAAGTCCAGATCGTCCTCGTCGAACGGCAGGTGCAGCCGTGTGGTCAGGCAGATCTCGTAGCTCTCGCCGGCAGCGAGCTGGCGCTGGCATTCCTCGACATCCCGCTGGTAGCCGCCCCGATCGCGGACGAGGAAGTCCGCGACGTACGGCGGGGCATCGTGCTCGCAGGCGGGGGGCGTGCCCGGGCGTGTGCCGGCGGGGGATGTGCCGGCGGGGGATGTGCCGGCGGGGTGTGTGCCGGCGGGCGCGGACGGCAGCATCGTCGCGGGTCGCAGGTCCGCCAGCACCCCGGCGGTCTCGTCCAGCCAGCGGCGCGCGTCCGCGAGCGCCGGGTCCCCGCCGTCGTGGATGGCGACCAGGTAGGTGACGCCCGTCTCATGGTCCACCGCGACGAGACGGCTGGCGAAGATCCACAGGGCGTCCGGCGTGCGGGCGGAGTGTGCCGCGTCCGCGCCGCACTCGGCCTTCATCTCATATCCGAAATAACCGACATACCCACCCGTAAATCCAAACGACAGTGCGCCTTCCCCTTCGATCCGCCGATCTCGCAGCCGGCGGCCGAGCACATCGAAGGCGTTGCCTGGCTCGGCACGCGTCCCTGTCGCGTCCGTGACGGTCACGCTCCCGTCGCCGACCCGGTAGGTCAGGGTCTCGCTGAGCGGTCCCGACGCGTCGCCGAGAAACGAGAAGCGGGACACGCCAGGCTGCAGAAGGCTGCTGTCCAGCCAGAAGCAGTCCTGACGGGCAGCGAACAGGCGCCTGAAGATGGCCTCGGTATCTGCCTCCGTCACCGCGGGACGGCTGATCATCATGAAGGAGGCGGCCGGCGGAGCCGGGGCACGGTTCGTTCGGGATAGGGGTTCTTCTCGTGGCTTCCTGGCGGGCGATTGCCTGGCCGCCGGCACCGGTGACCGGCGCGAGGCGCGTGCCAGCCGGCCGAAGTTCGCGAGCAGGAGCCGGCCGAACTCGGTGGCGACCGACTCGGGGTGGAACTGGACGCCCCAGCGGGGCAGGCGAGCGTGCCGGAGGGCCATGAGCACGCCGTCCTCGGCCCATGCGGTCGGGAGCAGCGTCCGGGGGAGCGGCGTGCGGACGTGCAGCGAGTGGTAGCGCACCGCGGTGAACTCGCCCGGGAGCCCGGCGAAGAGGGGGTCGCCGTCGTGGCGGACGGTGGACAGGTACCCGTGCCGCGGCCTTGGCGCCGGCCCGATATCCGCCCCGGCTTCGTGGGCGATGAGCTGGTGGCCCAGGCACACGCCGAGGACCGGGGCGCTGGTCCTGGCGAGGAACTCGCCTGTGTACCCGACATCACCCCGGCGCTGCGGCCGTCCGGGCCCCGGCGAGATGACCACGCCGCCGAACGCGTCCGGGTCCAGCCTGGCCAGTTCCGGGTCGTCATTGACCAAGACGACCGGTTCGGTGCCGTTTACCTCCGCAAGGAGCTGGAAAAGGTTAAACGTATATGAATCGTGGTTATCGATGAGTAGTGTCCGCATTATGACCCCCCTGGTACGGTCTATACAGCATGCCATCACTCCGGGATTCTTGTAATGCCGTCGTGGAATCCCGCCAAATTGTGGGGTACAAATTCGGGCAAAGGCGCAAACTCTTCCACGGCTATACAGGGTGAATTATTTATGTCCTTGAAAATACGTGTATAGTCGACGGTGACGGTGACGGTGACGGTGCACGCGCGGGAGGCTTCGGTGGTTGATTCTCCGGTCATCCTCGGTTCCGGCGGGCACTACGTGGTGGCCATCCACGGCTGGTTCGGTTCGGCCCGCGGCTGGGGATCATTGCCCTCCTGCCTCGACGCTTCCTCTTTTACGTATGCGTTCATGGACCTGCGCGGATACGGCGACCGCAAGTCCGCGGACGGGGAGTTCACCGCCGAAGAGGTGGCCTCTGACGTGCTCGCCCTCGCCGACTCGCTTGGCTGGGAGCGGTTCTCGGTGATCGGGCATTCCATGGGCGCGAAGTTCGGCCACCGGGTGCTGATCGACGCACCGGAACGGGTGCGGTCGCTGATCGGCGTCAGCCCCGTGCCCGCCGCCGCGACGCTCATGGATGACCAGACGCGGGAACTGTTTCACGGGGCGATCGCGCAGGCCGGCAACCGGGCGGCCATCATCGACTTCACGACGGGCAATCGCCTGACGAAGACGTTCGTGGATGAGGTGGTACAGCATTCGCTGTCGAACTCCACGGCGGAAGCGTTCGGTGCGTACCTGACCGCGTGGGCGCATGCGGATTTTTCCGCATCAGCCGGTATTCGCGGCGATGTGCCGGTCAAAGTGATCGTGGGGGAGACCGATCCGGCCCTGTCAGCCGAGGTGATGACGCAGACGTGGCTGAAGTACTTTCCCGCCGCGGAACTCGAGGTCATGGTCAACGCGGGGCATTACCCGATGTTCGAGACCCCGGTGGCGCTCGCGACATCCATCGAGCGATTCCTCGGCGCCCTGTGAAGTCATCCGCTTACGCCGGCGGCGGGGCGGACTCCGGCGCTGGAGCAGGGCCGGATACCGAGGTCGTCTTCGACCCTTCGACGTACGAATCCGGGGTGCCGTTCGACGCGCTCGCCCGACTGCGGCGCGACCATCCGGTCGTGCGTGTGCCGGAGAGCCCCGTGCTCGGCTGGCCCGCCGGGCCCGGGTTCTGGCTGGTGCTCAGGCACGCCGACGTCGCGTCGGTGCTCAACCGCCCGGCGCTGTTCTCTTCGGCGCTCGGGGCGACGCAGATCAGGGATCCCTCCACGCCAGGGGCGCTGGAGTACGTGCGGCGGATGATGCTCAACATGGACCCGCCGGAGCACGCACGGCTGCGGCGGCTGCTGAGCCGGTCGTTCACGCCGCGAGCCGTGGGATTGCTCGCGGAGCGGATCCGGGCGCACGCGCGTTCGATTTGCGACCGGGTCCTCGCCGCG
The DNA here is from genome assembly GCA_035948445.1 of Trebonia sp. Lineage (GTDB taxonomy): Bacteria > Actinomycetota > Actinomycetes > Streptosporangiales > Streptosporangiaceae > Trebonia. The sequence goes on along the minus strand of DASZJE010000148.1, from coordinate 8,112 downwards.
GCGACCGGAGAGTGTGACTTCGCCAAGGACCTGGCCGCCGACCTGCCGCTGCTCACGCTGGCCGACGTGCTCGGCATGCCGGAGCAGGACCGATGGCTGCTATTCGACTGGTCCAACCGGGTGATCGGGTACCAGGATCCCGACTACGCGACGTCCTCTTCGTTCGATCCGTCGTCGGGGACGTCCATGGCGGCGGAGGCGGCGTCGCTGCGTCCTGCTCCGGACTCTTCCGGCCGGATGCCGGATCCGCGGACGCGGGAGGGAATGCCCGACCTGTACGCGTACGCGCACCTGCTTGCCGCCCATAAGCGGCGTCATCCAGGCGACGACGTGATGTCGCTGTTGCTGGCACAGCGGGACGAGCACGGCGGTCAGGTCTCCCTGGCAGAGTTCGAGAATATGTTCTGGCTGCTGTCCGTGGCCGGGAACGAGACGCTGCGCAACGGGCTGCCGGGCGGGTGCGCCGCGCTGCTTGAGCACCCGCGGTCTGCTGATGCGCTGCGCGCGAACCCTGGACTGCTGCCGACCGCGGTGGACGAGATGCTGCGCTGGTGGACTCCGGTCATGACGTTCCGCCGGACGGCCGTCGCTGCCTGCTCGATCGGCGACCAGCCGATCCAGGCCGGAGACAAGGTGGTCGTGTCGTTTACGTCGGCTAACCGGGACGAGTCCGTGTTCGCGTCGCCGGACGTCTTCGACATCACGCGGTCGCCGAATCCGCACCTGGCATTCGGCCACGGGCCGCACTTCTGCCTGGGCGCCTACCTGGCCCGGACCCAGATGGCGGCGCTGTTTTCCGAGGTGCTCGCGCGGACCTCTTTCATCGGGTACGACGGTTCTCCGTCGTACCTGCGCTCGAACTTCCAGCGCGGGGTCAAGAGCCTGCCCGTCGCGTTTCGCCTGCGGTCAGCGTAGAACCGGGCACCCTCGTCCCGGCCGGGCTAACGGCTTGATGCCGACCGCGCCGAGCACGTACGCGGCACCCGGCGGCTTGGCCGGTACCCGCGGGAAACCACCCCGCCACGCGTCCGTCGGCACCAGCCCCGGCGGAACCACGTCGAGACCCTGGAAGAAGGACAGCACCGCCTCCCGGCTGTGGTTGGGGACCGGGCCAGGGCTGTAGTCCCGGCGCACTACCTCCAGGATCTCGTCATCGTCGATCCGGCTGCAGGAGATCACCACCATGCTGCCCGGAGCGAGACGCTCAACGTAGCCGCCCGCGATCGCGCGCGCCGTCGCGGCGTCGAAGAAGTGCAGGACCATGGCGAATATCACGCATACGGGCTCGGATGGATCGATCAGGTCCCTGACTTCTTCAGCGGCGAAGACGGCGTCAGGGTCTTCCAGGTTCGCCCGCGCAGCGGTGACACCGTTGGAGCGGGCCATCAGTGCCTGGGTGTGCGACACCACGATGGGGTCGTTGTCCACATAGGCGACCCTGGCGTTCTCGTCCGCGTCACGGGCCGTCTCGTGTACCGACGGCCGGGTCGGCAGTCCCGCCCCCAGGTCGAGGAACTGCCTGATGCCTCGCTGCGCCGCCCATGTGACCGTCCGGCACACGAACTTCCGGTTGTCACGGCACGCGTCTACCCATGGCGGCCACGTCGCCGCCAGTCGCTCGGCAAGCCTTCGGTCGGCTGCGAAGTTATCCTTGCCGCCCAGCCAGTAGTCATATACGCGGGCAATGTTCGGCTTGGATGTGTCGATTCCTTCCACGGATCGCCATTCCTTTCCCCGCCTGGTTGAGTGCTCAGGACGCGCGTGCCTAAGCCAATCTTAGGCCAGTATCCCGCCTCGTCCGGGCACCCGCTCAAGGGACGATCGAGGGATTAGCGAGCATGAGGTTGATCGCGGTCAAACGCAGGACCAGGACATCGTCCTGGTTCACCGCTTCGACGAGAGTGCGGACGATACCGCGATCGGGCTTGCTTCGTGATTTCCGTGCCTCCAGCACGGAAGCCCGGACGCGCAACGTGTCCCCGGCACGGACGGGACCGGGCCAGCGAAGCTCGTCGATGCCCGCCCCGCTCAGGCACGATTCCGGGAATAGGTAATGATCAACGGCCTGGCGCATTGCGAGGGCCGCCGTATGCCAGCCACTCGCGATCAACCCGCCTGACGCGGAATCAACGTGAAACGGCATCGGGTCGTATTCCCTGGAGAAAGCGATGATCGACGCCTCGTCGACATCGACGGTGCCGCAGTCAACGGTCAGACCGTGCACGTAGTCCTCGAAGTACCGCACCTTAGGATCGGTCATGTGATGAAAGTCTAGGGCGCTTTCCGCCGCTTCCCGATGACGATGCGTGTCGGCGGTGAGCGGGAGGAACAAGGGACGTTCGGGATGCTAATGCCTTAAGCGCCAGGCCGCCGGCGTCGCGGGCAGGGCAAGCGAGCCTGCGCCGCCGGGCCTACCAGGATCCGCGGTGTTCGTGGACGCGCGTGATGACCGGCAGGCAGAGGAGGAGCACAATGGCGAAGGCGGCGAAGACCTTGGCCTGCAACTGGCCGGGTGAGGCGGACTGCGCGATGATCGTTGTCGTGATCGAGACCGCGGCGATCTGGCCGACCTGCCGGCCCGTGGAGCGCAGCGCCGCGATGGCCGCGGATTGGTCCGGTGCCAGTTGCAGACCCGCGTTGCGGCTGGCCGGCGAGGAGAAGCCGGTGCCGATGCCGATCACGCACGCGGTCATCGCGAGCCACGCATAGGGTGAGAGCCCGGGCGGATGGAAGGCGAGGCCGGCGATGCCGATCGCGGTGCAGACGGAACCGGCATACAGCGGCATGCGGTAGCCGGTGCGCCGCAGCCCCATCGAGGCGAGGCTCGCCAGCGCGATGACCGCGACGCCTTCGGCGGTGAGCAGGGTTCCCGATCCGAGGGCGCTGATGTGGTAACGGTCGACCGCGTAGAGGGGGACGAGCGCGAGCATCCCGGCGACACCGCCGCCGTACAGGATGTTAATCACGTTGACCGCCCCGAAACCGCGCCCCGCGATGAGGCGCGGTGCGATGAAGGGATTGTCGGCACGGCGGATGTGGCGGCCGAACAGGGCCAGGGCCAGCAGCCCGAGGATCACGGGAGCGATGAACAATGGCGAAGAGGCGCTCGCGCCGGCCTCGCCGAGATAGCTGATGCCGAGCATCAGCGCCAGGGTTCCGACGCCGAGCAGCACCATGCCGGTCGCGTCCACCGGGCCGCGCGCACGACGTTCGCTGTCGCTGTCGCGGGGGACATAGCGCAGGCAGAAGATGATCAGCAGGATCCCGATCGGCACGTTGACGAAGAAAATTCCGCGCCAGGTCCAGTACGAGACGAACAGGCCGCCGAAGATCGGGCCGATCATCGAGCCGACCGGGAAGATGCTCCCGAAGAGACCGACCGCCTTATCGCGTGACTCCCCGAAGGTTTCGGTGATGATTCCCGTCGCTGACGGCGTGAAGCCCGCGCCGCCGGCGGCCTGGACAGCCCGGAGCGCGATCAGGAGGTAGATGTTGTTCGCGAGCCCGCAGCACAGCGAGGCGCTGGCGAAGACGACGACCGAGATGAGGAAGAAACGCCTGCGGCCGAACTGGCCGCTGAGCTTGCCGGCCAGCGAGAGGGCGAGGACCAGGCCGACCGAATACGCCGTGATGACCCAGCTGGTCCAGTTGATGGAGGTGTTGAGGCCGTGCTGGATCGCGTGCAGTGCGGTGGCCACGATGGTCCCGTCCAGCGAGCTCATGAGCAGGGCCATGGCCACGACCGAGAAGATCGCGACGCGATGCGGGGCCGGAGCCCGCGTTACCTCCGGGGCGGCGGTCACTGTGGCGTGATTCCTTCCGATCCGGGCGGTGCGGGTCCTCCTGCCGCGAAGCCTGAACCGCGGCGGTACACAAGCGCGCCAGTCCGCTCACCCGCTGGCTTCGGTCATAGATCCTTGTATAGATGCAACAATATCATTGGGGAAAACATCAGACCAATCAGGGTTCCCCATCAGACCAATCAGGGGTCCCCATCAGACCAATCAGGGTCCCGGCCGGACGTCGGATGCCGGGCGCCCTCCACGGCACGCAAGCGGAGGGCGCCGCTTTTTTTCAGATGCGGTGTGCCTGAGGCACCACGAGCTGGCGGGCGAGCCAGCGGGTGATCTCCGCGACCAGGTTGGCGTCGACCGGGGCGCGCAGCAGGCGGCCATAGGACAGCACCGAGGGCCGGCCCCGGTCGCGGCGCAGCATGTGGGTGAGGTCCGGAATCTCGCGAGTCTCGACCGCCCCGGGTACCAGCCGTCGGATCACCGCCAGGTCGGCGGGGTCGACCTGGATGTCCTTGCTGCCGGTAACCGCGAGCACGGGGACGGTGATCGCGCGCAGGTCCGGACGGGAGTCGTGGATCAGCATCTGCCGCATCCAGCGGGCGTTGATCGGTATCCCGGCGACGCGGGCGGCATCGGTGCCGGTCGCCTTGACCCGGGCGAGGTACCACTCGGCCAGCGGCCGCAGACGGGGCAGGAACGGCAGGCCGCGGGAGATCATCGAACCCTGCCAGCGCAGGGCATCCTCGCCGGGCCGGGCAACGGCGGCCAGCAGCACGGCGGCCGCGACGCCGGGGCGCGCGGCGAGCGACATCGCGTGGATCGCGCCCTCGCTGTGGCCGATCACGCCGATGGCGTCCGCCCGGATGTCGGGCCGGGCGGCCAGCCAGCGGAGCGCCGCGGCGGCATCATCGCGGTTGTCGGTGAATCCGGTTGCACGCCAGTCGCCGGGAGTGGCGCCCACTCCGCGCCGGTCATAGCGCAGCGTGGCGATTCCCTCGGCGGCCAGCGCGGAGGCCAGCGGACCGCCGAGGTTCAGCCGGAGCCGCCCTGAGTTGGAGTCGCGGTCGGCGCGCCCGGATCCGTACAGCAGCAGCACGGCCGGGTGCGGGCCGGCGCCTTCCGGGAGGGTCAGTGTGCCGGCCATGGGCAGGCCGCCGTCGGACGGGAAAGTCAGGTCGATGTCACGCATTCCGTCACCTTCCATATATTCTCAACTTTGAGAACCATATCAAACATGAGAATATTGGCGCATGGCAACCGCCGACCTTCTCCTGCATCCAGTCCGGCTTCGGATCCTTCAGACGCTGTCCGCTGCCGGTCCGCTGACCACCCCGCAGCTGCGCGACCGCCTGCCCGACGTCTCCTCGGCCACCCTGTACCGGCACGTCTCCGCGCTCGCGGAAGCGGGCGTGCTGGAGGTGGCCGGCGAAAAACGGGTACGCGGCGGAGTCAAGCGCAGTTACAGGCTGCGCCAGGAGAACGCGGTAGTCGACCCGGCGGCCCGGGCCGCGATGACGCAAGAGGAGCACCGGCGGGCATTCGCCGCGTTTTCCGCCTCGCTGATAACCGACTTCGACCGCTACCTCGCCCACGGCAACGCCGATCCCGCCGCGGACGGGGTGACCTACCGGCAGGCAGCGGTGTGGCTGACCGAGGAGGAAACCGCCGCACTGGTCGAGCAGATCACCGAGGCGGTCACGGCACTAGCCGCAAACACGCCGGACGGCGGCCGCACCTGCCGCTACGTCAGCCTTGTCATTACTCCGGACAAATCCCAGCCCGGACCCGGCGCAGATACCCGCCGGGACTGACGCGACCACGGATTTGCCGGGCAGGCAGCCCGGCAAATCCTTGTCGCCGCGACCCCTGCCGGGAACTGGAACCCCCTGACCGGCGCGGTTCACCTCGGCTCGTGCCCCCGCGGGTCCACCTGCGCAGCGCGGTCATGACGCACCTGGCCGCCGGCTACCCGCGATCGGCCGGGAAACCGAGACCTGTGCACACGCGTTGAGATGGGCCTTCCCCCCGCGCTCCGCGACTGACATCGCGTTTGTCGCCGCGCCGTTCTCATGGCCGTCAGCGCGCACCGCGTCTTCCCGCCGGACGGGCAGTCCGTCGGGGACTTCATCGACGAGTTCGAAGCGCGGATCGCTTGGCTGGTTGGCCTGGCGGTCGACCTCGGCGTCGCGGGGCTGCTGACCGGGATGCGGTTCTGGCTACTCCGACGCGCAGTTTGCCCGGCTGGAGCGGATGCTCCGGTTCCGCGCAGCAAGCCTCTGATGCTTGCAATAGCTACGCGGAAAGTGCCGTGCGACCGTCCTCATGATGGCCTTTCAGGCCTCCTTCTCCCCGACGCGGCCGGTTTTCCGGGCCACTGTTTGCTGCAACCGGAACGCAACCAGAGGCAAACCGGAAGGCGCAGGTGCCGGTCCTTAAATGATGGTTGACGGGCCAAGCAGAGAAATACCTCGGGGGAAAGATGATTACGGTTCTTATTCCGGCGCACAATGAGCGGGAATCCATCAAGGCCACGGTCGAGTCCGTCAAGACTCAGACGCTGCAGGCCGACCGGATCATCGTTGTCACCGACAATTGTTCAGACGACACCGCCGCGATAGCGGAGGGTGCAGGCGCTACGGTGATGGCGTCCGTGGACAATAGGGGCAAGAAGGCTGGCGCGCTCAACCAGATCCTGAGCCGGATACTCCCGGAGGCGGACGATGACGATATCTTCCTGGTGATGGACGCCGACGGCCGGGTGTCACCGGACTTTCTTGCGATTGCGGCTGGCGAGCTAGCCGATTCAAAGAATGGTGCGGTGGGCGGGGTCTTCTACGGCAAGCCTGACAAGGGCGGCCTGGTGGAATCGATGCAGATAGCAGAGTACGTTCGCTACGCCCGCCAGGTCGTGCGGAAGAATGAGCAGGCGTACGTCCTGACCGGGACGGCTACGGCGTTCACCGCTCGCGTCCTCAGGGCTGTCGCGTGCGGGCGAGTCGACGGAACGCTTCCGTCCGGGCCCGGTGCGTACTACGACGAGCGCACCATGACAGAAGACTCGTACATGACGTTCGCGATCAAGACACTCGGATACCAGACTCCTTCGCCCGCACGCTGCTGGGTATCGACAGAAGTCATGCCCACCTGGGCAATGCTCTGGCGCCAACGGCGACGGTGGCAGCTCGGTGCGCTTGAAAACCTCCGCTCGTTCGGGTTCTGGACCAAGGTGACATGGAAGTATTCCTTTAAGCAGTTCATCGCCGTCTGTGAGCTGATCTTCTTCGCAGCGTACTTCACGTCACTCGGCATGACCCTGGCGAGCGGGACGTACCATGTCATGCCCTTCTGGCTCGCGATCGGCGGCATATTCTGGCTGGAGCGTATCGTTACTGCGCGGAAGGCCGGGCCCAAGGCGATGCTCATTGCCTCCACGATGGTCATAGAGCTTGCTTACAGTTTCTTCCTGAAGGCCGTGAATGTCTACAGCTATTACCAGGTGATCCGTAATCGTGAAATTGCCTGGTTATCGGGCCTAGGTAAATTAGCAGAGGAGATTGCAATGTACGGTGCACCCACCGGGGGTATCGGTGCCGGGGTTCTTGGCGCCGGAACGGTTGGCTCCATCTTCGTCTGGGGGGATTCCGGATGGCTGCTTATGGCTTTCTTCGTCCTCGCGATGGCGACGGTCGCCGCCATGACTGTCATCCCGCGCAAGCGTGCTGCGATGCGCCATGTCGGGCCTCCGCGTGCTTAGCGGGAAGCTATGGCCGGTCCTGGCTGTGATCGTTATAGCTGCCGGGATTGGCCTCGGCTACCTGCACTACGGAATGGCTCACGAGCCCGATCCGTCCACGATCATACCGCCGGGAGTTTCCACCAGTACGCCGGTGCTGACGAAGCCGTCTAGTACGCCTGTGGGGCTCCCCGCGTCCGCGCCGGTACGGATTATCATTCCCGCGATTGGGGTTAACGCCCCGGTGGCGGGGGTCGGTGACCCGGGCGGGGTAGTTGGAGTCCCGCCGCTGTCCGACCACAATCTGGCCGGCTGGTTTGCCGGCTCGGTTACCCCCGGGCAGAACGGGCCGTCACTCATCGACGGCCACGTTGATTCGGTTACCGGGCCATCCGTATTCTTCGCCATCAAGGACCTGAAGCCGGGCGACGTCATCAAAGTCCTTCGCAAGGACGGGAGCACGGCTCAGTTCCGGGTCACCTGGCTCCAGGCAGTGTCAAAGACAACCTTCCCCTGGAAGACGGTCCTCGGGCCAACCGGTTACCCGGCTCTTCGGCTGGTTACCTGCGGAGGTCCGTTCGACTA
>DASZJE010000147.1:0-24073 GCA_035948445.1 Trebonia sp. | reverse complement strand
ACGAACCGCAGCAGCTGCGCACGCTCTGGCACCAGTTGTCGTGGCCCAAAGGCCCGTCCGGCTACGAAGACCAGGGAGACGGACACCTGGAGGGCAACTACGCGTTGCTCGGCCAGCTGGATGCCGCATGGTCGCATGTGGTGGGCGGGCGGCCGTCCTGGACGCTGCAGATTGGTGGCCACCCGAATTCCGCCAACTGGGATCCCGTCGAAGTAGCCCGTAACAAAGACCCGGACGGCGGCGACTGGCTCCTCCTGGCCACTTGGCAGTGCGGTGAGGACGTCGAAGAACTTGACCACGGCCTGGTTCACTGGGTGATCCGCCGTCAGGACCTCGCGGATCTGCGCTTCAACCGGGTATACGGCTATGTCGACATGATCTGACCCGCTCGGATTCCCGCCTCCGCCGACCCGGCAGAACCGAAAGGCTCGCCATGGGGCCGGTAGGAGTGCTGCAACACTAGCCGGGATTCGCGCCGTCTAGCGTTGCAGCGGATCTTCCCGAGGCGCTCCCCCTACACCGGGACAGAGAGTTAGAGAGAGCCGGGACAGCCGGGACAGTCCACGTGTCCGGCTGTCCCGGTCAGCCTAGAGCGTTTCCCCAGGTCATCAAGGGTTCCGGACACTCGCGTCGGAGCCATCCCTCCGGATTCCCCGCCGGGGGTCATTGGCGACGGCCGGGTTGGCGGTCGCCTCGGGTTCGGGGCGTCTTCTCCTGCTGCTTCCGCTTCACGCGTGACGGGCCGTCTGCCGGTACTGCATCAAGTGACGCCGATTCGATCAGGGCGACCTGCCCGGCTGAGATCCGGCCAGGAAAGTAGAAGAACCCGCTGCCATTGTCGAGCATCCGCCCTTCATCGATGCCGGATACCGCCCACACATCGACCGGGTCGCCGGTGGTGTTTATCCGGACGAAGAAACTGGCCGTGAACTCATCCCGGCACAAGAACACGCCGTCTGCCTCGGGCACTGTGGGTTATGAGCAGTGCGACGGGCGTCTCCGGCGTCTCGGCCGGTCTCCCACGGTGCCGTTGAACTGGCCCTCGGTGCCCTGCCCGTCTTCGGCATCCTGGCTCATCTCTCCCGTCTCGGGCAGTCTCGTTTACAGATCCGTTGACAAATACCGGCCGCTGACCTGCGGTTTCTCAGCCCGGCCCAGCTCACCTCTCACAGAGCGATCTATCGTTCGGCAGCCTCGTCCAGGCACCCCGGCGCCAGGGACAGTCCGGAGTTCGTCCACAACGCGCACATCGTCCGCCACAATCAGGAGATGCCTCGACTGATTGATGTGGTCGCCTCGCTGGAGTCCGCCGATCCAGAGTCAACGATCTACGCGACCCGGCCAGCCACGCCAGACTCCAGCGCCATCCTGGCAGTCGAGCCGGAGTCCGGGGAGAGTCCCGAAGGCTTCCCGTACCTGCTCGAAGTCGACATCGCCCTTGAAGTACTCGACATCTGGGCACGATGGCGAGAGGGCAGGCAGCCCACTCCCCAGGAAGCCGTCAGGGCAGTCATCCACTACGCGATCTACGACGCATACGAACCGGTCTAGCCCCGCGACGCCCGGCCCGTCCCCGGCTGATCCATGTCACGACCTCGGCCTCCGACCGGAACCATCCGTGGCGCCGAGCCTGGTTAGTTCGGTGGCAAGGCAATCTGGCTCGCAGGTCGCTCCGCGACCAAGAACCGGATTGGTGCGGCAGCAGGGATCTTGACTCGTCGCCTCCGGCATGTGGCCAGATACGAAGACGATCCCTCGTTAGCAAATCCGTTAGCATCCGACATGCAAGAGGCCGGTTCTGTTCGAGAACCGGCCTCTGCCTTGGTAGCGGGGGTAGGATTTGAACCTACGACCTCTGGGTTATGAGCAGTACGACGTACGTCTCTGCCGTCTCGGGCCGTCTCCGGTGGTGGCGCTGACCTCGGGACGATGGGTTCCGCACCGTCTCCGTCGGCCCGGGGCGTCTCCCCCGTCTCAGGGCGTGCCGCCGAGTCTCGTTTACAAATCCGCTTACAAATACCGGAGAGTTGCGGTGGCGCGGGTACTCCAGGGCGGCGATGGGATGGCATCAGTGACAGCCGAACCGCCCGCGCCATCGGACCTGGCTGCTCGCTGACCAAGACGGAGTGTCGTTAGCCGCCAATAACGGGGCATCCGCAGCAAGATTCTGCAACCTCAGGATTCGAAATGCCATTAGATGGTGGGGAGGTGATCTTTTCGGCTGTGCGGGGTGGTAAGGCTAGAGTTCCATCGCCTGCGTTGTCATCCCCGGGGCCAGATCGCCGCGATGTCTTTGGCGATCGCCTGGCCGCGAGCGGTGATGTCCTCCTCGGTCCAGGCCTCCTTGTGTTCCTGGACGATCTCTTTGTTGAGCACGAGGAGGCTGTACTTGTCGATGAGCGACCGCTTGCCCTTACCCGCCTGCGGCCCGCTCGGTGCAGCCACTGCGGCGTCACTGTCGAGCCACGGGCGGTTGGAGAGCGAAGCGTTCAGGTGCCCGGTCACCAATGTGAGGTTGCCGATGGTCTGCACTAGTCGATCTCGGTTGCTCGACGCGGAGGGATCGTTGGCGATGCCATCGGACCAGTGGGTGCGCCATTTCTGTGGCATCACGTGCTCGATCTGGAGGTTGGCTGGGAGGGTCACGTCCTCGTTGCGCTCGGAGCGCCGCTTCTGCTCGACGGCACTCAGCACGATGGACAAACGGTTCTGTCGGATGTTCCCGTAGAGCTTGCTCTTGGGCACGTCCTCAGTTAGCTGGTCATCGGTCGGCCACGCCCGAGAGTCGGCGGTCTGGTCGAGGAGGAACGCGGCCGTGCCCTCGCCAACCTGATCGGGGGGCAAGGTGTCGAGCTGCTTGATGAGCGTGATGACGAACCGGTTGACGTCCTTCATCGTCGCCCGTAGCAGGGTGCGCCTGACACACCAGCTCTCGACGGCAGCCAACGCACGATCGACGGCGCCAGCTGGAAGGTCATGGTTGCCGCTGATAAGCCACAACAGCAGTGGGATTGTGGCACCCAGCTCTAGGCCCTCAACGACGCGGGCGTAGAAGCGGCCGGGTGCGCTTGAGGGATCGAGTTCTGCGAACCCTCGGAAGGTATCTGCGTCACGGCGCAGTCCGATGAGCAACTGAGTTGCCTTCTCCACTGTGGTGAGGTGCGGCGACGCGTACTCGCGGAAGTGAGCGAAGATCTTCTCGGCGGGGATCTCATCCTGCACGCGCATTGTCAGCCAGTACTGAAGGAAGAGGTCGATGCGGGATCGAAAGAGACGGCCTTGCTGAATCTCCTGCCGCCACCAGTCCTCGTCGAAGTCCGCCCAGTACTTCTCACCCCAGGTGTCGACATCGGCGCCGAGGTCCTCGCCGCGCTGGAAGACCATGTTCTTGATGAGGTCAGCAGCGAGCAAGGGCGTACCACGGTCGTTGAGTGTCTCGAAGATGAGCTGATCGTCATCCGTCTGGTCTAGGTTGATTGCGACTACGACCAGCTGCTGCTGTACCACCTCCGCCAGTAGCCGAAGCCGACTGACAACGTGGCCGGGTTCGCCCTCTCCATCGATGTCAGCCCAGTCGCGGACGCATCGACAGAAGAAATCGTGTGCTGTGGCGATTCGCGACTCGGTAAGGTCTTGGGAGACTTTCAAGTCGTTGTCCATGACGTGCTCGAACGCGGGGCGGTCAATCCGCGATGGCCAGAGCTTGAACCGCTTTGACGTACCGCGAAATCGCCTTGCGTTGTTGGCTACCAGCTCCATGAGCGTCTCGGCATCGTCTTCGTCGCCGTGTTCCTGTGTCACAAGTTGGACGGCGTCAAGCAGAATCTGCAGGGTCGTCAGACGCTGCTGCCCATCGATCACTGAGTGACGAGCCGGATCCCCCGCGGCAGCCACGAGCTGCTTGATGACAACCGCACCAAGGAAGTGAGGGGCGACCTCACCCTGCCCGTTGCGAGCATCTTCGAAGGCAGCTGCGACCCGCTCGATGTCAGTCCACAGGGGCTGCCATTGGTCCTGCTCGTTCCAGACATAGGGGCGTTGGAACGGCGGGATCTCATAGCAGACCGTCCCATCGAACAGCTCGCGTGGAGTGAGCGCCTTTGTGTCCATAGTTGCTCCCGAAAAGGACCAGATCTGGCAAGCATTCTGCCCGATGGGCGATGGTCTCCGCCGCCTCGCGCGTGATCGGGCCAGAGCTCTACCGTCCAAGCATAATCGGCTAAACGTTAGCGGAAATTCGCCGCCTGGTGGCCAGCCTTTGGCACGGTTTCATGCCCAGGCCAGCAACATCCTGTTGACGTTTAAGCGTCAAGCTGGTGATGGCGACAGGATCAGCTAGCCAGGGCGCAGGGTCCAGCGCACAGAGCCACGCTTCGCTCGCTTGTCGTCCCGGTCCTCAAGCTTGACTAACGATCTTCAAAAGCGGGGGTTACTGGCTCCGGTGATGGCTGCAGCCCTGCGCGCCCGCCGCACCTGCCGGCCTGCGGCCTCGAACAGCCCTACTGCATCCCGCGCTCACGCGGCGAATGCAACGACTGCGCGGAGCGGTGACCACCATGACCCAGATTCACGGCGAACACCGCCCGGACGTCAAGCCGCGCTTGACACCTGCCCGCCGCCGGAGGGTCATCGATAACGACGACTACGCCGCCTTCCTCCGCCGCGCCATCCGCGCGTTCGGCCGCCGCATCGCGGCCGACGACATCGACGCCCTCTACGACGCCGCCTCGCTGTCGGCCCAGCTCGACCACACCATCAAGGACGCCGTCACCGGGCTCCGCGAACGCGGCTACAGCTGGGCCGACATCGGCCTGCAGCTCGGCGTCACCCGCCAGACCGCGCAACAGCGCTGGGGCGGTGACACCCGATGAAAACCGAACGGTTCGAGGGCCTGGTCCAGGTCCTCATCCTCATCGCCATCGCCGGAATGGCCGGCGCCGCCTCCTTCACCCACGTCCACAACTGGACGATGAGCAGCGCCCCGCACGGAACCGGCTCCTGGTTCGGCTGAGCCAACGCCATCATCTCCGACCTCACCCCCACCACAGCGGGCATCGAGATCCGCCGCCGCAAGCGCAGCCACCAGCCCATCGGCTACCCGATGGCCATCCTGATCGCCGCAGCGGTCCTGTCCCTGTCCGCCCAGGTCGCCGAAGCCCGCCCCACCGTCGGCGGATGGATCTCCGCCGCCGTCCCCGCCCTGGCCTTCCTCGGCCCGACCAAGCTCATCCTCTCCCGCCCCGCACCCACAACAGGAGACGCATCATGCAACCAGAACCAGAACCAGGCTGGGACGCAGGCACCCACTACCACTGGGACGACGACGCCGGATGGCTCGAAATCCCCCTCGGGGACTACTGCCCTGCCTGCGGAGCATTCACCGGAAGCCCCCAGCCCGACGGTTCGCCACAGCTATGCGACCGCGGGTCGCAACGCCAAGATCGACTGGAAGGCGCTGTCCACGCGCATGGCGAGACAGTATGGACTTCGTGGCTGTCGACACGACGTTTCTCCCGCTCGACTCGCGACAGCCATGATTCGGACCTGCCGACGAGTCCGGCGAGCACCGCTTGGGACAGGCCGCGTCGGTCCACGGCGGCATCCTGCGTTCGTAGGCGTTCGCCGCCGGGAGCGGGCCTGCCGAAGGCTCCGAAGGCTGGGGCAGCATCCAGGAACCCAACGCCGCCTTCCGCGCCATCGCCGAACGACACGCGTTGGGCCGCGAACTGCCCGCCGAGCAGATCGTCCGCGCGGCCCAGGCCGAGATTCCGCACTTCTCCGACTACATAGACGCCCAGTGCAGATAGGCACGCTGCTGCGTACCCTTCGCACACAGTCCCCATAGTCTCGGCTCGATATTCCGAGCCCTGTCCTAGGCCGTCCGCTTCGTTGCCGCGGGCCCATCTGAGCCGCACCGATCGGAGACCGCCGATCCCCGGCTGTTGGTACTCGGCGGTCAGTAGTCGTCAAGGAGCAGGAAGTCGGGAATCCTCAGGTGGTGGATGCCGTTGCTCATGTCACCCGCAAGCGAGTCTCATCACCCGTCCTGGCCGGTACCCCACGCTGAGGCCGTCTCTTCATCCGCAGCCCTGTCATCGGGGCCGAATTTCGCGGCTATATCCGGGGCTTCCACTCGAAGCAGCGCGAGCACCCCCGGCGCCATGTCGGGAAGGTTGACCGTCGCGACTTCATGTACGACGTCCCAGTCGAGGCTGAAGTACGCGTGGACCGCGATGTTGCGGAACCCGCGGATCTCCCGCCACGGAATGTCCGCGAGCCGCCCCCGCATGTCGTCGCTGAGGCACGACGCCGCCTCACCGACCACGCTCAGCTGGCGCAGGACTGCGTTCCGCAGGATCTCGTCATCGTCCCACTGCCCGTCACGCTCGGCGAGCCAGCGCTCGACCGTGCGCGCGCTTTCGACGATGTCAGCCAGGTAGAGGAGTTCGCGCCGGGGATCACGCGGCATACAGGATCTCGGCGTCCTCGATGACCCGGTCGCGAATCACCCAGTGAAGGCCGTCCTTGGGCACCAGGTCAACTTTCCGTCCGAGCAGCTCCTCCAGGTCAGACTGGAGCGCGAGGAACGCCAGTCCCTTAGGAGCCTTCTGTCCCCGGACGTACATGAGGTCGACATCGCTGGCAGGTGTGGCGTCGCCTCTTGCCGTCGAGCCGAAGACCGCGAGTTCCGTCAGCCCGTACTTTGCGGCCAGCGCCGCTAGGGCCGGCCGCAGCATCCGCAGTTCCTCTAGGGTCATGTAACTGATTGTGCCAGAACCATGCCACATCATGCCGGTGCAGGCCGCATCGGCCCCTCCGCGCAGCCACCTAGCTCGACGGTGCTCACGCTCAGCGGCGTCGCGTCGCGTTCAGGGGGTGGCCTCGGCTTACATCAGGATCCCGTGACTAGCGTTACCAGATCGAGACCACAGACACCGACTGGGGCGGTCCGGGCTGCCCGTGGCCAACTTACGCCAGAGAGTCCTGCCCCTCACGAAGCCAAAAGGCCGGTCCCCATATCCTGGGAACCGGCCCCTGACCTGCATTTGCCTGGTAGCGGGGGTAGGATTTGAACCTACGACCTCTGGGTTATGAGCCCAGCGAGCTACCGAACTGCTCCACCCCGCGGCGTTGATATGACTATATGAACTTCAGCCAAGCGATGCAAATCGTGTGGGGCGCCCGGCGGGAGCGACGGCTCCTTCCCCTGTTCCGAGAGGGGGGCGGCATGCGCGCAGATGCCCCACTCTTCCTGCCATCACACTGGCGCAGCCACGCAAAGGAACGTGCGTAAACGCGCGTTTAAGCACGTAGCAGAACCAGCCCGAATGCGCAATCGAGTCCGCTATCACGTGTTCGAAAGCGCATTTGAGCACGTTGGAGGAGAGGGCGGGGGCGGAGAAGAGGGCGGGGGCAGAAGAGAGAGGGCGGGGCGAGCGGGGGGGTCAGGTGCCCGCGGAGGAGGCGAGGGGGGCGGCCATCCAGACTGTGTACGAGACCGGCCACGTGCCTGCCGGGGGGCCCGTCAGGACGGCGGCGTCCGTGCGGGTCTGCAGTGACACCACTTCTCGCGGCGCCACACCGAACGCCGACATCGACGACTGTGAGGACCCCAGCAGCACCGGCCGCCGGCCGGTGCGTTCGATCGAGGTCACCAGTTGTTCCACCGCCTGCGATTCGGCATCGGATCCGCTGCCGGAACCCGGGCCCGACAGAGTAGTGGAACCGGAACCAGCACTGGAGCCAGCGATCACCGTCGCCGCCGGCAGGTCGCACATCGAGCGCACCACTGGCGCGAAGTAGTCCGCGGTCAGTTGGTCGGTGAACACCACCGACGCATCCTGGCCGATCGCAGCGCACAACGACGTGGCGGCGGCCAGTGTGCCCAGCCCGGTCCGTGACGTGGCGGCGCCGCGGAACGTGAAGTGCGTATCGGGCGGCGCGCCGGCCTGAGCCGACCCGCCGGATATCGCCGGTGCGAACGACGACCAGAACGCCGGCACCGCGAGCGCCAGCACGCAGCACACTCCGACCGCCCACGTCGTCAGGCGTCGCGCCCCCAGTTCCATGGCACGCACCTTCAGCTGACAGCAAGCCCACAAGGCGACGAGGATCAGCCCCGGCAGCACCATCGGCACCAGCCGCCGCGAGGCCGAAGGCTGCCCCGGCACCACGGCCGGATCCCACAGCACCGTCACCACGGACCAGCCGATGATCAGGTAGGCGACCCCCCACAGCCGTGCGGCGGCCGCGGACGACCGCCAGGCGAAGGCTCCGCGTACCAGTCGCCGCCCGAGAAGCGCGAAACCCACGCAGGCAAGCAGCACCGCTGGTACTCCGATGTACCATGAGACCCAATAGAGGCTGTCCTCGTAATACTGCCGGTGGCCGTTCACCGCCAGGCCGGCCAGTCGCTGCAGCGACGCCACGTAGCGCACCACGTAGGGATCGGAAAAGCCCGCAGTGGTCTGGACGTACGGCCGCACGGCGAACCCGATGAGCACCAGGACAGGAACGACCACGGCCACGAACTGGACCACCATGTACAGCGACGGCAGCGCCCGCCTCGACCTGCCCGGTCCCGCCTCGTAAACAGCCGCACCGGAAACCGCCGCCCCGCGAACACCCTGCGCTCCGACACCCTGCGCTCCGACACTCTGCGCCGGAACGCTCTGCGCTCCGACACCCGGCGCCGGAACATCCTGCGCTCCGACACTCTGCGCCGGGACACCCTGCGCTCCGGCACGGGGTGCTCCGAAACGGGGCGCTCCGAAACGGGGCAGGCGAACCCGTGCCAGGAAGACCCGCCGGGCCGTGGCACGGACCGCCGGCAGCCCCAGCGGCGCCACCAGCGCCGTCAGCACCCCGAATCCCGCCGCGCACAGTCCGAACACATGCAGTTCCGACGACAGCGACGAGAGGTAGGGCCGTTCCAGCACCAGCCCGGCGAACAGCCCGCAGGCCGCCCCGAGGAACAGGCCGAGCGCCAGCGGCCCGGCCTGCGGGCGCCGTGCGACGAACATCAGCGCGAGCACCGGGAACGCCGGCAGCAGGTAGCCCAGCGACCCGATCCAGACCAGCACCGTAAGCCCCAGGGCCAGCCCGCCCACCCCGGCGAGCGCGATCACCGCTATCGGCACTACCGAGCTATTCACCAAGGATCCGGTGCCATGCCGTCGCCGCGTCACGACCATCGCGTCGATGATCATGCACAGTCCGCCGAACAGCAGGACCTGCAGCAGCGGCTCGGTCAGCGTCGTCCGCCCCGTGTACTCCTCCGGGAGCGTCAGCGCCAGCACGAGGGCCGCCGGCGGTGCCCACCGCGGCCCGATCAGGCGGCCCGCTACACCCGCGAACGACAACACCGCGCAGCCGCCGATGGCCGGGGCCATAAGCAGTGCCCCGGGTATTCCGGAGATCCACACGCCGCCCGCCAGGACAAGGGGGAGACCGGGCATGAACGCGGGGGTGAGGTTGGGACCGTTCGGGAAGAATCCAAACGAGGCGAAGCTGATCGGCCCGGACCCTCCGAAGGCCGACGCGGACTCAGGTATCGTCACCGTGCCGTGATGCGCGATCCAGTACGCGTACTGCAGGTAAAGGCCGGGGTCGCCGGTCGCGAGGACGGTCTGGGAGTGCCGCAGCGCCGACCACACGGCGAACCCGACCGCGATCACCGCCGTCGCGATCACGGCGTCGGCGGGCACGTCAGGCCGCCGCGACGCCGGCGTCGGCGGGGCGAAGTCTGCGTCGGCGGAGCCCGGCCGGAACCGCGGCCAGCTCACTGGCAGGTGCCGCATCGTGAAGTAGCACAAAGCGGCGGTGAGCGGAATGAAGATGATCACCATCGGCATCGGCGTGAGCCGCCCCGCGAGCAGCAAGGCAAAGCCCGGCACGAGCCACGCGACGGCCAGCAGCGCCGGGAACAGGGTCATCGCCGCGAACAGCCACCCCGGCAGCCACCACCAGTGCCTGTACCGCCGCCGCATCGTCCGCGCCGCGGACATTACGGGCCGCCTGACAGCGAAGGCGGCGTTCGCCACCGGTGCTATGACCACGGTCGCCGTCCGTGACGCCCCATGATTCTCCCGAACGGGCCTTACCGGCTCGATGATTTCGGTCGTCTCGTCAGCCGTTTGTGGCCCTCTCCGTGGTAGCCGCACGGGAACACTGTAGACCGCGAACCTCAGCCAGGTGTTCCGCATAGCGGACAGTTGGGCACAATAACGCTCGTGGAGCTCTTCACGGACTGGCATACGTGGACTCAGGCCGAGCCTGAGCTGCGCAGACTCATCCCCCCCGCGACCGCCGACGAAGTGAGCCGCGCGGTGTCGTTCGCGCTCCGGTATCACGGCGACCAGCGCCGCCCGACCGGAGCGCCGTATCTCGAGCACCTGCTCGAGGCCCTGGAGGTGCTGGTACGGGGCGCCGCGGTCACGGATCCGGCCGTGCTCGTCGCCGCGGTACTGCATGACGTCGTCGAGGACACGGCGTGCGGCATCGATGACGTGCGGGCGGCGTTCGGGGACGAGGTGGCGTCGCTGGTCGGCTGGGTGACGATCCCTCCCGTTGGCCCCGGTCAGGACAGGAAGGCCGTTAAGGAGACGTACCTGACCGGGCTCGCGGCCGCGCCGGACAAGGCAGTTCTCGTCAAGCTAGCGGACCGGGTGAGCAACGTGCAGACGCTGCGGAATCTCAGCGCCGCCAGGCAGCGGGAGTATTACGCGCAGACGGTGAGGTACATCATGCCGCTGGCGGCCTCGCGGAACTGGTTCGCCGATTGGTACACGAGTTGGCAGGCGGCTCACCTGGATCTCGCGTAACCTCATTGGACTGCCGGGCAGCCACCGCCGCAAGCAGCCAGATCAGGAGCGCCATCGGGTAAATGAAGTACCCGTACCTGGTCGAGGGGGCAAGGAGGAACATCAGCGTCATCGCGACGACAAGGACGAGTGTGGCGCGCGGCACGGTCCGGGGCGGCCGGAAAACCAGCAGTCCGGCAACGGCGAGGCCCGCCAGCACGAGCAGCACGACGACGATTGTGTGACCGGTGTGCCCGGTGTCCGCGATCAGGTGACCCGGCAAGGGGCTGGCCGCCGCCGAAATGACGTTGGCGAGGCCGAGCGGGAACCTGATCGTGTTCTCGATCAGCGGCCCGGGATGGATCAGGAACGGGCCGGCGGTCACGACCACGACGGCGACGGCCGTGAGGATGAAGCGGACGGCCGCGCGCTTTCCGTCCCTGGCCGCCAGGAGCGCGAGCACCACGGCGAGGGCAGGCCACGTGGTCGCTTTCATGGCCGCCGCGACGCCGAGCGCGAGTCCCGCCAGGACGGGACTCGGCTGCCCCCACAGGAAGGCGAGGCCCAGGCACAGGAAGGCCACGATGGGCACGTCGTCGCCGCCGGTGGCGAGCGTGAACGCGATGACGGGGCAGCCAGTGACCAGCACGGTCCAGCGCAGCGGGTCTTTCGCGCCGGCTCTGCGCAGTGCGAGCCAGAACACGCAGACGAACGCGAGCCCGAACCAGATCCGCGGGTCGGTAAAAGCGCTGTCCGCGAGTGCCCGCGGCACGCCGAACAGGGCCATCACCGGCAAATACGGGTTGTACGCGTTCGGGTTGGTGGTGGTCGCGAGCGCGGCGGTGCTGGCGTAGGGGGTGCCGTGGTGGATGAGCATGGCACCGGACCTCGCGACGACGGCGACCTCAGGCTGCTCAAGGCCCTTGGAGATCATCCAGGACAGTGGCGCGAGCAGGCCGCCTATGAGGGAGACGCCGAGCGCCACGTCCCTGCCGCGTCCTTTCCACGCCAGGAGCACGATGAAGGCGATGGCATAGCCGCAGGCCGCCATCTCGCCCCAGGTCCGGTGCACGGAGTCCGAACTCACGATGACCACAAGCCAGGCGTAGACCGCGGAAACGGCGAAGATCCCGGCTAGCCACCGGAGCGGCATAGCGGCCGGTGACACAAGGGACGATCCGACTCTTACGGCACGATGCATGACGGTGCGATCCTACCTGGCCCAATGTCGTCAGCCGACTTGAACGGTGCCCCCGGCCGAACTACCGACGCGGCGCTGACGCCCCTGACGCCCCTGACGCCCCTGACGCCGACATCGCCGCCCAGCCGCTGAGCGCGTCCCGCGACAGCAGCAGCCACAGGTACACGGCGAACACCGGGTAAGCGTACGGCAGGACACCCGCGGCCGCGGCGATGCCGGCGACGATCAACCTGCCCTCCCAGCCAAGGCCGCGCCAATCGGCGCCGGGAAGCACCCGCCCTCGCCCCTTCTTGCGGATGAACCAGTCAGGCGACACGCGGTCACGGGCCCGGTAGGCGAGGTCGAAGTGGCGCATGGCCACCGCCGCGAGCAGCGCGAACGTCACGGGGGCGGGAACCCGGCAGGCGAAGCCGAGAGCCGCGAGGAAGACATACTCCCCCGCCTGGATAAGGGCGGGTACGAGCCAGTCGCGCGCACCGTCATGGGGGTGCCAGCAGCCGAGCGCGGCGAGCAGCATCGCCTCCGCGGGCGTGAACACCAGGATCCCCGGCAAGTTTCCCAGGCCGAGCCAAGTGAGCATCCCGGTCACAAGCAGCCCCACGACGAGCGGGGGCACTGGCGGCAGCCTGCCGCGCACGAAACTGCCGAGCCAGACCGCCAGGGGTCCGTCGCCGCGGTATCCGATGACCCCGCTGTTGCGCGCCACGACACCGATCCGCACGAGGAGGGCTAGGCCGCCGAGAACGAGGGCGAGCGCGAAGGCGGCACGCGCGCCCGCCAGCATGACGACAAGGCACAGCAGGACGAGCCGGATGCCTGAGGACGGCTTGGGCACGAGGATCTTCTGCGCGTTCTCCGGTCCGTCGAGCACCGCGGTCCGGGCCTTCGCGGCCGTCACGCAGATGTTCGCCATCTCCCTGACTTCGAGGAGGATCGCCGCGGCGATCGCCAGGCGCCAGACACCGCTTATCCCGGCACCGCCGAGGCTGGCGAGGAAGCTGTTCGTGAGTTGCCGTCCGACCGGCCCGGTGAGCCCGGTACCCGCGTTGGCGCTTACGCCGCCCGCGATGCCGGCGTAGACGGCCAGTTCCGCGAGCAGCGCGCGGGCGCCCTGAGCCCAGTCGGCGGTGGCCG
This sequence comes from Trebonia sp., assembly GCA_035948445.1. GTDB lineage: Bacteria > Actinomycetota > Actinomycetes > Streptosporangiales > Streptosporangiaceae > Trebonia. Next base: position 10,936 of record DASZJE010000147.1, on the reverse strand, counting down.
TCATCCGGCAGGCGCCGTACCAGCGGGCGGCGCGGGATGCGACGAACGAAGCGACCAGCGCCACGAACGCGGTCGCCTCCGCGTGCAGTGTAGTGCCGGTAAGCCAGATCGCGGCGATCACCGCGAAGCTGAACGAGAACCCGGACAGCGCGACGGGAGTAAGGCCGCGCCCTGCCGCCCAGCGCGCGACATTGCCGGTGATGGGGTCGGGGACCCTGGTGCCGCGTGCCGGGTCCTTCTCCTGGGCGTCCGCATCCTGACCTTGACCATCCGTGACCCCCCACTGCGCGAACGGCGGGGTCGTGTGGCTGGTCATCGGGCGTCCTCCTCGCACGCTTCACCGGCGCGCTTGCCCGCACGGCGGTGCCGTCACAGCCTCTCAATACCTCAGCGTAGTCAGATGAACCGGAATAGTCGCGGAAAACCTTCGCGCGCGGGCGCGTGTCGCCGCAACGGCAGCGCACGCACCCGCGGTGGCCCCGACGCCACCTTGCGCAGATCCGCAGCGGGCTACAGCCACTTGCCGCCGACGAAGTAGAGTCCAACGATGTGACGGTGACACGGATGGTGGCCGTGGTGCTGGGCGGCGGCGCCGGCACCCGGTTCGGCGCGGAGATGCCCAAGCAACTGCTGACCCTGGACGGCAAGACGCTCGTGGAGCACTGCGTGGCCGCCTTCGGCGCCGCGCCGGGGATCGATGAAGTCCTGCTTGTCATGCCGCCGGCCTACCACGACGAAGTGGCGAAACTGGTGGGCAGCCAGGTGAGCGCCATCATCTCTGGCGGCGTCACCCGCCCCGACTCGGTCCGGAACGCGCTCGCGCACATCTCCGCCCGCTACCCGGCCGAATCCACAGGCGTCCTGCTCCACGACGCGGCCCGCCCCCTGGTCACCCAGCGGGTGATCGCCGACTGCGTGGCCGCGCTCGCTTCCTGCGACGCGGCGGGCGCGGCGGTGCCCACCGCGGACACGATCGTCGTGGCGGCGGACGGCGTGATGTCCCACTGCCCGCCGCGGGAGACCCTCCTGCGCTGCCAGACCCCGCAGTGCTTCCGGCTGTCGGTGATCAACCGCGCGCACGAACTCGCCGCCGCAGACCCGGCTTTCGTCCCGACCGACGACTGCGGGGTGGTACTCCGTTACCTGCCGGACGTCCCGGTCCGCATCGTCCACGGCAGCGAGCGCAACATCAAGGTCACCTACCCCGGCGACCTGGCCATCGCCGAAATCCTGCTGCGCACCGCCGAATAGCGCCTACGGGTGCACCGCTTGCTTGATGAGCGTGCGGCCGAAGTCCCACATCAGCCCCGTGCCCTTGCCCGCGTCCTCCAGGACGTCGGCAAGCGCGTCGAGGAAAAGACGCACTTCTGCGTCGCCGATGATCAGCGGCGGGATGAGCTTGATGACCTCCATGTTGTCGCCGCTCACCTGCGTCAGGATGCGGTGCCGCTGGAACAGGCCCACGACGACCATCTGCGCGAACAGCCCGACACGGGCCTTCTGCAGCATGCTCCATCCGGCCCTCGCCCGGAACCCGGACGGGCGGCCGAACTCGATGCCGATCATCAGCCCGCGCCCGCGAATGTCCGCGATCAGCTCGTACTGCGCCGCGAGCCCCTCGAGCCCGGTCTTCAGCGCCGCCCCCGCCCGCGCGGCGTTCTCCGCCAGGCCCTCGTCCTCGATCACCGACAACGACGCCAGCCCGGCCGCCATCGCCAGCGGCCCCGCCTTGAACGTCGTCGAGTGGGTCATCACCTTGTCCATGCCGGAGTACACGGACGAAAAGATCTTGTCGGTCGTCAGCATCGCCCCCACAGGGACGTACCCGCCGGACAGCGCCTTCGCCACGGTGACGATGTCCGGCACCAGGCCGTTCTCGTGCTGGTAGGCGAAGAAGTCTCCGGTACGCCCGAACCCGCTCTGCACCTCGTCGCAGATCAGCAGCGCCCCGCGGGAGTGCAGCAGTTCGGCGGCGGCGGAAAGGAACCCTGGCGGCGGGGCCATGACGCCGTGCCCCTGTACCGCTTCGATGATCATCGCCGCGACGTCACCGCGCTCAAGCTCGGCTTCCAGCGCCTCGAGCGAACCGAGCGGAACCTGCGCGTCAGGCAGCAACGGGCCGAACCCCTGCCTGAACTCCTCCGCGCCGTTCACCGACAGCGACCCGGTCGTCAGCCCGTGGAACGCGTGGTGCGCGTAGACGATCCGCCCCTTGCCCGTGAAGTGCCTGGCGAACTTCAGCGCCGATTCGACGGCCTCGGTGCCGCTGTTGCAGAAGAACACCCGCTCCATGCCGGGCGCCTTCGCCAGCAGTCGCTGCGCGAGGAGCCCGGCGATCGGCTGGCAGTCGAATTGCGTCCAGGACGCGAAGTCGATGTCGAGCGCGTCCTGCAAGGCCTTGCGGATCACAGGGTGATTCCGCCCTGCCGCGAAGACCCCGAATCCGGACAGGAAGTCGGCGTACGCGTTGCCGTCGGTGTCGTACAGGTACGCGCCCTCGCCCCGCTCGTACACCTTGTCGAAGCCGATCGTGTGCAGCATGCGGACCATCTGCGGGTTCATGTACTTGCCGTGCAGCTCATACCCCTGCCCGCGCACGGCCGCGAGCTCGGCGTTCAGATCGAAGCCCATGCCTGATGTTATCGCCGCGCGAGCCGCCGAGGACTCGTGAGGAATCCCGCACCCCAGCACATATGCATCACGGCCAGCACCGCCGGCACGCGCGCGCGCACCCCGCCCGGCAGGGCCCGCGCCAGCAATGCGGCCACCGCGGTCACCCCGCACAGGTACACAATCGGGACAGTGAACCCGAAAGTCATATACCGAACGATCCCTGGTCCGTCACCAGCGATCGCTCCGACGCCCGCGATGCCGGCGACGATCCCCAGGGCATTGAGCGCGGTCGCGACGGGTGCTGCCAGGTACCGGGAGCTGACCGTCTCTGGATAACGCCGTGCAACGACGCGCCGCCAGCGCCCGTAGCGGAAGTGCTGCCTGGCGAGCGCCTTCAGGTTGGCGCGCGGCCGGTAGGTCACCGCAAGTTCCGGCGTGAACCAGATAAGCCCGCCGTTCGCGCGGATCCGGTAGTTGAGCTCCCAGTCCTCGGCGATGAGCATGCGCTCGTCGTAGCCGCCGACCTCCTCGATCGCCGCGCGACGGTACACCCCGAGGTACACCGTCTCGGCCGGCCCGGCCTGGCCGCCGGTGTGATTCGCCGCCGCGCCCACCCCGGTGGGCGAGGTCATGCACCAGGCCACCGCCTGCTGGAACTGGGTGATGCCCTCGGCGGCCATGACGCCGCCGACGTCGGCGGCGCCGGTTTCCTCGAGGATCCGCACCGCGGTACGCAGGTAGCCGTCGGGGAGCATGGCGTGCCCGTCGATCCGGGTGATCACGCCGTACCGGGCCGCCTTGATGGCCGCGTTCATCGCGGAGGCGATCTGGCCGGAGGGATTCGGCACGACGGTGACGCGCGCATCGGCCGCCGCCAGCAGGCGGGCGATCTCCTCGGTCCGGTCCGCCGAAGGCCCGACGGCGAGCACGAGTTCAAAACCGCCTGGATAGTCCTGCTCGAGAACACGAGCGACGGAGTCAGCGAGATGCTTCTCCTCGTCCCGGACCGGCATGACCACGGATACGGCGGGAAGGGTAGCCGCGGCAGTCACCACTGTCCGTTCGGACGAAAGGTTTTGGTCCGTCACGCTACCGAATTGTAGGCGGACGGGGGCGGAGCGGGCGCGTCCGACCGCGAATCGGGCGCGCCCGCGCGCACCCCGGTCAGATCGTGAGGTCCTCCAGCAGGTCGGTGACCAGGGCGGCGATCGCGCTGCGCTCGGACCGGGTGAGGGTGACGTGCGCGAACAGAGGATGGCCCTTGAGCTTCTCGATCACCGCGATCACGCCGTCGTGGCGGCCTACCCGGAGGTTGTCGCGCTGGGCGATGTCGTGGGTGAGCACGACCCTGGAGCCGGTGCCGATCCGGGAGAGCACGGTGAGCAGGACTCCGCGTTCGAGGGACTGGGCCTCGTCGACGATGACGAAGGCGTCATGCAGGCTTCGCCCTCGGATATGGGTGAGGGGAAGCACCTCGAGCATGTCTCGCGCGATGATCTCGTCGATCACGTCCTGGGTCGTGACCGCGGACAGCGTGTCGTAGACCGCCTGCGCCCACGGATTCATCTTGTCCGCCTCGGAGCCGGGCAGGTAGCCGAGGTCCTGCCCGCCGACGGCGTACAGCGGCCGGAACACGAGGACCTTGCGGTGCTGGCGGCGCTCCATGACCGCTTCAAGGCCCGCGCACAGCGCGAGTGCGCTCTTACCGGTGCCGGCGCGGCCGCCCATGCTGACGATGCCGACCTCGGGGTCGAGCAGCAGGTCGAGAGCGATCCGCTGCTCGGCGCTGCGCCCGTGCAGGCCGAACGCCTCCCGGTCACCCCGCACCAGCTGGATCTGCTTGTCCGGCCGCACCCGGGCGAGCGCGCTGGCTCTGCCCGTGTGCAGCACCAGCCCTGTGTGGCACGGAAGGTCGCGGGCGGATTCGAGGTCGAGCACGCCGCTGTCGTAGAGCTGTTCGACGTCGGCGCTGCTGACGTCGAGCTCAGCCATGCCTGTCCAGCCAGAGTCGACCGGAAGTTCAGCCCGGTACTCCTGAGCTTCAAGCCCGATCGACGCCGCCTTGATGCGGAGCGGGAGATCCTTGCTGACGAGCACGACGTCGTGGCCCTCGTCCGCGAGATTCTTCGCCACAGCCAGGATCCGCGTGTCGTTGTCGCCGAGCCGGCCTGCCAGCTCGGGGTGGCGGCCCCCCGAACCCCCCCGGAGACTGGCCGGGAGGATCTGCGCGTCGATGTGATTCAGCTCGACGCGGGCGCTGCCGCCAAGGTCGCCGACGGGCAGTTCGATGTCCAGGCGCCCGTGCTCGATCCGGAGATCATCCAGGTACCTTAGTGCCTGCCGGGCGAAATACCCCAGCTCAGGATGGTGACGCTTCGTCTCCAGCTCGGTGACGACGACCACCGGCACGACCACGTGATGCTCATCGAATCTCGTGAACGCTGCCGGATCGGCGAGCAAAACGCTCGTGTCGAGGACGTAGGTACGGCGCTGCACAGAGTGGGCCACGCATACTCCCCTGGGCGCCTGGCGTTGCCGGCGCCGAGAACAGGACACGATCCATCCCCGGCCCTTGCCCGGAGACAAACGTGTCAGACGGACCGGGGCTGCCCTGCCATGAGGGCCGCGCCGGCCCTCTCGTCGCTCGGTTCGACGTCAGGGGGCCTCCCGCAGAAGACGGCGTGGACGGCCGCCTTCCATTAACGAAGGTACCCACGTTCGGCCCACCGTTAAAGCTTCACGGGCCCGTTATTTTCGCTGGTTAAGCACCGAACCTACGGTTACGTTCGGAGTAAGAGCGAAGTGCCCGCAAAAAGTCCACCTTGCGGAATGCCGGCCAGTACGCGTCGCAGAAGTAGAACTCCGAATGTGTGCTTTGCCACAGCAGGAACCCGCCGAGGCGCTGCTCCCCGCTGGTACGGATTACCAGGTCGGGATCCGGCTGGCCGGCCGTGTAGAGGTGCTCGGCGATGTCCTCCACGCTCAGCGTTTCGGCGAGTTCGTCGATTGTGATGCCCCTGCTGGCCTGCTCGAACAGGAGAGAGCGAACGGCGTCGGCGATCTCCCGGCGGCCGCCGTAGCCGACGGCGACGTTTACGATGACGCCGGGGTTGTCATGGGTTGCCTCGGCGGCGTGCTTGAGAACGCGGGCTGTGTGGTCGGGCAGCAGGTCCAAAGCCCCCATCGGCTTCACGTGGCAGCCTTCCTCAACCAGGCCGGTGACCGTGTCCTCGATGATCGGGAGGAGCTTTTCCAGTTCTTCCTTAGGGCGGTTCAGGTTGTCGGTGGACAGCAGCCAGAGGGTCACGACTTCGACGCGCGTTTCCCGGCACCACTGGAGCAGTTCGAAAATCTTGTCCGCGCCCTTGCGGTGGCCCTTGCTGACGTCGGTATGCCCGGCTTCCTTCGCCCAGCGGCGGTTGCCATCACACATGACGCCGACATGCCGTGGTATGGCTTTGGTCGCCAGCGAAGCTTCGAGCCTGCGCTCGTACAGCCGGTAAGCCAGGTCTGCGAGTCCCATGAACCGACCTTCCTCGCCACCACGGCACGCCTGAATTTGCCGATGGTGCTGATTGCGCCGCGCCGACCAGCGCGCTAATTCTCCCTAGTCACGGTATCCGACCGGGGCAGCACCTGGTGGCTACTCGATGCGCGACTGATACGCGTTGATACGCGTCCGTTATGCGAGGTCAGGTTACTCGAAGACTCCTTAGCCAGGCTTACGATCTGCCGGAAGTTAGCTTCACGTTCACATTGTGCCGGCTCTACGCGACGCTGGGCCCCTGGGCCCGGACCTCCTCCACGCGCAGCAGCGCGTTGCGAAGTTCGGTGAGCCACGCGTCCGCGTGTTCGCCGGTCAGCCGTACGCACCAGGCCAGCGCGTCACTGCGGCTGCGCGCCACGCCCGCGTCGACCAGCGTGTCGAGCACGCGCCGCTCCGACTGCCGCAGCCTGGTCATCACCGGGACCGAAAGCGTGGTGAACATCTCACTCATGTCACCACAGCGCGCGCCCCAGGCGACCTTCCGCCCGAACCGCCGCTCGGCCTCCAGGGCGATCTCGATCCGCCGCGCACGGGTGTCCTCACGGAACCGCTTGATCCTGCCTTCGGCCGCCGCGATGCCCGCCGCGCCTCGCTCGCCGCCGGAGCCCGAGTCGTCCGCTGCCTCCTCGCCGGGCACGTCGGGGGCGGCCAGGGTCCCGACGACCGTAATCTCCTCCCGGTCGACAACGACCTCGGCCCGACCGGTGAACCACTCGTCCGGCAAGCGCCCCGTGAACCACGCACGCACCTGCTCCGCGAACCCGCCCGGCGTCCCGGTGCTACTCTCCTCGCTCACGGCTCTCCCCATCCACTCGCCTTGAATCGATGATTACATGATTACATTGCAAGCATCCAGGGTCAACGGCTAACCACCGCCCCTCGACCGGGCGGGCGAGAGCGCGCGCGGACGAGAGCGCGCGCGGGCGGGCGAGAGCAAGCGCGGGTGCGGGCGAGCGGCGGCCGACCGGAAGGCCGCTGCAGATTGGCCGAGGCGAGGTTTCCCGGGGTGCGGTAAGCGGGATCAGGCGACTTGGGCGGCGACCGCGGCGGCCTGGGCCGGGTTCACCCGGACGGCGCCCGCGAATTCGGAGCCGAAGTCCGCGGGAACGACCTGGACGTCCTCACCGGGCTCTGGTGCCTGGAGCATCCAGCCGTTGCCGATGTAGATCGCCACGTGCGAGATGTACGTGGGATCGGTGGGGTCAGTGTGGTAGAAGAGCAGATCGCCCGGCTCCAACTGGCTCACCGGAACCGAGGGGCCCGTGAGCGCCTGATCCGCGGCCACCCGCGGCATCACGATCCCGGCCTGGCGGAACGACCACTGCACGAGTCCCGAGCAGTCGAACACGTCCGGCCCGTCGCCGCCCCACACGTAGGGCATGCCGAGCCGGCTCTTCGCCGCATTGAGGAACCCCTGCAGTTGCGGTGCCGGAACCTCCGCCTCGCCGGACGACCCGGCTCCCGCCGCCCCGGACGAGGTGGTCACCGTGGCGGCCGACCCGCCGGTGGTCTTCACACTGACCAGTTGCTCGACGCCGGCCCCGTGCGGGACCAGGCGGCCGACGGCCGCGGCCACCGCGGTGAAGTCACTGGCCTCGGTGGAGATGACGATCGCGTTGCCCTCGGGGGCGCCGAGCGAGCGGGCCACCGCGTCGGACACGACCGCGTTCACGCCGCCGATCCCCAGCGTGCCAAACGCCGCGACCTTGAGCTTTTCGGTCGTGCGACCTGCCACGCTGACCGTGCCGCCGAGCGGAAGCTTGTCCAGCTTGCCCATCGTGTACGAAACCGCGACTCCGCCGCCGGCGACGCCTTCCCACAGGGCATTCGACTCCGCGGTCGGACGGGCCGCGAACGACCGGAAGTCCGACGGGTCGACGCCGAGCACCGCCGTGTACGACCCGTTGACCTTCATGCGCACCGCCTCGACCTTGTCCGCGGCTACGACGCCTGACAACCGGGACACAGAGGCGAGAAGCGCCTCCGGCAGCGATGACGATGATACGACGAGCAGGTCCGCCTGCAGCGTGCGCCGCAGGGGTGCGACCGACGGCTGCTTCACCGATGGCGAGGCGGCGGCGACGGTCACGGCCGCGTAGGTCAGCAGGGACCCGGGAAGAACAGCGCCCGTGGACGGCTGGACCCTGGGCAAGCCGAACGGGGACGCGGCAGACGCTTTCCCCGCGCGGGCATGAGCGCCGCTCGCAGTCGCGCCAGAAACCCCCGCGGGCCCCGCGCTCGAGGCGGCCGTGAGCACGCCGGCGAGCATCCCGGCACCCGCGAACGCGGCAACGCCAACCGGCAGCCAGCGCCGGAAACCGGCCGACGTGATCGCGCGAGACTTGATTGCCCGCGCGATGCGCCGGCGCCCTTCCGTCAGGTGCACAAATCCCACCTTGCCCCATCAATCGGCAATTCGTCCAGTCTGTTCAGTCCTTCTTCCCGAGGCAGCCATCCCCCATTTACCCTCCTCCCGAGGCAGCCATCCCCATTTACCAGCCATCCTTCGGGCCTTGGCGGCATCCCGTCGGTCCGGCCACCTCCCGGTGGCGCAGGCGCCGTCAGGAGCGGAGGGCGGAGCGGAGGTCGGCGGGCGTGGTGACCGGCGCCAGGCACGTGAAACCGCGGCACACGTAGGCGGCCGGTGCTTCCCTGACCAGTCCGCGTCCGGCGAGCAGCGGGATTTCCCCGTCGCCGCCGGGTGCGCCCGGGCCGACCGCGAATACCGCGCCTGGCGGGGCCTGGTGCATGGCGACTGAGAGAAGGTCACGGGTGCGCGGGTCGTCGGCGGGGCCGACCACGGCGATCTCGACCGGGCCCGACAGCAGCGCCTCGGCGACCGCGAGTCCCGTCCCCGCCGGCCGGGGGTACCTGGACGCGATCGCCGGCACCAGGGCGAGCGCGGCCACCGCCGCCTCGCGGTGGCGCGACGATCCGAAGAGGGCCGCGTAGCTGAGCAGGGCGTCCGCGGCGGCGAAGGTTCCCGAAGGCGTGGCGTTATCCATCGGGTCGGCGGGCCGGAAGAGCAGGCGCTCACCGTCCGACGCCGCGTCGAAGAAGCCGCCGTGGCCGTCGCCGAACTCCGAGAGCACCGTTTCCAGCAGCGTGCCCGCCACGGCGGCCCACTGCGTCGTGCCGGTCACCCCGGACAGGACCAGCAGGCCGGACGCGACGCACGCGTAGTCCTCGAGCATCCCGGCGCTCGTCCCGGCCACGCCGTCGCGCGACGTCCGGACAAGCCGCCCGCTGTCCAGCAGGTGCACGGATTCCAGCAGGGAGGCCGCGCGTTCCGCGGCCGCGACGAAGTCGGGGCGGCCCAAAAGCAGCCCGGCCTCGGCGAGCGCGGCGATCGCCATGCCGTTCCACGCCGCTACCACCTTGTCGTCGCGTGCCGGCCGCGGCCGGCCGTCGCGGGCGGCGAACAACAGGCCACGTACCCGGTCGAGCCGTTCCAGGCCCGCCGGATCGGCCGGATCGGAACGTCGCTGCAGCACGGACGTGCCGCGAGTGAAGGTGCCTGACTCCGTGACGCCGAGCGCCTCCGCCGCCCATGCCCCGTCTTCGGCGCCCAGTACGTCGCGCAACTGCGCGGGAGTCCATACGTAGAACGTGCCTTCGCCGCCCTCGCTGTCCGCGTCAAGTGACGCGGCGAAGCCGCCCTCGGGGGTCAGCAGTTCGCGGAGCATGAATTCGCAGGTCTCTTCGGCTACACGCCTGCATAGCGAAGCTTGCTTCGCCGCGGGGGGCTGAAGGGGGGTCATCCCCCCTACGGCAGGCGCCGCACCGCCTGCGAGGCGCCACCAGTGGGCGTAGGAACGGGCAAGCAGCGCGTTGTCGTACAGCATTTTCTCGAAGTGCGGGACCGTCCAGGTCGCATCGACGCTGTACCGGGCGAAACCCCCGCCGATCTGGTCGTACATCCCGCCGCGGGCCATCGCCTCGAACGTTTCGCCGGCCATCCGCGAGGCCTCAGGCGAGCCGTTCCGCGACACGTGCCGCAGGAGGAACTCCAGGAGCATCGAGGGCGGGAACTTCGGCTCGCCCCCGAAGCCGCCGTGGACATCATCGAAGTCCTGTTCGAGTGCCGCCACGGCGCCGGCGGTCACCGCGTCCCACTCCGTGCCGCCCGCCGGGCCGCCGGCGCCCAGGCGGGAGGACGCGTGCTCGGAAAGCGCCGCCGATGTCCGTTCGGCTGAATTGAGGACGTCGTCCCGCTCCTCCCGCCACGCTCGCGCGACCGCCTGCACCAGCGCCGCGAACTGGGGACGCGGAAAGTACGTGCCGCAGAAGAACGGGGCGCCGTCAGGGGTCATGAAGACGGTCATCGGCCAGCCGCCCTGGCCCGTCATCGCCTGGGTGGCGGTCATGTAGACGGCATCGACGTCCGGACGTTCCTCGCGGTCCACCTTGATGGCGACAACGCTGTCGTTGACGATGGCGGCGGTTGCCGGATCCTCGAACGACTCGTGTGCCATCACGTGGCACCAGTGGCAGGCGGAGTAACCGACCGACAGCAGCACCGGCACATCGCGCTCGGCCGCCGCCCGGAATGCTGCCTCGGACCACGGCCACCAGTCCACCGGGTTGCCAGCGTGCTGAAGGAGGTACGGGCTCGTCGCGTGAGCCAGACGGTCTGCCATGTTTCCATCATCTACCGCACTAGCTCGTGAACTTCGCGCGGCCGGCCGGGACATAGCTCTAAGCTGCGGCTTGAAGGGGTACCAGCAGGACAGAGGGAGTTCGCGTCGTCCGGTCGGGGGGCGCAGAGCCGTTGGG
>DASZJE010000146.1:0-1719 GCA_035948445.1 Trebonia sp. | reverse complement strand
ACCTGATCGTCGGGCCGGCCCGCGACGAGCGGTGCGTCGTCTTGTCACTATCCTGCGGCGCGAGGCTTCGGCCGGGGTATCCGCAGCACTACTGCACTTTGCGGATGCCTGTTGCGGCTGGCGTGGCGATACCGCCGGTCTTGCCGGCCGGGAAATCGAAGAGAGCCGCGTAACTTCGGGCTAGACCGCGATAAGCAGCTCGCGGTCGTCCGCCAGCGCGCCGACATCATCCAGCTGCCGCCGACGACCCCGCACTAGCCGACCGGACCTGGGTGCTGCTGACCGGGAAGCCACCGCGGCGCCCGGGCCGGCGACGCTGCTGAACCGTGCCGCCGGGCCGGAGCCGGTGACACACCCGCCTGCCAGGAAGCACAGGACACGATAACTGCCGGTCCAGGCGCGGGCCGCGCGGCTGCGCTCGGCCTCTCGCTGGTAAACGGTTAAGCAAACGAGGTCGGTCGGCGCGAGAAGCAGGCGTCGTCGCCCTGGGCCGCCGGGCGGGACGGCGCTAGTCCCTGACGAGGTTTCGCGCCTGCCAAGCCGCAGCCGTCGACGGAAGGTGCAGTGACGTTGCGGATACCCCGCCGCCAGCTTCCGGGGCACAGTCGAACATATCCGTTGTCGTCTCTCACAGGGAGCCCACGTGCGTGCCATCCAGATCACCCAGTTCGGAAGACCAGAAGACGTCGTGCGCGTCGTCGATGTCCCGGAGCCGCCCGCTCCTGGTCCCGGCGAGGTCAAGGTCGCTGTCGAGTTCTCGCCGCTGAACAGGCACGACCTGGTGCTCGTCAGCGGCGCGCTCCTGCAGCCGCCGCTCCCTCTGGTGCTCGGCAACGAGGGCGTCGCCCGGATCGTCGAGGCAGGCCAGGGCGTCGGCACGGTCGCGGTGGGCGACCTGGTGGTCGTCCCGTTGCTCGCCGGGGCCTGGCGCGAGCGGCTGGTGCTGCCCGCGGAGGGGCTGTTCCCGCTGCCGGAGGGGAGCGTCGAGCAGTTCTCGATGCTAGGCGGTAATCCGCCCACGGCCGGCCTGATCCTCAGCGAGTACGCCGACCTGGAGCCCGGCGACTGGATCGTGCAGAACGCCGCGAACTCCGGAGTCGGGCGTTCCCTGATCGCCCTGGCGAAGGTGCGCGGGTTCCGGACCATCAACCTCGCCCGGGACGAGTCCGTGTTCGCCGATCTGACCGCGTCCGGTGCCGACATCGTCCACCTCGACGACGCGACAGCGGCCGAGGACGTCCGGAAGGAGATCGGCGATGCCCGGGTCGCGCTCGCCGTCGACTCGGTGGGCGGCGTCAGCGCCGGCCGCCTGCTGGACCTGCTGTCCGAAGGCGGCTCGCTCGTCGCCTACGCCACGGCGACCGGGCAGCCGATACCCGTCAACGAACTGACGCTGATCGCCAAGCGCGCGACGGTCCGCGGGTTCTCCGTCGCCTATTACGACTATGCGACGAAGGTGCTGCCCGTCATCCGTGAGGCCGCGCCCCTGGTCGCGAGCGGGGCCCTGTTCGTCCCGGTTGCCGCCGTGTTCGACCTTGAAGACATCCACGCCGCCATCCGGCAGCTCGAACGCGGCGGGAAGGTCCTCCTCAGAGTGGCCACAGGCAAGGAGACGGCATGACCACCACAGCAACCATCCCGGACAGTGACCTCGTGTTCCGTCGTGACCGCGATGGCAGCAGGGCCCTCGTGTTCGTGCACGGATTTCTCGATGATCAG
>DASZJE010000145.1:0-36434 GCA_035948445.1 Trebonia sp. | reverse complement strand
GGCCACCCGCGGTTCCGGCAACTGGGACCTCCAGGCGCGGCAGGCGGTCATCACCCCTCCCGGTGCCCGGGTGCAGGGCCTGGTCGGGTCACCCGGCTGGATCGTGTTCGCCCATGACGGCAGCGGCGAGATGACGGCCGTTGACCTGACGCCGGGCCCGGGCGGGCACGTCGGGCAGGTCATCGAAATCCCCCGCGAGCAGGATCTCGGGGCCCGGCTGGTCTGCGACTCGGTGACGGACCTCATCCTGCACCGGCAGCCGGAACAGCAGGACGAGCCCCCGGCGCCCGCCTCGCCGGCCGTGACCGAGGTCAGGGACGGGAACCCCGGGCACGGGGGATATGCCGTCCCCACCGTCCAGGCCGCCGCCGACCCGGCCCTTGAGGTGCTCACCGTCTGCGGGGGCGGCGACGCCCCCCATAGCCTGGTCCCGCTGGCGGGCCTTCCCCGGCTGCGCACGCTCGTCGCCGGCCCCGGCGCGCTGGCCGACCCCCGGGAGATCGCCACCCTCACCGGCCTGGAGTTCCTTGAGCTCGGCCCGGATGACTGGCGGTCCCTGCTCACCGCCGGCGCGGTCCCGCGCTCGCTGCTGGCCGCTGCCGTCCACACCCAGGGTCAGGACCAATCGGCCGTCAACGCCGTAGTCACAGACCTCCTCGCCCTCTTCGACCGCCCCCAGGCCACCGAGACCATCCTCGAAGGAATGGTCACCATCTAGAGCACCTTTGATGCCACGCGAGCCCCTGACCTTCTGTATGCCATGCACGGCGGTTTCGTCTGATGACGTCGCTGTAGGTCCGGTTCCGGCAGGTCAGGAACTGCGACAGTCTGGGGCCGTCGCGCCGGGTCTGGCGCAATCTGGGGTCGTAGTCACTTGGTTAGTCACTGGTTTTCCGGGCTTCCGTCGGGGGGCCGAGCTCGTCCGTATCAGTTAGTCAGTGATGACGTCGACTATTGAGGAGGGGTGCAAAGCAGTGGGTGCTGATCGCCGTTCCTTTCCCGGCTCCCGCCGTACGCTCAGAGCATGAGCGAGATCCGCGATGAGCTTCACTTGCTGGTGGATCAGTTGCCGGAGTACCGGCTGGAGCCGGTACTCCAATTGATTCGCGGTGATGAGAGTGCGGCACGCCGGAAGCGGGCTGCGGCCACCTTGGCGCGGATACAGGAGCGCATGCGCGGGGACTGCCGCAGAGGCTCATCGGCGGTGCGGTCACTGCGGAGACCGTTGACTTCGCCGCGGTCGAGGTTGCCGGGGCCTTGCTTGTCCAGCTTTCTCATGAGCTGAATCTGCCGCGAATGCGTCCCTCTAGTTCAGTCACACCTCAACAGTGTCACTCCGGATAGCCGAACGGCTTGATCCCAGCTCCCGTCGGCATGTCGCGACTCCGAAGGCCGGTTAACAGGTAAGAGCAGCTCCGCGAGGCTTTCCGGGTAAAGGGCGACAACGGCAAGGCGCTGCTCGCCGGGCTGATCGCCTGGGCACGCCGGTCCCGCATCCCCGAATTCGCGAAACTGGCGAAAACGCTCACCCGGTTCCGGCGGCTCATCTTCAGCCTCGCCGCCAGCGGCCGCTTACGCGCGGTGCCGGTGCCGGTGCTAAGGGGACCGCCGAGGTCAGGGTCCTTCAGCTGACCGGTGCGGCCGGAACCGGGGCCGAGGCGGCCGATGCGGGTGCGAGGTCATCGGGTGCGGGAGCGGGCACGGCTCCCCCGCCCTGGTCCAGGCGGAACGGCGGGTAGGCGTCGGTCATCAGGGCGGCGTAGGCGATGACCCGCAGTACCCAGCGGTTCATGCCGATGACGAAGTCGTACAGCCCGCGCGGGTAGCGGCCGGCGAACAGCAGCGCGATCGCGGCGAAGAACACAAGCAGCCCGATCAGCCCGCCGTAGAAGGCATCGGCCTGCCACATGCGCCCGGTGGTCCCGGTCGCGGTGTAGGCTGCGCCGCCGGCGAACACGCTGACAATGGCGTACTGCGGGATCGCCAGCAGCCACCACTTGACCAGGACAAGGCCGCGGGAGAGCCGCCCGGGGTAGGCGACATCCAGCGTCGCGGGGTAGTCCGGCTCCTCAGCCAGGCTGAACGGCGGGTAGCGGTCGGTGCCCAGGGCACTGTAGGTGTAGTACCCGACCCGCCAGGACCAGCGCAGCACCCCCAGATTGAAGCTGAACAGCCGGCGGGGGTAGCGGCCGGTGAACAAGATCGCGAAGAACGCGATGACGGTGACGACAGCGAACGCGATCCACAAAAAGAACAGCACGATGTAGTGCGGGATCGCCAGCAGCCACTTGAGCAGCCACAGCCAGCGGCTCAACGGCTCGTCCAGTCGCGCCCGCACCTGCACGGGGTAGCTCTGATCCATAATTTTCCTCCTTGCCGGTGCCAGCCGACGGCCACGTCCATGACGGCGACACATGATGGGTGCCAGCCGGGGCGCATCACCGGCCTCATAGGGTTGTCTTCACGCTACGTTCGCAATCAGAAACTAGCAATGTATTTCCGGAAATAAATTATGGTAACGTGCGAGCGTGGCGGACTGGAGCTTCCTAACCAACCACGCCCGGGTGCTGCTGTGTATCGGCCACGACCCCGGCGTACGGCTGCGTGACATCGCGGCCAGGACGGGCGTCACCGAGCGCACTGCCTACGGCATCGTCACCGATCTCACCGAGGCCGGGTACATCGTCAAGCACAAGGACGGCCGCCGCAACCGCTACCAGATCCAGGCTCACCTGCCGCTCCCCGAGACCGACAGCCGGAAACGCACCATCGGCGAGATCCTGGCCCTCCTGGCCGACGCCGACGATGAAGCGACCGCATAATTCCGGCCGCCTTGACCGACGAACGGCACCACCGGCGCCAGCACCTGGTCCCACAGGACGAGGTCATCACCCCGCAGCCGGACCCGGGCCGTCCTGGCTGCGGACGAGGGGGCCGTCGCCGCCTGGCGGAGCGGTCGTCTAGGGGCCGAGCGTGGCGATGGGGATGACGTCGATTCCGTCGGGGCGTCGCGTCGGGTCGCGTAGACGTTCACGCCTGTGAGCACGGCGAGGAAGGACGGCTGCCCGACGGAGCCGGGGCCGACGGTCCGTGCGAACTGGGCGAGCGACTCGGCGCCCTCCTCGGTATACAGATTGCAGAGCATCTGCCATGCATTCTGAGGAGCTTCCGGTATAAGGAATGCAGGGCAGTGTGCGTCCGGGCAGTGGGGGCTATCACCTTGCCGGGGAGCGCGAGTGTCAGTTCGGGCCTTGGCGGCGGCCCCGGCCGGGCACCTGTTCCTTCAATGTCGGTCAGTGGCCGGAAGCCGCCGGCGCTAGCGGTGTCGTCAGCCCGCATCGGCCTCTCGGCGTCCTCAGGTGATGACCGGCGGCTTACCGCGTGCGGGGAAGTCGTTGATGCGGATGCGCATCGACTGGTCCATCGTGTACCCGGGGACTTCGGCGGCCGGTATCCAGCGGACGTCGCTGGACTCGCTGCTCGGCGTCGGCTGCCCGCGCACGGCGCGCGGTCAGCACGATGGAGAACTCCTGGCGGACCTCGCCGTTGGAGGTGTAGAGGATCACGTGCCTGGGGTCGGAGTAGATGCCTGTGATGCCGGTGATCTCGCATTCGATGCCGGTTTCCTCGAGTTCCCTATTGAATGGGCGTGTTGCCGCAGGTGGCGGTGAGACGGGAGATGGCTATGTGGCGGGTGTTCTGGGTGCCGAAGGATGCGGTGCGGACAGGGGTGCGGCGGCGGGTCCTGGCGGGCTGGGAAGACCTGCCCACGCGAGAGGATCAAGCAGGGATCAAGGCGGGCGATCCGATCTTCCTGTCGCCGGATCACCGGGTAGACGCTTCTGGGCCTGTATGTTCAGTCTCCGGCGTTCCGGCGTTACACCGCGGAGACGAAGCGTAACTACGCGACCGATATCAAGCTGCTGCTGACGTTCCTGTGGGGCCGGGGCAAGGCGTGGACGGACGCGGCGGAGCGTGACCTGGAGGACTACGAGCACTGGCGGCGGTTCGCGGCGCAGAATCCGGACCACATCGGGGATGAAGGCCCTGCTTATCCCCGTCGACGGGCCGGCCAGGGTGGTTGACCTGCCCGGTGGCGGGGGCACCCGGTTCATGAACTCGCTCAGGGCGCTCATCGGCACCGACTGCGCCGAGCGGACCTGGATCACCACCCGGTGGGAAGGCTGGCTGGACGAGAACGGCACATCCGCGGGAAAGCAGGTCAACGAGGCCGCCAGCCGTCTCGCGCAGTCCTTCGGCTGGCAGCTCAGCCTCGCCGGGCCGGTCGTCATCGTCGGGCTGGACCAGGACACGGACCCAGCCGCCTTGTCCCCGGGCCAGATCGACGCCATTCTGGAGAAGACCAGGACACCGTCGCTGGCCGGCGGCGATGACGTTGCCGGGGAAGCCCGGTGATGCCGAGAGGCCGGACCCCTTGATGAGCAGCGCCCGTGCTGGCAGGGAGAAGGAGCTTGACCCTCCAGCAGGTGGAGACGCAAGGGTGGGGGCATGGACGGCGACAGGCTCTACTCGATCGGCGAACTCGCCCGGCGAACCGGGCTGGCGGTCAGGACCATCCGGTTCTACTCCGATCGCGGGATCGTGGCGCCGGCCGGCCGCAGCCCGGCCGGCTACCGCCTTTACGACGCCGATGCGGTCGCGCGCCTGGACCTGGTGCGGACGCTGCGCGACCTGGGAGTAGACCTTCCCGCCATCCGGAAGGTCGTGAACCGGGAGCTTCCGCTTCCTGCGGTCGCCGCGGCGCACGCCGAGGCGCTGGACGTGCAGATCCGCATCCTGCGCCTGCGGCGCGCGGTGCTGACCGCGGTGGCCAAGCGCGGTTCTACCCCTGAGGAGATGGAGCTCATGCACAAGCTCGCCAGGCTGTCCGAAGACGAACGCCAGCGCCTGATCGGCGACTTCCTCGACGCCGTCTTCGGCGACCTGGGCGCCGAGCCCTCAATCACGGGCATCAGGCGCTCGATGACCCCCGAACTACCCGACGACCCCGAAGCGGAGCAGGTCCAGGCGTGGGCGGAACTGGCCGAGCTGTCGCAAGACCCGGACTTCCGTGCCAGCATGCGGCGGATGGCCAGGGACGAGGCGGCCGAGCTCGGTCCGGGCAGCGCCCCGGTCCTGCGCCGTGGCCTCGTCGCGGTCGTCCGCGACCAGGCCGGCCCGGCCCTCGCCGCCCGCATCGAGCCGGCCTCACTGCAGGCCGCCCCCGTCGTCGCGGCGCTGACGGCGCACTACGCGCGCATCCTCGGCCGCCCCGACGACGCCGGGCTCCAGCGCCAGCTGCTGGCCAGGCTGAAGGCCGTGAACGACCCCCGCAGGGAGCGGTACCTCACGCTCCTCACAGTGATCAACGGCTGGCCGGCCCCGGAGAGCCTGACACCCGTACTCGACTGGTCCATCCAGGCCCTGGGTGCCCGGGTTCCCCGATAGCACCCTCGCCGAGAGCCTGGCATCGCCGACGGCACGAAACCGTGCCGGGAACTGGGTCAACAACCGCAACAACTCTGTTACCTCGGCCGGGTCGGCGGATCCCCGGAGTGCCTGCCAGTACTAGCCATGCGCCGCTGCTGGCGATCGTGCCCCTGCTGCGGGTCAGCCTCACATCGGCAGCGGCTCGGGTTTGCCGGACCCATGGGGGTGGGAACGCCGACTTGCGGTGCACAGTCTGCCTGGTGACGCGGAGCCGGGACGGCCTTGTTCAGCCAGCCCGTAGCGGTCAGCCGGGTCCCTGGCGAGGGGCTGTGCGGTTGCTATTGCGTGATGCCGTCCCATAGTGAGCAGTGGGAGGTCTGGCTCACGTTCGCGGCGTTCAGAACCTCGTTATCGTAGGCGGCCTGGATGGACATCACCGATGTCCCGTCGGTGTAGCGCGGCCAGGGCAGGACGCCGCCAGTGCTGGGGTCGCCGTCGTGAGCGAACGCGCCCCAGTACTTCATGGCGACATAGATCACGGCGGTCTGGTCGGGGGCAGTCAGCTGCGGAGTTGGCGGGATCGCCCATCCGGGGAACAGCGCTGCCAGTTCGGCGTCGTGATAGGCGCCGGCCAGGACGTTGCCCTTGTCTGGAGTGGACGTCTCGTACCAGGGCTCGGTGACGTCATCCCACCTGTACATGTACGTGGGAACCCACCGGGCGAGACGGCCTGCGGAGGTCAGGGCGTTGCACACTATCTGGTCGCTGACGACCGTGCCGGCGGCCACAGTGGGCGAGGGGAAGATGGCCTGAGGGTAGGTGGCCAGCACGCGGGCGGCGTTGGCGCCGTAGTCGGCCTGGAGCATCTGGATGTAGCCGGGCCAGGTGCTGACGCTGTTGATGGAACCCTCGTTGCGGGCGACGCCGACGATGATGGGGACGCGGCTGAACTGGCCGCGGGTGAACGCGGTCTGTGGCTGGGCGGGGATGAAGTGGCCGTCGACGACGGGCGTGAAGCTGAGTCCGCTGCTGGCGGCCAGCAGCGTGGCGTCGGGAACGGAGCGCAGGCACGCCGCGACGTCGGCGGAGGCGCTGCAGCCGACCCGGTCCGTGAGCGTGCGGGCGGTTGCCTCCGCCTGAGCCAAGGTGGGTAGCTGCTGGCTGCAGCTAGCGGCCGAGAAGAACTTCTGGTACCAGCCGCTCTCGATGACCGCCCGCTGGAACAGGCCACGGGAGCCGGGAGAGATGAGCTGCATGCAGATGCTGGTCGCGCCCGCGGACTGACCGAACAGGGTGACGTTGCCCGGGTCGCCGCCGAACTGGGTGATGTCGCGGTTAACCCAGGCCAGTGCGGCCCGCTGGTCCTCCAGTCCGTAATTGCCGGGTTTGTCGCCGAAGCCGCTGCTGGCCAGGAAACCGAACGGCCCCAGCCGGTAGCTGATCCGCACCACGATTACGTTCTCGGTGTCGGCGAGTTGCTGGCCTGACCCGGTTCCGACGCCGATCCCGTTGCCAGAGTCGTCATCGACCAGGAACGCGCCGCCGTGGATCCACACCATCACCGGCAGCCGGGAGGCCGCTGTGGCGGTGGGGGGCACGTAAACGTTGAGCCACAGGCAGTCCTCACTGCCGGCGACTCCGGCAAGGCCAAGGCAGTTCGGCCCGGGCTGGGTGGCCCGAAGCGGCGTGGTCCAGGGAACATGCGGCTGGGGTGCCTGCCAGCGCAGGGCACCAATGGGCGGCGCGGCGTAGGGGACCCCGAGATACTCCCGCCAGCCGTCGCTCGTCACACCGCAGACGACACCCTCAGCGGTCTGCACGGGCACCGCGCAGTCTTCCGTCTGCGCCCGCTGCGCCTTTCCCGTGAAACGGGCGAGCTTGGCGGCAACGGAGTGACCGGCGGAGGTGGCCGTTCCCGGGGACACGTACCGGATCGCCACGGTGAGAGAAGCGGCCATCAGCAGCCCCACGATGAGTGCGGTCACGGACGGTCGCCGCCTGGGACGTATGGTCATTTGGCCTCCAGGAAAGAGTCGGGTTCGCGGAGTGACGGCCACGGCCGGGCCGGCTTCATGCCGCGGTCCTTTCTGATCCAGCGATGAATGACTCCTTCGATTTTCCTCAACGTCCGCATCACGTGAGCATCGTGACGGCATCACCCCATGCGCATTGATCCACTACATGCGCGACCAGCGCGGAGGGTCAAGGACGGGATCGGCGGCCAAGATGTGCTGGTGCAACTGGCGCAATTCAGGCCCGGGATCGACACCAAGTTCGTCAATTAGTGTCACGCGCACCCTTCGGTAAACTCCCAGGGCTTCGGCCTGCCGTCCGCACCGGTAATACGCAAGCATTAGCTGGGCCTGGATATGCTCACGCAGCGGATGCTCGCCCGCGAGTTGCCGGAGATCCGCTATTACGTAGTGGTCCCTGCCGAGGTGAAGCTCGGCGTCAATTCGGGTCGTGGCAAGCTGGAGGCGCAATTCGTACAGCTGCTCAGCAATGGACCGGTGCAGCATAGCTGACGGGATGTCTTCCAGCGGGGTGCCGCGCCACAGGTTCAGCGCCTTGCGTGACGATAGCGCCGCACGTTCCCACTGCTCTGCCTCGGCGGCTTCCCGTGACTCGGCGCGAAAACGCTCAAGTTCGGCCAGGTCGAACTCTCTTGGCTCGCGAACCTCAATAGCGTAGCCGACGGGCCGGCTTACCAGCCGGGCACCCACTTGGCCGAGGGTCCGGCGCAAGCGTGCCACATACGTGCGCACCGCTGCCCTTGCGTTGGGCGGCCGCTTGTCCTCCCACAAGGCATCCGCGAGCTGCTCACCGGAAACGGTCACATTGGCCCTGAGCAGCAGAGCGGCCATAATGATTCGCTGTTTAGCCTGGGGGATATGGATGGGCGCGCCGCGGACGTCCGAAACCAAGAGCGGCCCGAGCAAGCCGAAGCCAACTGGCACATCTGGTACGTTCATTCCCTCTCCGGGCGCCACATAAAAGCACATCACTTAACACAATGACGAACTTCCAGACATATATCAAGAGCATCGGGAACGGTGCCTGCATGTCGGGACGGGCGCACCGGGTCGGGCGTGGGCCCCTCACCGCACAAACAGTTTGAGGGAGTCGCGGCGAGGCGGAGACCACCCGAATGCGTCGGCCCCCCGTCTCCGGCCCCTGCGGCCACTCCTCTCTTGCACCCTTGCCGGCTGTTCACGCGCAACGAGGCGAGTCCAGGTGAGCGCGGCGCGTCTTGCCCGCCAGCCCGCGCTCGTCCGCCTTCGCAGCCGCGACCAGCCGCCGGAAATTCCGCGGCAACCCCTCATACCCCGTCGCCCGCGCCTCCGGCGGCAGCCGCCTGGCCGAGATCCGCCCCTTCGTCTTCTCCGCCCGCTCCGCGACCACGTCAGCGACCGAATGGTAGTTCCGCTCCCACGCCGGCGCTCCGGCCGCGCCCCCCGGACTGCGCCCGCTCCACTACCCTCTTGAACGTCTTGTGCCCCTGCCGGCTGGAGCGCGCGACATGCCCGACGGCTCAGGTCACGTCGGGCATGTCATCATCAGCCTTGATCTCTCACAGGTTCTTTTGCGTGACCTGGTTCAGGTGGATGTCAGCGACAGGGCGGCTGTCGCTGACGGTGAAATCGCTGACACTGTCGAGCTCGAAGGTGGGCGCGCCAGCTGCCTTGTCGGCCCGGACGTGATGGAAGTCAGCGTCGGACACGTCATCGAGGACGAACGCGGCGCGCGTGTCGGTCTGCTCGAATCCGACCCGGACGTTGTCCAGGTCGATCCCGGCGACATGCCTGATGTAGAAGCCATAGGCGGGCAGCGTGCCGAACATGTTGTTCTCCGGGTATCCGTCCACCAGCTCCGGCGGGTTCGCGACGGCGTCCGCCGGCGTGAGCCCGCCCACCAGGTAATGACGCACGTTGCTGATCCGCACGTCCTGGATGTCGTAGCCGGGGATGCCGGCGATCGTGGACGGATAGCGGGGATCGGCGTCATAGATCGTGATGTCGCTGATACTGACCCGGCTCAGCGTGCCGACCGGCACCCCGGCGGGGCCCCGCATCCGCGCGCCCAGCCGGAGGAAGATCGGTGTCTGGACGCTGCGCATGGTGACGTTGCTGATCGTGACGTCCTGCAGTGCCGCGCCGTCCACGGTTTCCAGGGCCAGCCCCCGGCAATGGTCGAAGATAATATTCGAGATCGCGATGTTCTTGAATCCGCCGTTCGACTCCGTACCGCACTTGATGCGCCCCGTGGCACCGTACGAACCTCCTGTGTACTGCCCGCTGACGAGACTGCCGAGGTCGTAGCCGCTCACCATGCAGTTGTCGATGGTGACGTTCTCGGTGGCGATGGCCTGATCCAGCGCGTAGGAGCTCTTCAGGACGATCCCGTCGTCGTTCGGCGTGTTGACCGTGGAGTTCGAGATCCGGACGTTCGTGCAGCAGTCGATGTCTATTCCGTCCCGGTTGGTGTCAATAACGACGCCGTCGATCCGGAAGTTGTCGACCCCGGTGGGCAGGATGCAGAAGTGCCCGCCGTTCACCATCGTGATGTCCTGGATGAGGACGTTGGTGCACAGCTTGAGCGCGATCTCCTTATTTCCCTGCAGTGGCGCGGTTTCCAGGGCGCCGGAGGCGATCAGGCCCTTGCCATCGATCGTGCCTGGCCCATAGATGGCGATGTTCTCCAGGTTCTCGCCCCAGATCAGGCTGTTGTGCCAGTGGCTGTGCCCGAAGTCCTGGTACGCGTTCCCGGCACCAGGCTCCTCGGCCGGGTCGTACCCCTCGGTCGCGGTGGGGGTCGCGGCGAGGATGGTGGCGCCCTGCGCCAGGTAGAGCGCGACGTTGCTCTGCAGGTGGATCGAGTAGCTCGCGTATGTCCCGGCCGGGAAGTACACCGTTCCGCCACCCGCCGCAGCGGCCTCGATAGCGTTGTTGATCGCCCCGCTATCAATCGTCACGCCATCGCCCGTGGCACCGAACGATTTTACGTCGAACACGTCAGACAACACAGGCGTGTTCGTCGCGGCCTGCGCCGCCGCCGGACGCGCGAGCGCCACTCCCGCGGCGGCGGGAAGCCCGATTCCCGCCGCCCCGATTGCCATAACCCGACGGCGACTCACAGGATCAGACATTTTCATCACATTCCCTCTAATGAGAAAGAACAGGAACGACACAATCATCCGTTAGAGGAAATATTCCGTCAAGTTAATGCGCGTATTTGTGGCAGGTTGTAGACAACGTTACTTATTTGGACTTAACGTGAACGAGCATTCGCGTGTTATAGCTGGGTATTCGACGAGGGAGGCCAGCCGCCAGCATGACCGAAAATCAAGGGACATGAGAAAGTAGGTAACTGACCGGGGAGAATCACCAGCCTGGGTTTCCCCTCGCAGCGTGGAGAGATCCTCTTAAGGGGGTGGAGTTCTCCGATGGCAGAGACGCGCAGGAGGTTCGATCCGGATTTCCGGGAGGGCGCGGTGCGGCTGGTCCGGGAGACCGGCAATCCGATCGCGCAGGTCGCGCCGGGCCCGGAAGGAATGAAGGAGGCGGCTTCGCCGCAGCTGCTTCCCGGTGCGCTGCGCGCCTGCGGCAGGGGAACGCGCCGCGCGAAGGGTACGGGGCCGCCCCTCCGGCCTCGGGCGTAAGCGGCTGCCTGCCGCTGGGGTCCAGCGGAGCGTGGACAGGATCGCGTCGAACAGTTCGGCCAGCAGGCGGGCGTATTGGCCGGCCGGGTCGCCGTCGCCGAGTGTGGAGAAGGTGATGATTATCCACCGGCCATCCGCGCCCGGGACCGGGACGGTGTACTCGACTCGCAGCGAGGGATATCCGGCCTCGGCGTCCGCGCTGCCGATCTGCTCGATGCGGGCGGCGGGCGCGCCGTCCAGCGCGGTCAGCCGCCCGGGTTTGCCGCCGTCCCTGGCGGCGCCTTCGGCGAGGGCGGTGACCACCGCGAGGGGGTCCTCGCCGGGGGTGCCGCCCAGTGATCCCTCGGCGATCAGGAAGGAGGCCGGGACCGGGTTGGCGTAGGCGTTGCCGTATGCCAGGAAGAGTTCCAGGCCGCCGTTCGTCTTCGCCTTGCGGATCATTGAGCCGAGGCGGCGCTCCAGTTCGATCCGCGCGCTGGTGAACGAGTCGCGGGGGATCCCTGCTGGCGGATTGCGGAAGGCGGCCGAGACCACCTCATGCGGCGTGCCCGGCTTCGCGTCCCGTACCGGCACCTGGATCCAGCCTGGCGGCAGCACAAGGCGGTACCCCTTGGTCGTCATGATCTTTCGGGTCCTAGTGCTTCGGGACCAGCCGCGCGGCGCGCGCGAACCTGTCGATGCCTGGCGTCGCGCCCTCCAGCCAGCCGAGGTCCGGGCACAGCGCTCTCATGTGCAGGTCGGTCTGGAGTTCCTCCGATCGCCATGCGTAGCCGAGCAGGCCGACGAGTGAGCCGCGACGGCGCGGACCCTTCTGCACGCACCGCACCTTTACCCCGAATCCCAGGTGCTCGCTGGAGAAAGCCTCCATGGCCGGCGGCTCGGCCAGGTCCTCGGTTTCGTACCCGGCCAGCATGCGCAGCTGCTCGTCACGTTCCCCGGTCATCTGCCAGACCCCGACCATCACCGGCAGCGGCCGATGCCGCGGCGGCCCCATGTAGAAGTACAGGTAATGCCCTGGCCAGTGCATGAACAGGTCTTCGCGTATTTCCAGCATCGCCTTCGCGGCCTCGGCCTCAGGCACGCCGCCGAGCCGCTGGGCCATATACGCAAAATGATGGGCGACTTGTAGCGCTTTCGCTTCCGTCTTGGCACTTATCACTGGAGGGAAGATCGGCCATTCCAGGGGATCGTAGGCCTGCTCGTCGACTTCGAACTTGCCGTTCCTGCTCATCCCCTGCATGGATGCGCGGAATGCCTTGCTCCGCTTGACCCGCTCGATGTCCGGCTTGCCTGTCGTCACCGGCTGTCTCCGTTCCGCTTCCAGTCTGTTAGGGGGACAACCGCCATGATGGTCCCGAACAGGCAGCACCTGTTCGACGTCTCGCGCAGGCCGGGAACCCATCGGGCTGGTCGCCAGCATGCCAGCAGCGCCGTCAGTCCGGCACCGGTCATGCCGGTCGAGAACACCAGTATCCCGGTGATGAACAAGAGGTCTGGGCCGTGGACTGTCTGCCCGATCGTGCCGATCAGGAATGCTGGGGCGCATACCGTGGCGGCGACCACGCGTACCCAGAACAGGATCCGCTCCGCGAACGCCCTGTCACGCGCGGCGTAGTCGGCTGCTGGACCCGATCTGCCCATGACGTTTAGCCCTGGTTCCCGGTTACCTGCTCGCGAGTTCGGTCGTGTGCAGGATAAAGTCGGTGGGCCCGAACGCCTCGGCGATCGAGACGACCGGGATGCCGATGTCCGCGGGGAGTGCCCCGCTCGCATCGTCCTTCAGATGGCTGTATGCCGGGACGAAGCTGAGGCCCTTGTCCAGCGCGTCGACGGACGTCCCGCTCAGGAAACTGAGAGCGCTCTTCGTGCCGAGAGGCTTGAGACTGTTCAGTGTTCTGGCGATCTCGGAGTCTTCGGGGAAGCGCGCGGCGAGATCGGATGCGACCCCGGTGGCCTTGGCGACGGCGCGGCTGCCGTGACCGAGCAAGGCCTTGGCAACGCCAGTGAACGAGCCCTGGTCCTCCGCGACCTGCTTGATTTCGGCCTCCATCTCCTCATCAGCGAGTTCCTTGGAGTTGCCGACCAACTTCAGAGCCGCGCTCCGGAAGCCCTCCGCGAGATCTGCGACGTCCTTATCGCCGAATTCCTCCGCTGTCCGCTGCAGGCCGGCGGCGTCGTCAAGGAGTCCCTTGGCCGCGCTGAAGAGGCCTTCCTGGGTGGCGACGCTGCCGGCTTCCGCAGTGCCGCTGGCGCTTTGCGCTCAGGCCATTTTGTGATCACCTGCGCCGTGGCCCCGGTTACGGCTTGCTCGATCCGCTCGAGGCGCTCAGCGATGTCGGCCATATCCGGCGGCAGGGTGCCGTTGGCGGCTCGTTCCAGTATGGAACGAACGTAAGCGGTGTAGCGGACGTGCCTGGCCTGGGCCTGGTGCTTGAGCTGCGCGGCAGTCAGGCCGCGAGGAGGGGATGTGCCTTGGCCTGCTTGTACAGGGGTTCGGGTGCCAGGTCGATGCCGTCGGGCCACGTGAGGGTGCCTGCCTCGGGGTCGACCGTGACCTGAGCGAAGTAGGCGGGGTCATTCAGCGGGGTCAGGACGCCGGTCCAGCGTTCGGCCGAGAAGTCCGCGTCCCCGGCCGTCCCGTCGCTGAACAGCAGGCGGAGCACGTGGTCACCGAGGACGGCGACGCCCGTGACGACCGGCAGGTAGTTCTCCCTCATGTTCTTCATGCTACGCCAGCGGTTCGATCCCGGTCAGGGGCTCGCTCCGCCGTGCCCGTTCCCAGTTCGCCGTGATCTGGCCTTTCCGGAGCCGGGCCCATTCCTGGACCAGTTTCAGCGCGCGCGGCTCGAGACTGCCGGCGAGGACCTCCCCGCTCGCCGAGACGGAGGCACGCTGCCCGGCGTGGTAGGCGTGGAAATGAGGCACCGGGTGGTCCCGCTCGTTCCAGTACATGTAGATCACGACTCCGTAGAACGCGCTGATACGCGGCATGTCTCAACAGTAGTCGACCATAGTGGGTTAATGTCATAGGCCGATGGGAGATCATGTCGATCAACGTCCTGCTGAAGGAACGGGTGAGTTAGGGGGAGGGAACGCCGCGGTCGGCGGTGGTGAGCGGGAATTCTGCGCGCAGGCCAGTCCCCGCTCCGCGGGGACTGTCGAGGACAATCCGGCCGCCGAGCGCCTCCACCCGGTCCTTCAGGCCGGCCAGCCCGGTGCCGCGGGTGAAGCTGGCGCCGCCGACGCCGTTGTCCCGCACCGTGAGGCGCAGCACGGCGCCGGCGGTGTCGGATTCGGCGGTGACCGTGACGGCCGAGGCACGGGCGTGCTTGGCCGCGTTGGTCAGCGCCTCGGCGACCACGTAGTAGGCGCTGACCTCGACCGGTTCGGGGAGCCGCCCGTCGGCACGTACCTCGAGGTGGACCGGGACAGGGGAGCGGCGGGCGAGCGTCTTCAGCGCGGGGCGCAGGCCGCCGTCGGCCAGGATCGCCGGGTGGATGCCGCGCGCGGTCTCGCGCAGCTCCTCCAGCGCGTCGGCGGCTTGGGCGACGGCCTCACCGAGTTGCCCGCCGAGCTCGGGCGGTGCCGCGGCCTGCGCGGCGCGCAGCTGCAGCGCGAGGGTGACCAGCCGCTGCTGGGTGCCGTCGTGCAGGTCTCGCTCGATCCGCTGGCGCGCATGGTCACCGGCCGCGACGATCCGCGCCCGGGAGGCGGTCACCTCGCCCTGCGCCTCGGCGTTCGCCACCGCGGTCGCGGCCAGTTCGGTGAACCCGGCCAGCCGCTCCTCGGTATCCGCCGGCAGCGGCCCTGAAAGGCTGGAGACCATGATGGCCCCCCACAGCTCGCCCGCGACGCTGACCGGCACGCCGACCGACGCCCGGATCCCGGCCTTACGGATGATGTCGCCGACTACGCCTCCAATGTCGTCGAATTTATCGATCCGTGCGGACCGCCCCGTCTCGAACACGAGCGATGTCACGTTCCGCCCGCCGTATGGAATCAGCGCGCCGACATCGACCGGCGTGGTGCCGGCGCTGGTCCATATGGCGGCGATTGTCGCGCTGCCGCCAGGGGCGTACCGGGCCAGAGTGGCGATGTCCGTGGCGAGCAGGCGCCCGGCCTCTTCGGTGACGGTGGTGAACACCTGCTCCGGCGGCGCCGCACGGGCTACCAGCGTGGCCACCCGCCGCAACGCGGCCTGCTCCTCAGCGGAACTGTGCAGCTCCGTCCGGGCCTGCGCATTCGCGACCGCGGTCGCGGCCAGCTCGGTGAACGAGGCCAGCCGGGCCTCGGTGCCGGCGGGCAGCGGTTCCCTCGTGGATGCCACGCTCATGACGCCCCACAGCCGTCCCTCGACGGTGACCGGCGCGCCGACCGAGGAGCGGACGCCCCATTCACGGGCGAGTTCGGCGGTCGGGCCCGTCGCGCCGGCGTAGTCGTCGATGCGGGCCGGCCGGCCGGTCTGGAACACCAGGGTGCCCGCGTTCCGCCAGCCGGTCCCCGTCCGGGTGCCGACCGGGACCGGCACGGCGGTGCCGGTGCGGCTCCAGGCCCCGAGGACCGTCCCGGTGCCGTCCGGGTCGTACCGGGCCACCCCCGTGAAGTCGGCGCCCAGCAGCTGCCCGGCCTCCTCGGCCACCGCGGCGAAGACCTCGCTCGGCATCGCGCCCCGGGCGACCATCACCGCCACCCGGCGCAGCGCCGCCTGCTCCCCGGCGAACCCGCGCAGTTCCGTCCGGGCCTGGGCGTTGGCGATCGCGGTCGCGGCCAGCTCGGTGAACCCGGCCAGCCGGGCCTCGGTGCCGGCGGGCAGCGGTTCCCTCGTGGATGCCACGCTCATGACGCCCCACAGCCGTCCCTCGACGCTGATGGGCGCGCCGACTGACGCCCGTGTGCTGAATGCGCGGGCGTGGGTCGCAACGGGGCCCGAGGCGCCGGCGTAGTCGTCAATCCGCGCTGGCCGGCCGGTCTGGAACACGAGCGTGGACACGTTCCGCCCGCCGAGGCGAGTCCGGGTGCCGACCGTGGCGGGCAGGCTCCCCGTGGCGCTCCACACGCCGACGGTCGTCTCCGTGCCGTCCGGGTCATACCGGGTCAGGAGCGTGGCGGCGACCTCCAGCAGCCGCCCGGCCTCCTCGGCGACCGCGGCGAACACCTCGCCCGGCGGTGCCGCCCGGGCCACCAGTGTTGCGACCCGCCCCAAGGCGGCCTGCTCCCTGGCGATCTGGCGGTAGTCGGCGTATAGCTGTGCGTTGTCGAGGGAGACGGCGAGCTGGCCGGCGACGAGGTTGACCGTTTCGAGCCGCCCGGTGGTGAACGCGCCGCGGATCAGCCGGTTTTCCAGCAGCAGCACCGCCCGCAGCGCGCCGCGGCTGAGGATCGGCACGGCCAGCAGCGAGCAGCGGCTGACGCTGGCGAAGTACGGGTCGCGGGCGAACCGGTCGTCACCGGCGGCGTCGCCGGCGACCAGCGGTTCACCCGTCCGCTGGACGTAGCGCAGCACCGACATCGGCACCGCGCGTTCCCGGCCGGCGTCGCTGGCTGGCGCGGTGCCGCGGCCGGGCGCGGGCAGCAGCCAGTCCTGCCGGGACTCATCCCACAGCAGCAGGCGGACGCCGGTGGCGCCGGTCATCGCGCTGAGCACCTGGACTACGCGGGCGTGCAGCCGGTCGATGCTGGTCTCCGAGCTCAGCGCCTGCGACGCGGAAAGGATCCCGAGCAGGTCGACCGTTCCCGTGGTGACGGCGGCACGGCGCTGGGGAAGATCACCGGACTGCCCGCCGGCGGTGGCCGCTGGGTCGGACGGTGGCTGGACCGGGTAGGCCCAGTCCAGCTGGGCGACCTTGGCGGCCGCACCCCACGCCTGGTACTCCTGGCGCGCCTGGGCGAGCAGGTCGTGGCCGGCGTGCTCGAGGCTGCGGGCGAGGTAGAAGCGGGCCGTGCGCTCGGCGATCAGGGCCCGGTGCCAGGGCCGCTGCCGCTGGGCGGCCTCGTGCCGGGCGGCGTCGAAGGCCAGGGCGGCGGCGCGGAAATCCCCGGCCGCCCACGCCCGCTCGGCTTCGACCAGCCGCAGCAGGTGCAGGAAGTTGCCAGGCGCGTCCGCGGCGCGGGCGGCCAGCCAGCGGGTCACCTCGTCTAGTTCGGCCAGCAGGCCGGCCTGCTCCTCGCCATCGGCGGAGCGGGCCTGCCCGGCCAGGGCCAGCCCGCGCAGCAGCCGGGCGATGGCGGTCGGGTAGAGGCCCGGGAGCACCGGAACCAGCGGCATG
Source organism: Trebonia sp. (assembly GCA_035948445.1). Taxonomy (GTDB): domain Bacteria; phylum Actinomycetota; class Actinomycetes; order Streptosporangiales; family Streptosporangiaceae; genus Trebonia. Next base: position 19,079 of record DASZJE010000145.1, on the reverse strand, counting down.
GCGGCCGCGGTGTGCCGCTCCAGGCCGGCCTGATCGCCGAAAATGGCGGCAGCTGTCGCATGACTGAGATGAGCGAAAATTTGTGCCGCCGGGTTGCCGGCGTACTTGTCGGCATGAACCGCCTCACCGGCCGCGGCCGCGGCATCGCCAAGCAGCACGTCAGCCAGCCACCGGTAGGGGTCGAGCACCTGAGCGGACTGCTCGCTGCCGGTACGGCGCACGAAGGCCACCGCCGCTTCCGCCTCGGCAAGGTAGCGCTCCAATGGCACGCAGTCCAGCATGCCTGGCAACGACGCACAGTACGTGTAGCCGACGTCGGCCAGGTCGCCTCCCGCGATCAGTCCCTCCCTTACCCGCTGACCCATATTGACACTGTTTTCGAGCGGCTCGGCCCAGCAACTGAGGAAAGTGAATAGCATGCGTACCAGGGAGGTGCCGGGCTCGTAGCCGCGGGCTTCGCTCAGCGCCAGGATCCGCCGCGCCGCCCGGTACCCGGCGGCGTAGTCGCCGCGCAGCGTCACAGCACCGAAGGCGGTGTAGGTCGCCGGGCCAACCAGGGCAGGGGCGGGGCCGTGCTCGAGACAGATCCGCAGTGCCTCCAGGCCCAGCCAGGCGACCGTGCCCTGGTCGCCTACCACGTAGGCCGCTGACTGGGTCGCGTTGATCAGGCTGGACGCGGCGAGCAGCGTGGGGTCGGTGAGGTCCGGCCGGGCCAGGTCGTCGGCGGGTTCGGTGTGGTCCAGCCACTGGTACAGGTAGCCGAACTGGTGGTCAAGCCCGGCTGCGAGCTGGTCCGCGGCCGGGACGGCGATGCCGAGTTCGCGCAGCGACTCCAGTCCCAGCCGCAGCGCCTCAGCGAAACGGGTCTGGTGGGTCACGCTGCGCACCTGCACCTCCGTCGCGTGCGCGCGGTCCGCCACGGCCGGGCACAGCATTTCGATCGCGGCGTACTCCTCGTCCGCTTCCTCCAGCCGCCCCAGGCTGTAGAGCGCGGCGTGCCGGCCGGCGTGCACCGCGGCGAGCGTGGCGGTCTGGTCCGGGTCGACCGCCGGGAGCGCGGCGGTCAGCAGCGCATTTGCCAGCGCGTAGTCCCCGATCAGCATGGCCTGGCCGGCGGCGCGGCGCAGCAGCCCCGCCACCTGGCGCCGCTCGGCGGCATCAGTGACCGCGCCGACGGCCGGCAGGTACTGCTCGGCGGCAACGGCGAACAGCTCCGGCACCGCGGCCAGCCGCCGCGCCATGGCCAGCTGCAGGGCGCGCCGCCGCCGCGGGTCAAGCCCGGCCAGGATTGCCTCCCGGATCCGGTCGTGCCGGAACCGCACCGCCGGATGCGCCCCGGGCTCCGCCACCAGGAGGCCCTCATCCAGGGCGGGTGCCAGCGCCTGGTCCACCGCGCCGGCCGGGTCGCCGGTGGCTGCCTGCAGCAGGCTCAGCTCGGCGCGGCCGCCCAGGCACGCCATCGCCTCCGCCACCCGCCGGGACGCCTCCGGCAGGCTGGCGGCGCGTGCCGCCAGCAGCCCGGCGACCTCCGAATGCTCCAGGTGTGCGCGTATCGCCACCTCGTCCCACCGCCACCCGGCGGCCGTCGCGGTCAGCAGCCCGTCGCGGCGCAGCCTGCCCAGCAGTTCCACCGTCTCGTACGGGTTGCCGCGGGTATGCGGCCCGATTACCCCGGCCAGGCCCGCCGCACTGGCCGGGTCCGCGTGCAGCATCTCGGCCACCATGGCGGCCAGGGCCGGCCCGGGCAGGTTGCCCAGGCCCAGGTGCCGCACCGCGGCCTGCTGCCGCCACCGGGACAGCGGCGCCGCCAGCGGATGCGCCGCGTTCAGGTCCCCCTCCCGGTACGCGCCGACCAGCAGCAGGCCGTCGACCGGCTCCTCGCTCAGCAGCAGGTCGATGAGGCCGAGCGGGGTGCGCCCGGCCCACTGCAGGTCGTCGAGGAACAGCACGACCGGCCGTTTCCGCGAGGCGACCGCGCGGAGCACCGCCAAGCCCGCCCGCTGTATCCGGGCCTGCGCGGTCAGCGGATCTCCCGCATCCGGCGGCGTCCCGAGCAGCGCCGCGAACTCCGGCAGCACCGCGGTCAGCAGGCCCGCGTTCGGCCCGACCGCCGCCGTGATCTTCATCCGCAGCGGCGCCAGCTCTTTTTCCGGCTCGGCCAGCAGCAGCCGGCCCAGCGCGCCGAACGCCTGATTGACCGCGTCGAATTCCAGGTCCCGGCGGAACTGGTCGAACTTGCCCGCCACGAACCAGCCGTCGGCGCCGGTCACCGCCGGCCGTAGCTGGTCGATCAGCGCGGTCTTGCCCACCCCCGGCACGCCGCCGACCAGCATCCCCCGGCACCGGCCCGCCAGCGCGCCGGCGAACGCGGCTTCCAGCGCCGCCGCCTCGTCATCGCGTCCGGCCAGCCGCGACGGCGGCAGCAGCCGCGACTGGACGTCATGCTCGCCGACCCGCAGTGCGGCTGCCGCCGGGCGTGCCTGTGCGTCCCCTAGCTGCGCCAGGTCATAGACCAGGCCGTCGGCGGTCTGGTACCGGCTGTCCGGCTCCTTCTCCAGCAGGTGCATGATCACCGCCGACAACGGCGCCGGTACGGCCGGGTTCACCTGCGCGGGCGGTACCGGCACCCGGGCCAGGTGATCGTGGATGAGCCGCAGCGGGTCCCCGGCGCCGAACGGCGGCGCGCCCGTGGCCAGCTCGTACAGCGTCGCGCCGAGGGCGTACAGATCCGCGCGCTGGTCCACCGGCCGGCCGGTCCGCCCGGTGGCCTCCGGCGCCAGGTACGCCAGCGTCCCCGTGATCTCACTGTGATGCGTGAACTCCGGCCGGATCTGGGCCACCGACGAAGCCAGGGCGAAGTCCACCAGGCACGGCACCCCAGCGCAAGACAAGACCACGTTCGCCGGGGTGATGTCCCGGTGCAGCACGCCGCGGCGGTGCATCCCCGCCACCGCCCGGGCTAGGTCCAGCCCAAGCTCGATCAGGTCCTCGGCCGGCAGCGGCCTGGTCAAGCCCGCCAGGCTCGCCTCGCCGGCGTCGGCCAGCACCACCGACCCCGGGTACCGCGCGTCCTCCGCCAGCTGCGCCAGCCCGTTGACGCCACGCAGCCGCTCCAGCATCGCCGCCTCATGCCGGACCCGGCGATCCGCGTCCGGCCCCAGCGGCTCCTTGCGGATGACCGTCCGCCCCGGCAAGAAAAGCCGGGTGACGCGGGTGCGGTCGCTTTCGTGCACCATCTCGATCTCCGCCCCGGCAGGCGGATCCCGGGCCGGCAGCATCCCGCCTGATCCCATCCGGCACCTCCACCCAGGTCAGACTCATCTCATACTCTCCTACACCCGATTGAGGTGAAAGGGGCTGGTCATCAGACCGTACGAAGCGCGGAGCCGGCGAGCCGTCCTCGGCGCCGGCAGGCGGAGCGATCGAGGGCCTATGCGACACGGGCTCCCGGCCCCCGCGTGGTCTGAGCAGGTCCCCGACATTGCCGATCCTGAACGTCGCGGGTACCTCGCTCAGGTCGCTGACCTCATGGATGCTCGCAAGGAACGGATCGGCGAGCACGCCGCGGCCAGCGCCCTATTTGTAGTACGAACTCCTTGTAGTACAAACTCCTTGTAGATCTGCTCGCGGTGCCTTTCCGGGACTGGGAATCGGCTCAACCGGGTCCGGGATCAACAGGCGATGCTTGTGCTTACCGGCTCTGCCGTCAGCGTGATGGAAGAGATGCTGGGTGCACAGGGCGGACTGCACCGACACCTCGACCAATGGGATCAGGCGGCTGATGTCCAGACGAATCTCAATCGGCCCGCTTACCAGCCGGCTGGACTCCTGGTTCGTGACGCCCTGGACATCATCGGCGAGGACCTGGACTGGCGCGGGGGATACGAGCCAGTGCTTGCGGCGATCGGATTCGGAGCTCGCCGCCGGTCCCGCATCGCGGGACGAGCGCAGCAGCGGATCGATTACACGCTGGAGCGCCTTCGCCGGGCCGGTTACGTGCGCCGCACCGTTCCCGTAGGGAGCATTGCTGCGGACCCCCTGTACGAGATCGCCGACACCTAATTGGCCTTCTGGTTCGGTGTGCTCCGCGATGACGCGGACCTCATTGAAGGCGGGCAGGGGGCGGCCGGACCAGCAAGATCAGTTTCGTGCCAGAACCCGCCGCCGAAGTCCGGCTCCTGTTCTGGACCCGGACCGGAGCGGTAGAACCCGGATTCCCCGCCCGTGCATATTCGGTCGCAGATGTCATTAACTGACCACGAGGCCATCGGTCGGGGCGTGAGCGCTCCGCCGGGCATAGTGCGGGCACAGGTGCGTCCACCGCGACCTTGAGCACGCGGGTGGCATCCGGTCCGGAGTCGGCCACCGACAGGTCCGTGACCAGCAGGCCGACGGCGGTGGACCCGGCACTAAGCCGGTGTTCGAGCCGGAACCGGAGCCGCTCGCTCACGGCCGGCCGGGTAGCCTCCAGAACGAGCGCGCGAACCGCCGTAGTGGTGGTGCCGTCGTCTTCAGGGAGTACTTCCGTGTCGATGGGGCGCTGCGCGGGCTGTCGTTTCGCCGGGCATCACGGTCCCGGGCAAGGTGGCGCTCCGCACCCCGCCCGAACCCGCAGTCGTCGATACCCGGCCGGGGGTGTTCCCGGAAACCTGCCGGCCCGGCAGCCCGGTTCTGTCTGGCCCGGCCAGCCTTGCCGGATAGCGGGAACGCAGAGGGGAGCTCGCACGGCGAAATCGGGCTGTTCACGCGCAACGAGGGAGGGCTCGACCAAAGCCAGCACAGAGGAGGCCGACCTGGTCGTTGCCAGTCGCCCGCGAATGTCCGCGCATACTTATATGCTGGCGGGCACGCTAATTCGTGATTCAGTCAGCGCCGTTTTCCCGTAATGACTCCCGCGTTGTAATTTGCGGGTTGCGTCGAATAAACCCGGCGGGCGATCGAAGATCACATCGCTGCCCTTCGCCCGCACCGCCAGGTCCTATCCGGTCAGCATCCAGAAGCACGGTAAGCCGTGCTCCGTAAGGAGCGAGCCCGGCTCAGCCCGCGCTGGCAGGGGCGGTCAGGTGCCCGCCGAACACCCCGATAATGGTGAGGACCGCAAGGAGTGCGCCGACCAGACCCACGATGATCGCGCCGGTCGCGGTCGCCTTGGCCCAGCCCGGGGTGCCGCCGCTGCGCAGGATCCTCGGCAAGAGCAGCGCACCGGCACCGAACAGCACCGCCGCGGCGGCGAACGCGAACGCCCACCAGGCCTGGGTGGACCAGGCGCTTGCATACATGTTCAGCTGCTGCTGACCCGTCAGGCCAGAGCTCGGGGCATTCATTTCTTCGCTGTACTGGCCGTGACTGATCACCACGCCGCCGGTCCAGTTCGTCGTAAGGGAGACGACCGCCAGGGCCAGGCCTGCGAAGCCGAAGCCTCCGCTCACCGCGCCAGTGCCCAGAACGCCGCGCCCGCCCGAGTAATCGTCGTCGATCTCGGTGGGCTCTTCCGGAAGATCGGCTTGTTCGTCCGGGGAGCCGAAGGCGATGAGCGCGGATCTGGACCCGGTATCCGCCCCGCCGTTATTCGCAGTGTTATCGGTCATAGGCGGCCACATTAGGGACAAAGGCTGAGAGTGACATGAACGAACGCTCAGGACCGGCGGTCCTCCATCTTCCGCTCCGCGGCCCCCGGGCCGGGTCTCCCAGATTAAGCACGGTCAGGTCCCGGCCGTTGAGGCGCTCCCCGGCTATGCCGCGGCGGTCGGCGGCCATCTGGTGAATCTGCCGGCCGGCCCGGCGGCCTCTTATCGCGCCTCAGGTGATGCGGAGCCATGTCGAGCTTGCCTTGCCCGTTCGCCCCTGCTGTTCGCGCTCGAGTGCCTCTTCGAGGCCTACTGGGAGCAGGCGACCGCCATCGTCGACAACGGCCAGGACGCGCCGGACGCCCAGACGCGCACGCTGGTCTCGCTGCTGGCCGCCGGGCTCACCGATAAGTCGATCGCGCTGGCCATGAACTGCAGCGAGCGTACGATTCAGCGCCGTATCCAGCAGCTGATGACGAGCCTGGGCGCGGTGACCCGGTTCCAGGCGAGCCTGATGGCGGTGCGCCGTGGCTGGCTCTGAAGCTCCCCCGAACCGCTGCCGGTCACGCTGGGAAGCTGCCTCGAAGGCGGTCGCCTTGCGGTCGTAGGGGGTACTGACGGACCCCTGTCTGACAGGGACTCCCTCTCTTCTCGTGCGAGCGGTGGAATGGGGGACGTGGTGTCCGTGGCCGAGCGCTGCGGCATGAGCTCGCTTGAGGCGGTACCACGGCGGCGCACGCGACCAGTGTGCGCACAGCGACAGGAGGCAACGTGGAATACACCCGGCTGGGATCTTCCGGGCTGGTAGTCAGCCGGCTCGCCCTGGGCTGCATGAGCTTCGGTGACAAGAACGCGGGCCGGATGACCTGGATCCTCGGCGACGAGGAAGCGGCGCCCATTTTCCGGCAGGCCCTGGAGCTTGGCATCACGTTCTGGGACACCGCCAACATCTACGGCTACGGGACCTCTGAGGAGGTGACCGGGCGCGCGATCAAGTCGTTCAGCCGCCGCGAGGACATCGTGCTCGCGACCAAGCTGTTCCAGCGGATGTATGACGGGCCGGGCGGCGGCGGCCTGTCCCGCCGGGCGATCTTCGAGCAGGTCGACGCCTCGCTGCGCCGGCTGGACACCGAGTACGTCGACCTGCTGCAGATCCACCGCTTCGACCCCGCAGTGCCGGTCGAGGAGACCATGGAGGCGCTGCACGACGTGGTCAAGGCGGGCAAGGTCCGCTACCTGGGGGCCTCGTCGATGTGGGCCTGGCGCTTCGCCAAGATGCAGGAGGCGGCGCGAGCCCACGGCTGGACGCCGTTCGTCTCGATGCAGGACCAGTACAGCCTGATATACCGGGAGGAGGAGCGCGAGATGTTCGGCCTGCTGGCCGACCAGGGAGTCGGAAGCCTGCCCTGGAGCCCGCTGGCGGCCGGCCGGCTCGCCCGCCCGTGGGGTGAGAAGGGCACCACGCGCGGCGCCGTTAATCCCGACACCGATCCTCAGGGACGGCCGCTGCAGCTCGAGTCCGACCGGGCGACCGTCGAGGCTGTCCAGCGCATCGCCGGCGAGCGCGGCGTGGCGATGGCGACGATTGCCATGGCCTGGGTCCTGCGCAACCCGGTCGTGGACGCGCCGATCATCGGCGCCACGAAGGACCATCACCTCACCGACGCAGCCGCAGCACTTGACATCGAGCTGACCACTGACGAGGTTAAGGCGCTGGAGTCGCCCTACACGCCCCGCGAGCCCACGTACTTCTGAGCTGAGAACGTGTTGATGAAGCCGTTTGCTGGGTGGGGCGGAGTCGTTCGCCTCCCCAGCGGATCGGGTCGGACTATCCGAAAAAGGCTCACCGGGTGCCGATGTCAGAGGGGTCGTTGACCAATCAGGCACGAACGGGCGCAGCCGCCATGATGTTATAGCGGGGCAACGGCCAGCGGAAGGATCAGGTCGTTTATCACCTGGGCGGTGAAGCTCGCGTCCGGGAGCTCGCCGAAGATGAGCAGGTGGTGGATGACCAGGGCGGGGAAGACCGAGACAAGGAGATCCAGGTTGCGGCCCTCGGGAATCTCGCCTCGGGCGACGGCGCGTTCGAGGACCTGCCTGAGCCGGATGCCGCCCCGGCCGAGGAACTGCTCGCGGATGACCTGGCGGAGTTCGGGGTCGCGGGCCAGCGCGGTGACCAGGCCGAGCACCAGCTGGGCGTCGAAGCGGATGTCAGGGCTGTCGGAGCTTCTCGCCATGGCCGCAAGATCGCCGTGGAGTGAACCGGTGTCGGGTACCTCGCCTGGCTTCCGCAGGGAGCTGATCGCGTCGACTACCAGCTCGGCCTTGCCGGACCAGCGGCGGTAGATCGTCATCTTGCTCGCCTTGGCCCGGGCCGCTACCGCGTCGATGCTCAGGCGGTCGTATCCGATCTCGGCCAGCAGTTCGAGCGCGGCGTCACGGAGCGCGGCGTCACGGGACGCGTCCAGCTGACGGCCCCGGTGCGCGGCGGCCTCCTGGCCTTCCCGGCTGGCGGCTCGGTCCATGATTCCTCTTCCGCAGTCTCCGTTGGGTGCCCGATTCGTTAGTCAAGGCCCGATGGCACCGTTCCGCAGTTAAAGCGATACGATACGGTATCGTATCTCGGTGAGCAGGGGCCGCGCAGCACGCCAGAGGAGAGCGGAAGCATGTTCTTTCGACTAGGACGGGGCGTGGTCAGGCACCCGTGGCTGGTGATCGGGATCTGGATCGTTGCCGCGGCCGCGATCGTCGGGCTGGCGCCGAAGTTGGCCACCTCGAGCAGCGAGTCCTCGTTCCTGCCTAGCCACTATCAGTCCGTGCAGGCGCAGAACCTGCAGCAGAGCGCCTTCCCGACGGCCGCCGCGCCGGGCGCGATCGTGGTTTTCGAGCGGGCCGACGGCGGCAAGCTCACCGCTGCGGACTCGAGCCTTGTCGATAGCATCGCCGGCAAGCTGACGGCGGACCGCATTCCGACGCTGAGCACCATGACGGCCGGGGCGCCATCGCCGAACAAGCTCATCCAGACGATCTCGATTCAGATTCCCAACGCCTCGGGGAATCTCACCACGGCGCAGACCAACGCCATCGGGACACTCCGGTCTGACCTGTCCTCGCTCGTGTCGGGCACGGACCTCAAGGCGGGCGTGACGGGGACGGTGCCCGAGAACGTCGACTCGGCGTCGACGGGCAACAACGCGCAGAAGATCGTTTTCATAGGCACCATCCTGCTCATCGTCGTCTTGCTGCTCCTCATCTTCCGCAGCCCCATCATCGTGCTGCTGCCGCTGCTCACCATCGGCCTCGTCTCCTCGGTGGCCAACGGGCTCATCGACTTCCTGAGCAAGGCGCTCGGCTGGAGCGCCGAGAGCTTCACGTCCATCCTGCTGATCGTGGTGCTGTTCGGGGTGGGCACCGACTACATCCTGTTCCTGCTCTTCCGCTACCGGGAGCGACTGCGCGCGGGCGAGTCCTCCAAGCAGGCCATGGAGAGCGCCATCGCCCGGGTGGGGCCAGCCATCGCCACCGCGGCGGGCGCGGTGATGATCGCGTTCCTGGCGCTGACGCTGTCCAGCCTGTCGTTGTTCCGCGAACTCGGTCCCGCCCTCGCCATCGCCGTCTTCAGCGCCGCGACCGCCGGGCTGACGCTCGTGCCCGCCGTCGTCTCGCTGCTCGGCACGCGCGTCTTCTGGCCGTCCAAGGCGTGGAAGACCGAGCCGAAGTCGGCGCGGTTCGCCGCGATCGGGCGGTCACTCGGACGGCACCCGGGCCGGTTCGCGGGGACGATCGTGGTGCTGCTCGGCGTGCTCGGCATCGTCGCCTTCGGTTTCCACCCGACGTTCGACCTTACCTCGGGTAACACCGCCACCACCCAGTCCGCCGAGTACGCCAATGTGCTGCTCAAGGGGTTCCCGGCCGGGGACTCCGAGCCGACCGCCGTGCTCGTGCAGTCGACCGACGGCAAGCCGCTCGATACCGCGTCGCTGGCATCCTTCGGCGCGCGCCTGGCCAAGGTCCCGGGCGTCGCCTCGGTGAGCCCGGCCAAGGTCAACACCAGCGGTGACGTGGCGGACTACACCGTGATCCTGTCGTCCTCGGGTGAGTCCGCCGCCGCGATGAACACCGTGCGCGGGCCCCTCGGCACCGTCACGAGCACCGACGCCCCGCCTGGGAGCCGTGCGCTGATCGGCGGCATCACCTCGGTATACGTGGACCTGGAGTCGGCGATGGAGCACGACTACTCCATCGTGTTCCCGGTGGCCGCGGTGCTGATCCTGATCATCCTCGGGCTGCTGCTGCAGAGCGTCGTCGCGCCCTGGTACCTGATGATCTTCGTCGGCCTCGGCTTCGCCGCCACCCTGGGCGCCTCGGTCGGGATCTTCCAGGACCTCGACAATCAGAGCGGTCTCTCCTTCGTCCTGCCGATCATGATGTACCTGTTCGTGGTGGCGCTCGGCACCGACTACAACATCCTGATGGTGTCGCGCCTGCGGGAGGAAGCCACCGAGGGCAAGACCCCCAGGGAGGCGGCGGCCGAGGCGCTCAAGCACGCCGGGCCGACAATCGCCTCGGCGGGTCTGATCCTGGCCGGGACCTTCGCCTCGCTGATCCTGGCGGGCGGGTCCACGTTCGAGCAGATGGGCTTTGCGATCTCGTGCGGCATTGCCATCGCGGCGTTCGTCATGGCGATGTTCCTGACGCCATCGGTGACGGCATTGCTCGGGGCCCGCGCGTGGTGGCCCGGGCACCAGAACCGCGGCGGCCACGGCGGTCATGGCGGCCAGACGGCCGGCGACGACCTGCCAAGCGTCCTCGGCCCCGCCAGCGAAACCCGCGCCTGAGGGAGCACCAAAGCCCCGGTCCGTCCAGTGAGAGGTCCGGACTCTGGACGGACCGACAGGTTTGGCCCGGTAAGGGGCCGCGGCCTCCATGCCTGACGACGCCCGCAGCTTTGCCGAGGGCCAAGGCGAACTCGATGACGGTCCGATCGGTGGACCGACCATTATGGCCGGTCGGCGCGTACCCGGGTCGGAGTGGAGGGCGCGTCGACTGGCGATTCAGCCTGTCTGGTCGGCTCTGAGGCGGCGTCCGGGGCGTGCGGGTCCGAGACACTGCCACCGGGGGACATCGTCTCGAGGATCGTGTCGGCTTTTGCGACGATCGTGCGCATCGCTTCCTCGGCCACGCGGCGGTTTCCCGATTGTATGGCGTCCGCCACCACGATATGCAGGCGTATCGCTTCCGCTTCCGGAGGCTCGGGCATGAGGCGGTACTTGGCACGGCCGGTCAGGACTTCGGCCACCACATCCCCCAGGCTCGCGAACATCTCATTCCCGGACGCCGACAGCAGCGTTCGATGAAAGTCGATGTCGTGGTGCACGTAACCCTCCAGATCGCCGCGCTTTCCTGACACCGACAAGCCGACGATGGCAGCTGTCAGGGCACCGCAGTGCTCGGGACGGGCGTGTTCTGCCGCCAATCCTGCGGCGATCGGTTCGACCCCGGCGCGTAGTTGACTGAGCGATCGCAACTGTCCGATCCGGTCCGTTCCGGACAATCGCCACCGGATGACGCGCGGGTCGAACACGTTCCATTCTGCAGGGGGCCGGACAGTGACGCCCACGCGTCGCCGCGTACTGACAAGGTTCATTGAATCGAGGACACGGACGACTTCGCGGATGACCGTCCGGGATACCCGAAAATGGTGCTCAAGTTCCTCGATGCGCAGCACGTCGCCGGGACGGGTGTCACCGGCCACGATAGCGGGCCCGAGTTGTGCCAAAACCCGCTCGTGCAGATCAGTTTCCGGGTTTGACATCGATCTCCTGTCTCAAGCCACTGGCCTGCCCCATGCAGGACCAGTCGGACGCCGGGCGCCTCACAATTGGGCCTGTGCGCTTCCATGCCTCTTCCGACGGCCAGTAGCGATGATCATATGCGGGTCTGCGCCGGTTCCGGGTTTCGTCCGTTTGAGATCAAACGGGGTGAAATAGGACCAACAAGACAGTGGCGATGACACTCGCTGACCAGGCAGCGCTGACGGGGCATGATGGTCAGGTGGGCAGCAGCAGACCGAAGCGGCGGACGTTCACCGCGGCGTACAAGGCGCGGATCCTGGCCGAGTACGACGCCCTCCCTGACGGCAGCCCCGGCTCCGCGCGGAGAACGGGAAGCTGAAGACCCGGAACGCGCGGCTGGAATCGGACCTGGGAAAGACGCGCACCGCCCTCGACATAGCGGGAAAGCCTTTGCGCTGCTGGAAGACATTTCCGGAAGCGCGGACTCAGGCACGAGCTGAACAAGGTCATCGACTCGCATTTCCCGGCGATGGAAAACGCGATCGGAACATCCGGCGCGTGCCGCGTCCTCGGGAAATCCCGGTCCACCCTGCACCGGCACCGCAACCCGAAGCCGTCCGCGCCGCCCGCGGAGAGAAGGGAGTTCCGTTCCGTCACCCCGCGGAACTCGCGCCGGAGGACAAGGAGCGGCAAAGCCGCGCGTGCTCGGTTCCTGAGATGTCAGGCGGGGCCCGCGGCCACCCGGAAGCCCAGGTTTCCGCTCGCGGAGTCCGGCGCGTTGCTCGTACGGGCCGCGACCCGGTAGCGGTTGCAGTATGAGTCGTGGCACAGGTACGAGCCGCCGCGCATCACGCGCGCCGCTCCTTTGGCCGGGCCGCGCGGATTGTCGCGTGGCCCGGCGGAGTGCCGGTCTGTCCACCAGTCGGCGCACCACTCCCACACGTTGCCGGACGTGTTGTACAGCCCGTAGCCGTTCGGCGGGTAACTGCCGACGGGCACGGTATTGAGGTAGCCATCGTCGCGGGTGCTGCGTACGGGGAAGCGCCCCTGCCAGATGTTGCAGCGCTGCTCGCCGCCGGGGCTGAGCTCGTCGCCCCACGGGTAGCGGGCCTGGATCAGTCCCCCGCGGGCCGCGAACTCCCACTCGGCCTCGGTGGGCAGGCGCACGCCGGCCCAGGCGCAGAACGCCCGGGCGTCGTCGTGGTCGACGTGCACGACCGGGTGGTCCGGCCGGTCGTCGATGCCGCTGCCGGGGCCCTCGGGGTGATTCCAGGTGGCGCCCTCGACCCGGCACCACCACGGCGCGTTCGCCGGCCGCTGGGCATCGCGCCGCAGTTCCGCCCGGAGAAACCGGGCGAACACGAACGACCAGCCGAAACGCTCAGCGCCGGTCCGGTGGCCCGTCGCCGCCACGAACTCCGCGAACTGGGCGTTGGTCACCGCGCAGGCGGCGATCCGGAACGGGGCCAGGGTCACCTCGCGGACGGGGCCTTCGCCGTCGGCAGGGAATCCCTCGGCGTCCTGGGTGCCCATAAGGAACGTGCCGCCGGCCAGGCCAACGAGATCGGCTGCGCCAGGCCACGTCGCGGAGGCCGCCACCGGTCCGGACGCCGGCACCCGGTCCCCGCCGCCGGGCCGGGCCGGGCTACAGCAGCTCATCGGGCATCCCTGAAAGGCACGAACGATAACCATACCTTCGTGCATCGCACGGCACACTGAGCGCGGCTACCCCGGCACCTCCAACCTCCTGGTCCGCTACCGCAACCATGGCCGCGCCGACGCCGAACGGCCGCATGCCGCGCCCGGCTCGACATCAACGCCGCCACCGCGACGGTCACGCCAACGCATCACAACGGCCGCGCAGAAGGCGTCGCTCAGGCAACGGCTACGACAGGCTTCCGGAGAACTGAGGGTTGACGAATCACGGGACGCGATTGATAAGGTATGCCGTTACTGGCACACTGCCTGAGTTAAATCATATCAATGGGGAGGCCACTGTGATCATCCCGCAGCCACCGCTCGTGGTTGTCATGGGCGTCGCTGGGGCGGGCAAGACCACGGTTGGCGTGCCGCTAGCGAAGCGGCTCGAAGTGGCGTACGTGGATGCCGACCCGTTTCACCCCCGAGAAGCGATCGCGAAGAGGTACGACGGCAGTCCCCTGAGTGATTCCGACCGAGAGCCGTGGTTGAACGCAGCAGGGGAGTGGCTCCACGCGCCTGCTGGGGACCGCGGAACCGTCGCCGGCCGTGTCACCAGGGGGCGGGCCATTACGCGCGGGTGTCTTTGGCGGACTCCCAGTTCGAGGCCCTCGAAGGACTGGAGCCCGGCGAGTTCGGCGCGACGCTCGATCCTGCCCAGTCGCCGGACGAGATCGTGTTCCGCTTTCGCCTCAGTCCCATCCGAAGTCAGCCCGTTGTACGGGCCAGCCAAGAGAAATGTGGTGAAGTGTTGCAGCTGGGACTGATCGGACTCGGCAAGATGGGCGAGGCCATGGCAGAACGACTGCTGGACTCCGGGTCAGGCCTCATCGTTCACAACCGCAGCGCGGGTCCAATGGATCGGCTGGGGAAGCGGGGCGCGACTCCCGCCGCCACTCCCGCTGAAGTGGCACAACGAGCGTCGGTAATCCTGACTGTGCTTCCTAAGGGGGAGGATGTGCAGTCGGTGTTTTACGGGGACGAAGGCCTGCTCGAAAACGCAACAGCCGGCACCCTTCTCATGGACTGCAGCACGGTCGAACCTGCCCTGTCCCGATCCTTGGCGTCTGCCGCAAATGAGCGAAACCTGCGCTTCGCCGATGTCGGCGTGGGGGGACTCCCTCCGGACGCGCGAGCAGGCCGCTTGAACTTCATGTACGGCGCCACGCCGGAGGACGCTTCCGCGGTCGAGGCGACGCTCCGACCACTCGCCGCGACGTGCTGGCACTGCGGCCCGCCTGGAAGCGGGATGACGACCAAGCTAATCAATAACTTGCTCGCAACCGTCATTCACGTCGCCGACCTTGAGGCGGTGCTGCTGGCCGAGCGCGCAGGCCTCGATGTTTCGGTGTTCCTTCAAGTCCTGCAGACCACGCTGGCGCAGAACCGGCAACTGCGCGATCGCGTCCCCGCGGAGCTAACGGACCAGGAGCACATCCCCGGGTTCAAGATCGATCTCGCGTACAAGGACGCGGTAGCCGGGCAGGCGCTGGCCGAAGACCTGGGCGTGCCCCTGGTGTTGCTGTCTTCGGGTTCGGTGGTTCTCCGCGAGGCACGCGACCGCGGATTCGGTGATCTTTCCGTGTCGGCATTGCTCAGAACGCTGCGCGAGCGGCTCGCAGCCTTGGAAGTCACTGCTCGTGACCACTAAGGCCCATCGGAAGCCGGCATGATCTCCGCGGCCAATCGTGCGAAGCCGTAAGAAAGGAATCACATTGCGCCAGCCAAACGTGCTGCTTGTCACCGCCGATCACTGGCCTGGCAGCCTGCTCGGGATCGCAGGCCGTCCGGTGCTCACTCCGACGCTGGACTACCTTGCCCGGCTGGGTACACGTTTTCCCCGCGCCTACTCCGAGTCCCCGGTGTGCATTCCGGCTCGCCGGTCGTTGATGACCGGGACCTCGCCCCGGACGCATGGCGACCGGCAGTTCCTGCCGGCGGCGCCGATGCCCTCGTTGCCGACGCTCGCTCAGACGTTCCGCGACGCCGGTTACCAGACGAACGCCGTCGGCAAGCTCCATGTCTATCCCCAGCGTGACCGGATTGGCTTTGATGATGTCGTGCTGATGGAGGAGGGCCGCCCGCAACTGGGTGCGGTCGACGACTACGAGATGTACCTTGCCGATCAAGGTCTGGCGGGGCAGCAGTACGCTCATGGCCTCAGCAACAACGACTACCAGTACAGGCCCTGGCATCTGGCGGAATCGCTCCATCCGACTAACTGGGCGTCGCAGCAGATGGCAAGGGTCATCAAGCGCAGGGACCCCACTCGGCCCGCGTTCTGGTATCTGTCGTACTCGAGCCCGCATCCGCCGCTGGCGCCGCTGCAGGCGTACCTCGACCTGTACCGGGACCGTGACATCGACGTGCCGCTCATGGGCGACTGGGCGAAACCGGCAGAGGAAGCACCCTACGCGCTTCGCGGCATCCGCCAACAGTGGCCGGAAATGTCGAGCCAAGAGCTCGCGGATACCCGCAAAGCGTTCTACGCGTTGTGCACCCACATCGACCATCAGCTGCGTATCGTCATCGGCACGCTGCGGGAAGAGGAACTGCTCGACAACACGATCATTCTCTTCACCTCAGACCATGGGGACATGCTGGGAGATCACAATCTGTGGGCGAAGCGCCTCTTCTATGAGAGCTCTGCGAGAGTCCCCATGATTCTCCTCGGGGCCGCTGGTGACGGGCGGGTCGCGGCCGGGAAGGCCGACAATCGTCTTGTCGGGCTGGCCGACGTCATGCCGACGCTGCTGGAGCTTGCCGGGGTACCGGTTCCGGAGGACGTCGAGGGATTGTCGATGGTCGGCTCCGCTGAGCGGCGCATGCTGTACGGCGAGTTCGGTGTCGGCTCAGACGCTACGCGCATGATCACCGACTCGCGTCACAAGCTCATCTATTACGCGGCGGGGAATCACCGTCAGCTCTTTGACCTCGCCCGCGACCCGAACGAACTGACGGACCTAGCCAACTCGGCTGAGCACCAAGGGATCCTTGGCGAGCTGACCGGCAGGCTCCTCGATGAGCTCCACGGCTCCGACACGTCCTGGCTGGCCGACGGCGATCTTGTCGGGACAGCGGCTCCAGCCGAGTTCCCGAGCAATGACCGCGGGCTCCATGGGGTGCGTGGCATCCAGTGGCCGCCGCCTCCCCTTGACCGGACACCGGAGCGAGTCGTCGGCGCGCCGGACGCGGCCGGTCCAGCGTAACGCCAAACGCCGGAGAGTACGCCGGCCGTTTGATCATTCGACGCATCAAGAAAAGGTTGAGGGTGGAGAGCCTGTTGCCGGTGAGTAGTGGCGTCTGGACGCCACGCGAAACGCTCATGCCGCAGCTGCACAGATCGGTCAATGGCGGATTCGTAGCGTCCTCAAACGGAAGCCGCGGATGCTACGGCGGCTGGGAGCTGGCTTTCGAAGTTACCGAATCGCTTGAGCCGGTAGTTGCATCTGTCCGGGTGCAATGGGCTGATCTGTCACGCGGGTGGGACTCGCTGGAAGCGCTTGTGCAATGGGTCGCCCCCGACGGCACCGTGCAGTCGTGGGCGCCACTGAAGAACTCGGTGAAAGACGAACAATCCTTCGTCCTTCAGAGCGGGCTCCTGGAACGAGTCCCCGGATGCCGCCTGGTCATGCTGCTGCTTCTGCGCTGGACGGCGACCGGTTGGGCCGAGTGGAGGGCGCCGCAGATCACTCCCGCGACACACCCGAATCCCCGCCGCCTGCGGTTGGGTGCCGGCAGCAACCCGCCGACGTCGCAGCCCGTCACCCTTACGGCTAACCGCGAAAGGTACTTGGAGCTATGTCACCAGGCAGGCGAAAAGGAAGTCGACCTGCTGTGCTTGCCTGAGACCATCCTCACGCAGGGTCTGCCGGACCTTAGCGGGCCGCGCCTGCTTGACCACGCAGTCGAGGTGCCGGGGGAGCACATCGAACCGTTTATGAAGCTCGCTCGGCAATACAAGATGGCGATGGGCTTCTCGGTCTTCGAGCGAGCCGGCGACTTGGTGCACAACACCGCCGTGCTGATCGATGCTCAAGGGTCAATCGCGCTGAAGTATCGGAAAGTGCACCTTGCGATACGGGAAGCGTGGGCGGGTGTCACTCCTGGCGAAAGCTTCTCAGTGACGGAACTGCAGCCGATCGGTGCTTGCGTCGGCATGAATATCTGCATGGATTCGTCGAGCGCTGAATCAGCTCGTCTTGTGGCCAGGCTAGGAGCGGAGATTCTCCTGCTCCCCATTGAGAACGACTTCCGGGCGACCCAATGGGCCCGTGATGCCGAGCGCAGCAAGCCATTCTCGCTGCCGCGCTGGAGCGTGATTCAGCGAGCGCGGGCTCTAGACAACCATCTCTACGTGGTAGCGGCGCGGATTGCCGGCGTCGGGACAGGCATCTTCGGTCCCGACGGATCGATACTGGCGATGGACTACGGTGATTCGCCACTGGTTACGGCTGATGTCGACCTCGATGACCTGCGAAAGCATCCAACGGGACCGCCCTACCATGACGTTATTTGGTTCCAGCGGCGTGAGTTCGCTTACACCGAGCTTGCCGGGCAGTCCGGCACGACATCGGCTGCGCGCGACGGATCAACCCCAGTTACCGGCGCGCGATCCCCCGGTGGTGTCCGTCATGACTAAACGCTTAGGGAACTCCCGCCATTTTCCCTTAACAGGTAAACGTAAGTACAGACCCATCGGATTGGAGCCGGGAACGTGAAAGCAGTCAGTAACCCCACTGCGGATCTGCTTCATTCATTCGACAACCCAAACGAAATGACTCGTAATCGCAGGCGAGCGCTCTTCACCATTGGTTTTGGTGAATTCGTTGACGGCTACGACATTATTGTCATCGGTGGCGCGCTGCTTCAGTTGAAAGAGGTATTCCACCTAGACACGTCAGAAACAGGTGCTCTCCCTGCCGTCGCATTCGTCGGTACAGCCATCGGCGCTGCTGTTTTCGGTACACTTACGGATCGTGTGGGACGGCGAACCGTATTCACCTTCACCCTCATCGCGTTCATCGTATTTAGCTTGTTGTCCGCAATTGTCACAGACGTTCAGATGTTGTTTGTGATTCGCTTTCTTGTGGGACTTGCTATTGGCGCGGACATCACCGCCAGCATGTCATTTTTGGCGGAGATTTCGCCACGTTCGTCACGCGGGCGATGGACGGGAAGCTTGCCGAATGTGGCTTGGTCGATCGGCGCCTTGTGCGCCCTGCTCACCGACTTCGTGCTGTACAGCACCGCAGGCGGTTCCGCATGGCGCTGGATGCTCGGTGTTGCCGCAATACCGGCACTTATCCTGATCTACTTTCGGAGGGCTCTACCGGAATCACCTCGCTGGCTCCTTCTTAAGGGCCGCTTTCCGGAGGCGCTTGAAGCGTTCAGAACCCTCGGGATGGTCGTGCCTGAAACGTTCCCGCAAACCGCACCGCAGGTCGAGGCGAGGGCCCAGGAACGGCAGCCGGAAGTGGGCTCTTATATCAAGATGTTCCGTCGGCCGAACACAGGCCGAGCGCTGCTGGTAGTCCTGATTATGGGTCTAGCGCCGTTCGCTGGTGGTGGTGCCTCAATTATGGCTCCATACGCCTTTTCTCAGCTAGGACATTTGTCAGATGCGGTGTCCGTTCTTGCTGGCGGAATCTTCTGGGCTGGCTGTGCGGTAGGTACATTTATCGGCTGGAAGGCAACCGACCGAATTGGACGAATTCGGCTATTGCTGATCGGATTTATCGGGCAGGCGGTCGTTTATGTGCTGATGGCGTTTCTGTATCATGCCGCGCCAGCCATGCTTCTGCCGCTATACTTCCTAGTCGGGGTTCTTCAGTACATCGAAAATGTAGCGATCTGGTCGTTGGTCGGCGAACTTCTTCCCACGGCGATTCGAGGCCGAGCACAAGGCGCCGCTCACTGCATGGAACGCGTGGCGCTAGCTGTAACCGTTTATCTGTTTCCGACGATACTCGCAAGTTACGGGTTCCGCGACAGCGCGGTTATCTTCGCGATTTGCGGC
>DASZJE010000144.1:0-70681 GCA_035948445.1 Trebonia sp. | reverse complement strand
TGAAGCACATCGGCTTTCTCTCGTTCGGGCACTGGTCTGCGGCTCCAGGCTCGCAGGCGCGGACCGCGGCTGACTCCTTGCTGCAGTCCATCGACCTGGCGGTGGCCGCGGAAGAGTTGGGCGCCGACGGCGCCTACTTCCGCGTGCACCACTTCGCGCAGCAGCTAGGGTCGCCGTTTCCCCTGCTCGCGGCGGTGGGCGCGAAGACCAGCCGCATCGAGATCGGCACCGCCGTTATCGATATGCGCTACGAAAACCCCCTATATATGGCAGAAGACGCTGGCGCCGCCGACCTGATCGCTGGAGGGCGGCTCCAGCTCGGCATCAGCCGTGGCTCACCTGAGCAGGTCATCGACGGATATCGGTATTTCGGACACGTTCCGCCGGAGAACATGTCCGACGCCGATATGGCTCGCGAGCACGCCAAGGTCTTCCTCGAAGTTATCCAGGGCAAGGGCTTCGCCCAGCCGAACCAGCGGCCGATGTTCCCGAATCCCCCCGGCCTGCTGCGCATCGAGCCGTACTCGGAGGGACTGAGGGAGCGCATCTGGTGGGGCGCAAGCTCGCAGAAGACCGCCGCCTGGGCCGCTGAGATGGCCATGAACCTCCAGAGCTCCACCCTTGTCGACAACGAGTCGGACAAGCCGTTCCACGTGCAGCAAGCGGAACAAATCACCGCATACCGCCAGACGTGGAAGGAAGCAGGACATGCGCGGGAGCCTCGTGTGTCCGTGAGCCGCAGCATCTTCGCGCTCACCGACGACCGTGACCGCATGTACTTCGGCGCCCGGAGCGAGGAAAGGGACCAGGTCGGCTTCATCGACGAGAAGACACAGGCGATCTTCGGACGCTCGTACGCGGGGGAGCCTGACGTGCTCATCTCGCAGTTGAGGGAGGACGAGGCCATCGCCGCGGCCGACACCCTGCTGCTGACCGTCCCGAGCCAGCTTGGCGTCGACTACAACGCCCACGTGATCGAGAGCGTCCTCAAGCACGTCGCCCCTGCCCTCGGCTGGCGATAACCCCCGCCGCCCTGGCGCCCCGCCCCGCCGGCGCCGGCGTCGGCGCCGGCTTCCGCCCCGGCGTGCTCGATTACGCAATCGGTGTTGTCCAAGCGCACCCAATTGCGCGATCGAACACGCCCGCCGATGAGAACGGGTTTACGGCGGAGTCTTTACTGTGCACACACTGGCGAACGTGGGGGTGCAATGGAAAGGGAAAAGCCGGAGATCGTATCCGCGGCGGAATGGCAGCAGGCCAGGGGCGAGCTCCTCAAGGCCGAGAAGGAGGCGACCCGCACGCTCGACGCGATCGCCGCGCGCCGCCGCCGTCTCCCGATGGTCGAAGGGCTGGACGATGCCGTTCCTGTCGTCGCGGGGCACGTCGTTCGCGGCCGACTGCGGCGCGGACTACTTCATGCTCACCTTGTTCCTGCGCGATGGCAGGGAAATCTACCGCACGTATTCCACGACCAGCCGCGGTGTCGACCGGCTGCTGTTCGTCAACAACATCCTCGACCTCGCGCCGTATGGCCGCCAGGAAGACTGGGAAGACTCCCCGCCTGGCTGGCCCCAGCACCCGACTTACGGCTGAGCCTGGGCGGCCTAGAGTGTTCCGGTGATGACCGAAGATGTTCAAACTCTTTTCGAGCGCGCCGGTTGCTCTGGCCAGCTTTGCGTCCAGTCGCTTGACGGCACCCGTGAGATAACCGTAGGCGCCGACAGGCCCGCGGTCCCCGCATCCGTCATCAAGGTCTTGATCGCCCTGGTCGCGGAGGCCCGTTTCGAGGACAGAACGATCGATCCCACCGAACGAACGCTGCTGTCTGCCGCAGACCCTGTACCCGGCCCGGTGGGATTTTCGCTGTACCAGGACGACATCGAGGTGTCCCTCCGGGACCTGGTCGTGCCCATGTTGACGATCAGCGATAACGTCGCCACGGACGCGCTGCTGCACCGCCTGGGCACCGACGCCGTCAACGCCTACGGCGAGCAGCTCGGTCTCACGAACACGATTATCACGAGCGACATCCGGACGCTGATCGACTCCATAGGCCAGGATGCTGGCTTCGCGGGCTGGAACGCGATGGTGAATGGAATCGCGGCCGCCCAGGACGACAAGGCGGAAATCGACCGTATAGACGCCTGCGTTTTCGCCTCGGGTGCGCTGGACCCGGCGCGGGGCCATCGGACCACGGCCCGCGACATGACGGCGCTGCTCCGCCTGATCTGGACCGGCGAGGCCGGCCCGCCGAAGGCATGCGCCCGCCTTCGTCAGGTGATGGGACTGCAGCTTACTAAGAACCGCCTGGCCTCGGGATTCCGGCCGCCCGTCCGCGTCGCCGCGAAGAGCGGTGGCCTGGCGGGCTTCGTCCGCAACGAAGTCGGCGTCATCGAATACCCAGACGGAGACGTATACATAGCCGCCGTCTTCACTCAGTCCAAAGACGGCGACAACTCCACGATCAACGCGGTCATCGGCCAGGCGGCCGCCGCGGCAGTAGCCCAGCTCCGGTCCCGCGCATCATGACCGTTGGCAAGCCACAAGACGACCCGCTGGGGCCGTGGGATCCGGCGTCCGTGGCCGAGGTCGCGCAGCGATTCGGCGGATGCGGCGCGAAGTGGTGGATCGCTGGCGGGTACGCGATCGAACTGGCGGCTGGTCGCCCGTTTCGCGGCCACGAAGACATCGACGTCCTCCTCCTGCGGCGCGATCAGCTCACCGTCCAGCGGGTACTAGAGGGCTGGGACTGGCACGCGGCCGACCCGCCGGGCACGCTCCGCCCATGGCGGCCAGGCGAGTGGCTGCCGCGGCACGTCCACGACATCTGGTGCCGCCCCAGCCCGGACGACCCGTGGCGAATCCAGGTGATGCTCGACAAATCATCCCGCGATGACTGGATATCCCGTCGCGACGAGCGGATCCGCCGACCCATCCCCACCCTCGGCCACCTCACCGCGGAAGGCGTCCCGTACCTCTCTCCGGAAATCCAGGTCTTCTACAAGGCGAGGGGCAGACGGCCAAAAGACGAAGCCGATTTCAGGGTGATCGCGCCCATCCTCACGGATGACCAGCGGCAATGGCTGCGTGATGCGCTAACCCTCGCCCACGGTCCCGATCATCCCTGGCTGCCAGCCTTGTAAGCGGTTTATTGGGGCGGCTCCGCGGCGCAAATAGTTGCCACGACGCGCAACGTGTTGTCACGATTTGCATTCATAAAACCACTCTTAGTAGAGTGCCGGGCATGTCCCCGACCCCCGAGCATGAAGCACTGCACCGGATTTTCCAGGAGGACCCGGCACTGTTCGCGCGCACCGTAGCGCGGGTCTTGAAGATCGACCTGCCAGAACCCAAGCGGGTGACGGAATTGAACGTCGATCTCAGCGAGTTCAGGCCGGTCGTAGAACGGCGCGCGGACTCGGTACTCCAAGCCGAGCTTCTCGTAGAGAATGGCTCTGGCAAGTACATTCTTATCGTCGAGTCCCAGACCGAGCCCGAAAAGACACGCCGCAAACGCTGGCCCTACTACGTCGCGTTTCTGCAGGACAAGTACGACTGCCCAGTGGTGCTGCTCGTCGTGTGCAGTAAGACCGATACAGCCAACTGGGCACGCGAGCCGATCGTAATAGGGCTGCCCGGCATGACCTGCATGATTGTTACCCCGGTCGTCCTAGGACCGGACAACGTACCGCCAGTCACCGATCTCGCTGAGGCGAGCGGCGATGTGAGCTTCACGGTATTCTCCGCGCTCACGCACAGTCGCGGCTCTGAAGGCCGTGCGATACTGGAAGTCCTAGCTGCCGCGCTGGACACACTCGATACAGAAACCGCCACGACATTCGCAGAGTTCACGGAGGCTGGGCTTGGAGACACGCCCGGCCGGGAGATATGGAGGGCACTGATGGCAATAGAGACCTTTCCGTACAGCTCGCAGCTGCGCTCGAAGGGCCGTGAGGAGGGCCGGCAGGAGGGCCGGCAGGAGGGCCGGCAGGAGGGCCGTGTCGAGGGCCGGCAGGAGGGCCGTGTCGAGGGCCGTGCCGAGGGGCGCGCTTCAGACATCCTGCGGATTCTCACCCGGCGCGCGATAGAGGTCGATGACGACGCCCGTGAGCGGATCAAGTCGTGCACTGACCTCGAAGTTCTCGGAACCTGGCTGGACCGGTCGCTGGCCGCCACGACGGTGGATGAACTATTTCTCGTGGAGGACTGAGCCGCGCGGCACCGGGATCCCGCGCAGCGTTCCACTGGTTCGGTTGCGCGATCGAGCCAACTAGATTGGCGCGATTGCGTCACCGCACCAAACGCGGGCTGGCGGCGGGCGCGGTGCCGGGCGCGGGGCGGGCGCGGTGCCGGTCGCGCAAGCCCTGACCGGCTATAACCCGAGTTCGCGCCGCCTGCGCTCGATCCTGGCGAGTTTCTCGTCTACCTTCGAGGCGACCTTCGCGAGCTTGTCCCTCCGCGGTCGCTTGCGCTTAATCTCGACGCCGCCCATGAGGGCGACGCCGGTGACGACGATCGTCGGGCCGCCGGGCTGGCCGCCGCCGTTCGAGCTGTGGTCGAACCCGCCCATGATGCCGATGCCCTGCACCCGCACGTTCGCGTCGTCCGGCACCGTGATCTCGACCCCGCCCATGATCGCCACGATGTTGATCTTGACGGTTTGCTCCTCGAACCGCGCCTCGCGCATGTCGAGTTCGCCGCCGCCCATGAACGCGACGCAGTTGAACTCTTTGGGGACGACCCAGTCGCCCTTGCGCTCGAAGCCGCCCATGATCGCGACGGCGGTGGCGGACCCCGGCTGCCCGCCGAAGCGCGCGGGGTCGGCCGGGGGAGCGGGCGCCGGCACGTGCGAGGCACCGGAATCCGGCAGGTCGTTCGTGATCGGCTCGAGCTCGGCGTAAGTCTTCGCCGCGTAGACGGCGTCCAGGCGCTCGTCAAGTTCCTCGAGGGTCAGCCGCCCGTCTCCCGCCGCCTGGCGCAGGATCTCCGCCACGCGCTCGCGGTCAGTGTCGGAGGCGCGCAGGTTCCCGCGGTCCGGGACTGCTGGTGGACTGCTCATATGCAGAGCCTAGGAGAAATGAGCTGTCTAGGTACAGGGGAGAGCACCACTGTCGTTCGGGATATAAGGAGCGGGAGTTGAGCTGGGCCTCTGCGGAGGCGAGTACCCGCACCACGTCCCGGCCGAAGCGGACGTCACATGGGTGCGCCGCGCGGCCCGCTGCCGCGGCCGTGGCGAGTTCCGTGATCGCGACGCGCAGCGCCTCGACCGCGCTGAGAGGTGCCGCCGGCATGACCGAACGTCCCGCTTCACCCCATACGAACAGGCTGTTCCCCACGGCGGCGGGCGGTGCGCTCAGCGTGACTGTCGCGGCGGACGTCGCGCCCTGCTCGTGCGAGAGGACGAGGTGCGTGACGTCGTCGGGGCCGGCCACCGCGGTTACCCCTGTCACCGGGCCGAGGCAGGCCCAGAGCATGGACACGACGTGCGGGCCGAGGTCCCACAGGCCGCCCTTCTCGCGCCGCCACGGCGTGTTGAACGGGCTGTCCGGCCGCAGGGAGTCGCCGAGCCAGACCGCGACCCCGCCCGACCAGCCGCCGCCGGGACCGCCGCGTGCCCGTTCGTCGGTGAGCCAGGCACGGAGTTCGATGTTGAAGCGGTGCGTGAAGAAGACGACCGTCGCGACATCCGCCGACTCGCATGCCTTGACGAGTTCGTCGGCCTCGGCGAGCGACAGGGCGACGGGCTTTTCCAGCAGAAGGTGCTTGCCTGCCCTGGCGGCGCGGATGGCGAGCGGCGCCTGCACATCCGGTGGCACCGCGAACGCCACCGCGTCCACCTGAGCGAGAAACGCGTCGAAGTCGTCACACGAGGTCGCGCCGAACTCGCTGGCCAGCGCGGCCGCGGCGACGGTATCCCGTCCCCAGACGGCATCCAGCGTGTTCCCCGGCGTGCTGGCGATGGCGACCGCGTGCACGGTCCTGGCCCAGAAACCAGTCCCGACAAGGCCCAACCGCATCTTTTCCGGGGGGGTTTGGGGGGGTCGTCCCCCCGGGGGGTTGGGCATCTTTCCCGGGGGGGCCTGGGGGGGTCGTCCCCCCGGAAGGTTTCGCATGGGTTCGATGGTATGACTCGTGCACGGCCCGCGCACGGGAGGAAGTAGGGTCGGTGGAGTGCGTGTCGTACTCGCTTCGCAATCCCCCGCCAGGCTCGCCGTGCTGCGCGCCGCCGGGCTGGACCCTGAGGTCATCGTCAGCGGCGTAGACGAGGACTTGTTCTCGGCGCCGACCACGGAGCAGCTAACGGGCGTGCTCGCGGCGGCCAAGGCGTCCGCGGTCGCCTCCGGCTTGTCGTCGGGGATCGTCATCGGGTGTGATTCGATGCTCGATCTCGAGGGACAGGCCTACGGGAAGCCGGTATCCCAGGCGGACGCGTCAGCCCGCTGGCGGAAGATGTCGGGTAAATCCGGCACGCTGTTCACCGGGCACTGCGTGATCGACGTCGCCACGGGGCGGAAGGTCGAGGCGGTGGCGTCGACAACCGTGCGTTTCGGCACCCCCACAGATGCCGAAATTTCGGCTTATGCAGGGACGGGGGAGCCGCTGAATATGGCCGGGGCCTTCACCATTGAAGGCCTCGGCGGCTGGTTCGTCGACTCGATCGACGGCGACCACAACAACGTCATCGGGATCTCGCTGCCGCTGCTGCGCCGCATGCTGGGTGACCTGGGCGTCACGATACCCGACCTATGGGCGGCACGCGCCAGGCTTTAGTACAGCAGCTTCTCGTAATTTACGGTCGCGTAGTGGGTTTCGAGTTCCTCGAGCGTCTCCGGCGGGTTCTGCACCGCCTTGCACAGCGCGGCGGTTGAGGGGATCGAGTCGATGGACGGCCACGTCTTTGGCGACCACAGCCCCGAGCGCAAGAACGCCTTCGGGCAGTGCGAGAACACCTGCTCGATCTCGATGACGATGGCGAGCACCGGCCGCTTGCCCTTGACCTCCAAAGACTCGAAGAACGGCGCGTCGCGCACGAGTTTCGCCCGGCCGTTGATCCGCAGCGTGTCGTTCCGCCCGGGGATGAGGGAGAGGATCCCGACGCGCGGGTTGGCGAGGATGTTGAGGTAGCCGTCGGCGCGCTTGTTACCGGGACGTTCGGGGATCACGATCGTCCGCGGGTCCAGCACGCTGATGAGGTTCCCGGCCGGGTCTCCCTTCGGGGAGGCATCGCAGTTCCCTTCCGCGTCGCAGGTGGCGATAATACAGAACGGTGACGCCCTCAGCCACTCGATCTGGAGCGGATGCAGGTAATCGCGGACCTTGGTCGCGGCGCGTCCGGAGGCGTAGCCGCCGATCGCCTCCCGCAGCCCGGCCTCGGAGGTGATCTCGGTGTATGTCGCCATTTCGGCAGCTTCGGTCATCGGCTCTACAACCTCGTGATCGACTGGAGCGGGGTCTTCTCGGACAGCAGGGACGGGGGGCCGATGATCTTCCGGTCCGGCTTCCCGACTACCTCCGGGTCCTTGCCGGGATAGTCGAATTTCTCCAGGATGTGCCGCATCGCCTCAAGGCGCGCCCGCTTCTTGTCGTTACTCTTCACGACAGTCCACGGGGCGTCGGCGGTATCCGTGTAGAAGAACATAGCCTCTTTAGCGTCGGTGTAATCGTCCCATTTGTCCAGTGATTTGATGTCCATCGGGCTGAGTTTCCATTGCCGGACTGGGTCGACCTGCCGGATGATGAACCGGGTTCGCTGTTCCTGCTGGGACACCGAGAACCAGAACTTCGTCAGGTCCAGCCCGGAGTGCACCAGCATCCGCTCGAATTCAGGTGCCTCGCGCATGAACTCCAGGTACTCCTCCGGCGTGCAGAAGCCCATCACCCGCTCCACGCCCGCCCGGTTGTACCAGGATCGGTCGAACAGCACGATTTCCCCCGCCGCCGGCAGGTGCGTGACATATCGCTGGAAATACCACTGGGTCCGCTCGCGCTCCGTCGGCTTCTCCAGCGCGACCACGGTCGCACCTCGCGGATTGAGATGCTCCGTGAAGCGCTTGATCGTGCCGCCCTTGCCGGCGGCGTCGCGTCCCTCGAAGATGATGATGATCCGCTGGCCGGTGTCCTTCACCCAGTTCTGCAGCTTGACCAATTCGATCTGGAGCAGTCGCTTCGCCGGGTCGTAGTAGTCGCGCGCCATCCGCTCGTCGTAGGGATAGTCCTCGCGCCACGTGTCCACGGGCCGCCCGTCGGGCCAGAGCAGGACCGGGTCGTCGTCGTCGTTGTCCTCAACGGTCAGCCCGGCGAGGACTGCGAGGTCCCCCGGGTCCGTTGATCCTGGTGATGGCAGTTCGCTGAACACAGTACAAATAGAGCACACCTCCGTCGCGAGGTCACGAGGCAACCCTCTTTTCCCGAACGACAGTGGTGGCTGCCGGTAGGTAAGGATTATTCGTCCCCGTATACCACCTGACCGCTCGCGATCGTCATCGCCACCGACGCGGCGCCGATCGCGGCAGGCGGGATGCTGTACAGATCCTGACCGATGATCGCCACGTCGGCGAGCAGGCCGGGCACCAGGGCGCCCGCGACGTTTTCCTCGTGGTTGACGTAGGCGACGCCGGCGGTGAATGCGTGGATGGCGGCGTCGATCGTGATCGCCTCCTCTGGCAGCAATGGACGCGTGGTCTCCGGCGTGCCCGCCTCGCCTAGCCGCGCGGGCAGCACCCGGTTCACCGCCACGTGCATCTCCTGCAGCGGGTCCGGGCTGGACACCGGCCAGTCGCTGCCGAACGCCACCCGTCCCCCCTGCCGGAACACCTCGCCGATCCGGTACTGCCAGGCCGCCCGCTCGGGGCCGACGAACGGCACGGCGAGCCTGGAGTTCTGCTCACTGTCGGCGGCCCGCAACGGCTGGAAGTTAGCCACCACGCCAGCCTGCGCGAAGCGCTTCAGGTCCGGCGGGCTGATGAACTGAAGGTGCGCGATGTGGTGCCGCGCCGCCTCCCTCAGGGCCGGCGGCAGCGCGGCGACCGCGTCGAGTGCCGCCGTGACCGCGCGGTCTCCGATCGCGTGGAAGTGGAGCTGGAAGCCCAGATCGGACAGGCGCCTGGTCGCCTCGGCGAGTTCGCCGGGGTCGATGAACAGGTTCCCGGAATGGTCGGTCTGGTGGCCGTGACCGTCCAGATAAGGGGCGCCCATCGCGGCGCTGAACGTCTCGCAGACACCGTCTAGCATCATCTTGACCGTTGTGGCGCGGAAGTACCCGCAGCCGTCCGCCTCTTCCCGCCTCTGCAGGAGCTGGTCGATCTGCCGCAGGCCGAGGTGCCGGTCCCACCAGAGCGAGCCGGTCACCCGGATGGTCAGCAGCCGGTCCGCGGCCGCGCGGCGGTAGGTGTCGAACGTGTCCGGGATACCGAGTTCGCCCGCGTCGCCGACGCAGGCGTCCTGGATGCTCGTGATGCCGAGGGAGTGCAGGTAGCGTTGCGCCACCAGGAGGGCCTCGGTGAGTTCTTTGCCGGCCGGCCGCGGCACGTAGTCGGAGACCAGGCGCATCGCGCCGTCGTGCACGGCGCCGGTCGGGAAGCCGGCATGGTCCCGTTCGATGCGGCCGTCGGCGGGGTCGGGCGTGCGGGGACCGATTCCGGCGATCTTCAGCGCGGCTGTGTTGACCCAGGCGCTGTGATGATCGCGGTTCGGCAGGAACGCGGGCCGCCCGCCGGTCACCTGGTCCAGGTCTTCGGCCAGCGGGGTGCCGCCAGGGAACGCGGGCATGGACCAGCCGCCGCCCAGAACCCAGGCGTTGCGCGGCAGGTCGGTGCTGTAGACGGCGATCGCGCTCAGGTACTCGTCCTTGGTCCGCCAGCCGAGCAGGTTACAGCGCAGGCTTTCGAGTCCGGCCTGGACCGGGTGTATGTGCGCGTCACCGAACGCCGGCAGGGCCAGCCGGCCGCGCAGGTTCACGACCCGGGTGTGCCGGCCGGCGAACTCGCGCATCTCCGCGTCGCTGCCGAGCGCCTTGACGACGCCGCCGCTGATCGCCATCGCCTGCGCGAACCCGGAAGGATGCGCGGGAGTCCGGATTCTTCCGTTGACGAGCACCAGTTCGGCTGCCCTGCTCACGCCCATAGGCCGGGATGGTACCGTATTTCCCGCTTTCTCCCGGGTCGCTTTTTCGCGCACTGTGGCTCGCGGGGAATGCGCCTTAGACCCGGAGAGGGACTAGCCTGTCGGCATGGGTGAGGCGGTTATTTATACCGATGGGGCTTGCAGCGGCAATCCTGGACCGGGCGGCTGGGGTGTCCTGCTCCGCTACGGGGATGTGGTCAGGGAACTGCACGGCGGCGAGCGGGCGACGACGAACAACCGCATGGAACTGATGGCCGCCATCACAGCCCTTGAGACCCTCACCAGGCCGGCACCCGTGCAGCTTTACACCGACAGCAAGTACGTGCTCGACGGCATCACCAAGTGGGTGCCGGGCTGGGAGCGCAACGGCTGGATGACTGCCGCGAAGAAACCGGTCAAGAACGTGGACCTGTGGCAGCGTCTGGTCGCCGCGATGGCCTCGCATGAGGTCACCTGGCACTGGGTCAAAGGTCACAACGGCGACCCGGGCAACGAGCGCGCCGACGAACTAGCCCGCCTCGGCATATCCGAGGCGCTTGCCGCGTCTGGGTAATGGCAACCCCTGGCTAGCGGCGCGGCCGTGCGAGCCGTCGAAAAACAGCCAGGCCGCGCTCGCCGCGGGTACGGCGGGAACGGCCTGGCCTCTTTTACAGGTTCGGACCTGCCACTGCGGGTTCGGGCAGGGCGGTTGGTCCGGGCTCTGTCAGCAGCGGCCCGCGTAGGCGCCGCTCGTGTAGGTCGTCCAGGGTGACCAGTTCGTGCCGTCATCGGAGAGGATGATCGCTGACCTCGCGTTGCCATACGGGTTGAACGTGGCCAGCGAACCGTTGGATGAGTTGATCTGCCAGTAGCCATAGTCGTCGGTCGGACTCAGGGCGTACTGGTTGCCGCCGGACTCGGCCATCGCGATCTCCGCGGCCATGAAGCCGTCCGACGGGTTGCCGCCGGCTTCGTCCCAGAGTTGCTCAAGGCCGGAACAGCTGAGCGTGCCGGTCAGCGTGGTGTAGCCGCTGCCGGGGTCGCTAGTGGTGCCAGTGCTGCTCGCGGAGGCCGTGCTGGACTGGCCTTCGCTCGCGGACTGCGTGACCACGGTGCTGTCGCTGCCGCCGCCGCTTGAGTAGCTGGCCTCGGCGGGTGCCGGCGCGGCGGATGCCGGCGCGGCGGGCTTGGCGTGCCGTGGGACGTAGCCGGGCAGCGAATAGTTCGCCGGCGGGTCGGCGGGCACGAACACGGTCTGCCCGGGGTAGATCACGTTCGGGTCGGAGATCCGCGTGTCGTTCTCGTGGTACAGCCACTGCCAGTCACTGACGTTGTGGTAGTACGTCTGTGCGATTCCCGAGAGGGTGTCGCCCGACCTGACGGTGTATTCGATGTTCCGCGTGAGCGCCTTGATGGCGGCCTGATGAGCGGTCGCGCCGCTCACGCCCTTGGCGGTTACCGAGTCAAGCGTGATCCGCGCGGCCGGGCCGGCCTCGCGGGATGTCGCGGCGGTCGTCGCGGCCGGCTTGACCGACGCCACCGCGTGCGGCGCCGCGACGAGCGCGCCCGCGATCGCCATCGCCGGGGCTGCCTTGCCGGCCTGCGCCGCCACCTTCTCTACTTGCGACGGGGTCTTGTGACGCCCCGTGCGCCGGATCTTCACGGGCCGACGTTCACTGCGCCCAGCGTTCATATTCTCCCCAAGGTCGAGTTCTCGCCCTGCCTACGCAGCGGCTAGCGCCTCTCGGCGGGCCGGTGAACTGCGGTCACGGGCCAGCGGAGAGCGGTCCTGCCCTTGCGGGCGGTTTGCGGCTTATGCTCTGGCCGTGCCGTCGAGTGAGAGCATTGCAGGGGCGGCCGGCCCTCCGCAGGCAAACCGATTTTTTTCTGTGATCATCCTGTTATCAAATACGGATGATGCGTGAAAAATCGCACATTGTCTCGCCTGGTGACGGAGGGCAGACAGGCGGGATACTGGCCGGCGTGACTGATGTTTCCAGACGCGCGACCAGGTACTTCGAGGACTACGTCCCCGGCCTCACCGTGGATTGCGGCAGCTTCTCTCCTAGCGAGGCAGAGATCATCGCCTTCGCCGAGGAGTACGACCCGCAGCCGTTCCACGTCGATCCGGCGGCCGCCGCCGCGGGCCCCGTGGGCGGGCTGATCGCGAGCGGCTGGCACACCACGAGCATGATGATGCGGCTGCTCGTCGAGCACTTCATAAGCGGCGAGACGGGGCTCGGCGCGGCGGGCATCGACGAGATCCGCTGGCCGCGGCCGGTGCGCCCTGGGGACACGCTGCACGTGCGGGCCACAGTGCTTGAGGCACGTCGGTCGCGCAGCAAGCCGGACCGCGGGATCGTCCAGTCGTTCGTGGAGATCACCAACCAGGACGGCGAGACCGCGATGACGATGAAGGCCACCAACTTTTTCCTGACGCGCGACTCCGGGGGCTGACGTCCCGGGCTCAGGTCACGCTCAGGGTCTTTCTGCGCGAGTTTCGGTCGTTGCGTATGAACAGGTTCGGGCGCGCCCCGGCTGCCCGGCTCCGGGCATGACCGCGAACATGCCCGCAGGCAACGGACGCCCGGCGGAATCGTCCGCCGGGCGCCTGCTTGTGCTCGCCGCGGCTGTTACGCGGACGGGGACTTGCCGTCGCTGAGCACATGCTTCGTGTGCAGAGCATCGCCGTTCGTCGTGGGGGCACCCACGCCGCTGCGCACCGAATCGAGGATGGACAGGCCCTGGCTCACCAGGCCGGCGGCGATCTCGCCGAGTCCGTCGGCGCCGTTCAGGATGCTGACGTTCGCGCCCTGAAGGCCGGCCGCCGCCTCCTTGACGATCTGCGGAAGCTGGGCGATCAGCATCTGGTCGAGGGCCACGCGGTTGTTGGACGCGGCGGCCTCGGCGGCGATCCGGGTCCTCTCCGCGTCGGCCTTGGCGAGGATCGTCACCTTCTCCGCCTCGGCCTGAGCGGGCTTGATCACCTCTGAGACGAGCTGCTGCTGCCGAAGCTCTGCCTGGTGCTGCGCCAGTTCGGCCTGCGCCGCGATGACCGCGCGTTGTGCCCCTGCCTGCGCGAGCGGGCCTGACTGCGCCGCCTCTGCCTGCGCCTTGTCGATCTCGGCCTTGTACTGGGCCTGCACGACCGCGGTCTGCCGGGCGAACTCTGCCTGCTTTCGCGCCGACGCCTGCTGCGCTTCCGCGGCCGCCTGGTCGGCCGCGGCCTGGGCGATCTTCGCCTGGCGCTGGATGGCCGCGTTGTTAGGCGCGGCCATCGCCGCGATGTAGCCGGCGCCCATGTCGTCGATGGACTGGATCTGCAGCGAGTCGACGGTTAGCCCGATGGTAGCCATCTCCATCTTCGAACCGTCCAGCACCTCGGAGGCCAGCTTCTGCCGCTCGGTGACGATTTCCTCGACCGTCATGGAGCCGATGATCGACCGGAGGTGACCGGCGAACACCCGTCCGGTCAGCACTGACATCTGGTCTTGGTCGGACAGGAAGCGCTGGCCCGCGTTGACGATGGACTCGGGGTCGTAGCCCACCTTGAAGGCGATGACTGCGCGTACATTCAGGGAGATGCCCTGCTTGGTGACGCAGGTCTCCGAGACCTCGGCTTCCTGCATTGACAGGGTCAGGTAGCGGACCTTGCGGAACATCGGCATGACGAAGGCGCCGTGGCCGGTGACTACCCGGAACGGCGCTTCCTTCATGCCGCGACGACCGCCGGAAATGAGCATCGCCTCGTCGGGGGCGGGAACACGGTAGCCAAACATCGTCGTTTCACTCTCCAGAGTGACGGTTTTCAAGGGCCCCGAGGATACTCGGGGCCTCATCGAGCGGGTCCGTCCATTCCACGACGTCGACGGTCCGAGGCCCCCGGCAGTCGATGACGAGGACGGTAGCGCCCTTGGGCAGCGGGCTCTGCGACCAGGCTATGTAGTGTTCCGTGCCACCGCGGATCCTGATCCACACTTCCCCTGGCCCCGCCGCCCCTCGGGTGGGAATGGTGAGCACGCCGACCATGCCTATCGCGGATTCATCACGCGCCAACGAGTACCACCCCCTGCGGGAAATGCCAAGAAGTAAGCGTAGTCGTGTATGGCGGGAAATCCAGTGCTCGTTAAGGTGGGAAATGTGACGATACCGCGTACGCAGCAGCCAGCCGCGGGTCGCCCCCAGCCCGGCGGCGACCCGCAGGGGACTGGCCATGGCCGTGATCATGAGTGGCGTGCTCATGACCGCCGTCGACACCACCATCGTGGTCCTGGCGCTTCCCGAGATCGAGCGCAGCCTGCACAGTGCCGACTGGCATCGTCGCGGTCGCCGTCGCGATGCGGGTGCTGCGTGACAGTGGCGAGCGCATCCGGCACCGTCTGGACATGCCTGGGATGATCGCGCTTGGCCTCGGCCTGTTCGGGATCTTGTGGGCGATGACCAAGCTGGCGAACGCGCCGCTCGACGCGTCGATGGTCGGCTACCTGGTCGGCGGCGTCGTGATGCTCGCCGTGTTCGTGCTCATCGAGCAGCGCGCCAAGGCGCCGATGCTTCCGCTATCGCTGTTCCGGGTTCCGGCGATGGCGGCATCGCTTCTCGCCTCGCTCTTCCAGGGGCTGGCGTCGTTCGCTGTGTCGGCACGACCTCACTGCACGGACAGTTGGCCGCCGCGTTCACCGCTGGCCTGCACTCCGCGTTCTACGCGTCGGTGGTCTTCATGGTGTTCGCGGCGGTCCTGTCCGCCACCCGCGTGTTCAGCAGGGCGAAGAAAGGCTGAGGCTTTGAGGCGGCCCGATAAGGTCGCTTGCGCTCGGGCGTGCCTTACAGCCAACCGGTCCTGATGCTGTCGGCCGCGTCGTCCGCGGGCGCGCGCCCTAGTTCGCCGGCCCGGACCTTCTTCAGCATCATCTCGGCGGTGGCCGCGATGGTCGGCGCGAACTCGCGCAGGCTGTCGGCATCAGACGGGTCGGCGGTGTCCGCCGGGTAACCCGCTCGCTCGAGCACCGCGGGCAGGTCGGACAGTTCTTTCTCCAGCCAGCCGATCGGGTCGGCCGAAAGCTCACGCTCGAACACCCGGTGCGTCGGATCCCAGTCCTCGAATCTCGGATGGTGGTGTGTCCTGTTGTAGCTGCCTGGCTTGCCGTCCACGGATTCCAGCAGGTCGACGCGCCAGATCGGCCTGGCGGCCTCGATCGGGACCGCCGAGTAGATCGTGCCCTTGAGCTCTCCCCGGTCGAAGACCCGGAGTTCGAGGCGGACGCCGTGCTCAGGGCCCTCTTGGCCTGGTGCCGGATCGGGATCGAGGAAATAGATGTCGCCGACGACGATGCCGACGCATCCGAAGACGAAGGCCTGGAGCATGAAACCACCTACCTGTGCGCGTGTGATGCGATGGTTCCACTATCTCCCGTTTAGTAGCGGGGAGTCCAGACGTGGGGGCGTGCTCACGGCCAGGGAACTGGGCCTGCTCGCGGCCAGGGAACTGGGCGGGCTCAATTGCGCAGTCAGGCGTGCAGGAACGACACCGACTGCGCAATCGAGCCCCTCGTCTCGGCCGCCGTGAGCCCCGCAGGAGAAGGAAATAGTCACGTATACGCTAACTTGCGTGACTTTGATAAACCGATTGCTCGACAGTAACAAGCAGTACGCCGCCGGCTTCCCGGCCTCACTGCCTCACCAGCCGTCTGCCCGCCTGGCCGTCGTCGCATGCATGGACGCCCGCCTGAACGTCTATGGCGCCCTGGGGCTCACCGAAGGGGAAGCGCATGTCATCCGCAATGCCGGCGGCGTTGTCACGGACGACGTGATCCGCTCCCTGGCGATCAGTCAGCGCAAGCTCGGCACGACCGGCATCCTGCTTATCCACCACACTGGCTGCGGGATGCTCACGTTCACCGACGACCAGTTCAGGGGCGAGATCGAGGCGGACACCGGCATCCGCCCGCCGTGGGCCGCCGAGGCGTTCGCCGACCTGGACGCAGACGTGCGGCAGTCGATCGCCCGCATCAAGGCGAGCCCGTTCCTGCCGCATACGGGTAGCGTCCGCGGTTTCGTCTTCGATATCGACACCGGCTTGCTCCGTGACGTAACCTGAGCCCCCCGGCGGCAGCCAGGCGACAGCCCGGCCTCCCGACTGCTCTAGCGTATTTCGTCATACATTTCGAATCCCGGAGACCTGGCCGCGTGTCCGAGTCGCGTCGTTACGATCCCGTGATACGCATAGGAGCCTTGGCTGGCGTGCCCGAAAGCGCAAACGGGCATCGCGGTCAATGCCGAACGGGTGTCGTATCCGCGTAACGTGATCTGTATCACTTTATATGACTGTTATTCATAGCGCATCCATAGGATGGAGTCAGGCTCATAAGCGCTGCAGAGGCCAGTCTTGGTGATTAATGAACGCGCGTCGGGCACTCTATTGAGTACCAAACGAGGCCTGCGGCATGGAGGCGGGCCAGAGGAGGTGCCCAATGACTGCCGAAATCCTGTGGATAAACATTCCGCTCATGGTGCTCGCGTTCGCGCTCTGGGTGGGGGTCCCGATGTGGCTAGTGCTCCGGCACCCCGACGAGCACCCGCGAAAGACCCGTACCATCCCGGCCTACCTGAGCCGACAAGTGGTCAGGCAGGGCGGTGCCAGCCACCCGGCCTATACCGAAATGGTGCGTGATCTAGTCGATTCGGCCAATCGGTAATTCCGCTCAGGCTGTTCGGTGATTCCGGAACATATGCCCCCTATGCGACGCCGCATAGGGGGCATGTCGGCTAATTAAAATCCATATGACGACGGCCAAACGTGCATTTGGTCACTCTGCTGACCCCGCCTGGAAACCCCCGGGAGAACCGCCAGGCAACCCCCGGGAACCCCCCTTGGGACCCCCGGGAACGTGGCCTCCGCTCCGCGAGTGGGGCAGGAGGGGCAGTCTGTGCCAAGCTGCGTGTGTGCTCGAACTTGGAATCGTTTGTGCCGTCAGTGCCGTCGCCTGGGTGTATTTGCTGGTCGCGCACGGTGGGTTCTGGCTCACCAGCCAGCGTCTTCCAGTAGCCTCTTGTGAGCTTCCAGTCGCCTCCCGCGATCGGTCAGTCGGCGACGGGGCGGACTGGCCGGAGGTCGTGGCAGTGGTCCCTGCCCGGAACGAGGCCGCGATACTCCCTGTCACACTGCCTGCTCTGCTCGGCCAGGACTACCCCGGCGACTTCCGCGTCATCCTTGTAGATGACCGGAGCGACGACGGCACCGGCCAGGTCGCCACCGATCTCGCCGCCGATCTCGCCGCCCAGCACGAGGCCGTGCGGAACGCGGCCCCACCGCTCACCGTCCTGCCGGGTCGTCCCCGGCCTGATGGCTGGGCGGGCAAGGTCTGGGCGATGAACCAGGGCCTGGCCGCCGCCCGGCGCGAGCGGCGAGGGCAACCGGCCGGCGAGGACGGGTACGTACTTTTCACCGACGCGGACATCGCCTGGGAACCCGGCGCGCTCCGCAGGCTCGTCGCGGCGGCCGAACGGGGCGACCGCGCTCTCGTCTCCCAAATGGCCCTGCTACGGGCCGAAACGGGCTGGGAAAGAGTCGTGGTGCCCGCGTTCGTCTATTTCTTCGCCCAGCTTTACCCCTTCCGGAGGGTGAACAGCCCTTCGAGCCGTACCGCGGCCGGCGCGGGGGGCTGCATGCTGATCCGCCGGGCCGCCCTGGCGAAGGCTGGCGGACTCGAGCCGATCCGCGGCGCGCTCATCGACGACGTCTCCCTCGCCACGCTGCTCAAGCGCGACGGAAACCGCTGCTGGCTGGGCCTGACCGCCGAGATAAGAAGTGCCCGCCCTTACCCGAGGCTCGCCGACTTGTGGCACATGATCGCCAGGTCCGCCTACACGCAGCTCAGGTACAACCCGGTGCTCCTCGTCGGCACGATCATCGGCCTGCTCCTGCTGTACGTGGCCCCGCCGGCGGGGGCGATCGCCGGGCTGATCGCCGCCGCCGCGGGAGCGGCCGGGTCGGGCACCGTCCTCGCCGGGTGCGCCGGCCTCGTGGCCTGGGCCATCATGACGGCAACCTATCTGCCGATGCTCCGCTTCTACCGGCTGTCCCCGTTGCGTGCACCGGCCCTGCCGCTCATCGCCGTCCTCTACGCCGCGATGACCGCCGATTCCGGGCGGCGCCACTACACAGGCCGCGTCGTCTCCTGGCGCGGCTAGCCCCGCGAGCCCCGGGCGTGCCGCCGACCCCGACCGAGGAGGCGGCCGGACCGAGAAGGCGGGGGGAGTGCAGCGCGCCGGAGGCGGGCGGCAAGATAGTTCTCATGAGAGTTCCCGAGGTCAAGCTGTGGGCCGGCGAGCCGGACGACAGCGGCGAGGTCACGCGCGAGTTCCTCATCGCGGACGTGTTCACTGGCAGCCCCCTGGAAGGAAACCAGCTCGGCATCTT
Organism: Trebonia sp.; assembly: GCA_035948445.1. Classification (GTDB taxonomy): domain Bacteria; phylum Actinomycetota; class Actinomycetes; order Streptosporangiales; family Streptosporangiaceae; genus Trebonia. The sequence goes on along the minus strand of DASZJE010000144.1, from coordinate 52,164 downwards.
CCCGGACGGACGCGGTCTGTCCGGTGAACTGATGCTCAAGGCGACCCGCGAGATGAGCTTCTCGGAGACGGTTTTCTTCCTGCCGCCCGAGGCCGGGAAGCCCGAAACGGAATCGGACGCTCATGTCCGCATCTTCACCCCGGGCGGGGAGATCCCGTTCGCCGGCCATCCCACGCTGGGTTCGGCCTGGGTACTGGCCGACATCCTCGGCAAGGACACGGTGACGATCAAGACGGCCGCCGGACTGGTGCCGGTAGAGCTCGAACGCCAGGGCCAGATGATCACCTTCGGCCGTATGTCGCAGCCCGTTCCCGTATGGGCACCGTGCGGCGCGGTGGCGGACCTCATCGAGGCGCTCGGCGCACCCGCGAAGCCCGATGGCCTCCCCGTCGAGACGTACACGAACGGCCCGGTCAACGTCTACGTGGAGTTCCCCAGCGAGGAAGCGCTGATAGCGCTTGAACCGGACACGCAGAAACTGTCCCGCATTCCCCTGAACGTCAGTTGTTTCACGCGGTCCGCCACCGGATGGGTCACCCGCATGTTCGCGCCCGCCCTTGGGGTTCCCGAGGATCCCGCGACGGGGTCCGCCGCTGGTCCGCTCGCCGTCCACCTGGCGCGGCACGGCCGGATCGAGTTCGGCGAGGAGATCGAGATCCGCCAGGGAGCTCAGATCCACCGGCCATCCGTGCTGTACGCACGGGTCGAGGGGAGCGGCGACGTGGTCGAAAAGGTCATCGTCGGCGGCCGGGCCGTGATTGTCGCGCACGGCAGTTACCGGCTGGGCTGAAGGGGGCAACGGGCCGAGATGGGCTGACACGCGGCGCGGAGCAAGGATCCGTTCGGATAAAAGAAATGGCGCGATACGGCGACAGAAGGTAAGGAGAGCAGCGGCATGACGACAAAAGTGCGCGGTGTGGTCGCGTTCGGCAAGGGCGAGCCCGTGAGCGTGACGGAGGTGCTGGTGCCGGATCCGGGGCCGGGTGAGGCGCTGGTGCGGGTGGAGGCGTGCGGGGTGTGTCACACGGACCTGCACTACAAGCTCGGCGGCATCGGCGACGACTTCCCCTACCTGCTCGGCCACGAGGCGGCGGGCGTGGTGGAGGCCGTCGGCGACGACGTGACCGAGGTGGCGCCGGGCGACTTCGTGATCCTCAACTGGCGCGCGGTGTGCGGCGAGTGCCGGGCCTGCCAGCGCGGCCGCCCCTGGTACTGCTTCAACACCCATAACGCGAAACAGAAGATGACCCTCGCGGACGGCACGCCGCTGTCGCCGGCTCTCGGCATCGGCGCGTTCGCCGACAAGACGCTGGTCGCCGCGGGTCAGTGCACGAAGGTCAATCCCGCGATCGCGCCCGCGACCGCGGGCCTGATCGGCTGCGGCGTCATGGCGGGCATCGGCGCGGCGATCAACACCGCCGGCGTGACACGGGGCGACAGCGTCGCGGTGATCGGCTGCGGCGGCGTCGGCGACGCTGCCCTGCTCGGCGCGTGGCTCGCCGGGGCGAAGACGATCATCGCGGTGGACGTGGACGACCGGAAGCTGGAGTGGGCGAAGGATTTCGGTGCCACGCACACGATCAACTCGAGGAACATCGACCCGGTCGAGGGCATCAGGGAACTCACCGGCGGCTTCGGCGCCGATGTGGTGATCGAGGCGATCGGGCGGCCGCAGACCTACGAGCAGGCTTTCAACGCCCGTGACCTGGCGGGCGTAGTCGTCCTCGTCGGCGTGCCGACACCGGAGATGAAGCTGGAACTGCCGCTTCTGGACGTGTTCGGCCGCGGCGGCGCGCTCAAGTCGTCCTGGTACGGCGACTGCCTGCCCAGCCGCGACTTCCCGATGCTGGTCGACCTGCACCTCGACGGACGGCTGCCGTTGGAGAAGTTCGTCTCCGAGACGATCGGCCTCGGCGATATCGAGGAGGCCTTCACCAAGATGACCCGCGGGGACGTGCTCCGCAGCGTGGTGGTCTTCTGAATTCCGACGGCGTGGCCCGGATAGCACGGCGTGGCCCGGATAGCGATGTGATCCGGGCCGCGCACCGTCTCCACCGCGCTGACGCGCGGGTGGTCGCGTGATCGGCCGGCGTGCGTTCAGTCGCTCTTGATCTGCCCGTCCACCAGGTGCAGCACCGAGTCCGCCAGGTCGATCAGCAGCGGATCGTGCGTGGCGACGAGAGCCGTTACCCCCTCCGACTCCACCACGGTCCGGAGCAGCCGCATGATCTGCCGGCCTGTCTCGCGGTCGAGTTGGCCGGTGGGCTCGTCGGCGAGCAGCAGCGACGGCCGTGGCGCGAGCGCCCGTGCTATCGCGACACGTTGCTGCTGGCCGCCGGACAGTTCCCCCGGCCGCTGCCTGGCGTGGTCGGCGAGCCCGACGATCGACAACATCAGCTCCACGCGCGACTCGCGCTCCTTCGAGCCGACTCCGCTGATCCGGAGCGGCACGCCGATATTCTCGGCGGCCGACAGCACCGGCAACAGCCCGAAAGACTGGAAGATGTAGGCCACGGTCTCCCGCCGCAGCCGCATCCGTTCCTGCTGGCCCATCGCGGTCACGTCTTGCCCGTCGACGGAGATAGAGCCGCCATCCGGCGTGTCGAGCCCGCCGACGATGTTGAGCAGCGTCGTCTTCCCGGATCCGGACCGGCCGCGCAGCGCGACCAGCTTGCCCTCGCCGACGGTGAACGTGACGCCGCGCAGCGCCGCCATCGCGGCCGCCCCGCTCCCGTACGTCCGCGTCACGTCCCGGACATCAATCATGTTCGTCACTGTCATTCCTCGGGCCAGACGCCGATGTGGTCTGGCTCGGCCTCCAGCCGGACACGGTCGCGCATGCCGAGCGCGTCGGTCATCTCGCGCGGCAGTTGCAGCCGCCCGAATCGGTCGAGCACCGCGTACTCCACCGCGTGCGCCGGCCCGGAGCCGTCCGCGGCATCGTGACGCAGCGTCTCCGTGCTCGTCCGCCCGTCCCTGATCGCGATCACGCGCCGCACCATGTCTGATACTTCCGGGTCGTGCGTCACGATCAGCACGGTTACCCCTAGTGCGGAATTCGCGGTCCGCAAAGCGGAAAACACGGAGGCAGCGGTCTCCGTGTCCAGCTCGCCAGTCGGCTCGTCGGCCAGCAGCAGCGACGGAGAGTTCGCCAGCGCTACTGCGATCGAGACCCGCTGCTGCTCGCCGCCGGACATCTCGTCGGGCCGCCGCCCCGCGCAGTGCCCGACTTCCAGCGCCTCCAGCAGTTCAAGAGCACGCGTCCGGCGGACGGAACGCGACGCGCCCGCCAGACGCAAGGGCAACTGGACGTTCTGCAGACCGGTCAGATATGGCAGGAGATTCCGCGACGTCTGCTGCCAGATGAACCCAACCACCGAACGCCGGTACAGCAGCCGTTGCCGCGCCGACATCGCCCCCAGGTCGTGCCCGGCCACGCGGACCACCCCGGCGGTCGGCGCGTCGAGTCCCGCCAGGATGTTCATCAGCGTCGACTTGCCTGAGCCCGACGCGCCCACCATAGCGGTCAGCTCCCCGGGTGCTATAACCAGGTCAAGCCCCTGCAGTGCCTGCACCTCGATGCCTTCGGCGCTGTAGATGCGCACAAGCCGGTCGCAGACGACCAGCGCCCCGTCGCCATAGTCGGCGCCCGAACTTCGCGTAGTGTCCGCCCGGAGTGCCTCAAGCTCGGTCAACTCATTCACCTCCGCGTAGGGTCGCCACGACGCCCCGCCGGGCCCGTATCTCGATCGTCAGCGTCACCGCCGCCACCACGACAAGCCCGGCGATCGGCAGCGCGAGCGATGCCGCGTCGGGCACGAGCGGCACGCCCGCGCTCGAGCCGGTGAACACTGACAGGTTGATCCCCGGCGCGACGATCCGCGGCAGGACGAGCGCGGACGCGACGGCCGCGACCGCCGCCGCGAAGAGGACCGGGAGCACTTCGAGCAGCACAAGTCGCGCCCGCTGCCCCTCGCCCAGCCCCATCGTGGCCAGCCGCGCCAGCGTCGCCTCCCGGTCCGCCGAGTCAAGCGCCAGTTGCAGCAGCATGACCGCCAGCCCCAGCCCGGCCGCGACCGCGAGGGCAAGGGCGAACAGCAGGAAGGCGCCGCGCTGCACTGGCGCGCCGGTCAACTGCGCCAGCATTACCGAACGGACCGTGGTGGCTGCCGTGGGCACCATCTTGTTCACCAGTGCGGTGACCTGGGCGGTGTCGATCCCCGGCCCGTTCAGCAGCATGACGTTCGGCACGACGTACGGCTCGTGCGCGATCAGGGATTCGGGCACGAGGACGAACGCGCCGCCGGCGGCCAGCGCGGGCGTCCCTGACAGCGTCCCGTTGACCCGGACCCGGACAGGCGCGCCGCCGTCGTCGGTCGAAAGCGTGACCGTCTTGTCTCCGCCGAATTCCGCGAGGGCCTGCGGCGAGGCGAGCACCCCGTCCCCGGTCAGCAGCCTCGGATCGACGGCGGGCCACGTCTGGCCCGACGCGACCAGCGCCGCATAGGCGGCGGGATCGACGGCCAGAGCGGTCACCGAGGCGCCGTTCGGCGCGAGCAGCGTCCATTCCGACACCACCGCCGCGTGCTGCACGCCAGGCACGCCCGCGAGGGCGTGCGAGGCGGCGGCGGGGATCGCCCCGGCCGGCCCGGTGGTTGAGACCACCACGTCCGCGCCCGCGGACTGCCACGAGGCGTTGATCTCGCCGCGGGTCACCGCGTCCCGGACCATGCCGGCGAACGCGGCCACGGTGATCGCGAGTACCAGCCCGAACGCCGGCAGCGCGGGGGTGAGCACGGCCCGGGCCGCCCGGGCCAGGCCGAGGAATCCGGCCGCGCCCCGCCCGCGGGCGGCGCCGCGCAGCAGCCCGCGCAGGACCAGCGGGTAGACCCGCAGCACGACGATGACGGCGGGGACCGCGACCAGCGCGGGCGCGGCGCTGGTGTAGAGGTTCACCCCGGCACCGGGCTGGGTGCCCTGCTGCCGGAACACCACGATTCCGGCGATCGCGGCGAGCACCGCGCTCACCTCGACCACCAGCCGGACCCCGCCGCGGAACCGGCGCCGGCCGCGCCTGCCATAGCCCAGTGCGCCGTAATCCAGGCTGGGCTGGCTCAGTCCCGTCTGCCCGGGCCGGGAGTATCCGCCGGCGGCCTTGCCGCGACCGGAGCGGGGGAGCCGTTGCTGCCAGGCGGCCAGCACGGCGGGCGCGCCGATCGCGATGACCGCCGCGGCAAGCCCCGGCCACCAGCCGCCCGGCGGTGCCTGACCCGGGACGAGCAGCACCGCGACGGCGCCCGCGAGGACGGCGGCGGGGACGCAGCCGACCGCCGCACCGCGCCCCGCCGCGAGTGCGACCTGGAAGAGCGACGCGCCGCGTGCCCGGCGCAGCGCCAGTTCGGTCGCGCGGCGCGCCGCGATCATGCGCGCCGCCAGCAGCAGCACGACGGCGGCGATCAGCGCGAGGCTCACGTACAGCAGCCACAGCAGCGCGTCGACCGCGGCGGCGGTATCGATGAACGCGCCCAGCGTCTGCCGCAGGCCCGTGCCGACCGTCACCGCGCTCGCGGCGCTCGCCAGCGGCCCGGTGATCGCCGGGACCTCGGTGACGAGTCGCTGGAGCGTCGCGTCCAGCGTCTGCACCTGGTCTCCCCGCAGCGCCCCGAGGTTCATGGGAAGCACCCACAGCATGTTCAGGAACCGGGGGCCGTAGTCCTGCTGAAGCGCGGGGGACTCGTCGGGCAGGGCGAACACGCCGGATACCCAGTACGGGATTCCCTGGGCGGGCACGTTAAGGTCGGGCGCGGCCAGGGGCGGGTCGGCTTGCCAGAAGGACGATGCGGGCAGGCGTTCCGCCACGATCGCCGTGACTTTGAGCGTGATCGGGGGCGACGTACCGGACGAGGGGAGCTCCACGCCGTCGGTCCGCACCGCGGAGCCTACCTTGAGTCCGAACTGGTCAGCGGTCTGCTGGCTCACCGCCACGTTGATCGTCGGAAAGAAACCGGCGATCCGCGCGGACGCCACGGGGGCCGGGGCGGAAAGGCTCCCCGCGAGTACCCGCACGTAGCCGGTGTACGGGAGGCGGTAGCTGACCTCCATCTTCACCGGGTCGCCGCTGGTGCCTGAGAGGGCGGTTTCCACGTCGTGCGGGGTGGTCGTCATGCTCACCCAGTCGGCGGAGACCGGTGCGAGGTGCAGGACGCCGGTGTTGAAGCTGGCGTTGAACTGGGCCGCGAGGTTGCTCAGCTGGTCATCGTTGAAGGTGGTCTGCGGCATGTTGACGCTGTCCGCGAACTGGCTCCAGGTGGTGGTCACCGTGATCGTCTGTCCCAGCCCGGGGACGGCGGCGATTGTCTGGCGCAGCGCCAGCGTCCTGGTGTTCAGCGCCTCGCGCGGCCCGGCCGTCCCGGCGAGCACGCAGCCGAAGACGAGCACCGCGAGCGCCAGTGTCGCGACCATGCCCGTGCCAGACAGGCGCCTGGTGTTGATGTTCGCGGTGTTCACGTTCACGTCGCCTCCGCCGCGCGTAGCTCGGCCGCGGGATCCGGGTGCCTGATCATGATCAGCGCCGTGGCGAGCGCGGGAATGACGGCGACCGCCGCGGCGAGCGCCAGAGTCTGGGGCAGGTCGAACAGCGTCACCGGCGGCGGGACGGGCTGTGCCGCCGCGGCGGTCAGGGTGACCGCGGGCACGAGCAGCCTGGCGACCACCGTGCCGAGGACGAGGCCGAGCGCGGCCGCGGGAACGCTGAGCATCAGCTTCTCCAGGCACAGTTGCAGCGCCGCCGACCGCTGGCTGACGCCGAGCGCGGCCAGGAGCGCGTTCTCGGTGCGGCGCTGGCGGACGTTCGCGGCGATCGACACCCAGAACCCGGTGATCGCGAGCAGCGCGGCCGCGGCGGCAAGGGCAAGCAGCGCCTGCTGCGGCGCGGCGGACAGCGGGTCGCCGGTCAGGGCCGCCGTGGTCTGCGCGGCCCCTGTGACGGCGCTTCCCGGCGGGAGCGCGCCGGACAGGCCGGGCGGGATCTGGTGGTCAGCGGTGGCCAGCCACCATTCGGTGACGCCCAGCGGTGCCGCGCCCTGAGTGACGAGTCGCTGCTGGACGGCCGGCAGGTCGATGATCAGCGCACCGGTGTTACTGGTGACGGTGGGGAAGGTCTTCACGACGGCGACGATCGACAGCGGAACCTGAACGCCGTTGAGCGTGGCCTGCACGATCGATCCGGTGCCGACGTTGTTCGTGTCCGCGAACGCGCCTGTGGCGATCGCCGGGAGCGTGGCCTGGTTGTTCCCAGCGGGAGCGTTCAGGGCCACTTGCGCGTAGACCGGCTCAAGGACGACAGGGGATCCGCCGGAACTGGCCTGCCCGAAGCCGGACGTAAAGGTGAACCTCGCGGTGTCCCCCCTGGCCTGCCACGTGTCGTTCTCCGGCAAGGCAGAAGGTCCGTACAGCTCCCCGCCGAAGGCCGAGGACTGGAGGCTTAGCAGGTCCGGAGACGTCGCGCTCGCCTGCCAGCCGCTGAAGGAGGGGCCGGACACGGTGAGCGCGAGCGCCACGGCCTGCGCCGGGGGCATCTGGTAGGTGAGCGCGACCTGGACCAGGCGCAGCGGATAGCTGACATTGGCGCCGCCGAGCGATGCCACCAGGACGTGATCCCGGCCGTCGGCGGGCAGCGTGCCCGCGTTGAGCTGGTACATGTCACCGGTGCCGTCGGCCACCGTGACCGTGACGTCGACAGGCCCGAGTTCCCCGGCGACGGCGCTCGCCTGGCCGGTGCCGATCGGAAGGGTGCCCGTCTGGGCGAGTATGTCCGTCGGGGACAGGGCGGCGGTGAACGTCATGGAATCCGGACGGCCGGGCAGGGGAGTGCCGGGAACGGACTTCGGCGTGATCCCGGCGAACAGCTTGCCCGCCGGGACGCTGGTCTGGTCGGCGCGGATCCGCACGGTGTCGGGCGCCTGAGCCGCGTTGACGGCGAGGATCTCGGCGGGCGTCGCTTCGGCCTGGACGTAGGCGGCCATGGCGTGCTGTACGCCGGCGGCGTTCGTGATCGCGCCGGTCGCGCCTGGGGCGAGGGGGGAAGGCGTGTCGACCCTCGTGTCCGCGCCGGCGTCGAACGAGCCCTGGTCGCTGGCGGACCGGCTCCAGCTGGCGTGCTGGGCGAGAGCGAGGGTCCCGGTGGCGACCGCCATCACGAGCAGCAGCGCGGCCCCGCCCTGGCGGAGCGGCTGGCGGCTCACCTGCCAGCCGGCCAGCGACGCGGTCAGCCGACGCCCGCGCCCGGCGAGCCGGTCCCCGGCGCGTGCCGCGAGGGGCAGCAGGCGCAGTGTGACGACGGTCCCGCCCGCCAGCGCGAGGGCCGGGGCGAGGGCGAGCACCGGGTCGATCGTGGCGGCCGAGCCGCTGCCCGCTGAATAGCGGCGCAGTTGCCAGCCGGCACCGGCCGCGAGGACGATGAGCGCGAGGTCCGCGCCGGCGCGGGTGGCGCCCGCGATCGCGGCTTGCCTGCCGCGCCGGACCCGTGCCTCCGTCATCGCGGGACCGGCGCCGAACACGGGGCCGAGCATCGCGGCGACGGCGATCACCGCGACGACGAGGGCCGCGGCGATCGCGTCGATCCAGGTGCCCGCCGGGCTGCCCGTCCCGCCGCCGAGCAGGAAAGCCGGGCCTGGCAGCTTCACGCCCGCCGCTTTCAGCGGACCCGCGGTGGTCAGCAGGCCGGCGAGCCGCATGCCGCCCAGGGCACCCACGACGGCGGCGACGGCACAGAGCGGGATCACTTCGGCCGCGGTCAGCCGCGCGAGCTGCCAGCGGGTGGCGCCGCGGGCGTTGAGCAGCGCCGTCTCGCCCTCGCGCTGGCCGGCCAATAGCCGCGCCACGGCGAGCAGCGCGGCGACGCCGAGCACGAGCAACTGCAGCGCGTTGATCACGAGGAGGGACCGCGCCACGGCCAGGTTGCTCGCGGTCGCGGCGAGTACGCCGGGAAGGCTCGTGGTCAGCTGCATTCCGTCCAGCGCGGCGGAATTCTGCAGCTGGCCAGGGAGAGCGGAGACGTTCGCGGAGATCGCGGACAGGTCGCCGGTGGTGAACAGGCTCATCTGCGGCTGTGCGACCCAGCTGCCTATGTTGATGCCGAGGGGGGCGCTCGGCCCGTTCAGCTCGGCCGGGCTGACCACCAGCGGCCCGTAGGTGGTGAACCCGCCTGAGGTGGACGAGCCGCCGGCGGGGATGGTGCTCAGTGACCAGTACGAGCTGGCGTTGCCTGACAGCTGGCGGCGCGCGAACAGCCCGGTGATCCGGAAGACGCGCTCCGCGTTGGTCTCACGGTCCCTGACGGTGAGCAGGTCGCCGGAGACCACATGCAGCAGCGCGGCCGTGGTCACGGGCAGCGCCGCGGGAATGGGACCCGGCGCGGCCGCCGCCGTGCTTGCCGGGGTGGTCGTGCTTGCCGGGGTGGTCGTGCTGGCCGGGGTGGTCGTGGCCACTCCGCTCGGCCAGCCGCCGGAGACGAGGACGGCACGGCTCGCGATGCCGGTCATCGACGCGGCCTGGAGGATCGTCGTGTCGCCCTTGGGAGTGCCGGCCGGCGTGGCGGGGAGCTTTCCGGACACCAGGCCCATGGGGTCGGACCACGACGCCGCCGCGAACGCGAATGGCACCCCGTCCAGCGTCTTCCCGATCGTCGCGCGAAGCTGCAGGGCGCTCGTCCCCGCCTGGCTGCTAGTGACGGGCCCGCTCACCGCCAGCGCGGTGCCGGACGCGACCGACAAGTCATGCCGCACCGCCAGCGGCAGGGCCTGTCCGGCGAACACTGCGAGCGCCGTCCCGACCGCGGCGGCGACGAGCGTCGTCAGGGCCGCGGCGGCGAGAACGACCCAGTGCGCGGCCATGCGCCGCGTTGCCAGGCTGCCTCGCGGACTCATCACGTTGGATAGGATTCCCCACCGGAGCCGACAGGGACAATCCCGCTCCTGTAACACTTCCGTCCTGAGCTTCTCCGGCACAGGTGGATTTGGGCAGCGGGGGCCGCTGGCAGGGCAACGGGGGCGCTGAACCGGTATCAGGAGCGTCAGCGCTGCACGCGGGCGCCGCCGCCGCGGGCGAGGGCCGCCACCTCGGCCAGGCTCGCCATGGAGGTATCCCCAGGGGTCGTCATGGCGAGCGCGCCGTGCGCCGCCCCGTACTCGACCGCCCTGGCCAGGTCGTCGAAGCTCATCAGCCCGTAGATCAGCCCGGAGGCGAAGCTGTCGCCGCCGCCGACCCGGTCGAAGATCTCCAGTCCGGCGCGGTGCGTCGCCTCGGCGAACGTGCCGCCGGCCCAGGCGACCGCGCCCCAGTCGTTGACGCCGGCCGATCGCACCGCTCGCAGGGTGGTCGCGACGACCTTCAAGTGGGGCAGGTCGGCGGTCACTTCGGTGATCATCTGCTTGAAGTTCGCCGCGGACAGCGAGCTGAGGTCCTTGCCGGTATCCGGCACCTCGTAGCCGAGGCAGGCGGTGAAGTCCTCCTCGTTGCCGAGCAGGACGTCAACGTGCTGGACGAGCGCGCGGTTGACGTCCTGTGCGCGGGCCTGCCCGCCGATCGCCTGCCACAGGCTCGGGCGGTAATTCAGGTCGTAGGAGACGATCGTGCCGTGGCGGTGCGCTGCCCGGGCTGCTTCCGCCACCACCTCCGCGGCCTCCGGGGACAGGCTGGCGTAGATGCCGCCGGTGTGGAACCAGCGCACGCCGAGAGTGCCGAAGATGTGCTCCCAGTCGACTTCCCCCGGCTTCAGCTGGCTGATCGCGGTGTGCCCGCGGTCGGACACGCCGCGGGCGCCCCGCGCGCCGAAACCTCGCTCGGTGAAGTTCAGCCCGTTGCGCACGTCGCGCCCGACGCCGTCATAAGGCACCCACCGGATAAGAGAGGTGTCCACGCCGCCCTGGAGGATGCAGTCATCGGCTAGCCGCCCGATGTCATTGTCGGCGAACGCGGTCACCACGGAGGTCCGTAGTCCGAAGCAGCGCCGCAGGCCTCGGGCCACGTTGTACTCGCCGCCGCCCTCCCAGACGCGGAAGGATCGCGCCGTCCTGATCCGGAAATCACCCGGGTCGAGGCGCAGCATGACTTCGCCGAGAGAGATCGCGTCGAACGCGCACTGGTCGGCGGGCCTGGTCTCGATGAGGGCCATGTGCTACTCCTGCCCGCCGTTCGCGATCCCCACGGCCTCCGCCGTCAGCTTCGTGATCTGGTCGAAGTCGCCCGCCTTGATGAGGCCCGGGGCGACCATCCAACTGCCTCCGACGGCCGCCACCGCCGGGTGCGCCAGATAGTCGGCCAGGTTGGCCGCGGAGATTCCCCCCGTCGGGATGAACCTCACCATGCCGAACGGCGCGGCGAGGGCCTTCAGCATCGGCAGTCCGCCAAGTTGCCCGGCCGGGAAGAACTTCACGGTTTCGATCCCCGCGTCCAGCGCGGACATCACTTCGGTGGATGTCGCGACTCCGGGGAAGACGGGTACCGCCCGCGCCTGGCAGTGCCGCACGACTTCCAGGCTGAATCCCGGCGTGACGACGAAACGCGCTCCGGCGTCGATGACCCGCGCCGCCTGCGCCGCGTTCAGCACCGTGCCCGCGCCGACCACGATGTCCGGATCGTCGGCCAGCGCGCGGATCGACTCTTCGGCGGCGGGGGTGCGCAGCGTGATCTCAGCGCAATGCAGGCCGCCGCCCTTGAGTGCCGCCGCGAGGGGCGGCGCGGACCGCGGATCGTCGATCACGACCACCGGAAGCAGCCGGGCGGCGGCGATCTCGTCGAGGGCTTCCCTCATCTGTCCTCCCAAATGATGTATTACCATGGTAGTACGTCAGTCGTCGGCAGGTAAGGCTCTCTGGCGGCGATGAGGGGGCAGATTCATATGGCGACATCGGGCATCGAGGAGCGCGGAAGGGTCCTTTCCAGCGACCGATCCAGGGAATCTTCCGTGCGCGGGCAGGTGTACCGCCTGCTGCTGCGCGACATCGTGCACTGCGAGATCAAACCGGGGCAGTCGCTGTCGGAGAAAGAGGTCGCCGCCTCACTCGGGGTCAGCAGGACTCCCGTGCGGGAAGCTTTTCTGCAGCTCGCGGTGGACGGGCTGATCGATATCTCCCCGCAGCGGGGCACGACGGTCGCCAGGATCAGTACCCGTCAGGTCCGTCAGGCGCAGTTCAGCCGCGAGGTCCTGGAGCGGGCCGTCCTTGCCGTAGCCAGCCGGCAGGTGACGGCGGAAGGCGGCGGCAAGCTGGACGCCGTCCTGTTCGCCCAGCGTCAGGCGGCCGCGGCCGGCGACTACGCGGGGTTTTACGACGCCGACGAGCTTTTCCACGCCGAGCTCGCCAGTCTTTCCGGCTTCGACGCGGCCGGCCGCCTGGCAGGCGGGGCCCGGGTGCATCTCAACCGGGTCCGCTGGCTCACCCTGCCCGAGTTCCATCGCATCGACACCGCGATCGTCGAACACGAGAAGATCGCGTCCGCGGTCAAGGCGGGCGACGCCGGGCACGGCGACCAGGTGCTCACGGCTCATCTGCGCACCGTCCTTTGTGACCTGCCCGCGATACGCGAGCGGTTCCCCGGCTACTTCGACCGGGATGACGAGGAGCGGCCCGCGCTGCCGGATACCACGGGACTGATGATCGGCTGGCGTGCCGGGTGACGGACCCGGCGGAATGAGGTGAGAGATGAAGATCCGCGACGCTGAGGTGATCATCACCAGTCCGGGACGGAATTTCGTGACGCTGAAGGTCACCACCGATGAGGGGATCGTTGGTCTCGGCGACGCGACCGTCAACGGGCGGGAGCTGGCCGTGGCCAGCTACTTGCGCGACCATGTCGTCCCGCTGCTGATCGGCCGGGATCCGCATCGCATTGAAGACACCTGGCAGTACCTGTACAAGGGAGCGTACTGGCGGCGGGGCCCTATCACCATGGCGGCCATCGCCGCCGTGGACATGGCCTTGTGGGACATCAAGGGCAAGGTCGCAGGCCTGCCCGTCTACCAGCTGCTCGGGGGCGCCTCCCGCGATGGGGTGCTCGTCTACTGCCACGCCAGCGGGGCGGACATCCCCGAGCTGTTCGACTCCGTGGAGCAGCACCTGGCGCTGGGCTACCGGGCAGTCCGTATCCAGAGCGGAGTCCCCGGTCTCGGCAAGATCTACGGCGTGGGCGCCGGCGTGGCGTCCGGACGCTACGAGCCGGCCGCCCGTACTCCCCTGCCCGTTGAGGAGACCTGGGACACGGCGGCCTACATGCGCCACATTCCAGGCGTCTTCGAGAAGGTCAGGGAGCGCTTCGGCCCGAAACTGCCGCTGCTGCACGACGCCCACCACCGGCTGACTCCCGTCCAGGCGGCCCGGCTCGGCAAGGATCTCGAGCCGTACAACCTTTTCTGGCTAGAAGACGTCACGCCGGCGGAGGACCAGGACGCGCTGCGCCTCGTGCGCCAGCACACCACCACGCCGCTGGCGATCGGCGAGGTGTTCAACTCGATCTGGGACTGCGAGCGCCTGATCCGGGAGCGGCTGATCGACTACATCCGCGTCGCGGCCGTGCACGCCGGGGGCATCACGCACCTGCGCCGGATCTTCGCCCTCGCCGAGCTGTACGGAGTGAAGTCCGGCTCGCACGGGCCAACCGACGTCTCGCCCGTCACGATGGCCGCCGCCGTGCACCTTGATATGGCCATCCCCAACTTCGGCATCCAGGAGCACATGCGGCACGAGCCGATCGTGGACGAGGTGTTCCCGCATGGCCACAGCTTCAGCGACGGCTACCTGCATCCTGGCGAGGCCCCTGGCCTCGGCGTCTCGATAGACGAGGAGCTCGCGGCCAGGTACCCGTACGAGCCTGCCTACCTTCCCGTCAACAGGCTCGCGGACGGTTCCGTGCACGACTGGTGAGCGCCTGACCGTGACGATGCACGCGTGGAACTCGACGATGTACCCGTGGAACTCAAGGACGACGTACCCGTGGAACTCAAGAAGGGCTGATCACGATGGATTCGGACCGGCTGTTCCCCGCTGACCCCTCGACCCGGGCCATCGCCCGCGAGCTGTACGCGGAGGTCCGTGACCTGCCGCTGATCAGCCCGCACGGGCATGTGGATCCGGCGATGCTCGCGGGTGACGAGCCGCTGCCTGACCCGGCCGCGCTGTTCGTCGCCCCCGACCACTACCTGACCCGGATGCTCTACAGCCAGGGCGTGCCGCTGCGGCAACTCGGGGTGCCGGACCGCGACGGGCGCGTCAGCGTTGAGCCGCGTGAGGCATGGCGGACGTTCTGTGAGCACTGGTACCTGTTCCGCGGGACGCCGAGCAGGCTGTGGCTTGAGCAGTCGCTCGTCCAGATCTTCGGCGTCACGACACCGCTCGGGCCGGTCACGGCCGACGCGGTGTACGACGAGCTGTCACAGCGGATCGCCGAACCCGCGTTCAGGCCGCGGGCGCTGCTGCGGCGCTTCGGCATCGAAGTGCTCGCCACGACGGACACGGCCACCAGCACCCTGGAACACCACGCGGCGCTGGCCGCGGACGGCTGGGGCGGCCCCGCCCGCCCGGGAGAAGCATCCCCCCAAACCCATCCGGGAGAAGCATCCCCCCAAACCCCCTCGGGGAAGAGCGGCGCGGGGCACCGGATCATCCCGACCTTCCGCCCCGACGCCGTCACCGATCCGGAACGACCCGGCTGGCTGTCGGCTCTCGGACTGCTCGGGGAAATGACCGGGGCGGACACCGACGGCTACGCGGGGTACCTGGACGCCCTGGCCCGGCGTCGCGAGGACTTCAAACGTGCCGGGGCCACCGCGACCGACCACGGCACCCCGACCGCGCAGACCGCCGATCTCGGCCCGGACGACGCGGCCCGGCTGTATGACCGGCTGCTGCGGGACGCCGCGAAGGACGGCGCCGACCCGGCCGACGCCGAGTTGTTCCGCGCGCAGATGCTCACCGAGATGGCACGGATGTCGGTGGACGACGGCCTCGTGATGCAACTGCACCCCGGCGCGCTGCGCAACCACGACCGGAAGCTGTACGCCGAGTTCGGCCCGGACACAGGCGGCGACATCCCCGCCGCGACCGACTACGTGCACGCGCTGCGCCCGCTGCTCGACAAGTTCGGCGACGACCCGCGGCTGCGGCTGGTGCTGTTCACGCTGGATGAGACGTCCTACTCCCGGGAGCTCGCGCCGCTAGCCGGCGTGTATCCGGCCGTCTATCTCGGCCCGGCCTGGTGGTTCTACGACAGCCCGGAGGGTATGCGCCGCTACCGCGAGCTGGTGACGGAGACGGCGGGCTTCTACAACACGGTCGGGTTCACCGACGACACGCGCGCGTTCCCGTCGATCCCGGTCCGGCATGACGTGGCGCGCAGGATCGACTGCGGTTTTCTCGCCCGGATGGTGGCCGAGCACCGGCTGCCCGCCGACGAGGCCGTGGCGACCGCCAAGGATCTCGCCTACCGGTTGGCGAAACGCGCCTACCGGCTTTGACAACAGCGAGTGATAACAGCAAGAGAAGGTGGCAGAGCATGACCCCGCGACAGAAGGTACTCACGCTGGCGCCCGGCGATGACGTCGGCATCATCCTCGACGAGGGCGGCCCCGTGCCGCGCGGGCACAAGATCGCGCTGCGCGACATCGCCAACGGCGCACCCGTCCACAAGTATGGCCAGGTGATCGGGGCGGCGTCCGCCCCGATCACGGCCGGGGATCACGTCCACACGCAGAACCTGCGATTCGCCCCCGAACTGCAGGGTGACTCCACGACCGACATTCACGCGGGTAGCTCCGCGCCGCCCGCTGACGGCCCGGTGCCAACCTTCGACGGCTTCGTTCGCGACGACGGGCGGGTCGGCACCCGCAACTACATCGGGATCGTGACCTCGGTGAACTGCTCGGCCACGGTCGCGAAGCTGATCGCCCGTGAGGCCGAGCGCCGTCTCGGCGACTTCCCGAACGTCGACGGTGTCGTCGCGCTGACCCACGGAACCGGCTGCGGCATGGCCCTCGAGGGCGAGGGCCCGGACATGCTCCGCCGGACCCTGCACGGCTACGCCGAGCACCCGAACTTCGCCGGCGTCCTTGGCCTCGGGCTTGGCTGCGAGGTCAACCAACTCGCCGACCTGAAGCTCACGGCGGGCCCGAACCCGGCAGCCACGCTGACCATCCAGGAGGCGGGCGGGACCGCGGCCGCCGTCCGGGCGGGTCTGGACGAGCTGGCGAAGATGCTGCCTGCCGCCAACGCGGCCCGCCGCGTCCCGGTGCCCGTCAGCCGGCTCGTCCTCGGCCTGAACTGCGGCGGCTCTGACGGCTATTCCGGCATTACCGCCAACCCGGCGCTCGGCTTCGCCGTGGACATGCTCGTCGGCTACGGCGGCACCGCCGTGCTCGCCGAGACACCGGAGATCTACGGCGCCGAGCACCTGCTCATCGCCCGCGCCGCCGCCCCGGCCGTCGGTGACGCGATCAGGGAACGGATCGCGTGGTGGGAGCAGTACGCCGCGGCCAACGGCGGCACGCTCGACGCCAACCCATCGCCTGGCAACAAGGCCGGCGGCATCACCACGATCGCCGAGAAGTCGCTCGGCGCGGTGGCCAAGGGCGGTACCACCCCGCTGCGCGCGGTGTACAAGTACGCCGAGCCCGTCACCGAGACCGGCTTCGTTTTCATGGACACGCCCGGGTACGACCCGGTGTCCGTGACCGGCATCGTGGCCGGGGGCGCTCAGCTGATGTGCTTCACCACCGGCCGCGGGTCCGTGTTCGGCTGCAAGCCGGCGCCGAGCATCAAGCTCTGCACCAACTCGCAGACCTACCGGCACATGAGCGACGACATGGATGTGAACTGCGGCGAGATCGCTGACGGCACAGCCACTGTCGCGGAGATGGGCAAGCGGATCTTCGACCTCGTCCTCGCCACCGCCTCCGGCCAGGGCACCGCCAGCGAGCTGCTCGGATTCGGTGAGGAAGAGTTCACCCCGTGGCAGCTGGGAGCTGTGTTTTGACGGATGCGTTCAGCGCGGATCGCCTTAGCCTCGCGGAGCTGGCCCGAGTGCCGGCCGCCTACCGCCCGGCCGTCGACCCGCGGCAGCGCCGGGTGCGGATCGTGCATCTGGGCATCGGCGCGTTCCACCGTGCCCACCAGGCGTACTACACCGAGGAGAGCGGCGACTGGGGGACATGCGGCGTGACGCAGCGCAGCACCAGCGTGCTCGGCCAGCTCGGACCCCAGGACGGCCTGTACACGCTGCTTGTGCGGGACGGCACGGAGGCGCGGCCGCGGGTGCTGGGGACGATCCGCGAGGTCCTGTTCGCGGGCGCGGACCCCGCGGCGGTCGTGGCGCGGATCGCCAGCCCGGACGTGAGCGTCGTGAGCCTCACCGTCAGCGAGAAGGGCTACCGGCACGATCCCGCGACCCGGCGGCTGCGACTGGCGGACCCGGAGATAGCCGCCGATCTCGCCGGGCGCCCGCCGCACACCGTGATCGGCCAGCTCGCCGCCGGGCTGGCGGCGCGCGCCGCCTCCGGTGCGGGGCCGGTCACCGTGGTGTGCTGCGACAACCTGCCCGATAACGGGCCGACCGTGCGCGGCCTGGTGCTCGCGTACGCGGAAGCGTACGCGGCCGCGCGTCCCGCGACGGCACGTCCTTGGGCCGAGGGCTCCGGGACCGCGGGTCCTGGCGCCGCCGCGCTGCCCGGCTGGATCGAGGCGCATGCCGCCTTCCCCGCGACGATGGTGGACCGGATCGTGCCGGCCGCGACCGACGCCGACCGTGCCGAGGCAGCGGCCCTGATCGGGGTACGCGATCTCGGCACGGTCGTGGCCGAGCCATTCACCCAGTGGGTCATCGAGGACCGCTTCGCCGCGCCCCGGCCCGCGTGGGAGAAGGCCGGGGCGCAGTTCGTGACTGACGTCGCGCCGCATGAGAAGGTAAAGCTCCGGATGCTGAACGGCGCGCATTCGGCGCTCGCCTACCTCGGCGGGCTCGCCGGGTATGAGTTCATCGCGGAAGCGCTCGGCGACGACACGCTGGTTTCGTTCGCCCAGCGGCTGATGCTCACGGACGCGTCCGCCACCGTGGACGCGCCGGCCGGGATGGAACCGGACGGCTATGCCGCGAAGGTGATCCGCCGCTTCGAGAACGCCGCACTGCGGCACCGGTGCGCGCAGATCGCCATGGACGGCAGCCAGAAGCTGCCACAGCGGCTGCTCGGCACGGTCAGGGACCGGCTGGCCGCCGGCGCGACGCCGGTGTGGACGGGGCTGGCCGTCGCCGCCTGGATGCGGCATGTGTGGACGGAGCGCACGGACGACGGACGGCCGTTCACGGTCGACGACCCGATGGCCGGGCTGTTTCGTGAACGGCTTGCCGCGATGGGCGTTTCACCGGGCGGCACGGCACCGGGCGACGCCGGCGCCGGCCAGGCGCGCGCCGTGGCCGAAGGGCTACTCGGGATCCGGGCGGTGTTCGGGGATCTGGCCGATTCGGAGTCGTTCCGCTCACTGGTCACCGATCACTTGCGGCGGCTGGCCCGCGACGGCGCCCTCCGTACTGTCGCGGCGCTGGTGTCATTACTGGCAGGTGCGGGGAGCAGGTCGCCCAGGAGCCATGTCCAGAGCGCGACATAGGGCACCTGGAACCAGCGACTTCCCTGCACCGACGGGCGCGGGCCGCTACGTTGGGGTGCAACATGGACGGCTGCGCGGTGAGAATGTCTCGGTTTCGAGCGCTATGCCCGAAATTATCGTGATCTGCACCACTGATATGGCCGTTCTGGTGGCGAAGATGAGCAATAGTCGAGATGATGTTGTGACCTTGCCCGAACCGCAGGTACCCCAGACATCGAGGTGACCGCCATAATGAGGAGCGGATGGCCGCATACCCAGGACGATCACGGGACGCTGCCTGACCGGCAGCAGCAGGCGTTCAGCCCTGAGATCTCCTGGCCAACCGGGTACTCCGGCTTGGAGTACCGGGACGGCGATTACCGTTACCCGGCACCGTCAGGGGCGCAGCCTTACGCGCCCGCACCGCCCGCACCGCCTGCCGTGCCGGCCCCTGCGGGTGAGCACCCGTATGCCGGCTTCGGCGGGACCGGGTACGGCGCCGGCTCCGGCGGGTACGCACAGCCGAACATCGACGCCTTCGGCTACGGCGACCCCGGTTACAGCAATCCTTCCTACGATGGCCCCGCCTCGCAGGACTTCGGCATAGCCGGCACCCGGACCGTCAGCGGCTTCGTGGAGCCGAGTCACCCGCGCGCGGGTTATGCGAGCCCGGAGTACGCGCAGCCCGCGCAGAGCTCCGCGTATACGCTTCCGCCAGGACACCCGTCCGGCGCCTACCCGGCGCTCGACGGCCCTGGTGAAGTCCGGCAGTACCAGCCGCAGCGCCCGGCCGAGGACATGTATCAGCAGCCGTGGGACTACGAGCAGCCGCTGCGCTACGACGGTGAGGAGCCTTCCCACCAGGGCCGGGACAACTTCGGCGCCTCCGCCTACGAGGCTCCGGTCTACAACCCCGCCGACTACAACGGGTCCGAGTACTCCATGCCCGGCATCAACGGCATGGGGTATGACCTGTCGGAAATCATCCACACCGGTGAGTTCCCCGAGATCGGCTACGACCAGCCCAGCTACGATCGGCTGTCCTACGACGACCCGCGCTACGACAACCCTTCCCGATATGAGGGCGGCGAGCGCAACCACACTCGGTTTGACCTGCCCGCCGTCGGTGGCAACTTCGACGCTGGTAATGCCCTCGGCGTGCCGGGACATAACGACACGCGGTTCGACATGCCCGCGCTCGACGGCTTTGACGACTTCGACGACACCCGGCTCGATCACGTCTGGCCTGCCGCCGAAGACCTCCCGGGCGACGAGGCCGGATACGGAGACGGCGGATTCGGGGGAGGCGCCCCGGACCGTTCGGGAAATCTTGAGGACCGGCGCGGACTCGTAGGCTTCTCCCGGCGTCTGTCGGAGACACGGTTCGACATTCCCGTGCTCCGCGACGAGGGTCCGGCCCGCTTCGACGAGACCCGGATCGACGGGATGCGCGCGGTGGCGCCATCGACCGAGTTCCAGCCGGCCGGACCTGGCCTCCTGGCCCCGGCCGACGAGCAGCCCATGAACTGGGCGGACGAGACGTCGCTCGACAACTTCGAGGCTGTGGGCGCGGGGCAGGTGGCGCCACTGGCGTTCCGCTCGCAGGAGCGCGACAACTTCGAGCTCACCGACACCGGGTCGCGGCGCGCGATCGGCAAGCGCCGCGGGCGCAGCGGCGACAAGCGGCAGTGGGTGGCGCTGGGCGCCATCGCGATCATCGCGGCCGGCGCGATCGGCGGCGTGCTGATGAAGTTCGCGACTTCCGGCTCCGGCGGACCCGCGCATTCGGTCTCCACGCCGAACACCGCCGGGAACTTCACTCGCCAGCCGAACCTTGAGCAGCAGATGAAGGTCGGCACCCTCGCGGCCCAGATCGCCAAGGAGACCCCCGACGCGTCCGGAGTGAAATCCGCCGTCTACCAGGAGAAGGGCAGCTCCGCACCGGGCAGCAACCCGCAGACCTTCGTATTCGTCGGAGGCAACGTAGCCAACAGTAACGCCGCTTCCTTGGTCGCCCAGTTCGATCAGCAGTACGCCCGCGGCGGGGCGCACGAGGTGGCCGCGGGATCGCTCGGCGGTGAGGCGGCCTGCGGCGAGTCGACCTCCAATGGCGGGAGCGTCGCGATGTGCGTATGGTTCGACAACGACACCTTCGGCGACCTGGTGTCCTCGACGATGACCCCGTCGAGCCTGGCGGGCACGCTGGTCTCCGTCCGCCCGAGCCTCGAGCACCTGGCCCAGTAGGACTCCACGAGCTCCGCCCTATAAGCAAAGATCACACCGTAACGGGCCCGAATGCGCATTCGGGCCCGTTACGGTGTGCGCAAAAGCGCGTTCGAGCCCGTACGGCTGCGTGCCCAAATGCGTAATTGGGCACGCAGCCGCCGGAGACTACTTCGAGCCGTTCTTGGGGTTCTTGACCGGACCCGCCGTGGCGGTGCGCTTGCGGATGGACAGCCGCGTCACCGCGAGGATAAATGCCACGGCGAGGGCGATGAGCCCGGCGATCTGGGCTCCCATCACCGAAGTGCCCCCCGGCAGCGCGGACACGTCCGCCATCGGCCGGGTGCTCGCATTCGCTTCACCGACAGCGGGCTGCGAATCGCTGCTCGAGGGGTCGAGGGTGGGGAACAGGCCGGAGGCGTTGCCGCCCGGGCTGAGCGTCGAACCCGTGCCGTTCAGGGATGGCAGGTTGCCGACCGCGAGCGGCGACGTGACTTCTCCGGTCGGGGTGGGCGCTGTCCCGGAGCTGATTCCGGGGGCGGAAGAAGAGGTGCCCGGCGAACCCGGGGACCTCGGCGCGGCCGGCGCGGACACGGACACCGTTACCGACGCCTGAGCGTCCTTCGAGACGTCCTTACCGCTGCCGACGACCGTCAGCCTGACGGACGTGACGGACGTCGCCGTTGTCGGGACGGTCACCTCCGCCTCAAGCTGCCGCTGGACGGAGGCCGAGTCGACCGTGCCCAGACCGCAAGACGCCGTCCCGTCCTTGCTTCCGCAGCCCAAGGTGAACCGAGGAGTCTGGCTGGCCGGTGCCACCGTGAGGCGCACAGCGGCGTCAGCGACGTTGCCGTTCTCGGTCCAGGAACCCACGATCCATTCGGCCGCACTGCCGCGCGTGACGCTCGGCTGCACGCGCTCCAGGCTTACGCACAGCTCTTCCGGCGCGGACGACGATGCGGACGTGTCGGGACGCATGAAGCTCAGCGCCTGCGTCTTAACTGTCGCGCTGGGGCTTGCGGGATCCTTGGCCGTGGTCGAGGACGATGTCGTCGTTGTGCCGCCGGGGGCCGGGGCAGAGACGGAAGGCACGCTGGGACTTGGCGGAGGAGTCGTCGGACGCGAAATCGAACCGCCTGAAGAAGAGGAACCTGAGCCGCTCGGTGACGAGCTTGGCGGCGTGGCAGTGGCGCTCTGCGAGGACGCCGGTGTTGTCGGTGTCGGTGTCGGTGTCGTACTCGGACTCGGCGTTGTACTCGCACTCGGCGTTGTACTCGGACTCGGACTCGTACTCGTACTCGTACTCGTACTCGTACTCGTACTCGGACTCGGACTGCTTGTAGGGGACTTTGTAGGGGTCGGCGTTGGTGTCGGCGTCGGTGATGTCGTGGTCTTAGGCACGTCTACTTGCTCGCACTGCTGGACGCTGCCAGACACCGCGGCTGTGGTCTGTGCCGCTCCGCCGGCGGCGGGTGCCATCTCAGAGGCAGCGGCTACACCGAAACTGGTCGCGGACACGACCAGGAAACCGCCCGCCGCGATGCTGATCGCTGGTCGTACGTGTGCGAAACGCATGAAATGGCCTGCCCCTGCTGTTCGTTGCTCCTGCGAAACGAGTATTCAGTATGGACTGGTTGCATCAGGTGTATATCGCCAGGTTCGTACCCTACGTCTAGGTGAACATCGCCACTCAACTGTGACGATCGGCCGCCCTCATCCGGTTCCATCCCTTCCTGCCCGGGTCTCCGATTGACAACCCCTACGAAGGTTCCCCGATGCGGACCAAGGTCCGGTACTGGACCGCAGACCTCGCTGGTGTTGCGTACCGTGTGGCGGACGCGAGCGCGAGCGCGAGGATGCCGGGGAACCGACTGCGGCTTCCCGATGGCGTTCCAGGATTCTGACTTGGTTCCGCAACACTCGCCCGGGTGCGCTATGCTCAGATACGCCGAACAACGACAAAGTCGTTGCCAGAGCAAGCCTCGTTAGCTCAGTCGGCAGAGCGTCTCCATGGTAAGGAGAAGGTCAACAGTTCGATTCTGTTACGAGGCTCCAGGTTAGAGGCGGTTCCGGTCACGGAGCCGCCTTCTTCATGGAACGCGTCGTGGAACGAATCCTGGCCGATCAGGCATCTGTGAGTCCCTTCCCGTTCCTCGCCGTGCTGATGACTGGCCCGTCGGCGGGAGCGATCTCGCCGGATCCGCGGATGATCAGGCGGGTGGGCAGCACGATCTGCCTCGGGGGTGAGGTATCGCCGGCGATCCGGTCGAACAGCATTTGCGCGGCGATTGTGCCCATCGCGCTGGGGTCCTGCGCCACGACCGTGACCGACGGGTTGAGCTTGTCGGCGAGCACGAACTCGTCGAAGCCGACGAGCGCGGCGCTGCCGTGCCTGCTGCCGGGACCCCGCAGCCCATCGATGGTCCCCATGGTGACCAGGTCGTTGCTAGCGAAAATGGCGGTGGGAGGGTCCGGATGGCTCATCATGGCCACCGCGGCGTCGGCTGCCGCCGCCCGGCTGCGCAGCCCGTGTATGACCAGGGCGGGATCCGGCAGCAGCGCGGCCTCGGCGCATGCGCCGAGATACCCGGCGAAACGCTCGCGTATCGTCCAGATATCGTCGCGATCCCCCAGGTAACCGATGCGCTGGTGCCCTTGGTCGATCAGGTGCCGCACGGCCTCGTGGGCGCCGCGCCGGTTGTCGACGAGCACGGTGTCGGCGGCGACGCTGTCGCCCGGCCGGTCCACGATCACCACCTTGACGCCCATTGCCTGCTGGTCGGCGAGGAACCGGTGGCTTCCCGCGACAGGCACGACGATCAGTCCGTCCACCCGTCGGGCACAAAACGTGGATACCACCTCGCGCTCCCTGGTGAGGCTGTCATTGGAGCTGCCGATGAGCACCACGCAGCCATGCACCCGGGCAGCGTCCTCCACCGCCCTGGCGAGCATGGCGAAGAAGGGATTGGCGAGGTCATCGACAAGCAACCCGATCGTCTGGCTCGGCTGACCCTTCCTGCGCAAATTGCGTGCCATGTCGTTGCGCTGGTAGCCGAGTTGCTGGATTGCGTGCTCTACCCGGGCCGCCGTCTCTGGCAGGACCCCCGGCGCGCCGTTGACGACGCGTGACACCGTCACGAGGCTGACACCCGCGATGCGTGCCACGTCCCGCATGGTCGGGCGTGCCGACAACCGATGCCCTGACACACGAAAACGCTACCACTTCTCTAAAACGAATCATCTTGACAGAACATAGTTACTCATTAACAATCTCATTGACGCACATGAAAACGATAACAAGGACGCTGGCTGCCATGCTGTCGCTGGTGGCAGGCGTCCGGCCAACATCCGCATTCCGCTCGCAGTGATCACCTTGCCGGACATGCCCCAGCGACAAATTGCCACGCACATCTACGACAGCAGTTGCTCGCCAGGACAGGCGGCATTGACGACGTTTCACGCGGTTGTGTCGGAGTACTGCCGCGCAGCGCGCTGACGATGCTCGCCCCGCTGGCTGATTTCTCACCATCGACAACGCCCGGACCCGGTTCATCTGCGTCACCTTTGCCCGGCCATCCCACGCGGCTGTGAGTTCGCGTCGCCTAGGCCAAAGACCAGCCTCGTTTCCTCCGCTAGCCCGGACGCGCGGCGCTGCCCGGCGCGTCACCAAAGGAGGTTTCTTCAGTGTTCAACAAACTACGGGGGCTGTACCCCGTCGTAAGGACACGGCGCCTGGTTACCGTGATGGGCATCGTCATCGTCTTGCTGGCCAGCGTCGGGCTGACCACGGCGGCGGCCAGCCCCAATGGTCCGGCACGGCCGGCGCTGTCAGCGCAACGTGGCGCGCAGGATTCGGTTTCCCTATCCAGTCAGCCCGCGCCGTCCGGTCAGCAAGTTTCAACGTCCGGTACGCAAGTCTCCTCGTCCGATCAGTCCGTTCTCCCGCCGTGGGCGGTCGGGCCGTTCACCCGCTATTCCGGCAACCCTGTGCTCACGCCTCAGGGAACTGGTTTCGAGCAGGATGACACCTTCAACCCGGGTGTCGTCTACGCCAATGGCAAGTTCGAGATGCTGTACCGGGCTCAGGCAGCCAATGACATCTCCACTATCGGCTACGCGTACAGCACCGACGGGCACCATTTCACTCGCTACGCCGGTAATCCGGTGATCCAGCCCGACGGGTCGGCAGCGGAGAGCGGCGGTATCGACGATCCGCGCTTGTACAAACTGGGCAATACCTACTACACGTTCGTCTCCGGTTACAACTGGTCGGTCACCCCGCCGCAGACCATCGTCGAGTACACCTCCACCGACCTGGTCAGCTGGCACGAGGTCGGGGCAGTGGTCCACACGAACTACGACCCCGCGGTTGTCACCAACGGCAACGACACCCCTGTCATGCTCAGCACGCCGTACGGTCCCAGGTACGTCATGTACTACGGCGACAGCGATCCGGCCAAGGGCCGCTACATCGCCTACTCCACCAACATGACGACCTGGACCAACAACACCCCGCTGGACATGCACTTCCCGGCCAACTATGACCCGTGGGAGATCTGCGTCACGGTCACCGATTACCAGACCGTCAAGAACGGCCCGGTGCGGCACGACATCCTGATGTTCGTGGCCGGCACGATGATGGCCCAGGGCCGCTGGTACTACGCGCTAAGCGAAGTCGATTTCTCCGGCACGAACCCGGGTCAGCAACTGGACCAGCTCACCACGCCGATTCTCCAGCCCCAGACCCCCTATGAGCTGCTCGGCCAGACGCAGCGAACAATGTTCATGAATACGATCATGTTCCACGACGGCCAATGGTGGATGTACTACGGCGCCGGCGACACGGTGGTCGCGCTGGCCAATGCGCCCCTCCGGAGCCAGGCGTCGGCCCAGGCCTACGCGGACTTCACGGAAACGAGCTTCGAATCGGGCCAGCGCCAGCCGGACTGGGTCGATGAGGTTGATACCGGTCCGGGCGGCGGAGGGCTGGCGAACGTGAGCGCGCCAGCCGGGTCCGGGCTATCGGGCCCTGAGTCGATGGTGACCTACCAGAGCACGGCTCATACCGGGGATGCCGCGCTCAGCTTCTCAGGCACGGCAGGCGGCTCCGCCCAGGACGACGCGTACATGAGGCTGTTCGATCTGAGTTCGGCGCCCGTCCCCGTCGGGAAGAACACGACGCTGTCCTATTGGATTTTCCCCGACGGCTCCGACCTGGACGGGTCAGTAAGCGGCGGCAACAGCACGTGCGTTGCGCTGGACATGGTGTTCACCGACGGCACCGCGCTGAGAAATGCCGGAGCCAAGGACTCTAACGGCAATTCCTTTACGCCGGCCGGGCAGTGCGGGCACCTTACCCCCGACCAATGGAACCACGTTACGGTGGACGTCGGTGCCGTGGCCGCGGGCAAGGACATATCCCGGATTGACGTGGGATATGACCAGCCCGGCTCATCGGGCGGCTTCCACAGTTACATCGACGACATTAGCCTGAACCCGGGCAACGCCAGCATCTCGGCACCAGCCACCGCCAACCCCACCTCAGATATCACGGTTACGGCTAGGTTCGTGAACCCGGGCAGCTCCGCCATCCAGCAGGCGCACTTCTCGCTCCAGGCCCCCGCTGGCTGGCAGGTCCAGGCTCAGGCACCCGTGCCCGGGCAGAACCTCGGCCCTCGGCAGGCGGCCGATGTCTCATGGCGGGTGAGTATCCCGGAATCCGCTCAAGCGACCTCCTATAACCAGCTGACCGCGTCGCTCACCTACATGGGACAAGGGCCGTCAACGCAGCGACTCGCGGCCTCTGCCTCGGTGGCGGTGAATCCCCTGGCCAGCGCCCAGCTGAGTCCGTCCTCAGCCGTGCTCGAGCCCGGGGGAGCCGTAGCGGTTAACGTTGACCTGGAAAGTCAGGCGACCAAGGCGATCAGCGTCGCGTACCAAGCGAGCGCGCCGTCGGACATCACCGTGACGCCGGCTACCGGCACGAGTTCACTTCCCGCCGGGGGGACCGCGACGGTCAAGCTCTCCATCTCCCTGGCCCAGGGGACAGCCGTCGGCTCTTACCAGGTGCCCATCGTCATATCAGCCACGGACCAGGGAACGAGCTATCCGCTGACGACGCTGCGGGTGCCGCTGGCAGTGCCGTACAGTTCGCTGTCGGCCGCGTACAACGACACCGGGATCAGCGACGACAGTGCTCCCGGCACCGCCAGCTTCGACGGAGGGCCAGACAGCTACTCCGCCGAGGCACTGGCCGCGGCCGGCGTAACTCCCGGCGGCAACCTGACCACCAACGGGCTTACGTTCACATGGCCGAACGTAGCCGCGGGCAAGCCGGACAATGTCACCGCGAATGGCCAGGCGATCTCCCTGGCGAACCTCGGCGGCGGCAGCGTGCTGGGATTCCTGGGGGCCGGTGACTCCGGCCCCCAGTCCGGCCCGGTCACCATCACCTACAGCGATGGCAGCACTCAGACTGCCCAGCTCGGATTCAGCGACTGGACGCTGGGCGCTAGCAGCGAATCCCCGAGTTTCGGCAACCAGATTGTCGCCACGATGCCTTACCGCAATACGAGCGGAGGGCAGCAGCCCGTGAAGACATACCTCTTCCTGGCGGAAATCCCGCTGGCTTCCGGCAAGACCGTTACCTCAATCACCCTGCCGACGGGTGAGACGAAACTGCACATATTCGCTGTCGCCGTAGGCACTCCCAACGGCTGAACTACAAGGAGATAGTGAAGGTCGCAACCGTCTCCCGCAGGACCCTAGCATATTAGTTCGACTGTCGACAGATTTAAAGGTATAAGCGAATGTAGATTCGCTTCACGCATACCGCTGTGTTGACCTTGCGTGACTACGGACGGCCCCGGTGCCCATGCGCCGGAGCCGTCTTTTCTATTTCCGCAGCCCTTAGGAATATTTGGAAATATCGATATTGCGGCGGGTGATAGAAGCCGCAATTTCGGATAAATCTACAGACCTGGACACGTCGCGTGTGCGATTGACGGTAATCTGCTAGATACTGTGCGATTTCGGTTGCTCACGCGGCCTGCTAGAGAGCGGGCCGCACGAACTTGGCCCACGGCCGCGCGGAAATCAGCATGCCCGTAATTCTGAGGTAGTGAATAACGGAGGATAGCCATGCGTAACGATGACATTGTCGCAATGCAGCGGGCGGTTCTCCGGAGCGATGGAAGCACTCACATGCTTCGCTGGCTGGCCCGGCGCGTTGATGGCCATGCCGTGCTGCTTGACACTTTTGGCCGGCCCGTGCGGTCCGCACCCAACTGCCCGGCCGACGTGCTGGAGGCGGCCGCCGGGGAAATCCGTCGTGTGATCACCGGCGAGGCCGAGGCCGCTAGCGTAGTCGGGCCCACCTGGTGGGCCCGCGTCGTCCGGGCGGCAGGCGGACATGGCAATCCCGCGCTGCTGGTGACGTCTCGCACGCAACTGGGCTGGGACGCTGGCCCCGTGATCGCGCATGCCGCCGCGTTGCTGGGGCTGCGGTGGTCGGCCGACCAGCGGGAACAGGCCGACGTGAAGATCCGGGAGTCGGTCCTGCACCTGTTGATGAACGCGGAGGTCGGACCCGCCTGCCAGGTGGCCGGTGCGATGAAGCCGGACTTGGCGGAGGTGGTCCGCCTGATCCTGGTGGAGGGGCCGGCCGCCGCGCGCGGCGCGATCGCGAACCGGCTTGAGGCGGCGTGCGGCGGTACGGCGTGGATCGTACGGTGCCCCGTGTACAGGCACCACGTAATCGTCTTGTCGCCGGTGAACGATCCGGAAGACGACAGCGCCGAGGATTTCATGCGGGTGCTGCGTTCCGCGGCCGCGGACGCGGTGGCCGTCGGGGTGGGCGATCCGGTAGGACTGCGCGACACGCCGGCCGGTTATGAGCAGGCCTATCACGCGCTGGCCGTGGCGCGGCATCTGCCAGAACGCTGCGCGAGGTACACGGTCGCGGGTGACATGGCAGCGGTGGTTCCGCAGGAGGCCCGGCTATGGGCGAGGGAGATACTCGCGCCGCTGCTGGAGTACGAGCCCGCGAGGGAACGCGATCTTGATGGTGCGCAACTGCGCATGACGCTGCAGTCGTGGCTGATCTTCCGCGAGGGCGCGGCGAGCCATCTCAAGATCCATCCCAACACGCTCGCCAAGCGGATACAGCGCATTGGCGCGATCCTGGGCCGGGACCTGTCCAGCCTGGATGATCAGGCCGAGCTGAACCTGGCACTGAAGATGCTGCACCGGCCCGGCCCCCAGGCGGCTGGCTCCCCGCCTGATCTTGGGGAACTTCTTCGCGCGCCCGCCGTCCTGCAATGGGCCAGGATCCTGCTGGCACCGCTGGAGGAGAGCCCGGAAATGCTGGAGACGATACGGGCTTGGCTGGGCGCCAGGGAGTCGGCGGAGGCCGCCGCCGATCTGCTGGCCAGGACTTCAAGCAATCCGGTGAGCGGCAGGCATGTCCGGCGGCGGATTCAGCAGGCCGAGCGGATCCTCGGCCGCGCCCTGGCTGGCGGGCCGTCCGCTCGCTACGACGTACTCCTGGCGCTCCGCGTCCGGGACAGGGCTGACCCTAACGCGGCGTGACGGGAACGCCCGCGTGCAGGTGGGAAATTCGGACACGCACGGTGCGCAAGGTGTGCGTTTTGGACCTGTTCTCCCGTCAGCCGCGTTCCTATGCTGCGACATGTGTCCCATCATGGAGAATCGGTACTAGCCCGCGCATACCCGCTGCTCGACATCTGCGACCTCTTCGTGTTCCGGGGTGCAGACTCCGGCACGGTCATGATCCAGACTTTCAGCCCGATGTCCGGCCCACACGGGTTTCAGGCCGATGGCCGGTATGAGTTTCATCTTGACCTCGATCATGACGCGGTTGCCGACCTGACCTTCCGGGTGACCTTCGGTCCGCCCGCTGTCAGCGGTGAGCAGCAACTAGAAATGCGGCTGTTGGAGGGCGGTGGCGGCAGCGGCGGCGCGTCGGATGCCGGGGGAGAGGTCTTGGCGGTGGGACCTACAGAGACCATCGTCCACGGTCAGCGCGGGATGCGAGTGTGGGCAGGCCGGGCGGCGGATCCGTTTTACATCAACGGCCAGGTAATCGGGGCGGTGGCGACGGCGGTGCAGGCCGGCACCCCGCTCGACCTGCGGGCACTGGCCGCCGACGGGGAGCCGGTGAACCTGTTCGGGGGTTACAACGTCAATGCGCTTGTGGTCGAATTCCCTGACGATTTCCTGCCGCACGCGGGCCAGGCTGGTTTCTGGGCTACGACTTTGGCGCCTGGAGACGGCCACTGGCACCGGGTCCAGCGCTGCGCGACGCCGCTGATCCCGACGATTTTCATGGCGCCGGACGGAGAAATCTCCACTGCTTACCAGACGACGGACCCGGTCGATGACCATGGGCTCTACGGCCAGCTTGTGTGTGATCTCGCCGCCGGGGTCGCGGGGAGGCTTGGTGCCGCCGACGATCCGCAGGCACATGGCGCGCTGGTCCGGGATCAGCTTTTTCCGGACATCCTGCGGTACCAGCTCGGAACACGAGCCGAGTTCACGTTCGCGGGCCGCAATGGCCGCGGGCTGACCGACCCGGTCGCTGAGGTGATGTGCAGCCTCGTAACTGGCCGGGCGGTGCCGTTTGGCCTCGGCCCTGAGTCGGCCACCGGGAAGTTGCGCGACTGTTTCCCGTATCTCGGCGAGCCGGCCCCCGAGGCATAAGTCAAGTCCGCCCACGCCGACCGTGACCGTGGCCGTGTCGCTCTGGCCGACACGGCCACGGTCAGCGCGTATCAGGTGCCGGATGCCCGCGAGCTGCCCGCCCGCTGCAGTACCCACGCGGTCAGCTCGGCTGCCCGCCCCTTGATCCACTCGACCGCTTCGCTACCCCATTCCGGGCGCGGCTTGGTGTCCAGGACGCAGATCGTGCCGAGGATCATGCCGTCGACATCTACGAGGGGCGCCCCCAGGTAGGCGCGGATACCGTTCTCCTCCACCACCGGGTTGACGGCGTGCCTGGCGTAATCCAGCACATCGGGCAGGGACATCGCGTGTCCGCGGACCACCACGTGCATGCAGTAGCCATGATCGCAGGCCATGGCCCGCACGGGATCTACCTGCCAGTCCACTCCCCGGTCGGCTGATGACGGGTAGAGACCGGCGAAGTACTGGCGCCGCGGGCCGATGATGTTGACCATGGCATAGGTTCCCTGCATCGTCGATGCAAGTTGACGGGCGAACTCGTCGAAGTCGGGGTCAGGTTGCTCCCTGAGCCCGAGATCGCGCAGCCGTTCGGCCCGCTGGTGTGCCTCAGTGTCGACGGGCGGCAGCATCCGGTAGGCGGGGTCAACGGTCATTCAGGGACTCCTCGGACGTATGAGCGGTCAGGTGCGGCAGGGCCCCGCTGGTGATGGAATCTGTGCCGAGCATGTGCCTGACCAAAGCGATCAGCACGGACGTGCAGGAACGAGGGACCCGGGCGTCGCACATGACGACGGGCACGTCCGGCCCGAGCTGGACGGCATCCCGCAGCTCGGCGGGGTCGTAGGCGAACGCCGCGGGGAACGTGTTGACGGCCAGGATGAAGCGGATGCCCCGTGACTCGAAGAACTCCACCGCGGGGAAGCACGCATCCATCCGCCGGGTGTCGGCGAGGACCACCGCGCCGAGACAGCCATGGGAAAGTTCATCCCACATGAACCAGAAGCGCTCCTGCCCCGGCATGCCGAACAGGTAGAGCACGACCTGGGGAAGCGAGATCCGCCCGAAGTCGAACGCGACAGTTGTGGTCGACTTACCCGGGACCCCGGACAGGCTGTCACGGCCCGTGCTCGCCACGGTGATGAGCTCCTCGGTCGTGAGCGCCCCGATCTCGCTTACGGCGCCGACGAAAGTGGTCTTGCCGACGCCGAACCCGCCGGCAACGAGGATCTTGGCTGCCTGGGGCAGGTCGTCATAGCGACTGGAGACCATTGAGCACCGCCTGGAGAATGTCACGGTCGTGATGCGCGCTGGCGAATGCGCCGGGATCGCGCGTTATTACCGCCCCCGAATCCATCAGGTCCGAGATGATGATCTTCGTGACCGCGGCGGGAAGGCGCAGCCTGGCGGAGATCTCGGCGACAGAGGACGGCTGGGCGCAAGCGGCGAGTGCCTGCGCGTGGTGAGGTCCCGTCCCGGCCGACGGCGGTCCGCCGGTGGCCACGATCATGGTGATCATGTCCAGCCGGTGCTTGGGCTGGGTCCGCCCGCCGACCGCCGCATAGGGGCGGACCATGGGCGCGGTGTCGGCGTCGAGCCAGCCCTCGTCGTCGGACGACACGGAGCTACCCGTCCTAATCCTGGCCAGCGTCGGCTAGCCTGGCCGCGGTGCTGAGGAAAGAGCTGCTGCCCTTGACCAACTGGGCCATCTCGTATCCGAGCACCCCGGCGTCCGCGTCCCGGTCGGCCAGCACGACGAGCACGGACCCGGCTCCGGCGGAGGACACGAACAGCAGGATGTCGTTCAGTTCCGCGATCACCTGCCGGACCCCGCTGGCGTTTCCGAACCGTCCGCTCGCGTTCCGCGCGATGGAAAACAGTGCGGCCGCGATGGCCGCCAGATGGTCGGCACCGTCGCGGTCCAGGCCTTCCGCCGCCGTCATCAGCCCGTCGGAGGAGACAAGTACAGCGCTTCTGGTGCGAGGGACACGTTCAAGCAGGCCGCGCAGCAGCCAGTTGATGTCGTCGGCGAGCCCGCGGGGGGCTGTGTGCGTCATCGCGGTCGGCTCTCCTTGTCAGAGGACGTGTCGGGTAGATCGGAACGGCCATGGATATCTGGCGTGCCTTCCTCCTCGGCTCGCCTGAACCCGTGGCGGAAGTTGGCCATGAGGCCTGGATTCGGTCCTTCCTTGTCATCAGGGACCTGGGACGCTGCCGGGTCCGCTGTCGCGGGCGCGGAGTGGCGACGGAGCGGGGCGGCCATGTACGAGCCCTCGGCAGCGCTCCGGCGGGGCAGTGGCGGCCGCTCGCCCTGGAGCGGCGCTGGAGACCGCCTGGCGTGCGCGGCTCGCACCAGCGGCGGCTGCTCCGGTACGCGTTCCTGCACCAGGACGGGTGCCGGGACGGGTGCAGGGACGAACGCGGGGACGGTGGCCGCGGAGACGGTGGCCGCGGAGACGGATGCCGGGACGGGCGTCGGCGAGTCGTTGTAGGCGACACCTGGTGGCAGGACGATGATGGCCTGGGTGCCGCCGAAGACGTTCCGCTGCAATTCGACCGCGATGCCGTGTCTGCGTGCCAGCCCGGAGACGACGTAGACGCCGATCCTGCCGTCGCCGAGCAGTTCCCCCATCTCGGCCCCCACCAGGCCGGCGAGGACGCCGTTGATCCGCCGTTGTTCCGCTGGATCCATGCCCAGCCCGCGGTCCTCGATGTCGATGGACAAGCCGGCCGCGACCAGTCCGACGCGCAGTACCACCTGCGTGCCTGGCGGCGAGAACTTCGTCGCGTTCTCGATGAGCTCGGCGACGAGGTGGATCACGTCGGCGACGGCGTCCGGGCGAAGCGTGCCGGGAACCGGCGGCGCGATGCTGATCCGAGCGTAGTGCTCGGTCTCGGCGACGGCCGCGCGCAGCACATGGTCCACGGGCACGGGATTGCTCCAGCGCCGTCGTGACGCCGCGCCGCCGAGGACGGCCAGGCTCTCGGTGTAGCGCCTCATGCGGGTGGCCAGATGATCGACCGTGAACAGCTCTTGCAGGAGACCGGGGTCCTCCACCCTGGATTCGATCTCGTCGATGGCCTGGATCTCGCGATACAGGAGGGACTGCATGCGGCGCGCCATGTTGACGAAGACCTCAACACGGTAGTCCGGCAACCGGGTTTCGGTGCGGGTTAGGGAGGCTTGGGCCCGTGCCGCCTGGAATTGAGCCTGAGCCTGTACCGCCCGCAGCGCGGCCAGTTGCGCGTGGTTCCGCTGGCGGGTGGCCCAGGCAGCGGAACCCGCCGCCGCGGCAAGCGCCCCGGCGGCGGCGACGGCGGCCAGTGCCAGGCTGCCAGGACCAGGAGACGCAGACCTGGTTACCAGGAACGCGGCAGCCACCATCAGCAGCGCGGCGATGACCACCGCCAGGATCAGGACCGCCAGGATGGAGGCTCCCCAGGCGCTCCCCGTGGTGCCCAGGGGCGGCCCGTCACGGCGCTGCGACTCAGGGCGGTCAGCGGGGAGGGATTCACTCATGGGGTCCTCGGGGTGGGACGTTACGGAAAGAGGTAGCCCAAATACGGTAGGGAGGCTGCGCCCGGCGGGCCAGGTCCGGATTCCACACCCGGGCTGTGCGCGTGCCGGAACGCAGTCCTGCCGCGCGTCCATACCGGACTCCGCCGCGCGGACGTTAGCGTGGACGTTAGGAAGATCAGTGCCTGCTGCCCAATGTCGCAGCCCGGCAGCATCCCTCCAGGGTGTGGGTTCCGGACCTGATCGCAGCGCATGAATCTTGTGGAAGGCGGGACGAACGCCACGTAGCGCAAATACCGAACCCGGCGAGGGGGATGCCGTACGGTGTTTGAATGATCGTGCAGCCCGTGGACAGCCCCGAGCCGTATGAAGTGATCCACCTCGGGGGCCAGGCGGCGGCGATAGTCCCCCTTGCTGAGCTGCGGCGGCTGCGCGCGGTCGAGCGGCACGCGTCGTCGCGAGCACTGGAAGAAGCTGAGATTGAAGCCGCGCTCACAGAGCACGACGAGTGGGTGCGCGCTGGCCGCCCCGGCGCGCGGGCGCACGATGACGTCATGGCGGAGTTGCTTGGCGGCCAGTGATATCAGCGGCCATCGAGATCGAATGGACGCCGCCGGCGGTGGCGTCCATACGCAGGTACCTGCGGGATCAGGAAGGCATGCGCGCTGTCGGCGCGGCGATCTCGGCACTCGCCGATGACCCCCGCCCTCCGCCGCCCGAGGGATTCCACCGCGGCTGGTATCACCGGTTGCGGGTGGGCGAGTACCGGATCATGTATGTAATAGACGGCGACCTGATCACCGTAGAGCGGGTAGACCGCCTGCCCGCCAACTAGCCGGCCAACTAGCCGGGCAGTCGCTTCCAGCCAGGAGAGTTCGCGCCGCGGCCACTACGACCTACCGCGGCGCGCCGGGCACCCGGCGGCGGCTCGGGTACGCAAACGTCGGCTAGATCGGGTACCCTCATATGGTCGCGCTAGCGTCTACAAATGGCGGAGTAGCTCAGACAGGCAGAGCAAGCGGCTCATAATCGCTGTGTCGCCGGTTCAAGTCCGGCCTCCGCTACCCACATCCGATCCGTTCCAGTAGTTCTCGTGTAGAAAGGCACTCCATCGTGGCTGCCACCGATGTCCGGCCGAAGATCACGCTGGCTTGCCAGGAGTGCAAGCGCCGCAACTACATCACCAAGAAAAACCGGCGTAACGACCCGGACCGTCTTGAGCTGAAGAAGTTCTGCCCCTGGTGCCGGACGCACACCGCGCACCGCGAGACCCGCTAAGCGTTACCGCGTTGGCGCTCAACACCGACTACGTCGGCCGGGTCTTCGGGCCGGGCGAGCCCTACGAGGTCAGCAGGGTCAAAATCGCCGAATTCGCGAACGCGATCGGCGAGGAGAGCGAACTGTGCCGTTCGGCCTCGGCGGCCCGTGCCGCCGGGTATCCGGACGTAATAGCACCGCCCACGTTCGCCATCGTCATCAGCATGGCGTCCGCGGGTGTCGCGCAGTCGGACCCGGGTCTCGGGCTGGACTACTCCATGGTCGTGCACGGCGAGGAGAGCTTTTCGCACGAGCGGCCCCTGCACGCCGGCGACGTGGTGGTCGCGACCACCACGATCGAGTCGATCAGGGCCGTTCGCGCCCTGACGATGCTGGTGACGTCCACGTCCATCGACACGGTTTCCGGCGAGCACGTGTGCACCGCGAAGTCCACGCTCGTCCAGCGCGGGAAGTGACCCTTGGTGAGCGTTAAATACGACGAGGTCTCGGTTGGCGACGTCCTCCCCGCGCAAACGTATATCGCGCGACGGGTGGATCTGGTGAAGTACGCCGGGGCATCGGGTGACTTCAACCCGATCCACTGGAGCCAGCGGGTCGCCGAGTCCGTGGGGCTGCCCGGCGTGATCGCGCACGGCATGTACACGATGGCCCAGGCCGGGAAGCTCGTGTCTTCCTGGGCGGGCGACCCGGGTGCGGTCGTCGAGTTCGGCGTGCGGTTCTCGGCCATGGTCCCCGTCCCCGACGATGATTCCGGTGCCTCCATCGAGGTCACCGGCACCGTCAAGGAGAAGCTGGGCGACAACAAGGTCGCCGTCGACATCGTGGCCACCTCCGGCGGGGCAAAGGTGCTGAGCCGCTCCCGAGCCGTCGTCCGCCTGCCCTGACCAGGTCCCCGACCTCGTCTGCGTTATGCGACTCGCTGACTACACGACCCTCGGCCTCGGTGGCCCGGCAAAGTCTTTCGTCGCGGCCACGTCAGAGGCTGAACTGGTCTGCGCGATACGTTCGGCTGACGCGTGGGGTTCGCCGGTCCTGGTTCTCGGCGGCGGCAGCAACCTTGTGATCGCCGATTCTGGTTTCCCCGGAACGGTGGTGCATGTGGCGTCCAAGGGCGTGCGCTTCTCGCCCGTCGATGACACGTTTGCCGGTGGCCCGCCCGCCGCTTCCCCCCTCGCCGACGTCAGCACCGCGGCCGCCTCATCTTCCCCTCTCGTCGACGTCACGGTGGCGGCCGGCGAGGACTGGGATTCCGTGGTCGCCGCCGTCGTCGCCGAAGGTCTCGCGGGCCTGGAATGCCTCTCCGGCATACCCGGCCGCGCCGGCGCGACCCCCGTCCAGAACGTCGGCGCCTACGGCCAGGAAGTGGCCGGGGTGATCACCCGGGTGCGGGTCTACGATCGCGTCGACGGGACGCTCCTGACGCTCACGAACGAACTGTGCCGTTTCTCCTATCGCAACAGCCTGTTCAAGGTGTCGAACGGGCGGTACGTGGTGACTGAGGTCACGTTCCGTCTTTACGCCGAGCCGCTGTCCCGACCGGTGAAGTACGCCGAACTGGCATCCGAACTGGGCGTCGAGATGGGATCGCGGGCGTCGGTGGGTGAGGTTCGCTCGGCGGTGCTGAAGATCCGTTCCCGCAAGGGCATGGTGCTCAATCCTGGCGACCCGGACACCCGCAGCGCGGGCTCCTTCTTCACTAACCCGGTGCTGGGCCAGGATGAGTTCGCCCGGGTGGAGGCGGCCGCCGGTGACGCCAGGGTGCCGCGGTTCGACGCGGGCGACGGCCTGGTGAAGGTGCCGGCCGCCTGGCTGATCGAGCACGCGGGCTTCGCCAAGGGCTACGGGGCTCCCGGCCCGGCCCGGGTCTCATCGAAGCACACACTCGCCCTGGTCAACGCGGGCGCCGCGACGACGGCCGACCTGTTGTCGCTAGCCCGCGAGATCGTATCTGGCGTCCGTGACGTCTTCGGCGTCACCCTGACCCCCGAACCGATCCTGGTCGGCGTCACCCTCTGAGCGTCGAGGATGGCTCTAGGAGGATGGATCTAGGGGGTTGGGCTCTACGGGGTCCATGGCCCCGAGCCATCCGTCGATGCCCTTCAGCAGGCGGTCCTGGATCTCCGGCGGGGCGGCGGAGCCGAGGATCGAGTGCCGGGCAAGGCCGGCGAGTTCCGACGGGCTGAAGCCCTGGACGTCGCGTGCGATTTCGTACTGCCGCACCAGGCGCTGCCCGAAGAGCAACGGGTCGTCCGCCGCGAGCGCGACGGGCACTCCGGCCTCGAAGAACGTCCGGATCGGAACCGCCTCCAGGTCTGGTTCGACCCCAAGGGCCACGTTGGAGGCCGGGCAGACTTCGAGGGTGATTCCCGTGTCCGCGAGGCGCTTGACGAGATCTGGATCTTCAACCGAGCGGACGCCGTGCCCGATACGCGTCGCGTGCAGCAGGTCCAGGGAGGTGCTGACGCTTCGCGGTCCGACGAGTTCGCCGGCATGGGGGGTGAGCGCGAGGCCGGCCTGCTCCGCGATGCGGAAGGCGCGTTCGAAGTCCTCGGCCGGTCCGCGCCGCTCGTCGTTGGACAGGCCGAACCCGACGACCCCGCGCCCCGCGAGCTGGGCGGCGAGCCTGGCGAGAGTGCGGGCGTCCATCGGGTGCCGTGTCCTGTTCGCGGCGATAATGATCCCGATCGGCAGGCCCGTGGTGTCGGAAGCTTTCTTCGTCGCGTCCAGCAGCAGTTCGGTGTACGACGTGATGCCGCCGTACCTAGCGGCGAAACCGGACGGATCGGCCTGGAGCTCGAGCCAGCCAGAGCCTTCGGCTACTTCGTCCTCGGCGATCTCCCGGACCAGTCGGTAGAGGTCCTGCGTGGTGCGCAGCACCGAACGCGCCGTGTCGTAGAGGCGCTGGAACCTGAACCAGCCGCGCTCGTCGGCCGTGGACAGCCGCGGCGGCCATTCCTCGGTAAGCGCGGCCGGCAGCGAGATGCCATGCTCGGTCGCCAGTTCCACCAGTGTCGAGTGCCGCATGGCACCGGTCAGGTGCAGGTGCAGGTGCGCCTTCGGCAGCGAGGTCAGGTCGTGGACCGGCGAGTTACGCGCCGGCGCCGCCTGATCCCCCCTCCGGGGTCCGGGCGGCGCCGGTTCTAGCGTCTCCGAGGATGCCATCCACCCATTTTGGTGGATGCCTAGCGGGCTTGAGACAGCAGTTTGCCGATCCTCGCCACGCCTTCTTCCAGGTCAGCGTCCCCCATAGCGTACGAAAGGCGGAAATATCCGGGCGTACCGAAGGCTTCGCCCGGCACGACCGCGACCTCCACCTCGTCCAGGATGAGAGCGGCGAGCTGGGAGGAAGTCTCCGGCCGCTTGCCGGCGATCTCCTTGCCCAGGACGCCCTTGACGCTCGGGTAGGCGTAGAACGCGCCGAGCGGCTCGGGGCAGAGCACGCCGGGGA
Organism: Trebonia sp.; assembly: GCA_035948445.1. Classification (GTDB taxonomy): domain Bacteria; phylum Actinomycetota; class Actinomycetes; order Streptosporangiales; family Streptosporangiaceae; genus Trebonia. The sequence goes on along the minus strand of DASZJE010000144.1, from coordinate 13,373 downwards.
TCTCATTGAGCATCCGGACTATCGTCTTCCGCCGCCGGTCGAAGGCTTCCTTCATCTTCTGGACCGCCAACAGGTCACCGGAGACCGCGGCCAGGGCCGCCGCCTGTGAGACGTTCGCCACATTCGACGTCGCGTGGCTCTGCAGGTTCGTGGCGGCCTTGATCACGTCCTTCGGGCCGATCATCCAGCCGACCCGCCAGCCGGTCATCGCGTAGGTCTTCGCGACCCCGTTCAGGACCACGGTCCGGTCCGCGACCGATGGGGCCTGCACGGGGATGGAGGAGAACTTCGCATCCCCGTAGACCAGGTGCTCGTAGATCTCGTCGGTCACCACCCAGATGCCCTTGGCGGCGGCCCACTCGCCGATCGCCTTCACCTGGTCGGGCGGGTACACCGCACCGGTCGGGTTGGACGGTGAGACGAAGACGAGCAGCTTCGTGCGCGGCGTGAGCGCGGCCTCCAGTTGCTCCACCGAGGCGAGGTAGCCGGTCGACTCGTCGGTCGCGACCGGCACGGGCACGCCCCCGGCGAGCGAGATCGCCTCCGGGTACGTCGTCCAGTACGGCGCCGGCAGCAGAGCTTCGTCGCCGACGTCGAGCAGGGCCGCGAACGTCTGGTAGACGGCTTGCTTGCCGCCGTTGGTGACTAGGACCTGGCCGGACTCCACCTGGTAGCCGGAGTCTCTGGCCGTCTTTTCGGCAATGGCCTGGCGGAGTTCGGGCAGGCCGGCGGCTGGGGTGTACTTGTGGAACTTCGGCTCGGCCGCCGCCTTCTGTGCGGCGGCGACGATGTAGTCGGGCGTGGGGAAGTCCGGCTCGCCGGCGCCGAACCCGATGACCGGCCGGCCGGCCGCCTTCAGCGCCTTGGCTTTTGCGTCTACGGCCAGCGTCGCGGAGTCGGAGATGGCGGACACGCGGGCCGATACTCTCGTGGTTGGCATGCACCCATCGTGTCACTTCGGGGGTGCCGACGCGCCGTCTGCCGCATTGGTTCGACGGAAGGGGCAGGTTCGTCGTACACTCTGGTGATTGCAATCCCTAGGGCAGTAGCTCAATTGGTAGAGTCCCGGTCTCCAAAACCGGCGGTTGGGGGTTCGAGTCCCTCCTGCCCTGCAAGTGCTGACCGGCTGGGCCAATCCGGTCCAGCCGGGCCGCGCGAGGTTATCCGTACAGTGCTGCACAGGTGAGGACATGGCGACCCAGACGCAAGGCCAGGGCGCGGAGCGACGAAGCGGCTCCGGGCGCACTGACAGGCGGGATCGGATGACGCCTGCCCTTTTCATTAGGCAGATCGCTGCGGAGCTCCGGAAGGTGATCTGGCCCACTCGAAATGAGCTGGTCACTTATACGGTGGTCGCGCTGGTGTTCGTGATCGTCATGACCGCCATCGTGACGAGCTTGGACTACGGGTTCACCAAGCTCATGTTCGTCCTCTTCGGCTGACGAAGAGGGCGAGCGACCCGGGAGCACGTCGTCTGCGCGTAGCGTGGCACGATGATCACCGGGAACTCTCGCTGGGTAGGCGGCCGAGCGAGGTCTTGCCCGGCGACCGCAGAAGAGAGTGAGTAACCGTGTCCGAGTCCCAACTGCATCTGGTTATCGGCGCAGTGGATGGGGAGGCAACCGACGTGACCGAGATGAGTTCAGGCTTCGACGACGAGCCCGCCGACGAAGTTGCCCTGGCCGGTGACACCGGGTTGGCGGACAGCGGACTGGCAGACACCGAGTCGGCCGACGAGACCGGCGTCCGGGAGCCCGAGCAGGCCGAGTCGGCTGACGAGACCGAGACCGAGACCGAGACCGAGACTGGCGCCGGAGAGGCCGAGCAGGCCGAGCCGGCTGACGAGACCGACACCGGTGCCGGAGAGCCCGAGTCGGCTGACGTCGACGCTGGCGATGGTCAAGAGGAAGTCGCCCAGGTCGACACCGTCGAGGAGTTCACCAGGGAGCTACGGATGCTTCCTGGCGACTGGTACGTGATCCACTCCTACGCCGGATACGAGAACCGGGTGAAGACCAACCTGGAAAGCCGTATCTCCTCGCTCAACATGGAGGATTACATCTTCCAGATCGAGGTCCCGACCCATGAGGTGACCGAGGTCAAGGGCGGCAAGAAGCAGACGGTCAACGAGAAGGTCCTGCCCGGCTACATCCTGGTCCGGCTAGAGCTCACCGACGAGTCGTGGGCCGTGGTTCGGAACACTCCGGGTGTCACCGGTTTCGTCGGCCTGTCCAGCAAGCCGTCGCCGCTGCCGCTGTCGGAAGTGGCCTCGCTGCTCGCGCCGGAGCCGGCCGAAGGCGAGAAGCCCGCGGCGGCAGCCGCCAAGGCCGCCGGGCCGGAATATGAGGTCGGCGAGTCGGTTACCGTTATGGATGGGCCGTTTGCGACCCTTCCCGCGACGGTGAACGAGGTCAACTCGGTCACGCAGAAGCTCAAGGTGCTCGTGTCGATCTTCGGCCGGGAGACGCCTGTCGAGCTTTCATTCGACCAGGTCTCCAAGATCTGAGAAGAGGAATACAACTCACCATGCCGCCAAGAAAGAAGAGGGTCACCGCCGTCGTCAAGGTGCAGCTGCCCGCGGGCGCTGCCACCCCGGCGCCGCCCGTTGGTACTGCGCTCGGTCCGCACGGCGTGAACATCATGGACTTCGTCAAGCAGTACAACGCCGCGACGGAGGCCCAGCGGGGCAACATTATCCCCGTCGAGATCACGATCTTCGAAGACCGGTCCTTCAGCTTCATCACGAAGACGCCGCCGGCGCCCGAGCTGATCAAGAAGGCCGCCGGGGTCGACAAGGGCAGCAAGGAGCCGCACACGACCAAGGTCGGCACGCTGACAGCGGCGCAGCTCCGGCAGATCGCGGAAACGAAGATGCCCGACCTGAACGCCAACGACATCGAGGCTGCCGAGAAGATCATCGCCGGCACCGCGCGCTCCATGGGCATCAAAGTCGAAGGCTAGTGCTAGCCCGGGGGGACGCCCCCCGGCTGTGCGCCCGATGGCAGAAAGCGCCATTTTATCGGGTGCGCGACAGAGTCAGAATTGTGGCGGGGTCTAGCGCTTAGGCCCGTTCGACCACAGCTTCCGCATGAGGGAGATGAAATGAAGCGCAGCAAGGCATACCAGAACGCCGACGAGAAGATCGACCACGACCGGCTGTACAGCCCGGGTGATGCGGTCGAACTGGCGAAGACCGCCACGGTGACCAAGTTCGACCCGACCGTCGAGGTGAACCTCCGGCTCGGCGTCGACCCGCGCAAGCAGGACCAGATGGTCCGCGGCACCGTGAACCTGCCGAACGGAACCGGCAAGACCGCCCGCGTCCTCGTGTTCGCGACCGGCGATCGCGCCGACGCGGCCAAGGCGGCGGGTGCCGACTTCGTCGGCTCGGACGACCTGATCGAGCAGATCCAGGGCGGGTTCCTCGACTTCGACGCGGTCGTCGCCACTCCGGACCTGATGGGCAAGGTCGGCCGGCTCGGCCGCGTGCTCGGCCCGCGTGGCCTGATGCCGAACCCGAAGACCGGCACGGTGACCCCGGATGTCGCTCGTGCGGTGTCGGAGATCAAGGGCGGCAAGATCGAGTTCCGCACCGACCGGCACGGCAACCTCCACTTCATCATCGGCAAGGCCTCCTTCGGCAAGAAGGAACTGCTCGAGAACTACTCCGCGGCGCTGGATGAGGTGATCCGGCTCAAGCCGGCCGCCGCCAAGGGCCGCTACATCAAGAAGGCCACGCTCACCACGACGATGGGTCCGGGCATCTCCGTCGACCCGAACAAGACCCGCGGCTTCCTCGAAGAGGACGAAGCGGCTCCGGTCGCGTAGACCGATACTCGCCTTCCGCGCCCGCAGGGGATCCCCTGCGGGCGCGTCTGGTTTGGACAAGTGTCTTAGACAAGTTACGATGGTGGAGCCGAAGACCGCTGGATGCGTGGCCGCAAAGCCGCGCCAAAGGTTCCGTTTAACGGACGGACATCCCGCGCAGGTGACCGTGAGCTCCAACCCGCGGACGTGCTCGAAAGCGCGCCGAGTCCGGGTTCGCCGCCCCGAGCGCCTGGCGCCGGGGCGTTTTTGCGTCTTCGGGGAAGCAACCGGCGCACGCGCGCCCGATAGATGGCGACTTTTGCCATGGGCGTGCAGCCGGGGGGTACGGGGGTCCTCCCCCCGGAGACCACAGAAAGGAGGCTCATGGCAAACGCTGAGAAGACCGCCGTCATCGAGGAGCTCACCGGCAGGTTCCGGGACTCCAGCGGCGCGGTGCTGACCGAGTACCGCGGGCTCACCGTGGCCCAGTTGTCGGAGCTGCGTGGCTCGCTCAAGGGCAACGCCACGTTCTCCGTGGTGAAGAACACGCTCACCAAGGTCGCGGCGAACGAGGCAGGCGTGGGCGAGGCGCTCACGCCGCTGCTGTCCGGACCGTCCGCGATCGCTTTCGTTGACGGGGATGTCGCCCAGGCCGCCAAGGGTCTGCTGGACTTCGCCAAGGCGAACCCGCTGCTCGTGATCAAGGGCGGCGTGCTCGACGGCAAGGCGCTGTCCGCGGCCGAGGTCAGCAAGCTGGCCGACCTCGAGCCGCGCGAGGTGCTGCTGGCCAAGCTGGCCGGCGGGATGAAGGCGTCGATGGCCCGGGCGGCCGGGACGTTCAACGCGCCGCTCACGCAGTTCGCCTTGCTCGCCGACGCCCTGCGCGCCAAGGTCGAGGCCGGCGCCCCGGCCGAGGCCGCGCCTGAGGCCGCCGCGCCTGAGGCGGACGCGCCTGAGGCGGACGCGCCCGCCGAAGCAGCAGAGACCACCCAGGACTAAGGAACTAAGGGAGAAGATTATGGCGAAGATCAGCAGCGGTGAACTGCTCGACGCGTTCAAGGAGATGACCCTCCTTGAGCTGTCCGAGTTCGTGAAGGCGTTCGAGGACGCGTTCGACGTCAAGGCGGCCGCCCCGGTCGCGGTCGCCGGCATTGCCGCCCCGGCGGGCGGCGCGGGTGCCGAGGCGCCGGCGGAGGAGGAGCAGGACGAGTTCGACGTCATCCTCGATGCCGCCGGTGACAAGAAGATCCAGGTCATCAAGGAGGTGCGCACGCTGACCAGCCTGGGCCTGAAGGAGGCCAAGGACCTGGTGGACGGCGCGCCGAAGCCGGTCCTGGAGAAGGTCAACAAGGAAGCCGCGGAGAAGGCCAAGGCCGCCCTCGAGGGCGCCGGCGCCACCGTCACGGTGAAGTAATACCGGTGCTGGCCGGGGGACGACCCCGGCTGTATCAGCGAAGGCGCCGCCCGGTCACTCCCCGGGCGGCGCCTTCGCCATTTTCGTGGATGAGAGGCCGTGGACGGGAGCCGGGCCATAGGCGGAGGAGGGGGAGGAGGGCAAACGGGGAATAGATTGGATACCCCGTCGTGTTGTTGCTTACACCTCCACGCACGTGTGGGATCGATCACGCTTGAAACCCGCCAAAACCGGGCGTTCTCGGCTTGACGTTTCGCCTCTGACAGGGGATGCTGCGGAGCAAGGTGAACAACATACAGGGCTCTCCACGGCGAGTGGCGTTGACAGCAGTGCAGTCTTTGGCTACACTGACCATTTGCGCTGCACTCTAAACGTCTCCCGGTATCTCCCTCTCCACTCCAGCGGGTTTCCTGCCGCGGGGCGATTGGCGTGCGTGCGAGGATCGCAACCGCGACAAGTTCGGAAGGACCCCTGTTGGCAGCATCGCGCAGCGCCTCCGCCACGAATCTTGGTCCACGCCGCGTGTCCTTCGCGCGGATCAATGAGCCCCTAAAGGTTCCTGATCTGCTGGCCTTGCAGACCGAGTCGTTCGACTGGCTGCTTGGCAACGACAAGTGGAAGGCACGTGTTCAGGCCGCCAAGGAGGCGGGACGTAAGGACATCGCCGACCAGTCTGGCCTCGAAGAGATTTTCGAGGAGATCAGTCCGATTGAGGACTTCTCGGGGACGATGTCTCTCTCGTTCCGAGACCACCGGTTCGAGCCGCCAAAGTACTCCGCTGAGGAGTGCAAAGACAAGGACATGACCTACTCCGCCCCGATGTTCGTGACGGCGGAGTTCATCAATAACACCACCGGCGAGATCAAGAGCCAGACGGTGTTCATGGGCGACTTCCCGCTCATGTCGAACAAGGGCACGTTCATTATCAACGGCACCGAGCGGGTCGTTGTCAGTCAGCTTGTCCGTTCGCCAGGGGTGTACTTCGACCGCCAGGTGGACAAGACCAGCGACAAGGACATCTACTCGTGCAAGGTGATTCCGAGCCGCGGTGCCTGGCTTGAGTTCGAGATCGACAAGCGGGACAGTGTCGGCGTGCGCATCGACCGTAAGCGCAAGCAGAGCGTCACGGTCCTGCTGAAGGCCCTGGGCTGGGACGACGCCAGGATCCTGGAGCGGTTCGGGAACTACGAGTCGATGCGGGCCACCCTTGAGAAGGACCATACGGCCGGCCAGGACGACGCGCTGCTCGACATCTACCGCAAGCTGCGCCCGGGCGAGCCGCCGACGCGCGAGTCCGCGCAGGCGCTGCTCGACAACCTGTACTTCAACCCGAAGCGGTACGACCTGGCTAAGGTGGGCCGCTACAAGGTCAACAGGAAGCTCGGCCTCGAAAACGACATCCACCTGGGCACGCTGACCGAGGAAGACATCGTCTCCACGATCGAGTACCTGGTCCGGCTGCACGCCGGAGAGGACGATTTCGCCCGCGCCGACAGCGGGGCCGGCATCGTCCTGGAGGTCGATGACATCGACCACTTCGGCAACCGGCGGATCCGTTCGGTCGGCGAGCTGATCCAGAACCAGGTCCGGCTTGGCCTCGCCCGCATGGAGCGCGTCGTACGGGAGCGGATGACGACCCAGGACGTCGAGGCGATCACGCCGCAGACCCTGATCAACATCCGGCCGGTCGTCGCCTCCATCAAGGAGTTCTTCGGCACCAGCCAGCTGTCCCAGTTCATGGACCAGACCAACCCCCTGGCCGGCCTGACCCACAAGCGCCGCCTGAACGCCCTCGGCCCGGGCGGCCTCAGCCGCGAACGCGCCGGGTTCGAGGTCCGTGACGTCCACCCGTCCCACTACGGCCGGATGTGCCCGATCGAGACCCCTGAAGGCCCGAACATCGGCCTCATCGGCTCCCTGTCGAGCTACGCCCGCCTGAACGCGTTCGGCTTCATCGAGACGCCGTATCGCAAGGTCGTCGAGGGCAAGGTCACCGACCAGATCGACTACGTCACCGCCGACGAGGAAGACCGGCACGTCATCGCGCAGGCCAACACGCCGATCGACGACGAGGGCAACTTCACCACCGACCGGGTGCTCGTCCGCCGCAAGGGCGGCGAGGTCGACCAGATCCCGCCGGACGAGGTCGACTACATGGACGTGTCCGCGCGTCAGATGGTGTCCGTGGCCACCGCCATGATCCCGTTCCTCGAGCACGACGACGCCAACCGGGCCCTGATGGGCTCGAACATGCAGCGCCAGAGCGTGCCGCTGCTGCGCTCGGAGTCGCCGCTGGTCGGTACCGGCATGGAGTACCGTGCCGCGACCGACGCCGGCGACGTGATCCTGGCCGCGAAGGCCGGTGTCGTCGAGGAGAGCTGCGCGGACTACGTGACCGTCGCGAACGACGACGGCACGCGGACCACGTACCACGTGCAGAAGTTCCGCCGGTCGAACCAGGGCACCTGCTTCAACCAGAAGCCCATCGTCGAGGAAGGGCAGCGGGTCGAGGAGCGTCAGGTCCTCGCCGACGGCCCCTGCACCGACGAGGGGGAGATGGCCCTCGGCAAGAATCTCCTCGTGGCGTTCATGCCGTGGGAAGGCCACAACTACGAAGACGCGATCATCCTCTCCCAGCGACTGGTCCAGGACGACGTCCTCTCCTCAATCCACATCGAGGAGCACGAGGTCGACGCCCGAGACACCAAGCTGGGCCCGGAGGAGATCACCCGGGACATCCCGAACGTCTCCGACGAGGTGCTCGCCGACCTGGACGAGCGCGGCATCATCCGCATCGGCGCCGAGGTCGTCAACGGTGACATCCTGGTCGGCAAGGTCACGCCCAAGGGCGAGACCGAGCTCACCCCGGAGGAGCGCCTGCTACGGGCGATCTTCGGCGAGAAGGCCCGCGAAGTCCGTGACACGTCGCTCAAGGTGCCGCACGGCGAAGAGGGCAAGGTCATCGGCGTCCGCGTGTTCACGCGGGAAGACGGCGACGAGCTGCCCCCGGGCGTGAACGAGCTAGTCCGCGTCTACGTGGCGCAGAAGCGCAAGATCACCGACGGCGACAAGCTCGCCGGACGGCACGGCAACAAGGGCGTCATCTCCAAGATCCTGCCGGTCGAGGACATGCCGTTCCTCGCCGACGGGACTCCGGTCGACATCGTCCTCAACCCGCTGGGCGTCCCCGGCCGGATGAACGTCGGCCAGGTCCTGGAAACCCACCTCGGGTGGGTGGCCAAGGCGGGCTGGAAGGTCGAGGGCGACGACGAAGACTGGAAGGACCGCCTCCGGGCCATCGGCGCGGACGAGTCCGAGCCGGGCACCAACGTCGCCACCCCGGTCTTCGACGGTGCACGCGAGGAGGAGATCACCGGCCTGCTCGGCTCCACGCTGCCGAACCGTGACGGCGACCAGATGATCGGCTCCAGCGGGAAGACCATGCTGTTCGATGGCCGCACCGGCGAGCCGTTCAAGCAGCCCATCTCAGTCGGCTACATCTACATCCTCAAGCTGCTGCACCTCGTGGACGACAAGATCCACGCCCGCAGCACCGGCCCGTACTCGATGATCACCCAGCAGCCGCTCGGTGGTAAGGCGCAGTTCGGCGGTCAGCGCTTCGGTGAGATGGAGGTGTGGGCCCTCGAGGCCTACGGTGCCGCCTATGCGCTGCAGGAGCTGCTGACGATCAAGTCCGACGACGTCCTCGGTCGCGTAAAGGTGTACGAGGCCATCGTCAAGGGCGAGAACGTCCCAGAACCGGGCATCCCCGAGTCCTTCAAGGTGCTCATCAAGGAGATGCAGTCGCTCTGCCTCAATGTGGAGGTCCTCTCCAGCGACGGTGCCGCGATCGAGATGCGCGACACCGACGAGGACGTCTTCCGCGCCGCGGAAGAACTCGGCATCGACCTGTCGCGGCGTGAGCCGAGCAGCGTCGAAGAAGTCTGAACCGATAGGGGGAGATACTCAGTGCTAGACGTCAACTTCTTCGACGATCTCCGCATCGGTCTCGCCACCGCCGAAGACATCCGGCAGTGGTCGCACGGCGAGGTAAAGAAGCCGGAGACGATCAACTACCGCACGCTCAAGCCGGAAAAGGACGGGCTCTTCTGCGAGAAGATCTTCGGCCCCACCCGGGACTGGGAGTGCTACTGCGGAAAGTACAAGCGCGTCCGGTTCAAGGGCATCATCTGCGAGCGCTGTGGCGTCGAGGTGACCCGGGCTAAGGTGCGCCGTGAGCGGATGGGCCACATCGAACTGGCTGCCCCGGTCACGCACATCTGGTACTTCAAGGGCGTTCCGTCCCGGCTGGGTTACCTGCTGGACCTCGCCCCGAAGGACCTGGAGAAGGTCATCTACTTCGCCGCGTACATGATCACGTACGTCGACGAAGAGGCTCGCCAGCGGGACCTGCCGTCCCTGGAGGCGAGGATCACCGTCGAGCGAACGCAGCTCGAGCAGCGCCGGGACAACGACATCGAGACCCGGCAGAAGAAGCTCGAGGGGGACCTGGCGGAGCTGGAGGCGCAGGGCGCCAAGAGCGACGTACGGCGCAAGCTGCGTGAGTCCGCGGACCGCGAGATGAAGCAGATCCGCGATCGGGCCGGCAAGGAGATCGACCGGGTCGACGAGGTGTGGTCCCGGTTCAAGGGCCTGAAGGTCCAGGACCTGGAGGGCGATGAGGTTCTCTACCGTGACATGCGGGACCGGTTCGGCCGGTACTTCCGCGGCGGCATGGGCGCCCAGGCCATCCAGGACCGGCTCGCGACCTTCGACCTCGACGCCGAGGCGGCCGACCTGCGCGAGACGATCCGCACCGGCAAGGGCCAGAAGAAGGCCCGGGCGCTGAAGCGGCTCAAGGTCGTGTCCGCGTTCCTCAACACCCGCAACAGCCCCATGGGCATGGTCCTCGACTGCATTCCGGTGATCCCGCCGGACCTGCGGCCGATGGTCCAGCTCGACGGCGGCCGGTTCGCGACGTCCGACCTGAACGACCTGTACCGGCGCGTGATCAACCGGAACAACCGGCTCAAGCGTCTCCTTGACCTCGGCGCCCCCGAGATCATCGTGAACAACGAGAAGCGCATGCTTCAGGAGGCTGTGGACAGCCTGTTCGACAACGGCCGCCGCGGTCGCCCGGTCACGGGTCCCGGCAACCGCCCGCTGAAGTCCCTCTCCGACATGCTGAAGGGCAAGCAGGGAAGGTTCCGCCAGAACCTTCTTGGCAAGCGAGTGGACTACTCCGGCCGGTCCGTCATCGTCGTCGGCCCGCAGCTCAAGCTCCACCAGTGCGGCCTGCCCAAGCAGATGGCGCTGGAGCTGTTCAAGCCGTTCGTGATGAAGCGCCTGGTTGACCTCAACCACGCGCAGAACATCAAGTCCGCGAAGCGGATGGTCGAGCGAGCGCGCCCCGTCGTTTGGGATGTGCTCGAAGAGGTCATCACCGAGCACCCGGTTCTGCTGAACCGCGCGCCCACGCTGCACCGCCTCGGCATCCAGGCCTTCGAGCCCCAGTTGGTCGAGGGCAAGGCCATCCAGATCCACCCGCTCGTCTGCACCGCGTTCAACGCGGACTTCGACGGTGACCAGATGGCCGTGCACCTGCCGCTGTCCGCTGAGGCGCAGGCAGAGGCCCGGATCCTGATGCTGTCCACGAACAACATCCTCAAGCCCGCCGACGGCAAGCCGGTGACCATGCCTACCCAGGACATGGTGATCGGGATTTACTGCCTGACGCGGCTCGATGAAGGCGTGGCCGGCACCGGACGGTCGTTCTCGAACCTTGCCGAGGCTCTCATGGCCTTCGACAAGAACGAGCTCGAACTGCAGGCGCAGATCAAGATCCGGCTGGAGAACGTGGTCCCGCCCAAGGGGTATGAAACCCCCGAGGACTGGGAGCCCGGCCAGACGCTGCGGGTGGAGACCACCCTCGGCCGGTGCATCTTCAACGAGGCGCTGCCGCAGGACTTCCCGTTCGTCAACTACGGCGTCGGCAAGAAGCAGCTATCCGTCATCGTCAACTCGCTCGCCGAGACGTACCCGAAGGTCCAGGTCGCCCAGGCCCTGGACAACCTGAAGGACGCCGGCTTCCACTGGGCCACCAGGGCCGGCGTGACGATCGGCATCGAGGACGTCGTCGCCCCGCCGAACAAGGCCCAGATCCTGGAGAACTACGAGCGCCGCTCCGACAAGGTGCATCGCGAGTACGAGCGCGGCCTGATCACCGACGACGAGCGCCGTCAGGAGCTCATCGAGATCTGGACGCACGCGACCGCCGAGGTTGCCCAGGACATGGAGAACGCCTTCCCGGCCAACAACCCGGTCTGGATGATGGTCAACTCCGGTGCCCGTGGCAACCCCATGCAGGTCAGGCAGATCGCCGGCATGCGTGGCCTGGTGTCGAACCCCAAGGGCGAGACGATCCCGCGCCCGATCAAGTCCTCCTTCCGCGAGGGCCTGACCGTGCTCGAGTACTTCATCTCGACCCACGGTGCTCGCAAGGGCCTGGCCGACACCGCGCTCCGCACCGCCGACTCCGGGTACCTCACCCGCCGTCTGGTGGACGTGGCGCAGGACGTCATCGTCCGCGAGCTGGACTGCGGCACCGAGCGCCGGTTCCCGATGCAGATAGCGAGCAAGGGCGCCGACGGCACCCTCCGCAAGCTGGACAACATCGAGAACACCGGCACCGGGCGCAGCCTGGCCGAGGATGTCGTCGCGGCTGACGGCACCGTGCTCGGCCGCATTGGCGAGGACACGACCGATCAGATGATCGACGCCTTCGTCAACGCGGGCATCGACACCATCAGGACGCACAACGTCCTGGTGTGCGAGGCCAAGGTCGGCGTCTGCGCCAAGTGCTACGGCCGCTCGCTTGCCGCAGGCAAGCTGGTGGACGTGGGCGAGGCGGTCGGCATCATCGCGGCGCAGTCCATCGGCGAGCCCGGCACCCAGCTGACGATGCGTACCTTCCACACCGGTGGTGTGGCGGGCGCTGACATCACGCACGGCCTGCCGCGCATCACCGAGCTGTTCGAGGCCCGTATCCCCAAGGGAATGGCCCCGATCAGCGAGGTCGCCGGACGGGTGAAGATCGAGGAGACCGAGAAGACCAGGAAGATCATCGTCGTCCCCGACGATGGCGCCGAAGAGGTCCCCTACCAGGTCCCGATGCGCTCCCGGCTGCTGGTTTCCGACGGCGGTCACGTCGCCGTGGGCGACCAGCTGATCGCGGGCGCGGTGAACCCGCACGAGGTGCTGCGCATCCTCGGCTCCCGCGAGGTGCAGAAGCACCTGGTGGCCGAGGTGCAGAACGTGTACCGGTCGCAGGGCGTGTCGATCCACGACAAGCACATCGAGATCATCATCCGGCAGATGCTCAAGCGGGTGAACGTCCTCGAGTCCGGGGACGCCGACCTGCTCCCGGGCGAGCTGGTGGAGCGGCCGAAGTTCGAGAACATGAACCGCGCGGTGGTGAACGACGGCGGCACCCCGGCCTCTGGCCGACCGGTGCTGATGGGCATCACCAAGGCGTCGCTGGCCACCGAGTCGTGGCTGTCGGCGGCCTCCTTCCAGGAGACCACGCGGGTGCTGACCGACGCGGCGATCCACGCCAAGTCGGACTCGCTCCTCGGCCTCAAGGAGAACGTGATCATCGGCAAGCTCATCCCGGCGGGCACCGGCATGCCGGTGTACCGGAACATCCGGGTCGAGCCGACCGACGACGCGCGCTCCTCCGCCTTCCCGGCCACCACGTACCAGGAGGCGGACGGCTACGCCTTCGGCCAGCAGGGCTCGGGCGAGGCGGTTCCGCTTGAGGACTACGACTTCGGCGCCTACAACCGGTAGCCAAGGTCAAAGTCCAAAAGTCAACAAATAGGTAATTTCGAACGGACCGTTGCTCCGCCTGTCGCCCGGGATTTCTCCGGGTTCCTGGCGAGGCGGCGGTCCGTTCGGCATCCCCGAGACTTTCAACCCCGCTCGTGCGGCGTTGCCGCGTTTGCCGCCGGCTGGCTGCAGTCTCCTGGCTGCAGTCTCCTGGCTGCAGCCAGCCGGCGAGCCGAATGCGTGTTTGGGCCGGCAAGAGTGAGCCCAAACGCGCACTTGGCTCACCAGCCGACCGCATCGGCCGACCGCATCGGCCGACCGCATC